>CAZCJE010000030.1:0-33590 GCA_964498805.1 uncultured Thiothrix sp.
ACTTCTGTGCCAACGATAGCGTTAATCGTGGTGGATTTCCCTGCTTTCATTGTACCAACAACCGCGATCACCAACTCCATATTGGTTAGTTTAGTGTGTTCACCTCTTAACACCTCAAGGTATTTAGGTACAGATTCCCGATCAAACGTCTGCTTAGATTCCGTCGTAGCATTGCTAACGACACCATCAGCCCGCAGCATTTCCTCAAGCAACGTGATTTCCAACTCAAGCAGACGCTGTGCTTCATTTCTTAAAACTTCAATATTTGCTTCGTGCATAAGTAACTTTCTCTTTAAAACTTACCGAAAAAATTTAATTAGTAACGTATTAAAAACATTGGCAAAGTCCGAGACAGCATCTATTGTCAGGGAGGTATTACCACACCGTGGACATTGGCTAATCCATTCACCTGGCAATAACGCATCACTGCACGGCGCAACTATTTTGCGCCATCCACATAGTGAACAGACATAAACTCGCGGCTGGGGTTTAATTGGCATACCAACACTTTTATGTGAAAATTTTACAAGCCCGATACACAACCACTACTACAAATAGCGATTATTGATTTAAGATAAATATTAACTATTGATTAGATTTCAAGCAATAGGAATTTGCTATTCTTAACTTTTATACTCAGTGCGATATTTCTGCTAAATCATTATCCCCCCCTGCACCAGACGGTGCATGAGCCTACTCAGCCTTGCATGGTATAATCTCAATATCTTCAACGGAGAATAGGTATGAACTAGCAAGAAGTCTGTAGCCACCTGACCTGCAAAATTTGCCATTCAAGTTAGAATTAAATGAATACGGGCAAATTGGTATGTCACCAGCCAAGGTTTATCACTCAATTTTGCAAGGCGAAATTGCGGCTTTATTGAAAAGTCTGCGTCACGAAGGCAAAGCATTGACCGAATGTGCGATTTATACGCACAAAGGTACCAAAGTCGCGGATGTGGCGTGGGCATCACCCGATATATTTGCCCGCATTAAAACTGAAACCGAGTGCTCGGTTGCGCCAGAAGTTTGCGTCGAAATTTTGTCATCAGCGAATACCAACCTTGAAATGGAAGATAAAATCACTCTACATTTTTCATGCGGTGCAAAAGAAGTGTGGCTGTGCGCCCCTAACGGTAATATGACGTTTCATATTCCTGCTGCTATCGTGACACATTCCATTTTATTCCCCGATTTTCCGCAGACAGGGGAGTATTAGCAATCCACTAACTCACTGAGGAGCTTATGCATATTGCTTGTCTACTAATAAACATTTAATCCGCAAACGTTTTAAACAACTCAGATTAGCGTTAGTCGCTAGGTGGTGTCGGCGGTGTGGGAATTTGTTGAATGAATTTAATGATTTGCTCACGTTCTTCTAGCGTACACGCCTGACTAGGTACGGTTTTAGTCCTGGTACAACCGGCACTATTCCATATCAATGTACTGGCTCTATTTTCACCCTGCTTTTGAATAGTGGCCCGCAGTTCACTATTGGCTTGAAAATCCAGCTGGGTGTTGTCATGAGCATTAAGGCTAGGAACTTTACCTATTATTTGAATATCAACCTGCCCTTGCTCGCTACTAAAATGCAGGTGAACAATACTAGAATCGCTATTTCGTGCCGATACACTAGGTGGAACCGGTGGTTGTGGGGGAGTAGGTATATTCAGGACATTATCCTCCTGTGCGGCAATTGACGTTGCTATTAAGGCTAATGCCAAACTAAAAGTAAAACGGTTAATACTATCCATAGTAAGTTTTCTCCAATGAACTTAATATTTTATCCATTAGCCTATCCAGTCTATCATCAGCAAACCCTTTGCTCACAATATGGCTGAAAGCAGCAAAGGTAATAAGCTCTCCATCAATAAAATAAAGAATTTCACCAAAACGACTACCGAATAAATGCGCTAATACCAAACTGTAATCCTGCAAACGCTCAGCGATTTTCGGTTCTACATCAGTATTAAATAACACGTCATCATGAGCAATAATGGCAATTACCGGCATACCTTGGGGTCTTTCTACCACAAAACTATGCCAATATTGCTCAGGAGCAGAATTAGGTCGCCAAGTACGACAATCAAACGGTGATTTATAAATCGTATTATTAAAATCCTGTGTTTCAGGAGTTAAACTACCAAATGCATAGTCATAGCGTGGCAAATTTAAATCCAAATTAAGTTTACTAACCTGTTTCCACTGCAAATATAACGGTAAATAATTCCCACATAAGCCATACAAACCACTACACGCACTGGTGTGCTTAACTTTATTAATCCAATGACGAAAGCAACATTCGACTTCTAACTGAATCACATCAGGTGGAAAATCGCCTGAAAGCTGTAAGCTTTCATCATAAATAAAGGCTCTATTAATTAAGTAATCTGTAGTTACTAAATTATTAGCAGTCTCTTGAGGCAATCTAAATATAAAACGCCCACTCTTATCTGCCTCCCAATGGCCTTGCTGTATACAATCTTCCATACAGAGAGGCTTAATGTGCTCATAGCCTTGACCTACCCGTAACACAGATGCGGTAATAGCATCAGGTGCATATTTTGAATACAAGATACTTAACATACAGCCTCCTGACTATGTTGGTAGAAAGACTGTACATCCTGCGACATAAGCTGATATTGCTTCATTGCCCAATCCGGTGACTTACCTACCATTTGCAATGCTCGCTGTAAATCCAGGACACGAAATCCCCGTGAACAACGGTTCATTAATAAAGCCACCTGCTTTTTTTCAGCTGCATCTGATAAATGTGGATATAAAAGGCGGTAAAACTCAAATAAAGCAAAATAAATATACACAGCATGCGTAAACGCATTATAGGGAATAGGATTACCACTCCAAGGAGACACCGGGCGAATTAATGATGATTGTGAAAAAGCAACAAAGCTGCCATGTTGCAATTCATACATAGCCAAAAAGCTATGCAAAGATTCATGAATCAACGTATCCGCTACTTCAATAATGTCTTTATCCTTGAAGTGGTAATTTAAAAGACGCATTTCCCCAATCGTATTTGGATCGGTTTCAGCAGCTGTATTAGTACTATTTGATACGCGGACACGAATACAACGTGTGGTATTCCGTATCAATTGACCCGCCGTACTAGCTACCTCATCGATCAACTTTAATGCGTCACTCAATTTCGTGAGAATCTGCTCACGAACAGCCCCCAGTGCAGGTAATGGTGTTTCGGATAAAACGCTGCTAGTGAGATCCATTCTTAAAGCATAAGGACTATCAAAATCGACAATAATACTATCCGCCATGACTGATGACAGGTATTTACCTTGCCCTAAGCGATTTTCACTATCAGCTAATGCTGTCCACCCTAGTGCATTGCCCTGCTGTAATTGAATATCTTGCGCATAGCGCCGTATTACCTCACAACAGCTAGCAGAGCCTAATTGTGTCCGCGCCATTTTCATTAATTCGAAAATAGGTGGCGCTAATAAAAAATTACGTTGCTCTTCTACCGTAGCATATTTAATCGTATCCACATATAAATAAAAATATTGAGGGTAATTATGCTCTGCTAACCATAAAAATTCTTCTAACCATGCTTCCATCATCACAACATGAGCACGTAATACGCCATTAACAATAGGCGGTGGTGTCTTTGGCCACTTTAGAGTGTAATACAGTTGCATGCTACTCATACCATTACCTCTATTATCCAGAATAGGCTGAGCACACCCAGCCTATTATTTATTAGTAAAATGCCCTAGCCATTAAACCAAGAAACCTTGATCGTCTGCTGGATAAGGCAAGGTGCTTTTTGCCAAAGTCATAGCACGCTTTTGCTGCTGTTGCTGTTGTTGTTGCTGCTGTTGTTTAACTCGATCAATCACACTATTATGATCACTATCTACCATACTAACATGCATTAAAGTAGCACCAGTGCGCTCAGTTTCACTCACATTTTGCGCCATTACCGGAGCAGATAAACAGGTCACAATTAAACCTGGAATAATGAATTTACGCAGTTGCATATAACACTCCCCTGAATTAATAGTCATTCAATGTCAATAAGCTCAAACTAAACAGTTATTACAAAAGCAATTCTGTTAAACAGTTAGTGCTCTTGTGTTGCTTAGCTTGGTTCATTGATTACCTTATACACAATAACAAATTGCCCAAAATCCATGACAATTCTATCCATTGCGAATAAAATAATCCTGTTACTCTTCTGATATGGCATCTCGAGCGTTTGGTATATTATAACAAGCACTTTTTATTGAAGATCCCACTAAATATTTTTAGTATGAATAATAAATTGAGGTTGTTAAACCCTTTTTGACTTAACAACTCATTTACTTTATTGATTAAAGAGGCTTATGATGAAAACTAAAATCTTGCTACTGCTATTTTTCTTAACGCTCGCTTACAATCCTATTACTTATGCAGCGGCACAAACCTGTGAGGTCACGTATAAAGCCGAAAGGATTATTACTGAGCGTGTATGGTTAAATACAGTAACTCGCAAAGAATTTAAAGAAGGCAAAGAAGTAGGTTCTGGTCAAGACAAAAAAAGTTGTGGTATTGATGCGCTTAAAAAATTAGAAAATGCTGGTTGGGTTATTACCTTCAGAGACGTTAAGATGACCTAAAGACTTTTCAACTTAATATTGGCAGGTTCAATATCCAACCAATAGCCTTTACCACGATGATTTTTAATAAAGGTTTTTTCAAGTAGTCGACTACCCAGTTCTTCTCGCAAACGCTTGATTGCCTGAGCAGCGTTATCTTGATTAAGATCCAAGGGATGCAAGGGTGCACCTTCTAAGCGTTTCCTAGCCAGATCAAGCAGCGTTTGGAGCTGGGCTTTATTAATCTCTATCTCTATATGATCAATTCTAATTCTACCCCCATCCAAAAACTCCAAACGCTCATATAAAATGCCGTTCTCTTTCCAATGTAATAGTTTTTTCCGGTCAATACTCCAAAAATAACTTTGTATAATCACAACCAATAAAGACATAATCACTAAAATCACTGAAATCATGATAAGATTACTTAAAATAATCTCATTCTTCTCGCTCACGACAAATAACTTACCAAGGATAGTCGCCACATCTGAAGGTGTTGCATTAGTTAATTGCTCAAGATTAAAATTAATTTTCTGGTAAGGCACTTCCTGTACAGTCATAGCGATTAAAAATACTGTCAAACCTACTGAAATCGAAATAGCGCCCACTAAGATACCTGCAAGGTAAAGCGGATTTAGTAACCGTTGTAGCCACAGCTTCATCAACGCCTCCAATTCTAAATAATTTCATTCATTTTTTCTTACTGTAGAATTTAAGTATTTTATTAATAAATCTTTAATATAAGAAACCATTATCAATAGTTGACTATCGATTTTCCAAAAGTGTTCCATTAATTTTCGAATTACTCTAAAAAACAAAAAAACATCTAATTATTTTTATGACTGCAGGATTATTTATGCCAATTATTTTCAGCAAACTTAAGTAACTCATCATATAAATTAATTCTTGATAATATAAATAACTAAAAATCAACAATCTGAGCTGTACCGGTTAGAGTAGTAACATGATACTGCTCGGTTTGCCCTTTATTTAATACGGGTACAATAGATGAACGATGTAAAGTGGTAATACCTAACGTGTTAATGTTGACTGATTGCTGATTTTGGTCCAAATATACACTTGGACTAATAGGCTGAAAGTGGTTGAACCCGTATCCACCGTTAGCTTGATATAAACCGTTACTAATATCCCGACTTCCGTTTTTAGAATACGAATCTGATCGCCTGTAAACTGTAGGGATTGATGCGTATCTTGATAGGAAAAATGCCCTTTACCATCAAAGCCACTCATTGAATAAACAATATTCAAATTCTGGCCATGTAATTGATAAAGATTAGGGTTTACCATAGTCATATATCCATTCCTCCTCATAACCACAAGGCAAATTAATACCCTTTTAAACTGGTGGGGTTAGGATTCACTATGGATGGATAGTCATAATCAGCAAATATCCGTAAAGAGCTTGGCTATTTGCCCTAATCTCTAACACATAAGCTTAAAATCAATTATTTAACGGCTTTAAATAAGCAACATAAAGCTTAAATTTTATTTTGCTTGTAAGATAAATATTAGGAAGGATACGTATTCTAACCGGGGTTATCCCCGGCTAGTTCAAATAGATACAAGGGGCTTTTAGAAGATTATGCCAGTAGCCGCTCGTACAAAAGCTTGTACTTTCTCAGCATCTTTCACGCCCGCAGCAGACTCAACTCCACTACTAACGTCAACGCCGTACACGCGGCTGATTTGGATCGCTTGCGCCACATTATCAGGGTTTAAACCACCAGCAAGAATAATGGGCTTGGGGTAATCTTGCGGCACTTGTGTCCAGTCAAAAGTTTCCCCGGTGCCACCTGCCGCCCCCGGCGCATGACTATCCAGCAAAAAACCTTGCGCCTGTGGATAACGCTCAGCATAAGCCGCAAAGCCCCCATAGACAGCCAAGCCTTTCATACCCACAGCCTTTAAATAGGGGCGAGCAAATTGGGAACAATATTCAGGGGATTCTGAACCGTGAAACTGCAGAATATCCAATGGCACTGCCGCTAATACTTCATGCACAAAATCCGCTTCCGCATCCAGAAACAAACCGACGGTAGTCACAAATGGTGATGTGGCGCGGCAAATAGCTCTTGCCTGCTCAATTTCCAGATGACGCTTACTTTTGGGATAAAAAACCAAGCCAATCGCATCAACCCCAGCAGCACAAACCATCTGTGTGTCAGCGACCGACGTAATACCACACACTTTTACCCGACAGCGCATGGATTAAGTCCTGCTATAAGTACGTTGAACATAAGCATTCACCAACGCCTGAAATTCTTCAGCAATGGAGTCGCCTTTTAGAGTCACGGTTTTTTGCCCATCTTCATACACAGGGGCTACAGGCACTTCGCCACTACCGGGTAAACTAATGCCAATATTGGCGTGTTTACTTTCACCCGGGCCATTCACCACACAGCCCATTACCGCCACTGACATGCTTTCCACACCGGCATATTGCTCGCGCCATACCGGCATTTGCTCACGCAACCAGTTTTGAATCTGCTCAGCCAAACGTTGGAAATAGTCACTTGAAGTACGACCACAACCAGGGCAAGCCACTACTTGTGGGGTAAAAGAGCGCAGACCTAAAGCCTGCAAAATTTCCTGCCCGACTATAACTTCTTTTTCACGTTTAGCATGCGGTTCTGGAGTCAGGGAAATACGGATGGTGTCACCGATGCCTTCTTGCAATAACACCGACAAAGCCGCGGTTGAATACACAATGCCTTTGCTACCCATACCCGCTTCGGTTAAGCCGAGATGGAGCGGATAATCACAACGGCTCGCCATATCCCGATAAGCACGGATTAAACCCTGCACTTCGCTAAGCTTACACGAAAGGATAATGTGATCATGCGGCAACCCGTATTCTTCGGCTTTTAATGCGCTGGACAATGCTGATTCAATCAAAGCCTCATGCATGACATCGTACAATTCCAGCGGCTGAGCAAGCTGGTTGTTCTCATCCAGTTTTCTCGCCAACAACTCCTGATCCAACGAGCCCCAATTCACACCAATACGCACCGGCTTATCATAACGGCAGGCAAATTCAATCATTTGCGCGAATTGTTCATCACGCTTTTTACCACGCCCTACATTGCCCGGATTAATACGGTATTTGGCTAAAGCCTGTGCGCAATCTGGAACAGCAGTCAGCAATTTATGTCCGTTAAAATGAAAGTCGCCAATCAATGGAACATGACAGCCCATCTTATCAAGGTGCTCTCGAATTTTGGGAACGGCTTGAGCAGCTTCCAGTGAATTGACGGTAATACGTACCAGTTCAGAACCGGCTCGCGCCAATTCCGCACATTGGATAGCGGTACGAGTCACATCAGCTGTATCGGTATTGGTCATGGACTGAACGACGACCGGCGCATTGCCACCTACAGTAACATGTCCCACTTTCACGGCAACCGTTTGGTGGCGTTGAATAAAGACCTTATTTGTCATGGATTCTTAATAGCTAATGATACGGTGAAGATCGCTCATTATGCCCTATTTGCGCCCATGTTGAGCGAATTTATGGTTTTAGCTCGGTTTAGACATACTTTGACTTCTGCCAATAACGGTTCAATACGCTCTTTACTAGCACCTCGCATCACTGCTTTGCGTAACAAATTATCTGCTTGTGCGTAGAGTTCTTCCTTCATATAGCCTTGCGCACGTAACCAATAAGGTTGCCATAATTCTGGCGCATGCCGCATTGCCACTTCAGCATGTAAATTAACCTTTTCCCACACATCTTTAGCCACTGCTGGGTCTACCAGACCAATATCCAGAATGTGCCAATAGGTCTGCGCAATTGCCAAATTTAACCGGGGATTTTTCAATTGCCCCTGTTTAAGCTGATTCAGGAGTTCATCCAGCAAACGAAAGTCACCCTGTTCTTTTTTGGAATAAAGCGCATAGGCCAATAAACGTGCACTTTCGGTTTTACTGCCTAAGGCTTCCTTGAGCAAAGCTACAGCGCGCTTGCTGTCTAGCTCACGGCTGCTCATAAGCAAATCCAGATAGTGATCAATATTGAGCGAATTAAGACGCTCATCGCCCTTACCAGCACCGACTTCTACTTCTTTACCTGTGGGCAAATCCAAATAATGCAGGGCATCCTGTTCTGGCGTAGTCGCTGATTTAACTTCAGCGGGCGGCGCTGCTGGAATGACATGCTGGTTACGGAATAGCCACAATAGAATATTGCCCATTATTGGCATGAATAAGCTAATGCAACCAGCTAGTAACCAGTTTTGCCATTCCGCCCAAGTGCGCCATTGCTGAGGCCGCAACCAAACCAGCATGCCCGCCACTTGGCCTAAATGTAACAATACAAACCACTGAATCATTGTACACCCCGCAGATATTCGACTAATTGTTGTTTGTTCTGGTATTGGCGTATGTGTTGCATAGTTAACTTAATACCTGACTGGGGGATGGCTTGACCAAACCGTTGTTGGAAGCCTTTTTCCACCCCCTGTTGATACAAGGCAAAGCGTTCAGGGTGAGAAAGCGGTAACAGCATTACCAGCATCAAACGATCCCCACGTGGCACTTGCCACAAGGAGTTACTGCCATGCGCTACCCCCGTGAAATACTTGGCATATTCGGCTTGCTCCGGTGTAGATGGCAAACTAGCACCAACTAGCACGACTGAACGCTTATGCTGCATTAACAAACTCAAAGCCGTGTGAATTTCATCAGCCACCGCAAAGGCACCAGAAATCCAAGTACCGTTAGGGCGGCTTTCCATCAATGCCTGGCAAGGCAATAACCCTCCCAACCAGTTGCACAAAGTTGCTAACAGATTGAGATTCTTGCGGTTATAAGCAGTGAAATGAATATGTTGTACCGCCAGTATCATACGTAAATGACCACTGCCATCCATAATAGGCAATGCTGCAATCAAAGAGCTGCCCACAGAATCGGAAACATTATCCAGATAAGCTTCCCGTTTAAAGCTGACTGGGCGACGTGAACGCATGACTTCCTGCAACAAGAAATCGCCTTCGCGTAAGGCCTGAACCTTGCCTTTTTGCGCAAGGATTTGAGCCGTTTTCACACCACCTGAACCCACCACCAAAAAGGCAGCTGTTTCCAGCCATTCATAGGCACCTAGCACCTCCATCATTTTGTCGGCCAGCCATGCACGCTGTGCGGTTGGGGACATTTCCTGTGGCAGATTCTTTTTAACCAGATCCAAAGAACGCTTCAGGGAATGACCCACCCCGAGCATTTCTTCTTCCAATTGGGCATGTGAAACCTGCAATACCTGTAATTCACGCTCAACCTTAGTCATGTCGTTACGCAAATGATCCAGATGCGCTTGTCCTTCACTATAACGCCGCCGCCATTGACCGGTTAGTTCACCGGCCAACAGAATCATGATGGACATACCAGCCAGCATTTGCAGCTGCTTACTATCAGGATAAGTCTGCTGCAATTGCCAAGAATGCAGCAGCATACTGCCTAACAATAAGCCAAATCCGGCAATCGCATGCACAGTCCCATAACGCAAGGCTATGAGTAGCAATGGCAGTAATATCCATGGAAATGGCGCATGAATGAAAAAAGGATCATCCATTTGCAAAATCATTTTGATCGCAGGAATGCCAATGGATAACGCCACTACTTCCAGCCAGCATTTAACACTGAAATCTTGTCCTAAGGTTGGTAGGTCCAGACGCCATTCAAGCGGTCTCATCACACGATTAGTCATTTTTAATTATCCCCCTCGGTTAGGTGCTTCTTCATCGAAGTCCAACCATTTGCGGTACTGCATGAACAGGCCATAATCTTTCTCGGTATTGCTACCTTTGTCGTAGAACGTACCCATACTTAATTCATCAGCAGAACTGATACGTTTGCCTACGGTTGCTTCCACATGGCGCGTGCTTTCACCATTTGGCCATTGCTTGCCAAGTGAGGCACTAAGGTTATAGCGTAATGTCTGATCCTGCGGCGGCAAGGTGGTAGTACCTGGCGCTCCATTGCCAATACCGGCTAGTAACGCCAAGCCACGATTATCATCTGGTATTCCCTCGCGCTGGAAGGCATCAAGATCATGGGCTGACTCATAGTATTCCGCATTCCCTTGCACACCTACAAACCATTCACGCTGATTGTCCATAGATTGCCGATGAACTAGACTTACCCGGCCGCCTTTAGCACTTGCTAAGGACTTACCGCTATTGCGATCGTTAAAATCGCTTTGCCAACCGGCCACTTGAGCGACATTGTTTTCACCCAGTTTAACTTCAGCGCCAACCTGTAACTGATTACGTAAGCCATTGGCACGCAGCCAAGCATTTTCCTGTGGCGTTTGCTGATAACCATAAATAACCGAACCTGCCACACTATCGGTGAACTGTTGACGATAGCCAATAGAAGCTTCGGGTTTGGTTTGGCCATCCCGCTGATTTAGGCCAACACTGGCATTGACCTGCTGGCTTTCATTCTGCCAATGCAAACTACCTTTAACGCGCACTTCATTCTGGGCACCGTTTTGCACTACATCACCACTTAAGCGACCATGACTGGCTTCCAAGCTGTAGTCCACCGGTAGTTCATCACTGATTTTGCCATGATGGTAAGTCAAGGTTTGTTCCTGCATATTTAAACCTTGCATATGCTGAGTACGCACATTAGCAGTAATGCTAGAGACGCGGCCTTCTGCTAGAGACAAACTCAATTTACGGGCTAGTTCACGCTCTTCATCATTTTTAGCTTGACCAATCGCTTGTTTGGCTTCCTTGTAGGCCTCATTACCGCGCCCAAGCATAACTAAAGCCGATACCCGATCACCTAACGATAAATCGTCTTTGTAAGTTTTTAGCAATTGATCCACGGTGGCTTTATCCTGCCGTTCCATAGCCACCGCCATTTGCAACCAGCCAGACAGGGCTACTTGACGACTCTTGGCTTTCTCCAGCAAAGCGGTCATACGTGCTGCATCCTTATCGGTTAGCGCACGCGCCAAGGCCAGCTCATACAGACGCGCCTGTTGCGCCTTTTCCAAACTTATGCCGTCAAGTTCCTGGAAATAGTGATCAAAATCCGTGTGATCCTTGTCCTGTTGCGCGAGTTCCAGAGCTTGCATTAACCCTTGCTGGCGCAGTGGGCTGGGTTTATTTTCTACCAGTAACAAATGTTGGTAATACTCACGCGCTTGTTCAGGCTGCTTTTGCTGTATAGCCAATTGCCCACGCAGGAGCCAATAACGACCATTCATTTCAAATAATTGCTCTTGTTGAGCCACCTGTTTAAGCAAGTCATTAGCCTGCTCTGGTTGATGAGTATCCATAGCCATCTGCAAAGCATTGAGTAACAGGTCAGGTTCGTGAGTCGCTTGCCAGGCGGATTGTAAAGTTTGCAAAGCGCCAGGATCATCCCCCTGTTCTTTTTGGGTCTCAGCCAAACGGGTGTAGTAAGAAGTACGCGTGGCTACTGGCGTTTTCTCAGTAATGGTTTGGACTAAATGGCTGTAATATTGCTGGGCTTGCGCATAATCCTTATTTTGCCAATGTAATTCAGCAAGGATTTCCAACTGATACGGCGTCATCTCCGCTAAAACAGGATTTTCAAGCGAAGCCATAACTGCCTTAGCCTGTTCTTTATCCTTTAATTCCCACAATACTTGCAGACGAGCCAAACGGGTTTGATTACTCGCGCCAAAGGTAGCTTCATGCTGTTGCCAGGTTTGCAGCGCTTGAGTGAGACGTTTTTGTCCAACTTGCCAATCCGCCAGATATTTCCACAAGGTCATGTCAGTAATTGCATGACGCTGTAAATAATCCAGCATGAAAGTTTCCGCTTGTTCAGGCGACTTTTGGGTTAAAGCACTGAATACACTCGCAGCAGTTTTAACTGGTAAGGGCTTTTCTTGGGCCTGCTTGAGCAAATAATCCAAACCATGCCCTTGCAAACTGGCTTGGGCTACATAAATGCGGTTGCGTTGATAATCCGCTTTGCCAGTTTTTTGATACAACCAATCCCATAACTCCAGTGCCAATTGTTTGTCACCATTGCGCTCGGCCAAATAAGCCCAGCGTTCACGCGCCACCAGATTATCCGGCTCTAAACGCACCGCTTCTTTGACGTAAAACAGGGCTTGTTTGTAATCTTTAGCCAGAATTTCAATATCGGCCTGACGCAAATATGCTTTCGCTTCTTCAGGATTCAGCTCCAGATAACGCTTATTCCATTCACGTGCATCTGGAACAGATTTGGCAGCTAACGCGGTTTGAATACCTGTGTCTAACATGCCTAAGTCACTGTTAGGGTTATCCAGTAACTCACGCGCAATTTCTAATGCTTTGGCAGGTTTTTTAGCCTGCATCCAGTTATCCAGCAAACGCACTTGCAAGGCATGGATTTCACTAGGAACCTGAGCTAACTGTAGAGCTTGCTCATTGTAAGTGGCGGCTTTCGCATGCAAACCTGCCTGACTTGCCCAATAACCGGCTTTTTCTAACCAACGCTGTTGCTGAGCGGGTTGATCTTCTTCGGCTAAATTGGCATACAACTGAGCGGTTAATTCCGGGTGAGTCAAACGTTGGCTAATCTCCGCCAATTTTTCCAGCGCTACCTTGTTTAAGGCAGTGTCACCGGTTTGAGCACGCACCTGTTTTTCCACATCCGCTGTTTTGCCAGCAAAAACCGCCTGTTGCATCCAAGCATACTGATAAAGACGCTTTTCATCTTCAGAACTAGCAGTAGTGAATGCTTTAGCCATATAAGCTTCGGCAGTCTCTTCCTCACCAGCCTGATGCGCCCACTTTGCTGCAGTAGCCCATTGCTTGGCGGCATTTTCAGACGTTTTTTCTGCTAAGGCGGCATAAAGTTTAGCCGCCTGTGACCACAACTCAAAATCCGTGCTTTGTTTTGCCAGTTTGCCAAGCTGGTCACTATCAAGACTTTTCAGATCACCCATGGCTTGTAACTGATCACGCACCTCCAACTTCTGCTGTTCAAAGTCAGCCCCTTTCTTAGCCGAGGCTGCATAATAAGCACTGAGGCTATTTTGCAAACGCAATTCAGCCAACTGACTACCTTCTAGTTCAGCAAATGGTGGATCCATGAGTTTTTCTGCCAATAAACGTGCTGACTCTGCCCAATAACCATTACTCGAAAGCTCTTGTGCCAGCTTCAAAACAGCAGCCGGGCTGACATTTTCTGCCCGTAACATCTGGTAAAAATTAGCTTGCCACTGATTAGCAAATTGGCTTTTCAGCACCTCACCCGATTGATCCGTAGATAAATAAGGGCTTGCTTGGCGATACAGAAAAAACAGGATACCAGCAATCATGGCCACCAAAATGACAATAACCGGCAATGAAAACAGGCGTGGAGGCGCGCGATCACTGTGTGGGTTCATCGAACTTCTCCTTGTTCACAACCACAGCGGTAATCCCTTCCGCCTGACGACTCTTAAACCAGGCTTTGCTAGCAGCTGTCTGTTGTTCTTCTGGAATGCCCATATAGATACTGGCATAACGGCCCACTACCACCTCACGAGGCACACCCAGCTGGATATCATGCATTTTTACCTGTAGGCCCTGCTTTTGCAGGGTATCCTGAAGCTGTTGGTACATAGGCAAATTCAAAGGCTGTTGCCCTTGGAGCTTGCTATCAAATACCACTAGAGCCTCTTGAGGCTTAGGCTCAATCAGGCCAACGCCCATACCATCCAATTCCGGTTTGGTTACCCAAGGTACAAAACCAAGATCTTGGATTTTTTTGGCCAAAGTACGAGCATCTTCACGATGAGCAATAGGTAAATAATCAATAACAATGATATCCAGCCCATAATCGCGCTTGAGGCTGGTCAGTTTTTCCATCAGCCATTTGGTGTCTTCCAGCTTAACCGTCCGGAAAGTCTTACGAGCATTGTCCCAACTGGCAAACAGAGATTCCGCTGCTACCGCCTCCAATTGTGGAGCCACTGTAGACATGACTTCAAAACCACGATTAGCAATCAAGTGAATATTGGGGTAAGTCTTACGAATAGTCTGTAATAGGCTAGCAAGGGCTTGAGCTTGACGGTCACGTGCTGCCTGATTAGTCGCATAAATATGGAAGCTATCCATAGTATCCAGAAACAGACCGTCATAACCCTTGTCTGCCAGCGGTGCTACCAACTGTTTGATAACAAAGTTTTGCCAACCGGGTTTGGCCAAATCCATAACTTCGCTATCCCAGACATTATTACGGCCTAGAATCCAGTCAGGGTCGACCTGTTTATACCATTTACGGGTGGAATTCACTTCTCCAATACTTAAATAGGCAAACACCTTAGCACCTTTTGCGTGCAAAGCAGCCAATTCTTGAGCAGTGATATTGTCAGGCTCCACCACGACACGCTGGTATTGACCAAGCAGCTCTACGGGAGGTTGGGAGGCATAAAAGATAGCCGTACTTTTCGGTTCAGTCGTATCGGCATAACAAAAAGGTTTGGTAAGAAATAATGACAACATAAGTATGGGCCAGATATTTTTTGGGTTCATTGGTAATAGGGCACACTAAACGAGACAAAGGAATTATGTGGTGTAGATGAAAGGTTCGCTTTGGCCATGTGTATAAACGTATTATATTTATAGATAAGGCGTATAAAACAAAAGCAGCCAATAAATTAAGCGAAGCGTTAGCACATAGAATATGGGCTAGAGGCAGCAGAGAGACTATTCATCATCTAATACCAGCATAACCGATAGACAGCAGCCGGGTACTACCCTGAGAGGCGGTACCCAGCTATTTGGCTGTTAATTACTATTCATTAGGGGCAAGTCATATTGAGTGCTACATTGTAGGTTTTAGCGGGGGTGAACTTGAGTGTGGCCGTTTTGGTAGTGGCATTGAAACTCGAGCTACTAGCACCCGTGATCGTAGGGGTTGCATTACATTTAGTCAGAATGGTCATGCTACCTTCACCTTCAATACTAAAGCTGAGGTCTTCACCATTACCCGTCAACGACACTAAATTAGCTCGAGCAGGCAGCTGCGTAATATGGGTAATGGCATCTGCAGCAGTACCCAGATTGACCGTATAGGCACCAGCGTCCTTATCAGGAAAGACCTGATTATCATTGTAGGCGTACCAGCTATTCACCGATTTGATTTTTTGACCATTGCTGGCCTGAGGCATATCAATGGCAAATCGACCAGCATCAGTGGATTGCAAATTCACATTGACGGTGGTGCTATTCGGTTGGGAAACATCCAGCTTGGCATTATGCAAGGCGGTAATACGATTGCTTAAGTCTTTACCCGTTGTAAACTCAGAACCATAAGTGGAAGCCTTACTAATGAGATTTTCAAACATGGCAGCTGTATAGCCCAAATTGTTGGGATTCACAGGACCATAGTCATGCCAAGGCCAATGAATCATAGGCAATTTGGCATGTTTAACTAAGTTATCAAACTCACTAAACCACTGTGCTTGTGCTTGAGTAGCATTGAGTTTGTTAAACTCAATCAAGGTATAGTCAAATGACATGTTGGGGCTGAGGTAGACTTTAGTGTCTTGTGGAGTCATATAACCGATAGCATTCGGGAAACCAGCTCCAATGCCTGCATACCCCCCACTGAGGTAAGTAACGTATTTAATGATCTCTTGAGCAGTCTGCAGATTTTCCGGTGCACCGGGAACCGCTCCACTCAGATTGGTCAACCCCAGTTTTTGTTCGGTTAACGTACGAGCATCACCAAACTCAAATTTGATCTGCGTAGCATTGAGCACATTGGTATCGCCTGGGTGAGTATAAGAGTGCGTGCCAATTTCATTGCCTGCCGCTATGTACTTCTGATAAAGCGGTGTAGCCAGTGTCCAGTTAATAGCTTCCCCACCGGCTGGATTATTACCAATATTGATGTAATAAGAACCAACAAAGTTGTATTTAGTCTTCCATGGCGTCAAATAGTTGTTGTACAAGGCTGTATCAACCGTAATGCCGTTTTGGGTAAAACGACTGATATCCATATCATTACGGCCAATAAATAATGCTTTCTGGCGGCCCAGTTGCACACCCGCTAAAGGTGTACTGCCATAAACACTCCAACGCAGAGCAGACCACAGCATATTCGCATCCGCCAACATACCAACAGTGGCAAAATGCATATTGCGTCCACCAATTTCACTGGCAATCACCGCATTCTGAGTAGCAGAGCCAATGGTTTGAGTGGCTAAAACAGTTGTCGTACCATTACCAGAAGGGGCGAAATAATCGGTGTAAGCACCTGTGTAGTTCAGAACATTTTCACCACTAGTGTATTCACCTTTGAACGCCGGGTGTGTCACGTTAGAAATTTTAACAGCCATATTAACTGGACCGACTCCATCCACGCGATCAACCCCTAATAGAGTCTTCATGCGTGAGTAGGCATCCCCAGCCATGCCACTACCATCCGCTTTGTTGGTCATAAAATTGCCTGCAGCAATAATACCAACACCGTTTTTAGTAGAAGCTGTCACAAGATTTTGTTCAATGGTAGTAGCGATAGCATCCGGTACATAAGCAAAATACGGGAATACCAAGGTGTCGTACTGTGTCACCTTATTGAGATCAGTCAGGTCAGTTTCAGATAACACATCAAATGGAATCCCCGCCATCATGGCCTGTGCCTGTACACTCATAAACAATTGGGAATAACTTTTAGGGTCCCAAAAGCGATTAGCAGTCGTTTGTGAGTAAACAATACCAATACGTCGATCAGTATTACCGATTGGAGTCGGTGGGGTAGTCGTTTGTTTAGGCAATACATACTGGTTGGTCGTGGAATAATAGGTGGGCAAAAACACCGTATCATTCACATCCAGCATTAGATTAATACCATTAGCAGGGGTACCAATCAGGTTTTCTGGAATTTCCATTTCCAGCGTAGAGCTTGTACCACTGGTAACAATCTTGTAATTCAGAGGACCGCTGACATAATTTTCCCCATCAGCACCGGTATACAGATAGGGTTTACCATCGGTATAGAAATTGATGTTGTATTCTGCTCCGCCGGTAAAACCAAATACTTGGTAACCCGTGGAAACTTTTTGGTCGGTATCTAACCAGATCGTAGTTGCAGGGCCAATAATCTGATTATCAGCCTGTAAAAGAATTTTGTAGGCATTGTTTTCATAGCGACCGGAAAGTTTATAACCGCTAACAGGGGTTGCATCAATGCGATCTGCTGTCGTCCAGTCACTGGCATCACCATCGATGGTGATAGCTGCTATGGCAGAATTCCATGCAAATAAACAAATAGGCAAGGATACAATGCCCAACCGAGCTGCCAGAGAAGAGCTTTTTTTCATTGTAAATATCCACACTAAAGCTTGAGATCAAAGAGGTAAATGGTTAGCGAACTAAGTAAGAACTTATGTATCTGAACATAGGCATTTCTGCAGGATGGCTAAAGCAGGCGGGGGGTATTTGGATTAAATGCACTGATAAATGGAAGAATCTTAAAAAATCAGCAATGAATCTAAACAAATAGCCAATATTGATAACAATATTGGCTATTAAAGATTACTTTATGGGCAAGTCATATTGACCTGAACATTGTAAGTTTGTTTATTGGTGAAAGTGAGGGTGGCAGTTTTATTCAGCAGGTTATAGCTGTAACTGCTTGCCCCGGTCACAGTTGGGATTGTCATACATTTGGTCTGTAAGGTTAGCTTACCTTCACCTTCCAGACTGAAGCTGATATCTTCACCATTACCGGTTAAAGAGATCAGATTGGCACGGGCTGGCAGCTGAGTAATATGCGTGAGTGAGTCTGCAGCTGTGCCTAAACGTACGGTGTAAGTACCAGCATCTTTGTCACTGAATACTTGCGTATCGTTGTAGGCATACCAGCCATCCACCGCTTTGATCTTCTTACCACCACTAGCTTGTGGGATATCGATACCGTAGCGGCCTGCATCGGTCGCCTGCAGCTTCACAGTTACTGTATTGGCGTCTGGCTGCGTGACATCTAGACGGCTATTGCGGAACGTCTCTACACGTTTGCGCATATCATCGCCGGTAATGAATTCAGAACCATAAGTAGCCGCCTTGCTCAACAAGGAAGTGAACATGCTCAGGCTATAGCCCTTCTTCTCCGGATCAATCGGGCCATAATCATGCCAAGGCCAGTGGACAACTGCACGTTTGGCATGTTTGGTCAATGCATTGAATTCATTTGACCATTGAGTAGTCGCTTGAGCCGCTGTCATTTTCTTGAATTCGATCAAGGTAAAGTCAAATGACATATTGGGGCTGAGGTAAACCTTGGTATCTTGCGGGGTCAGATAGCCAATCGCATTGGGGAAACCGGCCCCTACCCCGGAATATCCACCACTTAGGTAACTGACGTGTTGCTGAATTTGCTGAGCGGTACGCAGGTTTTCAGGTGCTCCTGGTACTGCACCACCGATATTGGTTAAACCCAGATTTTGTTCAATAATGCTGCGTGAATCCGCGAATTCATACTTCAGCTGGGCATCCGTCAGGATATTGGTATCAGCTGGATGGGTATAGGAATGGGTACCCATTTCACTACCAATAGCCATATAGTTTTTATACAGTGGGGCAGCGGTAGTCCAGTTAATAGCTTCACCAGCCGCTGGATTATTACCTACATTGATGTAGTAGGAACCAACAAAGTTGTAATTGGTTTTCCACTGTTTGAGTAAGTTCAGTAATGGTACTTCAACAGTAGCTTGCTCGTCGTTATACATGCTCTGGTCCATGTCATTACGGCTGACAAACAGAGCCTTTTCACGACCAAGCTGTACACCCGCTAATGGTGCTGTCCCATACACACTCCAGCGCAAAGCTGACCACAGCATATTGGCATCCGCTAACATACCGACAGTGGCAAAATGCACATTACGTCCACCATTTTCACTGGCAATGATGGCATTCTGTGTTGCTGAACCAATAGTCTGAGTGGCAAGCACAGTTACGGGTACGCTGCCAGCACTGGCAAAGTAGTCAGTATAAGCCCCTGTGTAATTAAGGACGGTTTCACCATTAGTGTATTCGCCCTTGAATACAGGATAAGTGACATTGGATACTTTGACTGCAATATTGACCGGCCCTGCACCATTGACACGACTAATGCCAAATAGGTTCTTCATGCGTGTATAGGCATCCCCAGCCATCCCACTACCATCCGCCTTATTGGTCATGAAGTTACCGGCACTGATCATACCAATACCATAACGACTTGATGCAATGGCAAGATTCTGTTCAATAGTGGCAGCAGTGGCATCCGGTGCATAGGCAAAATACGGGAATACCAAGGTATCGTATTGCACGATTTTGTTCAGGTCAGTCAGGTCATCCTCAGTGAGCAGATCAAAAGGAATACCGGCCATCATGGCCTGTGACTGCACACTCATGAACAATTGCGCATAGTTTTTGGTATCCCAGAAACGATTCGCCGTTGTCTGTGAATACACAATACCAATGCGTCGGTCTGCAACGGTACCACCGGTTGGATAAGTAGTAGCCTGTTTAGGTAATACGTACTGGTTAGTTGTGGAATAATAAGTCGGCAAGAACACAGCATCATTCACATCCAACAACATGTTGACGCCATTAGCCGGTGTACCGAGCAGGTTTTCTGGGATTTCCATCTCCAGTATCGAACCCGTGCCACTGGTAACAATTTTATAGTTCAAAGGCCCGCTAACAAAGGTTTCGCCTGCAGCACCCTTATACAAATAAGGTTTGCCATCAGTAAAAAAGTTGACATTGAACTCAGCCCCACCAGTCAAACCAAACACTTGATAACCAGTGGAAACTTTTTGGTCTGTATCCAGCCAAATAGTAGTTTTTTGTCCAATAACCTTGCTATCGGATTGCAACAACAACTTGTAAGTATTGCTTTCGTAGCGGCCATACAATTTATAACCTGATACGGGTGTACCAGGAGGTAGGTCAAGACGATCTGCTGCCGTCCAGTCACTAGCATTCCCATCAATGGTGATAGCCGCCATGGCTGGGTTCCAGGCAAACAGACAAATCGGTAATGATAGCCCGCACAGGCTGGCTGCCAGAGTAGGTCTCTTCTTCATTGCTAAGCTTTCCATGTTCTACAAGGGGAGACAATGTCAATTGATAGCTTGTCCTAAGCCATAATTAATCCTGTGAAGAAACATAGACAGGGAAGAGACAATCAGCTGGCAGATGACTATAGAAGGATTAAGAATGTTGATTATCGGTCATGACTAACGAAAAAAGGGGATAAAATCCCCCCTGCAAGCGTACGAGTTTTGCTCTACAACCCGCATCAGGCCTAACGTTGCATCATGAAGGTCAGGTATTCCAAACGGTGTAATTTCTCGGATAAAGCCCACATGCCCCAGATCGTCGAACTGAGTAAGGCTAATACAAAACCATAGCCATAAAATGCTGGCCCTAACACCAAACTCAGCAATGTCAGTACCGTATTGACTAAAAATAACACTAACGTCATGGTTAAAGCTAAGCGCAGCAAATTAAAGTAAAACACCACATTCAGGGTCGCCAAAAATAGTACTTGTACTGCCGTGGCCAATAAATCCACATAGTATAAATGTACATACAAAGGCGATAAGCCTAACCAAGCAATAATCCAGTCTGCCAATAGGAAAAACACCAACAAGGTCACGCCTTGCACCTTAACGATTTCCAGAAAAGCGCGTTGAATAGCACCGACCATGCCGGTGCGCAGCCGCTCGATTTCGCCTAAGGTCTTACCACCATTAATCGCGCCATAATACTTCTGATAATGCTCCACAAAGTCAGTTTCAATGCGTAATAAAAAACTCGCCATACCCGGGATAATGGATAAATACGCCAAAAAAATGGGTAGATCATAAATAACCGACGCACGTAAAATCCCATTAACGGCATCAGAAGTCTCCGGATACATCCAAAAAATCCACTTATCGACCCATACACCCAAGTTGAATAAAGCCCCAATTGGAATCAGGATAGGGTGAATCAACGCACGCTTTAGGAAATCCAAACGCATGAATTCTGTACTGGAGAACTCCTGCAAAATTAAATACAACAGCCCGAAAGTCAAACCGGCATGACCTAATAAAAAAGCCAATAGCAAGCCATTAGTACCCCAGTAATGCAATGGATAAGCCAGTACCACAATGCCCGCATACCCCCCCATAAAGGCGATTAACACTGCGTGATAACGCTTCATACCACCGACAAATACCAGCACAATCCACATATTGCACAGTAATACCAAATTAACCACCATTAACATGGCATACACTGGTTGCTGACGGAAAAATAGCAATGCCATTAACAAACCGAACCCGCCACTGACTGCACTGGTCAGCCCTAAGGCTCCAAGCAGATTCGGCAAGACAATATCGCGTTGTTCCTGATAAAGACGGTCGGCAATAAAGCGCGTAAACACCAACTGCAACAAACTGCTTAAGATCAGCGAAATCGACATTAAATACGTAACCGATACCAAAAACGAGGCCACTTGGGATGAAGCATTTTTGTTAGTCAGGCTCATGAAACCAACCAACATAATTCCCAAAATCGACAATACCCAAGGCCCAGAGCTAATCACCCCTGCATAGGCATAGGTTTTGACCAGACCAAACCAAGTCTCGTCCTTGAGCATGCGTTTGAGTTCAAAACCGATTCCGGCCATGCTCTAGCACCTTCCTGTACAATACGCGGTAATGTTGTAGAAATGTTTGTTCGGTATAGAAATTTTCCACGCGGGCAATCGCCGCTTTTTGCGCGGCATACCAACGTTCTTCATCCCGCAACAAACTCACAGCGGCCTCAGCCATTGCAGCCGGATTCGCAATCGGCACAATTTCCCCGGCCTTGCCCAAGGCTTTATCTTCCGGACTATAGCCTTCGGCTAATTCACGGCAGGAACCCACATCGGTCGACAGCACCGGTACACCAGCGGCATAACCTTCCAGAATGACCAATGGTTGCCCCTCACTGATTGAACTGAGGGTCATGAGGCCAATTTTCGGCAAAATATCATCAATATTCTGGAAGCCAAGAAACTTCACCTTGTTTTCTAGACCTAGACTACTGACTAAAGCATGACATTCTTGCGCATAACGCGGTTCTTCATCTTCGGGGCCAACAATCCAGCCTTCAATTTCCGGCATTTGCCGCGCGGCCATCCCCACAGCGCGGATATAGGTTTTAATATCCTTGATAGGCACAACCCGACCAATCAAGCCTAATACCGGTGGAATCTGTTTGGCGCGCCGCTCGCGCAATTTGACAAAGCGATCTAAATTCACGCCATTGGGGATAACACGGGTACGCTTAGGCTCTGCGCCATATTCAACCTGCTTGATACGGTTATCTTCATATAAGGTAATGATTTGCAGGCATGCACTATAAGTTAGACGCCCCAAGCCTTCAAAAAAATGCCCCCATAAACGGCGTAAGTAGCTGATTTCAGCATATAAACCCATGGGCAGACTCAGTTCTTTTTCTTTAATCCAGTCAGCCTGATAGAGGTCTATATAGCGTTCTTTGGTGTAAATACCGTGTTCAGTCAGCAGGAGCGGTCTGCGCCGCATCACGCGCAGGAAAAAGCCTAATACTCCCGCATAGCCGGTGGAAATCGTGTGATAGATATGCGCTTGGGGCGCTTGCCTGGCAATTTGCAATAAGCTAAATAGCGGCGAGTGCATAGCACGCACATTCCAGAAATAATCACTGAAAGGCATGGTTGGGCAGTTCTGCCGATAGCCATGCGTAATGCGCCCCCAAGCCTTTTCGCTGTAGAGGAATTCTTCTGCCTCTCCACCGGTACGGTTACACAGCTGTTGGATAAAAGCAGAGACATCCTGCAAATTTAAACAATGGTGGTAATCTTTCAGGCTGGTATGCAATTCATCTAAGGCTGCAAACCAATCGTTATCACCGGCTTGTTCACGCGGGCCTTCAATCTGGTTATTTTCACTGAGAAAATGCACCTCCATATGACAGACATTGGGCGGCAATTCGTAGTGCATTTTCGGGTAAAACGAACGACTGGCACCGACGAATACCAAGGCAAAACGAAATTCTGGCAAACCGCGGATTAATTGATGTACCCAACTGGAAACACCACCACGGACGTAAGGGTATGTGCCTTCCAGTAACAGACAAATATCGGCCTGCTCTCCTTTGGCAAGACTGGGAAATTCTGACATGCTTATTGTTGGTAATGATGAATGGTCAGACTATTAGGCAAACTTTTTTACCTGGCAACTTTTTCAGATAAAGTCTACTGACCTTTACGCTAACGCATCTAAGATGCCAAATAAGGGCGTATACCCGTCAAGACTTGTTGCAATACCTGAGCTAATGCTTGATCAAGTGCCATCACAAGTTGGCTAGTACTGACCGGAATATGTTCTTGTCGGCTGGTATAGCGTTGCTGTAAAAGCAGGTGCTGATCCTGCAGACGAATCAGCGAAGCTTCTAGCTTCACTTCGACAGCCGCAGCAGTTTGCCCGGCGAACGGATATTCTGCCTGAAAACTTACAACCCGCAGCAATAATCGGTAGTGACGATCCGAACCTAATACTTGTTCCGATACCGACTGAAATTGACCACTACGAGCCAAGGCATCCAGAACCACCGCCTGCAAATACACCGCAAGCGTATCCGGCCAACGGCTATGCGCAATGTAATCCAACTGGTTTGGCGGCTTGATCAGGGTAATATGGGCATTATCCAGCTCCGGGCTTACTACCAATTTCGGTACTACCAAATTCACCGGCAATGCTGATGTCGCAACCGGTATCGCGGGTTGTAACCGATAGGTTTGCTCAGCGGGCGCATTGCTTTTTAAGGGCAATGAACAAGCTGTACAAAAACATAATAACCACCAAAGGGATTTCGGTTTCAAGGCGGTAACTCCGTACCACGCGTAGATGGCTGATAAAGCAATTGGGAAGGATTTTGTTCAAGACGGTCACTGAGACGACGAATAGCTATCGCGGTTTGGCGCGATTCATCTAACAGTTGTTTTAATCCTTCTCCGCCTTGAGATAGTAAATCCTGAGTACGCGCTTCATTACTGACTACTAATCGATCAATATCTTGCGCCAATTGATCAACATGCTGCGATGTTTGCTGTAAAGAACCTAAAGTAGCTTTTAATTGCTGCAGATTAACAGCCACTTGCTTATCAGTACGCCCAAGTATTTTGTCCAGATTGCTACTTAGCGTCTGCACCCGCTGGCTGGTTTGCTGCACACTATTAATCAGCTTTGGCAATTCAGCCGAGGTCTTATCCAGATTTTTTAGCAAACTGGCAAAATGCGCCTGATTTTCAGCACCTAATACTTGATTAGAAGTCTCCAACAGTTGGGTTAGCTTCTGCTGCAAATCCGGCAATTGCGCCAAAATAGCATCCATGCCGGTGACACGCGAAGGAATCAGCGGTACGTCCGTACCGACAGGAATAGTAAAGGGTTTGGCAAGTAGCGTATTATCCTGAATCAGGTTTACAAACGACACACCCGTTAAACCTTGCTGTTCGAGAGTAGCATAGGTGGCGGTATTAATCGGCAAGCCTGGCTGTACATGCACGCGCACAATCACGCGTACCGGCTTATCGAGTAAGGTTAATTGTTTAACTTGTCCTACCTTCAGCCCCATGAAATGCACTTCATTGCCTAATTGCAAGCCTTCCACGGAACTATCGAATTTAACATCATAAGCAGCAGTCAGGGTTTCGGTTTTGGGGTAAAACAAACCGGCAAATAAAAATCCCACCACTGCCATAATGATGACAAACAGGCCAACGGTGAAATAGTGTGCATCCCGTTCCATCAGCCCTCCCGTTGGAGGGCTTTCGCCCGACTACTAGCAAAATAATGTTGTATAGAGGGGGCGGGATTGGATACCAACTCATGCCATGTGCCCATGACCACTTTTTTATCCACCACCAAAGCAATACGGTCGCAGATATTATGCAAACTATCGAGGTCATGCGTGACCATCAAGACCGTTAAGCCTAGATTGCGATGCAAATTCGCAATCAGCTGATCAATGTCTTGCGCTGATACCGGGTCAAGACCGGAAGTGGGTTCATCTAAAAACAGTACAATCGGGTCTAATGCTAAGGCACGCGCTAACGCCACCCGCTTGACCATACCGCCGGACAATTCCGCTGGAAATTTGCTAGCAACGGCAGGCTCTAAGCCCACCATACTCAAACGCATCTGCATCAATTGTTGGCTAGCCGCCGCAGGTAAGGTGGAATACTCGCGCATGGGAAACAGGATATTGTCACCCGCACTCAAAGACGAAAACAAAGCACCACACTGGAACATAACTCCCCACCGTTGTTTAAGAGCAGCAAATTCAGCGGCTGGCATACGGGTTAATTCACGTCCTTGGAAATAGATTTCACCAGCCACGGGTTTTTCCAAGCCCAAAATGCTACGTAGCAATACTGATTTGCCTGCCCCTGAACCACCGGCAACGCCAACAATTTCATTAGGATAAATAATCATATTGACGTCATCGTGTACACGTTGAGTGCCAAATTGATTCACCAGATGCCGAACTTCAATCAAGGCTTTGGGCATGGTTAAAATCCTAAGCGGTAAAATAGAACGGAAAACAAAGCATCCAACACCAGCACTAGAAAAATGGCATCCACTACCGCTTTGGTGGTTTGAAGACCGAGGCTTTCGGAGGAACCGGTCACACGCATCCCTTGCCAGCAACCAATCAGAGCAATAACTATGGCAAAAAACGGCGCTTTAATAATCCCAGCGGCAAAGGTACGAAATTCAATATTGGTTTGGATACGGGTAAAAAATTGCAGAAAGGAAATATCCAAAATAGTCGAGGAAATCACTGCAGCTGCTACTAACGCGACGATATCCGCTAGAATAGTCAGTAAAGGCAAGGTGATCAGTAAGGCCAACAAGCGCGGTACCACCAAAATCATAAATGGGTCGCTACCCATGACTTCTAAGGCATCCACTTCTTGATTGGTTTTCATTAAACCGATTTCAGCCGCAAACGCACTGCCTGAACGCCCCGCCATCATAATTGCTGTTAGCAGTACGCCCAATTCACGCAACACGGAAATAGCTACCATATCCACGGTGTAAATCTCCGCGCCTAAATCGCGCAATTGCCCGCCGCCTTGATAGGTAATCACAATGCTAATTAAACAGGCAATCAACCCCACAATCGGTACTGCGGTAATCCCGGTGGCAAACACATGATGAAACAAGGAACGAGCACGGAATTGGCGAGGTCTAATTAAACTTATGCCTAAACTGATGAGGCTATGGCCTAAAAAGCCAACCCAGGAATATAGGGCTTTGCCCCATTCCAATGTATGACTACCGACTTGTCTTACCCATTGCGTAAAATGAGCAGGTTTTGAAGTCTCAACAGAAGTTGTCGTAATAGCGGTGAAGTAATGCAGATATTCTTCAGGAATATGTTGCAGTTCAACGCTTAGGCCTTGTTGTTGCCAATATTGCACTTGCTGATAAATAAACCAAGCTGCGGTGATATCCAGCCGTTCAACCCCTTGGGCATCTACTATCAGGGTTTTAGCTGCTTTAATAGGGACTTGTTGCAAGGCTTTGTGCACGGCTTTAGCTTCAGCCACTTCCCAATTACCCTGTAGCATTAAATGCAGGCTTTGGCCTTGAGTGTCGGGTTGCCGTGCAATCGTTGGTATACTCATTAGTACCAAACCGTATCCGTAACACCCTTTATAGTGGGCGAAAAACGTGGGAATCATAAATAAAAAACTCGACCAATGGCAGCAAGCGGGCTTGCTAAGCTCAGCCCAACATGACGCTATTCTGGCTTTTGAGGCCAAACAGCCGAGTCGTTCGAGCTGGTGGCTTTACAGTTTGATGATCCTTGGTGCTGTTATTATAGGCCTTGGCATCATTTCCTTGATTGCCGCTAACTGGGCAGATATTCCAGATGTCCTGAAACTTGGCGTTGATTTCTTACTACTGCTTGCATTAGCAGGCAGCATTTACTGGCAATACCCCAACCGGCGACATGATGCATGGTTTGATGTTTTGGTAGCAGGATTCATAGTGTTGTGTTTAGCCACCATTGGCTTGATTGCTCAAATCTATCATGTTGGCGGCCAGTGGTATCATGCCCTTTTATTCTGGGCGGCTATTACCCTACCGATAGCCTTATATGCCCGCAGCTTGTTCACGCGCTTTTTCTGGGTAACCTTGTTTTTACACGGTGCTGTCTGGAGCATTGTGCGTCTGACAGGCGTACAGATGTGGCAATCATGGCTGGATGAAATTCCAGCAGTGGCATTATTAGCACCCTTACTCACGGCAGTACTGTATATTGCCAGCCGCCAGGTCAGCTATTTACGCACCTTCAGCAGCAGCTTGTTTTTCTGGTTTCAGATTAGTGCGATTTTATCGCTGGCATTTGCCGATATTACCCGCTCAGGTGGCGAACTAGGGGATTATGCCATCCGTGGGTATTTGCCTGCTTATCTCACTGCTGCGGTATTAGCGGGGGGAATCTTCTGGTCGAAACAATATCGCCTGTTGAATAAACTCTTGTTGGTAAGTGCCTTGGCCTTACTGCTGTTGTATTACCATCCTGATCTGCTCTTTACTGGGTTGCAACGTTATAACTTGTTTGGTACGGCTGATCACACCACTGTGAGTTTTTGGCAGGCCGATGATTTACGCGCCCCCTTGTTAACCTTACTCATCTTATTTTTGTACGCCATTCATAGCGGTAATATCGGGCAACAACGCACTTTTAATCTGGTCACTTTGCTGATTGGTTTACGTTTTTTGATTTTATATTTCCAAGCCATGGGTGGGCTGGCCGCTACGGGTATTGGCCTGATTGTCTCAGGCAGCCTCATTATTGGTATGACTTGGTTGTGGTACAAAGGTCGCGCTCATTTACGTAACTGGGCCGAGGAACTCAAAGCATGAATGCACGTATAGGCTTATTAGCCAGTTTGGTGTTGCCGATTGTGGCGTTGGCTGGCAATACCTTGCTACATCACTGGCAACGCGGTAGCGGGCAAGAAATTGTGTTACCGATTGAAGGCTTTGACCCGCGTGATTTGTTATCCGGGCATTATCTGACTTACCGGGTGAATTATGGCGTGGACGGCCAATGCAGTACCACTGCAAATAGCGAAGCTAGCGTCTGTTTGCAACCAGATAAAAAGCTATATACACCACAAGCTGTACCGGCTAGCTGTCAGTTATTTATCAGGGGCATATGTGATAGCGGTGGCTTGTTTCGCGTACCGTCGGTGGAACGTTTTTATATTCCCGAACAATACGCAGTGGCTTTGGATCAAAAGGTCAGAAATCGACAAGGCAGTTTAGTGCTGAGCGTAGATAGTCGTGGCAATGCCAGTATTCGGGATTTGTTAATTGACGGCAAACCGTGGAAATCTGCTATGGAGACCAGCCCCTAAGCATCCTGCCTAGAGGCTGTATGATCATACTCTTAACCTGAAAAACTACCGGTGCTATCCGTAGCTCCGGCAGCCTCAGGAAAGTCGGTTACGGTAAAGGCCACACTTGTTTGCCATCGACCGGCAATTTACGCCCGTCAAAGCCTTCACCCTTACAATAGCCATTGGAACTGCTGATATAGAATTGGCGAGGTGCCGCTGTATAGTTAAAGCCAGCCACCTGTGTTGCTGCTTTAGTGCTATAGGCAATGCCCCACATACTCATATAACTGCGGAAATCCAAACCACTTGCTACCGAGACAGCAATCAGCATCCAATCGTCATTGCTAATGGCATTTGCTTCTTCTAGCGTATAAGTCGAGAAGCCCAAACTAGCCTTTTTACTATCCCATGTCGTCGCATCTGCCCGCGCCCGATTGAATTCGCGCTCAAGAATGTGTAGGCGTGGCAGCAAATGCCAACCTTGGATAAGCTTGCCCTGATCCTCAACCGCCATCATCATTTGCAGGGTCATGCTCACCTGCTTGGACCAATCCGAAACACCCCAAAGATTGGATTTCAGATAAGACTGTGGATTGCTCTGCTTAACCGCCGTCTGCAACAGGGTAAAGACATCCTTGAATGGCAAATTCTGGCAGTCCGGGTCACCGCCAGTATCTTGGAAATAATGCGATTTGGTGTAATAGGAATACGGATTAGTCGTACCGTGAACCTCCCAGCCGCTAAAGCGGAAGCGTCCACTTTCCAGACCATGACCCAATTCGTGAATATCGCCATGCCCTACCGGATCAAAGTTCCAGTATGCATCATACGGGTTACCTGAACAGCCATAACCGCAGGTTGCCTGATCTGCATTCATATGCTTGACCATATCCAAGTTTTCAATCGTGAAACCTTTAGTGGTAGCAAAGTTCTGAATCTCAGGCACCACATCAATACCGGGGCCTTTAAAGCCTGCCAGTACATGCGGGAAGTTATGCACATAACGCATGGTTGCCGCTGCAAGCTTATCTGCACTGCCCCAACGCGCATCATTCATGGATTCACGCATTTTTTCCAATGTGGAATGCACTTCAAAGCTCGGTGCCACTAACTCTGCCCAGTCATAGTCGCCTTGAGCCAGTTTTTGCACAAATAGAGCATTGTCTTCTGCTCCATCCCAGAAAGGATGTTCACCGACATTAGTAAAGGCAAACTCAACCGGCAAATCATTGGTATCAAATGACACTTCAAGCGGCCCGCCATACGGTGAGGTAAACTCAATGGTTTCACCCGGTACTATGGGCATTGAAGCAGATTGCAGATACTTCGGACGGCTATAACCGAACTCATCCATTTCATGGGTAGAGCCCGAACGCAGCGTATTGACAAAAATACGAGTCGCCACTTTACTGGTATCCAGACGTTTAACCGTCACGGTTTTACCCGGTAACACATAAGCACCGGTAGCGCGGAAATTACGCCGACTGGTTAATTTCACCGTTTTGCTCACCGGCGTGATATGGCTGAAATTACTCCGGCTGAAGTTACCCATATCCGCTTGAACCGGATTGATTTTGCGATAGTTATAGACCGCATGATCCGCAAACAAGGATTTGAGGAAAGTCGTACCATCAGTGGTATTTTTGTCCATTGGGAAACGCACGCTTTGACGGTAACTGTCGCCGAGTAAAGCCAACAAACGATACACTCGTGAAGTACCGGCTTGGGTAAACAGATTCACCTTGTTTTCATCCAAAGCAGTCATGGCGGAACGTACTTTATTGGCCCCGGCATAGAACTCGGTGGTCAGGTCAGCAGCCATGCTGTAGTCCATCGCTTTAAAGTGGGCAAGCATTTTTTCAATACCACCTAAGCCCTGCTGATCCCAAATAGCGGTTTGCATTGCACTGACATTAGTCCAGCTAGCGGCATCAATCGCCCACCAGTTACCACCATAAGGCATGGAGAAATTCATCAAAGCAGCTACTGTTTCAGATACCTTATTAGAACCCCAAGTCCCCGTATGCAGATACAAGACGGGTTTACCCGCCGTCATAACCGCACTCACCGCCTGACGTACAGCCGCAGCGTCTGTTTCCGTTGAACTACCACCATCGGTAACAATCAAGGTTGCCGGGCTATAACAAGTCGCTAAAGCTGAGACTGTATTGCAATCAACAACTTTCCAGGTTGGGTATTTTTGGGCAATCCAAGCCTTAAAGTTGTTACGCGAACCAGAAGAAGTCATGGACAACGCCACCGTACGACTGGTCGTCAAACTGGTAGTATTTAAGGCATCACCACTGAATAACCAGGCTAATAAACGGCCAAATGGTGCTTCAAAACCAAGGCTTTGACTGGCCTTAAACAAGTCAGTTGGGGGAACACCAAATGCTGCATAACGCGCTGTCCCTTGAGTACCGGCCATCGCGAGCGTATTGCCTTTTGCTCCCATCAAAATGGGGAACGCGCTCTCTACCCAAGGCTTAATATCCATTAACTGGGTACTTTTGCCCGGTGTATAAGCAATCGCACTCGTGCCATATAAAGCCTTCAACAAGGGGATACCGGTTTTCTTACTCGCTACTTCCGTAATACTCGCTGCTAATAATTCATCCGCAGTGGTATAACCAATATCGCCCGTACGCAAAGCATCTTCCACCGCAGTCAATGAGGTCACTTTGACAGTGACAGGGGCACGCGTGATATTCGTGCCATCGCTTACCGCAATGTTAAAGCTATAGGTTTTACCTGCCTGCAAAGTGCTTTTAATGCTCATTTTACCAGTGGCATCAATAGCAAATGGCAAGCTGCTACCTTCCAGTTGGTAAGTGAGTTTCTCCAGCTGATAGTCAACCGCTTTCACCGCCCCTAATGCTTTACCAACTGTGGTGGTATTGCTGATCTGGTAGCTATAGGCTTTCTGATCAAGGGCTGGTGCTACCGGTGGCTGACCATAAACTTCGACTTCACTCATATGCAGACAGTTATCAGCCGCTGCTTTAACCAACAAGTAAGCCCCGGTTTTAGGGGTAGTGAGGAGAATTTCTTGCGGTGTACTCAAGGCTTTGAGTGTACCAACCAAATCCGCCGTAGGTAATGTGCCGGTATAAGGCTTAGTCGTCACATAGACCTTGGCCCCTTCAATACGTGAGGTCCAGTTCGGGCGATTACTAATGAGGATACGCTTCACCTGAGTAGGATTGGGTAAAGCTACCTGCCACCAGTTATGCACAGCATCGCATGAGGTATGGTTAAAGGTCGCAGGATTGCCATCAATCGCTAAGGAAGCCGCTGAGGCACTGTCATAATCTTCCCCTTGTATGGCTACGCCAAATTCACGCGTCAGATTAATCGGCGCATTGATAGTGACCGCTGCACTCGCAGTATTTTTGCCATCACTGACTTTGACATTAAAGCTATAAGTTGACTGTTTAAGGGCACCCGTTAAGGTCAGCGTACCTTTACTATCAATGGCAAAAGGCACCGCAGTATTATCCAAACTATAGGTAAGCGGATTAGCTTGATAATCCACTGCTTTAACAGCACCGACTACTGTACCGACAGTTGCCTTATAACTGAGATCAAAGGCATAAGCACTTTTGCTGAATACAGGCGCTTCCGGCAATGCACCAGTGCCATAGACTTCAGCCTCAGACATATGCAAGCAGTTACTGCCCGCTGCTTTGACAATCACGTACATACCCGTGCGCGGCGTTGGCAAGAGAATTTCCTGCGGGGTACTAAGAGCTTTCAGGGTACCGATCAACTCGGCTGAATTCAGTGTACCTTTGTAAGGACTATTACTAATGTAAACCGTAGTCCCTTCAATGCGTGAACTCCAATTAGGACGATTGGTAATCACGACGCGGTTAAGAGCTAAGGCACTCGGTAAAGCGACTTGCCACCAGTTATTGGTCGCATCACAGGTGGTATGGTTAAACGTCGCAGTATTACCATCAATCGCCAAGCTCGCCGCTGAGGCGCTATCATAATCTTTACCTTGGGTAGCTATACCAAACTGACGTGCCAGATTCAACGGTTGCACCACGGTAAGGCTAAACGCAGGTAGACTAACCGCCGTGGATTTACCATCGGTAACCTTAATGGTAATGCCTGTAGTAGTTCCTACGTTCGTCGCAGCGGGCTTACCACTGAGTTTGCCAGTAACAGCATCAAATGTGGCCCATGCTGGTTTATTGGTAATACTAAAAGTTAGCTTATCACCATTAGCATCACTTGCGGTTGGCGTAAAACTATAGCTACTACTGACGGTAACCGTCAGTGTTGGACTACCGCTGATAACCGGTGGTTGATTAGTCACTACGGCTAGACCCACTTCTGGTGCCGCATAGCCTAGGCTAAACCAGAACGCTCCTAGCAATAGCGATAACAGGAAAAATATTCGTCGCATAAGACCCCTCGCCCGCTAATATTGATGAGTTGACACTCATAATTTCTTGTTATCAAAGATAACGTTGGTATTTTTATAAATAAAACTTAGATTTACAATAGATTTTGTTATCGACCGAGATAAAATTGCGTAATTTTTATGCTTTTTCCCGGATCCAT
>CAZCJE010000031.1:0-31821 GCA_964498805.1 uncultured Thiothrix sp.
CCCACACCCCCAGTGTGATGCGCTACCAGGCTGCGCTACGCCCCGACCGAAGGGGAAAAAGCTTACCGCAACAAAGCAGTAAGCTCAAGTAAAATCAGTCTTTCAGGGTATGTAAAATTTTTTCCAGTTCTTCTACTAAGGGTGTTAAATCGACTTCTTCACCCACCAGTAATAACGGACTTTGCTCAGCTTCAACTAAGCTAGCTTCTTCCAGTTTTTGCCGGGCACCACTAATTGTATACCCCTGTTCATACAACAGTGCGCGGATTTGCCGAACCAAGAGTACTTCTTCATGTTGATAATAACGCCGGTTCCCTCGCCGCTTCATGGGCTTAAGCGAGGGAAATTCCTGCTCCCAATAACGCAGTACATGCGTTTTGACAGCACACAATTCACTAACTTCACCAATGGTGAAATAGCGCTTGCCCGGAATCGGCGGTAATTGGGCGTTAGGCAGTACCGGTTCCTGCATATTCCTCTACCCGTTGCTTGAGCTTTTGCCCAGGCCGGAAGGTAACAACGCGGCGGGCGGTTACCGGAATTTCTTCACCTGTTTTGGGATTGCGCCCAGGACGTTGGGTTTTATCACGCAACATGAAATTGCCAAACCCGGATAATTTGACATTTTTGCCTGTTTCCAGCGCATCGCGAATTTCCTCAAAAAACATCTCCACCAAATCCTTGGCTTCGCGTTTATTCAGACCCAACTCTTCAAACAGATGTTCGACCATATCTGCCTTGGTCAAGGTTATTGTCATGCACTTTCTCCCTGTTTAACGTAACACCGCACCCACTTCGTCCTGAAGTGAAGCGATGACAGTTTCTACGATCCGATTAACTTCCGCATCTTCAAGCGTGCGCGAAAAATCCTGTAAAATCAAGCTTAAAGCCACGCTTTTTTGCTCATCTGCGATGCCTTTACCTGTGTAGACATCGAACAGATTCCAGCCTATCAACTGCGGAACTGCGACTTTTTGCACAGCTTGTTCCAGCGCACTAGCCAATACATCCTTATTGACCAGCAAAGCCAGATCACGCCGAATGGCCGGGAATCGGGAAATAGCCTGGTATTTGGGTAATACCCGTTGCATTAACCAGGTCATATCAAGCTCAAACAGATAAACTGGCTGTTCTAAGCCCAGTTTCTCCTCCAGTTGCGGATGCAACATTCCCATCCAGCCGACCGTTTCTGTTTTAGTCATGATCTGGGCCGATTGTCCGGGATGTAGAGCGGGATGAGCGACTGGGGCAAAGTAGAATTCAGTTCCCTTCACCTGTTCGAGTAATGCTTCCAGATCCCCTTTGAGATCGTAAAAATCGACGTTACGGTTGGTTTGTCCCCATTGTTCAGCATAGACGGTACCGGTAATAGCACCTGCGAGCATGGTTTTTTGTTGGGGTTGACCATTAGCATCCTGATAAAAAGCAGGACCCAATTCGAAGAGACGTACGCGATATTGTTGTCTGTTTATATTGTAGGCAACAGAACGTAACAGACCTGACCATAAGGTACTGCGCATGACACCAAGGTCAGCAGAAATCGGATTGGCCAGGGCAATGTTATCCGTAGCCGGAGCGAGCAATTGCTCCATTTTCGGATCGACAAAACTGAACGTTACTGCTTCCTGATAACCACGTGCTACCAGTAACTGCCGCAAACTGGTAAACGGGACGGAGGTTTCACTAGGTTGAGTAATTCGTGGGATACGAGCACGTAATTCCGCCGGAATAGAATCATAACCGCGTACTCGTGCTAATTCTTCAATTAAATCTTCTTCAATAGCGAGGTCAAAGCGTGCTAAAGGTGCTTGTACCTGCCAAGTACCATCTGCCACTTTGGTATAGGTGCAATTAAGGCGTTCTAATACACCTTCAACCGTAGCATTATCCATACTAACACCCAGTACGCGGCGAATACGACTAGCACGTAATAGGATGTTTTTACGGGTTAAGACAGCTTCCTCGGCAATAGTATCGACTACAGGACCAACTTCACCGCCGCAAATCTCCAAAATGAGTTGGGTAGCACGCTCAAGCGCATTGACTGGCATAGCTGGGTCCACACCGCGTTCAAAACGTGCAGAAGAATCGGTTTGCAGACCGTAGCTGCGCGCTTTACCCATAATTTTAGGCGGACGGAAATGCGCACTTTCGAGAAAGAGGTTGGTAGTACCGTTCGTAACAGAAGTCGGTTCACCACCCATAATGCCAGCCATAGCCACTGCGCCATTAGCATCCGCGATGACTAATGTATCAGTACGCAAGGTAGCGGTTTGACCATCCAGCATTTTCAGGCTTTCGCCTTCTTTTGCATAACGCACTTCAATACCCTGACTAAGTTTGTCAAGGTCAAAAGCGTGCATGGGCTGGCCTAGTTCTAGCAAAATATAATTGGTGACATCCACCAAAGCCGAAATGCTACGAATACCAGCACGACGCAATTTTTCCTGCATCCACACCGGTGTAGAGGCTTGGGCATTCACATGGCGAATAATGCGCCCAGCATAACGCGGGCAAGCATCATTGGCTTGAATAGTGACTGGAAAAGTGTCTTGATGCACGACCGTAGCCGGATTAATCTCCGGAGGTGTCAAAGGCACATCCAATAATAAGGAAACTTCACGCGCTACCCCAGTCATGCTCATGCAATCACCGCGATTAGCAGTAATAGCCAGCTCAATGACTTCATCATTCAGTTGCAGGTAGTCGCGAATATCCATACCAACGGGAGCATCCGCGGGTAATTCCAATAAACCATCAGACTTATCAGACATGCCTAATTCAGTAGATGAACATAACATGCCAAAGGATTCAACACCGCGCAGTTTACCTTTTTTGATTTTTAGTTCTTTGCCATCTTCTAAAGGTAAAGTGGCACCAAGCAAGGCCAAGGGTGCTTTTAAACCAGCGCGCACATTAGCCGCACCACAAACAATTTGCAGAATGTCGCCACGGCCATTGTCAACTTTACAAACGCTTAACTTATCGGCATCAGGATGTTTTTCGCGCTCAATCACATGCCCGACCACAATCCCGGTAAAAGCTGTCGCTACTGGTTCGCGGGATTCCACTTCACAACCAGACATGGTGAGTTTATCGGCAATGATATCCAGCGTCAGCGGAGTATTTACCCACTCACGCAGCCATTTTTCACTGACTTTCATCGTGTTACTCCGCTATTAGGCAAATTGCTTCAGGAATCGAACATCATTATCGAACATGACGCGCAAATCATTGATCTGATAGCGCAACATAGCCAAACGTTCCACCCCAAAACCAAAGGCAAAACCGGTGTACTTTTCACTATCAATGCCGACATTCTTCAAGACGTTCGGGTGAACCATGCCGCAGCCCATGACTTCCAGCCAACCTGTACCTTTACACACCCGGCAACCTGTACCACCGCAGTGGACGCACTGGATATCGGTTTCAGCAGAAGGCTCTGTAAACGGGAAAAAAGTAGCACGGAAACGCGTTGGCAATTCGTCAACCTCAAAGAAAGCTTTAAAGAAAGCCTCCAGAATGCCTTTTAAATCCGCAAACGTAACATCTTCATCCACCATCAACCCTTCCACCTGATGGAACATAGGGCTGTGGGTCATATCGGAGTCACAACGATACACACGACCCGGCGCAATAATACGCAATGGCGGCTCATTATTCTCCATATAACGGATTTGTACCGATGAAGTATGAGTACGTAGCAAAAGCCCACTTTGCATATAAAATGTATCGTGCATAGCACGCGCCGGATGCGATTCCGGAATATTCAAAGCAGTAAAGTTATGGAAATCATCTTCGATTTCCGGACCTTCCGCCAAGCTAAAACCCAACTGGGAGAAAATATCGCTAATTCGCTGAATGGTCAAAGTCACAGGGTGCAAACTACCTGCATCCATACGACGACCCGGCAAGGTTACATCCACTTTTTCCGCTTGCAAGCGCGCATCCAATGCTTCTGCGTGCAGACTTAAACGGCGTTCATCCAGTGCCAGTGTCAATGCCTGTTTGGCATTATTAATTTCTTGTCCGGCAGCTTTCCGTTCTTCCGGCGGTAACTTGCCCAATTGTTTGAGCTGCTCAGTCAACAGGCCACTTTTACCCAGGTAATGTACACGTACCTGATCCAAGGCAGCGAGATTAGTGGCTTGCGAAATCTGCTCATGGGCATGCCCCATTAATTCCAGCAAACTTTGCACGGCTAGTTCCTTTGTTGGGGGTTTAACTTAACATTCGGCAAAAACAAAAGGCGGGGAGAGGCAATAACCTTCCCCCCGCCTTGCTTGGCCCAGCTAAGGGCTAAATAAGCGCATGCTAGGCGAGTGCGGCCTAAGCAGCCAGGGCAGATTTTGCCTTTTCTGCAACCACACCAAATGCAGCGATATCGCGCACCGCTAAGTCAGCCAGGACTTTACGATCCAGCGCAATGCCAGCTTTTTTCAAGCCATTCATCATGCGGCTGTAGGACAGACCGAACTGACGTGCACCAGCATTAATACGCACGATCCACAGAGCACGGAACTGGCGTTTTTTCTGGCGACGGTCACGGAACGCATACTGACCTGCCTTAATGACAGACTGATGTGCTACCCGGTAAACACGACTACGGGCACCATAGTGACCTTTAGCCAGTTTCAGTACTTTTTTGTGACGGGCGCGCGCTGTTACACCACGTTTAACTCTTGCCATTTAATTCGTCCTCCTGATCAAGCGTAAGGCAGCAATTTTTCGATACTGGCGTGATCTGCCGCTACTACGTAGTTATCACCAGAACGCAGCTGACGTTTACGTTTAGTAGACTTCTTGGTCAGAATATGACGCAGATGGGATTGTTTACGTTTAAATAAACCACTCCCAGATTTTTTGAAGCGTTTAGCCGCTCCACGATTGGTTTTCATTTTAGGCATCTTGTTCTCCTAAAAATAAGGTAGATAAAACATCCTGCAAGAGTGCCTTACCTTAACAGGATGGTATAAAAATATGTCTATTATGCTTTTTAAGCAAAAAAGACTCAGTGACTGCCAAAACAGCCACCTCTAGAAAACTGCTGTGATAGGAAAAAAGGCTTACTTTTTCTTTGGCCCCATCATCATAACCATCTGACGACCTTCGAGCCTAGGGAATTGCTCGACGCTGGCAACCTCTTCAAGGTCTTTTTCCACACGTTTGAGTACGTCCATACCCAGCTCTTTGTGTGCCATCTCACGCCCTTTAAAGCGTAAAGTTACCTTAACTTTGTCACCGTCATCCAGAAAATCGCGTAATTTACGCAGCTTAATCTGGTAGTCGCCTTCATCCGTGGCCGGACGCATTTTGATTTCCTTAACCTGAACCTGCTTCTGGTTTTTACGCGCTAAAGCGGCTTTTTTACTTTCATCGAAGCGGAATTTACCGTAATCCATAATACGGCAAACCGGTGGCTTAGCTGTCGGTACAATTTCCACCAGATCAAGTTCGGCATCGTATGCCATTTCCAGGGCTTCCCTGAGGGATACGACACCTCGGTTTTCCCCCTCCATATCAATCAGACGAATCTTAGGAACATTAATGTCGTCATTGATACGATGTTCTTTTTCGAGAGCGATAACTCTAATCCTCCATTTATTGAAATCAATTCCTATGCTGTCAAAGGATAGGAAGAAATCCTAATTCTCTAAAACAGACAGGCTACGGCTGGCAATTTCATGGAGCAGACGTTGCTGAACTTCAGCTAACGGCGCTGTACCGAGGTCTTTACCGGCACGCGTGCGCACAGAAACAGATTGTGTTTCTACTTCACGATCGCCCACTACTAGCAAATAAGGGACACGCTGCATAGTATGCTCACGGATTTTAAAACCAATTTTTTCATTTCTCAAGTCTGCTACAGCACGCAATCCCGCATTCTGTAGTTGTTCTACCGCGTGCTGGACAAAATCCGCTTGTTTATCGGTGATATTCATGACTGCCACTTGTACAGGTGCTAGCCATGGTGGGAATCGACCTTCGAAATGCTCAATTAAGATACCGATGAAACGCTCAAACGAACCTAAAATGGCTCGGTGTAACATAACCGGAATTTTGCGTGAACCATCTTCGGCTACATACTGCGCGTCCAGACGCGCGGGCATGGAAAAATCCACCTGAATAGTACCAAGCTGCCAATGCCGCCCTAAACAATCTTTCAGGGTAAACTCAATTTTTGGCCCATAGAAAGCCCCTTCACCAGGCTGTTCTTGCCAATCTAGGCCTTTAGCATTCAGGGCATCTGCTAGCGCTTGTTCAGCTTTATCCCAGACTTCATCGCTACCCACCCGTTGGGCAGGGCGAGTAGAAAGTTTGTAGATAACATCGCTAAAACCGAAATCCTGATAAACATCGTGCAGGAAATCAATGAAATTGACTACCTCACCTTGAATCTGGTCTTCAGTACAGAAAATATGCGCATCATCTTGCACAAAGCCACGCACACGCATCAAGCCGTGCAAAGCACCTGAGAACTCATTGCGGTGGCAGGAACCGAACTCAGCCAAACGCAAAGGCAGATCACGGTAACTTTTTAGACCCTGATTATAAACTTGAATATGACAAGGACAGTTCATTGGCTTGACCGCGTATTCACGGTCTTCCACTTCTACCGAGAACATGTTTTCGCGATATTTACCTGCGTGTCCAGAGCGCTCCCACAAGGAGTAATCCACCAGTTGTGGTGTTTTGATTTCCTTGTAACCACGAGTACGTAAATTCTGGCGCATGTACTGTTCAATAGTCTGGTAAATAGTCCAGCCTTTTTCATGCCAGAAAACCTGACCAGGCGCTTCATCCTGCAGATGGAATAAATCCAGCTGACGACCGATTTTACGGTGATCACGCTTTTCCGCTTCTTCCAAGAAAGTCAGATAAGCCTGTAAGTCCTTCTTATTAGTCCAAGCGGTGCCATAAATGCGTTGTAGCATTTCATTTTTGGAATCACCACGCCAATAAGCCCCTGCTACTTTCATCACTTTCACAGCAGGAATTTTACCGGTGCTTGGCACATGTGGCCCACGACACAAATCGATGAAATCCCCTTGACGATACAAGGATAAGATTTCACCGACTGGAATACTTGCAATGATCTCCGCTTTGTACTTTTCCCCCATATTCAGGAAAAAGTCGATCGCTTCTTCGCGACTTAGGGTACTACGCTCAACCTTCAGATCCTGCTTTATGAGCTCTTGCATACGCCCATCAATCAGCTGCAAATCTTCTGGTGTAAAAGGACGCGGTGAAGCAAAATCGTAGTAGAAGCCGTTTTCCACCGTAGGTCCGATAGTAACCTGAACATCTGGAAACAGCTGCTTGACTGCTTGAGCCATCAAGTGTGCGGAGGAATGACGAATGATATCCAATCCATCGGCATCTTTAGCCGTAATAATGCTGAGATTGGCATCTTGATCTAAGACATAACTGGCATCAACCAGTTTACCGTCTACTTTTCCTGCTAAGGTTGCTTTGGCCAGCCCAGCGCCAATATCACTAGCAACAGCAAGAACAGATAAAGGGGATTCGTAAGAACGTTGACTTCCGTCAGGGAGAGTAATAACTGGCATTTTATGCTCCAGTGGTGGCCTATACGAGGGGTCACATGGTTATAGTAGGATGAATTTTGGTAGGCACGATTGGACTCGAACCAACGACCCCCACCATGTCAAGGTGGTGCTCTAACCAACTGAGCTACGCGCCTGTCGTTGAAGGCTGTGCATTATATAGATTCAGTTCTATGTGTCAATCCTTTTAATAATTAATTTAGCAGAACCAAAGCCAATTAATGTTAGTACCCTCTCATGTGATAACCATCACACCATTTGTCATATTTTTCTGGCACCCTATCGCTAGTATGAAAAATACTTTAATATCGGTCATTAGTTAATCACCCCCACCTCTATAGTCCTTAATTATTAAGGGTGACAAGAAAAAATGACTGTCGTTGGCTTGAACCTTTACAGGTTAATTCCTGTACTAAGCTGACTATAGACTGAATGATTTTTTGTACAAAAATTTAAATTTTGAGCAGATACCAGTAATTGACCAGGTAGGGCGGTAGCGTATCTAGGCTCTTATCAAAAATGATAAAATATTCTACAATTAGTAAAATTAATCGAAGATGAATTGGCTTATTACCGGTGGCTGTGGCTTTATTGGCACCAGTCTGATTAAAAAACTTTCAGAAAATTCTGAGCATTCAATACGTGTACTGGACAATTTGAGTGTCGGATCGCGTGATGATTTAGGGATGGTATGTTCATTTACTGAAATATCCGCTCATAATTTTCAAGTTTTTCAAGAGTTCCCCATTTCAGACGTACAACTGATTGTAGGTGATATTCTTGATGAAGCCTTAGCTCTCAAGGTCAGCCAACAAGCTGATATTATAGTACATCTAGCAGCCAATACCGGTGTTGGACCTTCAGTAGAAAATCCGCGTTTAGATTGTATGCATAATGTTCTAGGCACTTTCAATTATCTGGAAGCTGCTCGACACAATGGCATCAAACGCTTTATCTTTGCCTCTAGTGGTGCTCCGGCGGGTGAAGTCGAACCCCCAATTCATGAGGAACTTCCTCCTCATCCGGTGTCCCCTTATGGTGCTAGTAAATTGGCTGGTGAAGGCTATTGTTCTGCCTATAAGCGCACTTATGGCATTGAGACAATTGCCTTACGCTTTGGCAATGTCTACGGGCCGGGTTCTAAACATAAAAGCAGTGTAGTTGCCAAATTCGTTCGCCAAGCCTTAGCGGGTGAAACCTTGGAAATTTATGGCAATGGCAACCAAACCCGTGACTTTATCTTTATTGATGATCTGATTAACGCCATCCAGCTAGCAGCGGCTACCCCGAACATCGGCGGAGAAATTTTCCAGATTGCGACTAACCAAGAAACGACTGTGTTAGAAGTCAGTCAAAAACTGGTAACCCTATTACGTCAACAGGGCCTAGAAAATATCAAATTGGTGCATGGTGAAAACCGGCTAGGCGATGTCAAACGTAATTTTTCAGACACAACCAAAGCTCGACAACGTTTAGGCTGGACCTGTCAAACCTCACTAGATGAAGGTATTGAACGTACCATTCACTATTTTCTACAGCAGGCAGCCTGAATATGGCAAAAGCATTCACTGGCAAACGGATTTTGGTAACAGGGGCTTGCGGTACGGTTGGCTCTGAGTTGGTACGGCAATTACTGCAAGACAGTCGCTACGATCCCGCTGAAGTCGTTGGTATTGATAATAATGAAAGCGCCCTCTTCTTTCTTGATCAACGCTACCTGCACGATGACCGCGCACATTTTGCAATTGTAGATGTACGTGATCGCGATGAACTGACGGTGAAAATGGCTGGCATTGATATTGTGTTCCATGCCGCTGCCTTAAAACATGTAATTTTATGTGAACGTTCCCCTGAACAAGCGGTTCAAACCAACATTCATGGTGTGCAAAATATTATTGCTGCAGCCAATGCCAATCAGGTAGAAAAGGTTATTTTTACCAGTTCTGACAAGGCTGTGAATCCCACCAATGTTATGGGTACCTCTAAATTGATGGGGGAACGCCTGATGACCGCAGCCAATAGCAATAAACGGGGTAAAGGGCCGATTTTTGCCTCAACGCGCTTTGGCAATGTTTTAGGCTCCAATGGCTCCGTTATCCCCATTTTTCACAATCAGATTGCTAAAGGTGGCCCTGTCACACTGACTGAACGCAACATGACACGCTTTGTCATGAGTATTGAAGATTCTGTGCAGTTGGTGATTGATTCAGCTCAACTGGCACAAGGTGGCGAAGTCTTTATTACCAAAATGCCGGTGATACGCATTGCCGACTTAGCCATTGCCATGATTGAAGAGCTGGCTCCTCTTTACGGTTATGCGCCGGAAGCTATAGAAATCAGCGAAATTGGCTCTAAACCAGGCGAAAAACTCTATGAAGAATTAATGAGCGAGGAAGAAACTCGCCGCGCTCTTGAGTTGGAACATTATTTCAGCGTGTTACCTGCCTTTCGCGGGATTTATCACAACATCCCTTATAACTACACGGGGATAGTATCCGCTAGCGTGAATAATCCTTATATATCTGCCAGCGAAACGGCTTTGTCAGTCCAAGAAATCAAAGTTTTTTTACGCGACAAAAAACTCCTAACAACACCCACAGAATCCACTAGCCAACGTTACTGGCCTGGTGATAAGGAAGCAAAATAACGATGCGTATACTGATTTTAGGTGGCGATGGCTACCTTGGCTGGCCTACTGCCATGCAGCTTTCCAAACATGGCCATGAAGTAGCAGTGGTTGACAATTATCTACGCCGCAATCTTGCTCGTGAAGAAAATGTCGAAACGTTATTTCCCGTACCTAATTTGTATGAGCGCGCTCAATTATGGCGTGAAGTTTCTGGGGCTGAGCTAAAAGTTTATATTGGTGATTTAACCGACTGGAGCTTCACTGCCAAAGTATTCCAAGAATTCCAGCCCGATGCCATTGTCCATTACGCCGAACAGCCCTCTGCCCCCTATTCCATGTTGCGGCGTGAAGCAGCTAAATTGACTCTGGATAATAATCTAGGCGTTACGGCTAACGTTATTTTCGCGGTAAGAGAGTTCTGCCCTGCAGCGCATATTGTCAAATTGGGCACTATGGGCGAGTACGGCACACCCAATATTGATATCGAAGAAGGTTGGATTGATATCGAACACAATGGTCGTAGCGATAAGTTTCTTTATCCGCGTCAAGCCGGTAGCCTCTATCACACCACCAAAATCATGGATACCGACTTGCTTTGGTACTATGTACGTATGTGGGGTTTACGCGTTACTGACTTAATGCAAGGCCCTGTATACGGCTTGTTCACCAACGAAAATCAAGAACACGAACAGTTATTGTCATTTTTTAGCTATGATGAATTGTTTGGTACGGTTCTAAACCGGTTTATGGTACAGGCCATCGCTGGATATCCTCTCACCGTGTATGGCAAGGGCGGTCAAACCCGTGGTTATCTCAATATCAAAGATACCCTAAACTGCATTAAACTTTCGCTTGAAAATCCTGCGGACGCCGGTGAATTGCGGATTTTTAACCAGTTCACAGAAACCTTCAGCGTTAATCAGCTAGCAGAAAAAGTACAAACGGTTGGTAATCAGTTGGGGCTGAATGTCAAAATCAACGCCATCACCAATCCGCGCAAAGAAAAAGAAGAGCATTACTACAACCCTAAGCATACGGGTTTATTAGAGCTAGGACTAAAGCCTCACTACTTAACCGATGATCGTTTGAGCGAGTTAATCTGTTATATTCTTAAATATAAAAATAATATCCATAAGCATAAGATTTTTCGTGGCACTAAATGGGCTTGATCATTTACCTTCTACAATAACTTAAATAGACAAAAGGCTTTATAAGATGAAAATCGCTGTAGCTGGAACTGGGTACGTTGGCTTATCCAATGCTCTGTTGCTTGCCCCATACAATGAAGTGGTCGCTCTGGACATCGTGCCCGAAAAAGTTGCCCAGCTAAATGCAGGCCAATCGCCGATTGTGGATGCGGAAATCAGTCAATACCTGCAACGTAATGACCTTAACTTCCGTGCCACACTAGATAAGCATGAAGCGTATGCCAATGCGGATTTTATAATTATTGCCACACCAACGGATTACGACACCAAGAACAATTATTTCAATACCAGTTCGGTTGAATCGGTAATCCGCGATGTCATAAGTATTAATCCCCAAGCAGTGATGGTGCTCAAATCCACCATTCCAGTAGGTTATACCAAGCGTATTCGCCAAGAATTAAACTGTGACAATATTATTTTCTCACCCGAATTTTTGCGTGAAGGCAAAGCATTGTATGACAACCTCTACCCATCACGCATTGTAGTCGGGGAACGTTCAGAACGAGCAAAGGTATTTGCTGATCTATTAGTACAAGGTGCTGTCAAAAAGGATGTGCCAGTCCTATTTACTGACTCCACTGAAGCAGAAGCTATTAAATTATTTGCCAATACCTATTTAGCCATGCGTGTCGCTTACTTTAATGAGTTGGACACCTACGCCCTCACCCATGGTTTAGACACTCGCCAAATTATTGAAGGTGTCTGTCTTGATCCCCGCATTGGCAACCATTACAACAATCCCTCGTTTGGTTATGGCGGCTATTGTTTGCCAAAAGATACCAAGCAATTGTTAGCAAACTACAATCAAGTTCCTCAAAATCTCATTAATGCTATTGTCGAAGCGAATCGTACCCGTAAAGACTTTATTGCCGATGACATTATTCGCCGCAATCCGCGTGTAGTAGGCATTTATCGCCTGATTATGAAAGCAGGCTCGGATAATTTCCGTGCCTCATCGATTCAAGGCATTATGAAACGCATCAAAGCCAAAGGCATTGACGTAGTCGTTTATGAGCCGGTATTACAAGAAGAAACCTTCTTTCGCTCGGCAGTCATTAAAAACTTACAAGCATTTAAACAAATGAGTGATGCCATTATTGCTAATCGTATGACTGACGATCTAGCTGATGTAGCAGAAAAAGTTTATACACGAGATTTGTTTGGTAATGATTAATTCTTTATAAACAAACGAACAGAAATCTAATTAATACTTTAAAACGGCTAATCTAATTATGAAGACACTGAAAGAATCCACTCTTGCAATTATTGGTTTGGGCTATGTTGGACTACCCTTAGCAGTCGAATTTGGTAGGCTTATGCCTACTATTGGCTTTGATATAAATAAAGCTCGTATAGAAGAACTTAAAGGTGGTAATGATCATACCTTAGAAACCACACATGAAGAACTAAAAGCAGCAACAAAGCTTTCATATACTGACAACCTAGAAGAGTTACGTAAAGCCAATATTTTCATTGTTACTGTTCCAACGCCTATTGATGAACATAAACGCCCTGATTTGACCCCGCTTATCAAGGCTAGTGAAAGTATTGCTAAAGTTATTAAACAAGGTGACGTAGTCATCTACGAGTCCACTGTGTATCCGGGTGCAACAGAAGAAGATTGTATTCCTATCATTGAGCGTATTTCTGGCCTGAAATTTAACAAAGATTTTTTTGCGGGTTATTCACCAGAACGTATTAATCCAGGTGATAAAGAACATCGTGTTACTACTATCAAAAAAGTTACCTCTGGCTCAACGCCAGAAATCGCTGATCTAGTTGATACTCTTTATAAGATGATTATTCTAGCAGGCACACATAAGGCTAGCAGTATAAAGGTTGCTGAAGCTGCCAAAGTTATTGAAAATACACAAAGAGACTTAAATATTGCTCTTATCAATGAGCTTGCTGTAATCTTTAATCGTATGGGCATTGATACTGAGGCAGTTTTACAAGCAGCAGGAACTAAATGGAATTTCCTCCCCTTCCGACCCGGTTTAGTTGGTGGACATTGTATTGGGGTTGACCCTTATTACTTAACCCACAAAGCACAATCCCTTGGTTATCATCCAGAAGTCATTCTTGCTGGGCGTCGCATCAATGATGGTATGGGTGCTTATGTTGTGTCTCAACTAGTAAAGGCAATGGTAAAGAAACGTATTCAAGTTGATGGTGCAAAAGTACTAGTTATGGGATTAACTTTTAAAGAAGATTGCCCTGACTTACGTAATACTCGTGTAGTAGACATTCTTAAAGAATTGAGCGAATACAATATTGCGGCGGATGTGTATGACCCTTGGGTATCAGTGGCAGAAGCACAGCATGAATATAATGTGACACCAGTTTCACAACTGGAAAACGGCCAATATGATGCGGTCATTTTGGCGGTGGCGCATCAAGAGTTTCGTGAGATAGGAGCTGCTGCTATCCATGAGCTTGGCAAGGCGACTCATATTGTGTATGACTTGAAGTATTTGTTCCCGGCGGAAGCGACGGATTTGAGATTGTAAAACCCATCACCCTCTCCTCAAGAAGAGCAAGAACAAGAGACCTAATTGTTATGACTGCTTACAAAAACTTACTAGCTACCCTGCCCTCTCAACCTAAAACCTGGTTAGTAACTGGGGTAGCGGGGTTTATTGGTTCTAATCTGCTGGAAACTTTGTTGAAGTTGGATCAGCACGTAGTCGGCCTGGATAATTTCGCTACTGGTTATCAGCATAATCTGGATGAAGTACAGAGTCTTGTCAGCCCTGCACAGTGGGCAAACTTCCGGTTCATTCAGGGGGATATTCGCCAGTTGGCGGATTGCCATGCGGCTTGTGAAGGAGTGGATTATGTGTTGCATCAGGCTGCGTTAGGAAATGTGCCGCGTTCACTGGAAGACCCGATCACCACCAATAGTACCAACATTGATGGTTTTCTGAATATGTTGGTGGCGGCTCGGGATGCTAAGGTACAACGCTTTGTGTATGCAGCGTCGAGTTCCACTTATGGGGATCATCCTGCGCTGCCGAAGGTGGAGGAAAATATTGGCAAGCCATTATCACCGTATGCGGTCACTAAGTATGTGAATGAGTTGTATGCAGATGTGTTTGCACGGGCGTATGGGTTTAATACGATTGGGTTGCGGTATTTCAATATCTTTGGCAAACGCCAAGACCCTAATGGGGCGTATGCTGCGGTGATTCCGAAGTGGATTGCCAGCCTGATTAAGGGGGATCTGGTGTATATTAATGGCGATGGCGAAACCAGCCGCGACTTTTGTTATATTGACAATGCGGTGCAGGCGAATTTGTTGGCAGCTACGACAGAAAATCCAGATGCCAGTAATCAAATTTATAATGTGGCGGTGGGTGATCGCACAACATTAAATGAATTATTCTGGCATTTGCATAAGAATCTATTGACACATTTTGTGCATTTGCAGGGGATTGAGCCGACTTATCGGGATTTTCGGGCTGGGGATGTACGGCATTCTCTAGCAGATATAAACAAAGCACAACAGTTGCTAGGGTATAAAGCTACCCACCGGATAAACGAAGGTATGGCTGCAACCATGCCATGGTATATCCAACAAGTCATCTAAATATCACATCATAAGGATAATAAATATGTTCTCTCCTATTACCGACCGAAAGCTGCGCCTCGCCATTGTTGGCTGCGGACGTATTGCCAAAAACCATTTCGACTCTATTGATAAACACCACCAGGATATTGAACTGGTTGCGGTTTGTGATACCGACTCAAGTCAATCAACGCTTTATACAGAACGTTACGATGTGCCTGCCTACATCCGCATGGAAGAAATGTTGCAGCGGCACAAGCCTGACCTAGTTGCACTGTGTACACCAAGCGGCTTGCATCCAGAACAAACCGTCTTAGCCGCCAAATACGGCGTGAATGTCATGACCGAGAAACCTATGGCAACTCGTTGGGCTGATGGGGTTCGTATGGTCAAAGCCTGTGATGATGCAGATGTTCGCCTGTTTGTAGTAAAACAGAACCGACGTAACACTACACTGCAATTGCTCAAACGCGCTGTTGATGAAAAACGCTTCGGTAAAATTCATATGGTACATTTGAATGTCTTTTGGACGCGTCCACAGTCTTACTATGATCAAGGTAATGGCTGGCGTGGTACATGGGAATTCGATGGTGGTGCATTTATGAATCAGGCAAGCCATTATGTAGATTTGTTGGACTGGCTGATTGGCCCAGTAGAAAAAATACAAGCCATGACCAGTACTACTCGGGATATCGAAGTAGAAGACACTGGGGTATTGAATGTTCGCTGGCGCAATGGTGCGTTAGGCTCAATGAGCGTTACTATGCTTACCTATCCAAAAAATCTAGAAGGCTCAATTACTATCCTTGGAGAAAAAGGTACAGTCAGGATTGGCGGGGTTGCTGTTAATGATATACAACTTTGGAAATTTGATGAGCCCCGTGATTATGATCATCAAGTTCAAAATGCCAACTATGAAACTACATCAGTTTATGGCTTTGGACATCCTCTATATTACAAAAATGTTGTAGACGTTATGCGGGGTGTTGCAGAACCAGAAACCGATGGTCGTGAAGGCTTGAAATCACTAGAGCTATTAATAGCGGCATACCTCTCAGCCCGTGACGGAAAAACAGTTTCTTTACCACTAGAATATTAATAAACCTTTCTCATGAATATCGGCATTATCGGTGGTGGTATTAATGGCTTGTGTTGTGCTTGGGTACTAGCTCAAGCAGGGCATAAGGTTGACTTGTATGAGCGCGACACACTGGCAAGCCAGACCAGCCGCGCCTCCTCCAAATTGCTACATGGTGGCTTGCGCTACCTAGAGCAATACCAGTTCCGGTTAGTCCGGGAAGCCCTCAAGGAACGCGATGCTTGGTTGCAACGTGTTCCTGAACTAACCAAGCCCTTAAGGCTGGTGTTACCGATTTATCAGAGTTCACAGCGCAAACGTTGGATGATTGGTGCAGGTTTGTTTTTGTATGACTATCTGGCAGGCAAAAGCATTCTGCCCCCTGCGCAATGGCTATCGGCTGACATCTTATTGCAGCGTGATCCGTATCTAAAAGCAGATGACTTAGTGGGTGGTTATGAGTTCTCTGATGGGCAGATGGATGATTACCGTCTGGCAATGTGGGTAGCCGATCAGGCACGTCTTGCAGGGGCAAAGCTGCATGAACATATGGAAGTAAGCGCTATTGATACACAAGGTCATGTTCATGTTGCAGATAGTCATTATTCCTATGACAGGGTAATTAATATCAGTGGGCCTTGGACAGGGACATTACTGGAACAAAGTGGTATCCCCTCCCCTTATCGACTTGATATCGTGCGCGGTAGCCATTTGGTGTTGGAGCGGGAATGTCCTCAGGCTTATTTGCTGGAAGTCCCTGATGAACCGCGTATCTTTTTCGTCTTACCTTGGCAGGGAAAAACGTTGATCGGTACAACGGAAGTACGCCAACAACCAGCTGAACTCGTGGAATGCTCTGCTGCTGAACGTGAGTACTTACTAGCTGCTTATAACTACTACACCACTGCCCCAATTGGTACGGCCAGCATAAGTAGTGATTTTGCGGGGATACGCCCTTTATTATACTCAACTGCTGACCCTGGCAAGGCAAGCCGTGAATATGCACTGGATCGCCAAAGGCAATTGCTCAATGTGTTTGGGGGCAAATGGACAACCTCTCTTGCACTTGCCCATAAAGTCCAACAACAACTACTGTAATAATAAAAGCAAAGGATATTATGACTGACATCTTCATCCACCCCACCGCCATTATCGATGACGGTGCAAAAATTGGTGCGGGTAGCCGCGTTTGGCACTGGGCACACGTTTGTAGTGGCGCACGTATTGGTGAGGGGGTTTCGCTTGGGCAAAACGTCTTCGTCGGTAACAAGGTTGTGATCGGTAACCAATGTAAGGTGCAGAACAATGTATCGGTATATGACAATGTGACACTAGAAGATGGAGTGTTTTGTGGCCCCAGTATGGTTTTCACCAACGTTTATAATCCACGCTCATTGATTGAGCGTAAAAGTGAATACCGAAATACCTTAGTCAAACGTGGGGCGACCTTGGGGGCAAACTGCACCATCGTTTGTGGTGTCACCATTGGTGAGTATGCCTTTATTGGTGCAGGTACTGTGGTGAATAAGGATGTTCCCGCTTATGCGCTAATGGTCGGTGTGCCTGCCAAACAGATTGGCTGGATAAGTGAGTATGGCGAAAAGCTGGAATTACCACTGACAGGTGAAGGAGTAGCAACTTGCCCGCATACGGGTAAAGCCTATATGCTGAAAGCTGGTCAAGTCACCACAGAGGATGAATAGTATGCAAGTTGAAGTCATTTATCATCACGGTACATTGCGGTTTAACCGCCCCTTACGCTTCCGTCAGGCGCATTTTACCATGCAGGTCGACATTCCTGAGCAAGTGGTTGAGGTCGAAGAAGTCACCTTTCCCGTTTTTGATTTGTTGCTGTTCTCTGCCGAAGTCCGGGCTGAAATTGCACGATTGGAAGCGCTTCAGCAGCAGGCAATCAGTCAGCCAGTGTCTGGAGTCGAGGAAGAAGAAACCGAAGAACAACGTCTACGTTGGACTGCTTTTGAGTTACGCAATGAAATACGCCGCGAACAGGGGCGCGATCTATGAACCATCTATTGTTGGATGTAAATATTGTTGTTGATTTGTGTGTGGCACGGGCTGGTTCTCCAAATAGCCTGGCAGCGGTGGCACTGGCAAGGGAACAGGGTTTTCAGTTATGGGTATATGCGGGTTCGGTGCAAACGCTGGAATATGTGGTTGCATCTGAATTGCGTTATGCACGGCAAAAAGTGGGGGATGCCTTATCCGGGAATGCTGCCCGGCAACTGGCGCGGCAAGTATTGGGGAAAATAACAGCAAACTACCAATGGTTGGCGGCGTTAGCGACTGAGGGGGCAGTGTTTGATGATGAAGACCCTGAAGATGCGCAGTTGATCCGCTCTCTGGAACGTTTTACGGCAGGTACAGCAAGACTTTTGACTCGTGATGGCATAATGCTCGAACGTTGTGGTAATGCCGCCCTCACACCCGAAGACTTTATTGAGCAAAGCCTGCAAGGCCCTAGTCAGCCCAAACTGGAATTCATTGACCTGAAAACCCAGCAGAACGCGATACGCCCGCAGTTGGAGCAGAATATCCATCGTGTGTTGCATCATGGCACTTACATTATGGGTAAGGAAGTGGAGCTGTTGGAGCAAAAGCTTGCGGCTTATACAGGTGCGAAGCATTGCATTACGGTAGCGAGTGGCACGGAAGCCTTGTTGATTAGCTTGATGGCACTAGGGATTGGTAAGGGGGACGAGGTGATTACCACACCGTTTACTTTTGTGGCGACGGCTGAGGTGATTGTGTTATTGGGCGCAAAACCAGTGTTTGTGGATATTGAGCCGGACACTTGCAATATGGATGCGCGGTTGATTGAAGCGAAAATTACTGAACGGACGAAAGCAATTATGCCGGTTAGCTTGTATGGGCAACCAGCGGATATGGATGAGATTAATGCGATTGCGGCAAAGTATAACTTGCCGGTGATTGAAGATGCGGCGCAAAGTTTTGGGGCAACGTATAAGGGTAAAAAGAGTTGTCATCTTTCTACGATTGGTTGTACCAGCTTTTTCCCTAGCAAGCCGCTGGGGTGCTATGGAGATGGCGGGGCGATTTTTACCGATGATGATGCCATTTATCAAGCTTGTCGGGAGATTCGGATTCATGGGCAGAGTCGGCGTTATTACCATACCCGTGTGGGTGTTGGTGGGCGCATGGATACAATTCAATGTGCGATTGTACTGGCAAAGCTAGAACGATTTGAATGGGAAGTAGAACGAAGAATCGCAATTGGACATCAATACAATCAATTAATGGATGAGGCAGGAATTCAACGAGTACAACAACGAAATGATCGAACTAGTGTCTTCGCTCAGTATACGGTGCTAGTAGAAAACCGTATTGCAGTTGAAAAACGCTTTAAAGAAGCAGAAATACCGACTGCCGTTCATTATCCCGTTCCATTGAATGAACAGCCTGCTTATCAGCATTTTTGTTGTGCGGATTGTACGCCGATTTCAAAAGACAGAGCGCTGCGCGTGATGAGTTTACCGATGGGGACGGATTTATTATCTTTTCAGCAAGCAATAATTATCAAAAATCTTAGACAACATGAGTAAAGCAAAAAGTATCTTGGTTATTCTCGCAGGAATATTGTCATCAGAAATTTCGATTACCGATGCACTCAAGAATAAAATTAGATTATTTTATTATAAAAATCGCCTAGGTTATTTAGGCAAAAATTCAAAAATTCAGAAAAATTGCATATTATCCAACCCTCAAAACATTTTTATTGGAGACAATGTTTTTATCGGATCAGGAGTCAAAATATATGCTTATGAAAAAGTAGAAATAGGAAACAACGTCTTGATTGCATCTGACTGCATAATTTTAACTAGGAATCATTTGGTTAAAGCTAACTCTCTAATTAGAGAGCAAGGTTATTCTGATAAACCAATAACTATCGGTGCAGACTGTTGGCTTGGTTTTAGGAGTATAATTTTACCTAATTGTAATCTCAGTAATGGCACTGTAGTTGGAGCTGGTACAGTTATAACTAAGTCCACTCAAAAAAATGAAATAATCATTGGAACGTCAGGCAAGTTCTTGAGAAAAAGAAATTAATTAAAATGTTTAGTAATTTTACTTGGCTATTTTCAAGCAAACTTATAAATAATATACTGCAAGTTTTATTTACTATAGCTTCAGCTAGGCTACTAACACCTAATGAATTTGGTGTCTATTCAGTTATTATTATAACAGTAAACATTTCAATGATTTTTATTGAGCTGGGTTGTATACAGGCTATTGTACAAAACGCAGAAATAACGCCGAATAATTTGGCCTGGACTAATTTATTTACAATAGGCTTATCGATTTTTATATCATTATCAATATTGATATATCTGCAGCTCAGCAAAAATGCAAACAAAGATATTTACTCATTATCATGTTTAATTTTAATTTTTTATGCAGTAGGTATTACGTCTCAAGCAAGTCTAATAAAGGCTGGAAAGTTTAGGGAAATATCGGTAATTGATAGTACTTCATATTTTATTTCCTTTATTTTAATAGGTGGCGGACTACTATTACTAAATACAGGAATACTAAGCATAATTATTGCACAATTAATTGATACTTCAATAAAAAGTATTTTATACATAAAAATAGACAATCAAAAAAAATACTTCAGTAGAAGACCAATTTTCAATGAGAAAATATTTAAATTTGGCCTTAAATTTAGTTTGATCCGGATCGTAAATCAATTCACACTAAAAGGCGGTCAAATACTCTTATCACTAACAGCACCAAAAGCGGAATTAGGGCTTTACAATAGAGCAGAAGCATTATCTTTCATACCTGTGTCATTACTCGGTCATACACTCAATACTGTTTTATTTTCTTACCTCAGCAATAACAAAAATTCTCCTGATGCTCATAAACTAGTAGCTAATAAGTCTTTAGAAATCATTATTTCGCTCATTATACCTGGTACTGTATTTTTGATATTATATACAAAAACAATTATTCTTATACTGTTTGGTTCAAACTGGATTCAGATGACACTGGTTTTTCAAATTTTGATTGCATCACTGCCATTTAGAATTCTTAGTAAAATCAATGAATCACAGCTAACGTCATTAGGTTTACTGAGAAAGTTCTTTAAATTACAAGTAATGTATCTATTGTTAAATACAGTAACAATATTGTTGGGATTTTTCTACTTAGGCGCAACAGGAGTAGCATTAGGTACAACAATTAGCACAGTGATCTACTCCATTTTCTTAGCATATAAAAATACTCAAATACTAGAAAACCTCCAGGCGATTATAAGTGCAATATGGATCTCTATATTTAGTATACTCATAATTTCAATGTCGAAATATAGCATGTCTAATAATTTAATTAGTATTCAAATATTAACCATTATTGCTTTAATTTTCATTCAGTTAAAATACCATAGAAAATACTTAAAAAATGATCATAACAAAAAGTAACTCTTTAGTATTATCAAGTTTATTAGGATTTTACTTATATAATATAATCGATCGATCTATTAGTGAGGTCGGAGTAAGTACTGGCATTTCCGCTCAATTTTTCATGCTACTTCCCCTAATTTTCTTTGCAACAATTAATATAAGCATAATAAAAAAGCGATCTATTTTTTACTCTTCATTTCTATTATTATTTTTATATGTTGCTTATACAGTTAGTGTAACAATATTATATCACCCATCTACGATACGAGAATCATTAACCTATATAGTACAATTTATTATTTTTATAGGCGCTCTTTATTTAGCAAAGACAACACCAACTATGATACTTTTAGAGTATATAAAAAAATCCGCGCTAACTGTTAGCATATTATTTTTAACATATATAGCTTACCATTATCTAATGGGCAATACAGAAACAGTAATAGGTTTAGCAGGAGAAAGTAGACTAAATATTAATAAAATCAGCTCCACTGAATATACAATATATATTGGGAGTTTGTATTTCTTACTTTTATTTTCTTTTAAGACAACAATAAAAAAAGCTAAAAAAATATTACTTTTAATATTATCACTTGTAGTATTTTTTATCGTCATTCTTTCAGGTGCCACATCGCCTTCTTTAATGATTATTTTATTGACCTCCCTATACTTCATATTTGACAAGAAGAATATGATTAAAATTTACTCAGCAATTATGGTATTTCTTATTTTATTATTCACATTGATGTCAACATCATTATATGAGAGAGCTATAGATAAGATTTCTGGTATTTACAATGAAGATCAAAATAATATTCGATCACTTATTTACACTGATATTATTGATAATATTAAAGAATACCCAATGACTGGCATTGGCTTGAATACATACCGATTTTCAGGTGCATGGTATGAAGGAACTGATGGCGTAGTTACACACAATAATATTTTAGGGATTTCTGTTGCTGTTGGTATACCGGCAGCACTATTTTATATCCTTTTTATATTTTGGTCTGGAATAATCATATTTAAAAAAGCAAATTCTGAAAAAGAAGAAAAGTCGTTACGCATTTTTTACTTATCTATTTTATGCATCATAATTTATCAACAAAGTAGGGGATTAGTTCAAGACACTTGGACATTAAAAGAAATCCCATTCTGGATTGGTCTTTTCTTCGGAATAAAGATTTATGAAAAAAACAAAAATTCTACTTTTAACCTCAAATAACTCTGCTCATCCGCGTTCTAAAAGCATTAGAGATGCATTGATAAGCTCAGTAGAATTAGTTGATCACTTTGCTGTAAAAAACAACAAACTCTATATAAAATTTATTAATTACTTAACTGGTCGAAATTTTTATTTAAATACTCTTTTTCATATAAAACATTATCTACATTATGACATAATCATCTTACAAAACTTACACACATTGTTAGCAGCACCAGTGTTAAAATATTTTGACAAGAGAGTCATCTATGACACACTTGATGATTATCCAAAACTCAACAAATACAATCTAGGAAAAAAATACCCTAAAATATCCTATTTATTTTACGCTCTTAGTAATGTTGCTGACCATATAGAATCTTTCATTATTCGCCATAGTACTGATGCTGTAACAGTAAACTCTGAATACCTCTACAGCAAAATAAAATCTGATAATAAGTTTCTTATTTATTACTGCTCACCATTTAATTTAACTCAAACAAGCTTTTCACTCCCTCCAGCACTATTATACCTAGGCATATTTTCAATAGATAAAGGAGCAAAAGAAAGCATCCTTATTGCGAAAAAATATGGATTAACTTTACATATTATTGGGAACATTACATCAGATGCACAATTAGAATTAGATAATAATAGAGATGTTTTAATAAAAACCTATGGTCGTTTAAATCCAAGTGAAGTAGAAAGCATTTTATTAAGGTTATTTAATGAAAATTTTTTCTTTGGGCTTAGTTTAATTAGAAGTGAGAATCCAAGTTACGCAGTTCAAGAAGCTAACAAAGATATCGATTATCTGGCACTTGGTGTACCTATTATAGGAAATGCCAGAAGATGTACACATGAGAAAATTCTTTGCGGAGGAGGTATATTCCATAACGATGAATTCGCAATACAAAATGCTTTAGGTTCTGTGAAGATAAGAGAACAACTTAGCCAAAATTGTTTAGTTTTAAACCAGACATATCATTTCTCAAAATTTACTGAGCAGTTCAACCATGTCATCAGATCCATTACTTGATAAAAAGACTGAGAAAAAAGTATTTTATGAAGAAAAATACTCTCATGTTAGCGTAGCCCCCTCCCCCTATTTCAAGAAGCAATTTCAATATTTACTTGATAACCATAGCAAGATTGACGCCAGTCGTCTTAGTATTTTAGATCTTGGAGGAGGAACTGGAGAGTATTCAATTATACTTCAGAACTTAGGTCATGATGTCACCCTGTTTGACTATTCCGAAATAGCTATTAAAAATAGCACAATCCTTAGGTGTAAAAAAAACAATATGTGCTGATTTCAATACTTTTGATTTCAAAGATACAACTTATGATTTAATTTTCGCCAAAGGCTTCAGCTTATTAAACACTGACAAACAGCCAGATTTTAATTCTGTTTTTCAGAAAATCACATCAGTGTGCAATGAAAATGGAATGTTCATTTACTGGGGAAGAAGTGATTTTTCCGGAAAATACTCAACGAGTGGTTGGTACAATATAAAAAAATCGGAGCTTGATCATTATTTCGATAAAACTTCTTGTTTACCAATATTTAGATATCAAGCATATTTTCCGAGAATAATTAATAATGCAATATCAAAAACTCTAATGGCAGTGAATTTAAAAAGACCTTTTACGATAATTGGAGTTCACCAGCGCCGTGTTAATGATTAAAACAGGAGCAGTTTGCACATCAGAAAAGAACTGGATACTAAAAGTTTTTTTCAATGAATTTTTCGGTATAGAATATAGAGTTACCTATATCGATAAGATGCAAAACACCACTATCACTTTAAAAGAATCAAAAAAGCAATTATCTTTAGACGACTCATTTTTTCATCTAGCTGCCAAAAATTGGTTAAAACCGGAATCTCTCCCAAAACCGGTCAACCAATTTATATCATTGCAAAATAGCAACTTACATAAATCATTTATAAACAAAAAAACACCTATTTTATATGGAAAGCCTAACATTGATGATATATCAAATACTATAAACTTCGATATTTTTGGCACTGCTTTTTTTATGTTATCTTTATATGAAGAAGCTATTGTTGAAAAAGTTGACTCTCACGGTAGATTTTCAGGGGATTTCTCATTTTTAGTGAACAATCAACTGATTGATAGACCAATAATTAACGAATATCTCGAAATACTATGGTTTTACTTGAATAAAACATGGCCAGAATTACAAAGAAAAAAACGCCTTTATCGAAAAATAATTAGCTGTGATGTTGACTACCCTTACTCTCCCGGTGCTTACAATATATTAAGGGCTTTTTATCAAGGGTTTGGTGATATTAAAAAAAGAAAAAGCCCTAAAACAGCCATCAAATCATTTATAAATCCAGTTTTCACTTTTTTTAATAACTACTCATATGACCCTTATAATAAATTCCAATGGATGATGGATTTAAATGAGAAAAATAACAACATAATAACATTTAATTTCATAGCTGATCACTCTGCTGGAATAAAAGACGGAATTTATTCAATAAACGAATCAAGAATTATAAAACTATTAGAAAATATTCATATAAGAGGTCATGAGATAGGTATTCATTTTAGCTATAACACCTATCAAGATAAAGATCAGTTAGTTAAGGAATATAAAAAATTAACCCAAGTATTAGAAAAAAACCACATACATCAATCAATCAAGAGATCTAGACAACACTATCTTCGATGGGATTCAGGAACAGCATCAAAACTAAATGACACAGGCATCACACATGATAGTACAGTTGGTTTTGCTGATTATGCAGGTTTTAGATGTGGCATATGTTATGAATACTCCATGTATGATGTGCATCAGCGCAAAGAATTAAGTATAAAACAAAACCCATTAGTTACTATGGAAGCAACAGTAATTAGCTACATGAAGTTAGGTTACACCAAACAAGCGTTTGACCTCATGTTATCTTTAAAAGATACATGCAGGCACTATCAAGGTGATTACACCTTATTGTGGCACAACAGTCACTTCCTAACAAAAAATGATGCTGAATTTTATGAAGAACTTATAAGGTAACCATGCATACTGCACATCTTACATCTGCTCACGTTCGCGACGACACCCGCATTTTCCTAAAAATGTGCACATCCTTAGCCAAAAACGGCTATAACGTTTCTCTAATTGTTGCTGACGGCAAAGGGGATGAACTAAAAAACAAAGTCAATATTTACGATGTGGGAGCCAAAACAGGTGGGCGCTTATCCCGTATGACCCGCACGGTAAAAAAAGTTTTCGAGAAAGCTAAAATATTAGATGCCGATATTTATCATCTGCACGACCCCGAACTGATTCCCATTGGCTTAAAACTCAAACGCATGGGAAAAACGATCATCTTCGACTCTCACGAAGACGTTCCCAAGCAAATGCTTGGTAAACCTTATCTTAATGCACCATTGCGATACCTTATTGGGCAAACCTTCTCGCTCTACGAACACTATGCCTGTCGCAAGCTCGATGGCATTATTGCCGCTACCCCTTTTATTCGTGATAAATTCCTCAAAATTAACCAAAATACCTTAGATATCAATAACTTTCCTATACTGGGTGAACTGCATAACACTATCTGCTGGTCAGATAAAAAAAACCATGTTTGTTATATTGGCGGAATAGGCAAAATACGCGGCATTCATGAAGTTGTAACAGCAATGGAACTCACCACAACCAATGCACGTTTACAACTAGGCGGTAAATTCAGTGAAACAACCGTAGAACAAACCGCCAAAGCCTATTCAGGCTGGACGAAAGTTGACGTGTTAGGTTTTCTTGATCGTGAAGGAGTTAAAACAATACTAGCTCGATCTGTGGCTGGTTTAGTAACATTTCTCCCTTTACCCAATCATATTGATGCTCAACCTAATAAAATGTTTGAATACATGAGTGCAGGTATACCCGTGATTGCCTCTAACTTCCCATTATGGCGAGACATTATTGAAGGGAATGACTGTGGTTTATGTGTAGATCCTTTAAACTCAGCAGCTATTGCAGAAGCGATAGACTTCTTAATCAATAACCCTGAACGCGCTCAGGCTATGGGTGAGAATGGCTTTAAAGCAGTACAACAGATTTACAATTGGACAATAGAAGAAATGAAACTATTGGACTTTTACCAAAAACTTAACTTGAAAAACTAATATGAAAATACTGACTGTCATCGGCGCACGCCCCCAATTCATCAAGGCAGCGGCTGTTAGCTATACCTTTGCTCAACACGACACGATACAAGAAACCCTCCTGCACACAGGTCAACACTTCGACAACAATATGTCAGAAGTCTTCTTCGAGGAACTAGGCATCCCTAAACCCACTTACAACCTCGGTATCGGCGGTGGTCTACACGGCGCAATGACTGGCGCACAGCTAGCAGGTATTGAAGAAATCTTACTCCAAGAAAAACCCGATTGGGTATTAGTCTATGGCGATACCAACTCCACCCTAGCCGGTGCTTTAGCCGCCGCTAAACTGCATATTCCGGTCGCCCATATTGAAGCAGGCTTACGCTCTTTCAATCGTAAAATGCCAGAAGAAATCAATCGCGTTGTCACCGACCACATCAGCACAGCCCTTTTCGCCCCCACTGCGACAGCCATGCAACATCTAGCTAGTGAAGGCATTCCTGCAGAACGCTGTCATCAAGTAGGTGATGTCATGTACGATGCCGTCCTACTCTTTGGCGAACGCGCCAAACAACAATCCACCATCCTCCAACAACTGAACTTAACAGCAAGCGAATACATCCTAACCACTATTCACCGCGCTGAAAACACCGATAATTTACAGCGTTTACAAATCATTTTGCAAAGCCTCAACGAAGTTTCTCAAACCCTCCCTGTGATCTGGCCTGTTCACCCACGGACACGCAAATTATTACAACAACAGAGCTTGCATACTTTACTCGGTAAAAATGTTCGTTTGATTGATCCGGTAGGTTATTTAGATATGGTCATGCTGGAACAACACGCAGCGGTCATTGTCACTGACAGCGGCGGTGTACAAAAAGAAGCCTTTTTCTACCAAGTACCATGCGTGACCCTACGCGATGAAACGGAATGGGTGGAGTTGGTAGACGCTGGATGGAATCGTATCGTCCCACCAACTAATAGAGATAATGTCATTCACTCTTTATTAGCATCCATAAAATCGTTTGGCACTCCCATTCAACCTTATGGTGATGGATACAGCAGTTCGCAAATCGCCAAAGCACTATTAACCCACGCATGAATATTCTCCTAATTAATCACTACGCTGGCTCTCCCAAACATGGCATGGAATATCGCCCCTACTATTTAGCAAGAGAATGGGTACGGGCGGGTCATCAAGTTCATATCATTGCCTCATCAGAGTCACATGTCCGCTCCAGTGCTCCTGTTTTAAATAATCAAGATTGCTCAGACGAAGTTATTGATGATATTCAGTACACTTGGTTTAAAACATCCACTTATACAGGCAACGGTATAGGTCGTGTAAAAAACATGGTGTCTTTCGTCCTTCGCTTATTTCGTGAAGGTAAGACTATTGCAAATACCTTTAAGCCTGATATTGTCATTGCATCCAGCACTTACCCAATGGATATTTGGCCAGCACATCGCATTGCAAAACTAGCCAATGCCAAATTGATTTTTGAAGTTCATGATTTATGGCCATTATCGCCCATGGAACTGGGAGGAATGTCCAAATGGCATCCATTTATTTTGTTGGTGCAACAAGCAGAAGATTATGCCTATCGCCATTCTAATGTGGTGGTCTCCATGCTACCCAAAGTCCGTGATTATATGGAATCACGAGGAATGGCTTCACATAAACTGCACATCATACCGAATGGCATAGACCCAGCGGAATGGCAGAGTGATAGTTTACCGGAATTGGAAACATCCGTTAGCACACAACTTTCCGAATATCAAAGTCAAGGTATACCTATCGTTGGTTATGCGGGAGCACACGGTGCGGCTAATGCTTTAAACACTCTATTAAACACAGCACAATACCTTAAAGATGAAAAAATCGTATTTGTATTGATCGGTGGAGGTTCTGATAAAGAAGCTTTGCTGAAAAGGGTAGCTCGTGAAAAAATTGAAAATGTTGTCCTTTTAAGCTCAGTAAAGAAGAACCAAATACCCGCACTACTGCAATACTTTGATATTGCCTATATAGGATTACAATCTCAGCCACTTTTTCGTTTTGGCATTGCACCCAATAAGCTGATGGATTACATGATGGCTGCTAGACCTGTATTAATGGCTATTGACTCTGGCAATGACCCCGTAACTGAAGCAGGATGCGGATTGACCGTCCCCCCCGAAAATCCCCAAGCAATTGCACAAGGCATACGCCAGTTATTAACCTTAGATAAAACTGAGCGTGAAATCATGGGACAACGTGGGAGAGACTACATTTTACAAAACCATACTTACCCCGTTTTAGCCAAGCATTTCTTGAAGGTCATGCAAGATGCCTGAACATACGACCGAAACCAAATTAGTCATTGAACGTTACGCCCGACGCAACGTCGGCAACCGTTACAGTATGTTACGCCCAGAAGTCTGGCTCGGAGTGCAAGAACGCCAACGAGCCATGCTAAAGCTATTTAAACAAGACCTTGGCTTGCAAGACATCGCTGACAAAACCTTATTGGAAGTTGGCTGTGGTAGCGGCGGTAATCTGCTGGATTTCCTACGCTTTGGCTTTCTACCTGAACACCTCTCTGGCAGTGAATTATTAGAAGAACGGGTAGCGGCTGCGCGGCATTCGTTACCTACAGCCATCACAATTCATTCAGGCGATTCAACCACTGCTACTATTGCCAACGATAGCCAAGACATTGTATTTCAGTCTGTCGTTTTTTCTTCACTGCTGGATGATAACTTCCAGCAAACACTGGCAAATCAAATGTGGCAATGGGTTAAGCCGGGTGGAGGGATACTCTGGTATGACTTTATTTTCAACAATCCATCTAACCCTGATGTCCGTGGAGTACCTGTAAAACGGGTACGTGAACTTTTTCCTGCTGGAGAAATGATTGTAAAACGCATCACATTAGCCCCGCCTATCAGTCGTCGCGTATGCAAAATTCACCCAAATTTTTACCACCTATTTAACATGATCCCTTGGCTACGTACCCACGTACTCATTTGGATAGAAAAACCAAAAGCAAGTATATAATGACAACTCAACCATTTCTCCCCTTTGCCCTGCCCGACATCGACGAAGCCGAAATAACCGAAGTCATTGACTCCCTCCGCTCCGGCTGGGTAACAACAGGTCCTAAAACCAAACGTTTTGAATCCGACTTTGCCGCCTTTGTCGGTGGCAACTGCGAAGCCATTTCTGTCAACTCTGCCACCGCAGGCTTGCATTTAGCACTCGAAGCCATCGGCATCAGTGCAGGCGATGAAGTTATTACCACGCCTTACACCTTCACAGCCACCGCCGAAGTTATTCGCTATTTGGGCGCACACCCTGTCTTTGTTGATATTAATCCCAACACCTTCAATATCGATCCCCGCAAACTTGAAGCTGCTATCACACCTAAAACCAAAGCGATTATCCCCGTCCACTTCGCCGGTTTAGCCTGTGATATGACAAGCATCTTAACGATTGCCCGTAAACATAACCTCAAAGTAGTGGAAGATGCCGCTCACGCCCTTCCCACTCGCTACCAAGGTCAGTTAATTGGTTCACTAGATAGCGATATTACTGTCTTTAGCTTTTACGCTACTAAAACTATCACTACAGGTGAAGGTGGCATGATTGTAACACGTAACCCCGATATAGCTGCCCGCTGTAAAGTTATGCGCCTACATGGAATAAGCCGTGATGCTTTTGATCGTTATACATCCAATAAACCAGCGTGGCATTACGAAGTAGTTGCTCCTGGCTTTAAGTATAATCTCACCGATTTAGCCTCTTCCCTTGGAATTCATCAACTACAAAAAGCTACTTGTTTCCAACAACGTCGGCAAGAAATGGCTGAACGCTACACACACGAATTAACAAGTTTACCCATTTTAGTACCACCCACTGCACCAGAAGGTGATTTACATGCTTGGCATTTGTATGTGTTACGTTTAGCCCCAAACATAGGTATTCAACGTAACCGATTTATTGAAGAAATGGCTAAACGTGGCATTGGTTGCAGTGTTCATTTCATCCCATTACACCTACATCCCTATTGGCGTGATAGCTATCACTTACAACCACAAGATTTTCCTTATAGTTTAGCTACCTATGAACAGGCTGTCAGTCTACCTTTATACACCAGAATGACTGAGACTGATCAATCAAGGGTTATTAATGCTGTTAAAGAGATCTTGCAATCATGTTAAAACGTATTTTTGATATTTTCTTTGCCAGTTTTGGCTTAATAATAATAAGTCCTTTACTGCTCTTGATTGCTATCTGGATTAAGCTTGACTCTCCCGGCCCAATTTTTTTTCGTCAAGAACGAGTAGGACAGTTTGGTACATCTTTTCGCATCCACAAATTCCGCACCATGGTAACAGATGCTGAGAAACGTGGTATGCAGCTTACTGTAGGAAAAGATAACCGTATTACTCGTTCTGGCTGTTTCTTAAGGCATTATAAACTAGATGAACTTCCTCAATTAATTGATGTTTTAGTGGGTAACATGAGTTTAGTAGGACCACGTCCTGAAGTACCGAAATATGTAGCCTGTTATCCAGATAACATCCGTGATCTTGTACTATCAGTGAAACCTGGCATTACCGATTTAGCATCTATAGAGTTTCGAGAAGAAAATAAAATACTAGGACTCTCCACAAATCCTGAAAAAACTTACATAAATGAAATACTACCTATAAAGTTAAAATACTACATTCAATATACGCAAAAAAATAACATTTTTTTAGATTTATTAATAATCTTACGTACTTTTCAGGCGATTCTCTAGCTAAAAATAATTGAACTAATCCGCTTAAAATTTAAGACCAATAAGACTAGAAGGCTATGAAATCCAAAAGCTACTATAATGCCATCTTTCATCTTCCTCGCTGGCAAAAAAGACTTTTAATGCTAGCGGCGGACAGCATTTTGCTTATGACTGCTGTTTGGTTAGCTTTTGCTATGCGTTTAGGGACTT
>CAZCJE010000032.1:0-10618 GCA_964498805.1 uncultured Thiothrix sp.
GCTTTGCTCGAACGCGGCATTGCTAGTGTACAAAAATCGCGTGACAGCATTTTTCATACTCGTGAAGCCACCGAATTACGTGCGATTTTGCGTGCGATTGCTGAACCGGGTAATGAATACGCGCTTAAACAAGCATTGGTTACTGAACTGTTTGGTTATAACGCCCGCCAACTGTATGAGCTGGAAGCCCAACCGGAATTGCTCGAAGCTGAATTGGAAGCCTTTCACGCTTGGCATCAGGTCTGGCAAAACCAGGGCTTTATGCCGATGTTTCGCCAATGGATGTTGCAACGCAAACGGCATGCGCATTTGCTGGCTTTAGCGGATGGTGAACGACGTCTAACCAATCTGCTACATCTAGCGGAATTAATTCATACCGAAAGCAGTTTGAAAGCACACGGTATGCATACGGTTATCCGTTGGTTGCAGCATAAAGCAGAAACCGATAATGAAGATGAAGCCCATCAGTTGCGCTTGGAAAGTGATGAGAATTTGGTACAGATTGTTACCATTCACAAAAGTAAGGGGCTGGAATACGGCATTGTCTATTGCCCTTATCTGTGGCGGGAAAAAGAAATCAAACGTTCACCGGCATGGTTTAGCTGGTATGACCCATTGACGGCTACCTCCTGTTTACAAGCACAAACCTTGGCTTTGGAGGGAGAAAAACACAGTGCGCGTATGGCTGAACGCGCAGAAAGTTTGCGCTTGCTATACGTAGCACTGACCCGTGCCAAATACCACTGCACCATTGCTATGATCACTGGCAGTATTAACCAGTTTGATTATTACTCGGCCTTAGGTTGGTTATTGTTTGGCAGTATGGCACAAGCCGAGGAAATTCTCGGCAAATTAACCAAAGACGGTATGCAGGCAGAACAGCGCCAAAGACTCATGCATAGGCGCTTGCAGGAGATTGTGCAAGGTGCAAAGGGTTTGATCAGTCATGAGCCCTTGCCAGCCAACGCTACCCCTATCCGTTATCAGGCCCAAACGCAAACCTTGGATAAGGTGGTCAGGTGTTTTAAGCATCAATTACCGCCGGTACCTAAAGTCGGGAGTTTCAGTGGTTTGACGGCGGGTAAAGACGATGAAAACCCCGATTATGATGTCAGTGTTATGCAAGCGCCTGTGATGCATGAAGTGAATCCATTGGCTTTCCCACGTGGTACGCAAGCGGGTAGTTGTCTGCACAAAATGCTGGAGGAACTGGATTTTACCCAGCCATTAGCTGAGCAACGTGAAAAAGTCATACAGTCGGCATTGCAACGACACGGTTTGGCAACCACTTGGCGGCAAGCAGCTGAAGATTTATTGACGCAGGTATTGACCACCCCCTTGCCAGCAGGGCTTGCCTTACAGGATTTACCCAAACAGCAGCGTTTGGATGAGCTGGAGTTTTATTTCCCAGTCAAGCGTTTGCCTTTGCGGGCACTACAGGATTTATTGCATCGGTATTTGCCAGCGGAGTGGACCGATATTCATGCCGCTATTGAGAAGCTGAAATTCAATACCCTGACCGGCTTTATGAAGGGCTATATTGATCTGGTGTTTGAGCATCAGGGGCAGTATTACGTGGTGGATTATAAATCCAATGACTTAGGTAGCCAGCCACAAGACTATGCGTTTATGTCTTTACAGCTGGCGATGGCGGATCACCATTATTACTTGCAATATCTGCTTTATTGTCTGGCTTTGCATCGCTATTTGCGGTTACGACTTTCAAATTACTACTGGGAGAGGCATGCAGGTGGTGTATTATATTTGTTCTTGAGGGGTATGGAGCCAAGTGTAGTGGGGTCTGGCGTGTTTTTTCATAAACCCGATGCGGCCTTGATAGAAGCTCTCGACCAACTAATGAACCATCCGTGACGAGTTTATAAATAATGATACATCGTAAGTATTTTTTGTGGCTGATAGGGGCTTTTTTGTTATTTGCAGTGCTGGAGGGAATAGCGCCTAACGATCGCCAGGACTGGATGCTGGAAAATGTCTTAACTGTGTTGGTCATTATCCTGCTATGGGCAACGCGTAACACATTTACCTTGTCACGCCTATCCTACACACTGATTTTTACGTTTTTGTTCTTGCATGAAATAGGCTCGCATTACACCTATGCACAAGTGCCCTATGATCAGTGGTGGCAGCAGCTGTTTGGCTATTCCCTGAATGAGGCGCTTGGGTTTACCCGTAATCACTTTGATCGTTTGGTACATTTTTCTTATGGGTTCTTGCTGGTTTATCCTATCCGCGAAATATTTATCCGTGTAGCTAATGTCAAAGGTTTTTGGGGCTATTTCCTGCCGTTAGACCTGACTATGTCTACGTCTATGCTGTATGAATTAATTGAGTGGGGCGCGGCTACTTATTTCGGTGGTGATCTTGGGGTGGCTTATTTAGGTACACAGGGCGATGTTTGGGATGCACACAAGGACATGGCGCTAGCCAGTTTGGGGGCCTTTGGTGCAATGGGAATTACTGCTGCAATTAATATGGCCTTACAACGGGATTTTGCCGAAGATTGGAATGAAAGCTTACGCATTAAGCAGGAACAACCCTTAGGTGAAGATGAAATTATGCGCATGCTCAATGAGTATTAAGACGTATCCAAAGCCGTTTTGGACAGACAAGTGCGGGTAGTAGCAGGCACCATCGGCTGACGATGGTATCAAGTGTGGTAATACCATATTCATAATGGTTAAGCACACAGTATCCCACCTTGGTATAAACATATAACACTAGGTTCGTCTGTTGATACAGACGGACTCTGCCGTAAAACAATAAGTGTTTGCTAACAGGCGAGGTAAATAATGCTGTGTCCGAAATGTAAATCCGATTCTCTAAAAGCCACTCGCTTTGATGAAGGGTTATTGGGATTTAGTTGTACTGCGTGTAAGGGTACCCTGATTTCGCTGACGCATTACCGGGAATGGGCAGAGCGTATGCAAGAACCCATGGATGAATCCATGGTGCGCACGGCGAGCATAGCACCGCCGAGTACTAAAACCGCTATGTGCTGCCCTAAGTGTAATCGCCTAATGCTGAAATACCGTATTAGTGGCGGCACTAATAATATGCTGGATGTGTGTACTAGCTGTGATGTGGTATGGCTGGATAGCGGCGAATGGCGGTTACTCAAGCATTTGCGTTTGAGCGGTAATATGCCAAAAATCTTTACAGATAGTTGGCAGCGTCGGGTGCGCAAAGATATTTCTGAACGGCATCGACGTGAAAAATTGCGCCAGTTGATTGGTGACCAAGGATTAGCTAAAGCAGAAGATTTACGCGCCTGGCTCAAAAATAATCCCCACCGCTCACAAATCCTGTTTTATTTAAATCATGAATAACCTGCCCGTTCTACCCGGGCAGGGTATCACACCTATTGCCTTAGACTAGCGTATATCTGAGACATCAAATAGTTGACCATATTCACGCATGGCGTAACGGTCGGTCATACCAGCAATAAAATCAGCAATGGCGCGTGCTTGCCCTGCCTTACCGTCTATGGCTTCATATTCCTTGGCAAAATTCTGATACTTGGGCGTTAATAAGCGCGTATCTTGCATATAGGCTTCAAATAGGGCGCGTATAATTTTGCGCGCACGCCAACTCATACGGTAAACCTTGGGGTGAAAATACAGATTGTCATGCAAAAAGTGTTTCAGAGCATTTTTTTGCACATGCATAGTGTCGCTATAGCACATTAAAGGCAAAAACTGGCTGCGTACATCGGCTAGGGTTTGTACGCCGGATTGTTGAATAGCACTGCGGCTGGATTCAATCAAGTCGGCCACCATACGCCCGATGAGGCCACGGAGGATTTCACGGATTAAACGATGGCCATGTAATTCAGCGTATTGTTGTTTAACCTTCTGGTATTCCTCCGCAAATAAGCTGACGGATTGCAGCTGTTCAAGGGTTATCAGCCCAGAACGTAAGCCATCTTCAATATCATGATTGGTATAGGCAATTTCATCCGCAAGATTGGTTAATTGTGCCTCTAGCGTGGTTTGGGTTTTATTGACAAAGCGTTCGGCTACTTCACCCAGTTGTTTGGCTTGTTTAACCGAACAGTGTTTAAGAATACCTTCGCGGGTTTCAAAGGTCAGGTTCAGACCGGGAAAATCGGCATAACTGTCTTCCAGCCAATCCACTACACGCAAAGATTGTAGATTGTGTTCAAAGCCACCGTAATTTTGCATACAGGCATTCAGTTCATCCTGACCGGCATGACCAAAAGGGGTATGACCAAGATCATGTGCAAGTGCGATCGCTTCGGTCAAATCCTCGTTCAACCCCATGTTGCGCGCAACACTACGGGCGATTTGGGCGACTTCCAGCGAATGGGTTAGACGTGTGCGGTATAAATCGCCTTCGTGATTGACAAAGACTTGGGTTTTGTATTCGAGGCGACGGAAGGCTTTAGCGTGGATAATGCGGTCACGATCACGCTGGAATTCCGTGCGATAAGTTGGAGGCAATTCCAGATAACAACGGCCTTGGTTTGTGGCCGGATCAGCTGCGTAGCTGGCAGTAGTATTCATGTATAACGGCACCTATGGCGTCCGATGATGGCACAGTCCTAACACGGACTAAAACGGGCAGATCCTCGCCCTATAATGGGGTTGCCATTATTTTAGTACGGGTGTGTCAATCGGGCTAGACAGGCGTATCCATTGTGTGAGGGTTTGTTCTAGTATGTTGAGCTGTATAGGCTTGGTCAAACAAGCATTCATGCCAGCGGCCAAATAAATTTGTTCATCACCTTTCATGGCATTGGCAGTAAGAGCAACAATTGGCAAAGGTCGGTGTGGGTATTGGCTACGAATACGTTCGGTGGTTTCTACTCCACTGATCCCTGGCATCTGGATATCCATTAGCACTAAGGCAAAATCCTGTTGCTGCAATAATTCCAACGCTTGAAAGCCGTTTTCGGCAATTACAACCTCATAACCGAGCTTTTCTAGTATACCCTGAGCGACCAACTGGTTAATGGGGTTATCTTCCACCACCAAGATGGGTTTACTGCTACTGGGGCTATCAATCATCATCGGCTTAGGAGCCTGTAGCAGTGGAGTACTGGGCTTAAATTGCACTTGTTGGGTTAGCAAGTGATAGAGCTTGACCTGAGTAATCGGTTTGGTAATACATTCACAGGCCAAACAGAACTGGTTAATGCTGCATTGCAGACAACTTACCTGATTCTGTGAGGTGAAGTTACAGGCTTTGATGGGGTAGGGTAGCTGTTTAACTTCACTCAATAAGGCATTTAACAAACTGCGTTGTTCAATGTTATAGCTGTGATAGTCAAAGAGGATCCAGTTAAACGACTGGGTTTTTAAGAGTTGGCGGGCATGTTCAATACTATCAGCCACTACAGGAAATGCATTAAGTTGCTGCAATTGTTCGGCATAAAACTGTCCTTGGTAAGAAGGATTAATGATTAGCAAGCAAGTCGGTGTTGTTAAGGCATTTGCTGGATAATTGCGTAACGGTTGATGGTTAGGAATTTCAAACCAAAATGTACTACCTTTACCCCATTCGCTGTGGAGGCCAATCTGACCACCCATTAACTCGACCAGTTTGCGACTGATCGCTAAACCTAAGCCGGTACCCGCATTATTATGTTGATCTTGGTAACTTATCTGGTTAAAGGGTTGGAAGAGGGTGTCATGTTTTTCCGCTGCTATACCAATGCCTGAATCCTGAATTTCAAAACGAATCTTGCTAGCATCGCTTGTAGAGGGATAAATACGTAAGACAATCTGTCCCTGTTCGGTAAACTTAATCGCATTAACAATTAGGTTCATGAGAATTTGGCGCAGACGTAAACTGTCTCCATATAAGTAGAGAGGAATACGTTTATCAACAATGGTAAATAGCTCAAGATTTTTTTGGTTGGCTATGGTCCATAAGGTTTCTAGCAAGCTACTGAGAACCTCATACAGTTTGAAACTTTCCTGTGTTAGCTCTAGTTTGCCTGCATCAAGCCGTGAAATATCCAGAATATCATTAATAATGCTGAGCAATGATTGGGCGGATTGTAAAATAGTGTCGACCTGGCGCAACTGATGCGGGTTTAGCGGAGTATCCCGTAATAGAGTAGTCATACCAATAATGCCATTCATTGGGGTACGAATTTCATGCCCCATGGTAGCTAAAAAGGTCGTTTTAGCGCGATTAGCATCCAACGCTTGGTCACGCGCTGCTACGAGTTCACGGGTACGGCTTTCAACCTGAGCTTCGAGTGATTCCGCTAAACATCGTAAATCCAAATTACTTTGATAAAGCTCGCGGCTTTTTTCTTCTAATAACCGTTCAGCCTGTTGCCGGGCATTTTTTTCACGCTCTAGGCGTCTTTCCAAACGGGCAACTTGTTCTGCATTCATGGTTTATCTATACGCGTAATGTGAAATTCGATTTCGGTCATATCCGCACCAGAGCGATCAATCATGCTGATATCTGCTTGTTCATGAAAATATTCTAGGCAACCCTCAATTAACCCTTCAGCTAGTGCTGCAAACGGACGTTTGGAGCGATAAATCATAGTCAGAGTGCTTTTATCCTGACTAGGTTGGATGGTAAAGGTGGGTAATTCTGCATCCGGATAAAGTTTGCGAACTTCAGTATGAACATGACGCTCAAGCAGAGTTAAAAAGTCAAAAGCATCATACATATTGTTAAAGAAAGACGGATAGAGTTTTACAAAACGGCCAAATAGATAATGACCAAAAGCTTTAACCAAAATAGGAACGGATGTTTGGCTAACAGAAGCAAGATTTTCTACCAGTGCCAGCATTTCACTGTGTGAATAAGTACCAACTGATGTATAAGCTCCACCAGAGGCGACTCTTGAAGCGGTGATAATGTCATCAACTACATCGGGTGAAAACCTATTTTCCACCATTTCCAGAAATTCGGTAAAAATTAAACCTTTCATTTTTATCACCTGTTTTTATTAGAATTGTGGTGGCTTGTGTATGCTAATTAGGCATTTTTTATCTAAGCATAAGCTCCTATTTCAATAGTTGTGTTTTTATGATGGTTAGGTTGATCACCTGTTAGCATTCTTACTAGTTATTGTTTATTTTGTGATAAATACAGTTTGAATGTTAACACAACCTACAGATTGTGTTAACACATCTATTAGTCGAATAAATATGTCTATAGGTTCAAATAATTATGAAGATAATTAATTTTGTCGATGTAATACTTTTTTGAGCGCATTTGCATCAAAGTCAGCCGTGACAATAGCTTCGCCAAGCGATTTCATAAGAATTAAGCGTAAACTGCCATCGAGTACTTTTTTATCAACTGACATATAACGCATAAAGGTATCACCGGATATTTGCGCAGGAGGCTCAATAGGTAAACGCGCGCGCTGTAGGATATGCCGCGTGTAGGCCACATCATCCGCTGAAATCCAACCCATTTGAGCGGATAATTCAGCAGCCATTACCATGCCAGTGGCTACCGCTTCACCATGTAACCATTGACCATAACCCATAGCCGCTTCAATAGCGTGACCAAAAGTATGCCCTAAATTTAATAAGGCACGTTGATCATTTTCCTTTTCATCGGCTGCTACCACTTCGGCCTTATGTTCGCAGGAACGATAAATAGCGTAAGTAAGGGCTTCAGGATCACGCGCTAATAATTTATCCATATTCGTGTCCAGCCACTGCAAAAAGGCGGGGTCACGAATTAAACCATATTTGATGATTTCAGCAATACCGGCACTCAATTCACGATCAGCAAGGGTATTGAGGGTATCCGTATCAATTAACACGCATTGAGGCTGATGAAACGCGCCAATCATGTTTTTACCCAGTGGATGATTGACACCGGTTTTGCCACCAACTGATGAATCCACCATCGCCAATAAAGTGGTGGGAATCTGGATAAAATTAATCCCACGCTGATAACTAGCCGCCGCAAAACCCGTCATATCACCAATCACCCCACCGCCTAACGCAACTAAGGTGGTTTTACGGTCTGCTTTGTGTTCAAGCAAATGGGTGTAAATCTGGTTTAGGACATCAAGCGTTTTATACTGTTCACCGTCTGGCAAAATCGCTGCCGAGTGTTTAAAACCGCTAAGTAATTGTTCAGTAGCAGCCAAATATAAAGGTGCAACCGTGGTATTGGATACGGTTACGACGCTTTTGCCATGAATATGCGGCGTTAACAGTTCTGCCTGTTTCAATAAACCTTGGCCAATGTGGATAGGGTAGCTACGTTCACCAAGATCAAGGTTAAGCGTTTGCATGGGCAATGTCCTGTAACTGTTTCAGTTTGGTATTAATCTCGCGCAGGATAACGTTCACTTTCTGCTTACCGGTCGGAATGATTAGATTAGCTACTTCCAGATAGAAAGGTTCACGAGTTTTGAGCAAGCCACGTAAGGTCTGCAAGGGATTGCTGGTTTGCATCAATGGACGGGTTTTGTCATTCTTAATGCGGTGAAATAATTGTTCAGCGGAGGCTTTCAGATAGATTACACATCCGCCAGATTGCTTAATGTGTTGACGATTGACTTCACGCAAAACACTACCACCGCCAGTTGCTAAGACAATACCAGACATAGCAGACAGTTCGGCAATGACTTGTTCCTCGCGCTCACGAAAACCCTCTTCACCTTCGATAGCGAAGATGGTTGGAATACTAACGCCGGTACGTTCCTCGATAACTTTATCGGAATCGAAGAAGGTCATGCCTAATTTGTGCGCGAGTTGTCGACCAATGGTGGATTTCCCCGCGCCCATTAGGCCCACCAGGATGATATTGCTTTGCATCCGGGATTTATGCCAGCACTGAGCGCGGGAATCAAGCAGCTTATCGAGGGTTTTACCAATATTCCCTGTTAAGCTATCCCTCCTTGCAAAGAGGGATAAATGTCAAGATTTGCCGTTCACAATTTTAGGGGTCACAAAGATGAGCAACTCGCGTTTTTTGTCCTGATTGGTGGTATTGCGGAATAGACTGCCCACTACTGGTAAATCACCTAACACAGGTACTTTACTGGAACCATTAATATTTTCGGTTTCATGGACGCCACCGAGTACTACCGTTTGACCGTTCTCAACCAGCACTTTGGTCTGAACTTCGCGGGTGTTAATACTCGGTACCCCCGCATAAATCTCACCAACCGTATCTTGGTTAACCTTCAAATCCATTGAGACATGCTCATCAGGGGTGATTTGTGGGGTAACTTCCAAACTTAACACTGCCTTTTTAAAGGCGACGTTAGTGGCACCGCTAGATGTGGCCTGTTGATAGGGGATTTCCACACCCTGCTGAATAGTGGCTTTGGTTTGATTGGAGGTAATGACTCGCGGTGTGGAAATGATTTCACCCTTACTTTCGGCTTGTAAGGCAGATAATTCCAAGTCAATCATAAAGTCACTACTGAGAATAGTGAAACCAAAGCTACCCGCTGCACCGGCAACCGGTAAGTTAACACTAAGGCGGTCAGTCAGGCTGGGAATCTTGATGTCTGTCTTGCCAGTTGGGTCTGACATCGCTTTGGTAACACTAGACCAGTATTCATCCACGCCAGTGCCAAGATGACCGGTGCCCATACCAATGCTGTCACCATTAGCCCATTTAGGGGTAACGCCAAAGCGTGCGCCGAGATCTTTGCCAAAGGAGTCATTGGCAATCACAATGCGCGATTCAATTAAGACCTGTTCAACCGGAATATCTAAAGCCTTAACCAGATCACGCACCGCTTTGACCTGCGTTGCAGTGTCTTGTACTAACAAGGTATTAGTACGTTCATCCACTGATACTTTACCGCGCGGTGATAGCAGCGATTGTTTGCTTTCACCTTGTGATTTTTGGATAAGGGCAGCTAGATCAGTCGCTTTGGCAAAGTTGACAGGGATATATTCTGTCACCAGAGGTTCGAGGTCTTGTTTGGCTTTGATAGCTTCCAGTTGCTGTTTTTCTTTGGCATCCAATTCGGCAGCTGGAGCTACCCAAATGACATTGCCATTTTCGCGCATGGCTAGATTTTTAGATTCCAGCACAATATCCAGCGCCTGATCCCAAGGGACATCTTTAAGACGTACGGTAATATTGCCTTGTACTGAATCGCTTACCACAATGTTTTTATTGGTAAAATCGGCCAATAATTGCAAGACGGCACGTACTTCAATATCTTGGAAGTTCAGCGATAATTTTTCGCCACTAAAGGTTTTCTTCTGTTTTTGCTCAGCGAGTAGCTTTTCTTCAGGCGGTACTTTCAGTTTATCGACAAATAAGATGTACTCACTGCCATTGCGCTGGACTCGATAGTCAAAATTCTCATTGGTGCTAACCATGACCCTTGAACCTAGATCACGCTGTGCAACATCAATGGAACTGACCGGTGTACCAAAGTCCAGCACATCCATGCGTTTTTGTAATTGCGCGGGCGTATCCACATCGTTAATGGACACATTAATGGTATTGCCGCGTTTTTCTTCGCTTACCTTAGTACTAGCAGAGGGTAAAGTAATAATGACACGACCGCTACCATCGGGTTCTCTGCGGAAATCAACACCTTGTAAGACAGAAGCATTGGTTGAAGGCGGATTCGCTGCTACACGAGCAGGTACTGTTTCCGGTGGTGGTA
>CAZCJE010000032.1:10718-31693 GCA_964498805.1 uncultured Thiothrix sp.
GGCAAATCAACCGTAGCCTTACCACTACGGCTCATATGCTTATTGCCCACTTCATTCGTTTCAAAAGTCACTACCACGGTATTACCTTGAGTTTCTACCGTATGATTAATGCGTTCCTGCAAACGGATAACCACTCTAGCTTGACCTTTGTCATTAGCGGCATCAACTGACTGGACTTTACCAAGATTAATATTTTTTTGATGACTTTCCGCGCTTATATCCGTCGCCGGAAAATCAAATACCAGGCGAGGAGGATTGTCCATGAAAGACCCTTTAGGCAAATTAACCGGGGTATTGAACTGAAGGCGTACTTCAGTTCTATTACCACCGCTTGCCTGGGCACTAATTCCCTGTAACTGGTTAGCTGCTGCTAATAACCCATGGCTTAGCGGCATGCAGGACATAAGAATTGCCAAGGCAATACTTTGCTTTATTGTTTTCATTAGTTGCAAATCCTTCAATCAAATCAATGCGGAAATGATCGCTATTAGGGTTTTTCTTTCTGCTCTGACAAAGCAATGGAGTTTTCTTGCTCCTTGTAACCACCAAAACCGTTTTCGATAATTTCTTGTAAGGTGATAGTTCTTTCTTCTATCTTAACTATTTTGCCATAGTTTTTGCCCATGTAATTACCGGTTTTGACCCGATGTACAGCTCCGTCTGGAATGCGTATCAAAGCCCATAAGGTATTGTCCTGATTGACTGTGCCAACCATACGCAGGCTATCAAGCGGAAAACTTTCTAAAAATTCTGGCATACGATTCGGGTCAGGTGCAATCGAACTGGTGGTATCCGCACTATTATCAGGGGCTAATATTTTAGAATCAAACGGATCAATATCATGACCCGGATAAATAAACCGCACATAAGGTTTAATTTCAGGAATCGGTTCAATAGGTGCGGGTGGTCTGGCTTTAACTTGTGTAATATAGGCTTGTAAATCTTCCGTATTATTAAAACAAGCAGTTAATAATAAAGCCAGGCTAAAACTTAAACCTATTTTTAGGCTTTTGTTTAGAGGGTGAACTGGCATTAAAAATGTCATTTTTTACCCCCATTGCCTAAGGATGTAGGTTTATTATCTTTAGCGTGATTCGTCTGTTCTTCTTCGCTTAAATACCGATAGGTTTTAACCGTAGCCTGCATACGTAGGCTATTTTCTTTATCTTTATCATCCGGCCTTAAATCAATATCATTGATTGTTACAATACGAGATAAGCCTGAGATATCACTAACAAAACTGGCCAATTCACGGTAAGTGCCCTTAGCAATAATATTAATAGGCTTTTCGGTATAGAACTCCATATTAATTTCATCACGTGGCTCAAATAATTCAAGTTCTAAGCCATTAGATAAACCTTTTTCAGAAATATCCAGAATTAAGCCCGGAATTTCGGTGTCACTTGGCAATTGACGCAGTAATACGCCAAAGGAGCGCTGCATTTCTTCAAGTTGTGTTTGATATTGAGGCAATTGACTAGCACGTTTCTGGCGCGTTTCAAAAGTTTGCCGCAATTCTTGTTCTTTACGCTCAGCGACTTCAAGCTCGCTTAATTCATCCACAATAATCAGTTTATAGCCAAGAAACAGAATAAAGGCCATAACCATAATCAGTGCTAAAATTCTTACCGACCAAGGCACACTACCGGGGTCTTCGGCTAGATTGTTTAAATCCTGAATATTCATGGTTTGCCCTCTGCTGGTTTATTCTGGGCGACCTGATCAGCCTGATTTTTGTCCTTATCTTTAGCCTTTTCATCCTCGGTTTGCTGTAACAGTTGGGTCACATCCAGTTTGAAATCGCGTAATAACAGTTGTTTTTCTTCTGCTTTGGAATCCGTGGAAATAATATTTAGGTTAGAGGATTTTAACCAAGGCGAGGCATCTAGCCGATTCATAAAGCTGGAAACCCGTGCATAGGATTCAGCCTTGCCCTCTAGATGAACTGTAGTGCTTTCTTGTTTCAGGGTTAATAAATACATACCTTTGGGTAAGGCATTAACCATTTCATCAAATAAATGCACAATAGCTGGACGTGTACCCTGCAGATTTTCAATTATTTGCATACGATCCAGTAAAGCCTGTCGGGTCGCATCTAGTTGTTTGATTTGCTCAATCTGTTTATCAAGCAAAGCAATCTCATTATTTAGCGTTTGGTTGCGTTCGCCTTGATGTTCAATGGCATATTGCATGTAGCTATGCCCTAAAAAGGTCAAAAACGCTGCTAAACCTGCACTGGCTCCTACTAGACCAAAAAATTGTTTCTTCTTCTTTTCCCGAGCTTTTTCCCGCCACGGAAGGAGGTTTAAGCCTGCCATGTTATTCTAGCCCCCTTAAGGATAAACCTGCTGCTATCAATAACGCTTGCATGTCATTGGTAAAGCGAATGGGGCTGACACGAGGGCCTAATACGACCCGGGTAAAAGGGTTGGTAACGCGGACTGGAATACCGATAGTGGATTGTATTTGTTCATCAATACCAGGAATGCGTGCACAACCACCAGAAATCAGAATTTGAGCAACACTGTCACGTTGACTAGAGGCATAGTAAAACTGCAAGAAGCGATGCAGTTGCCGTACCATGCTATCTTTAAACGGTTCTAAGACCTCAGAGACATAATTTTCTGGCAGGTTACCCTCTTTTTTGGCCAAACCCGCTTCCTGCCAGGATAGGCCATAGCGATGCATAATTTCTTCAGTAAGTTGTCGGCCTCCAAAGGCTTGTTCACGCGAAAAAGTTAGCCGACCTAGCTCGAATACGCTGATACCAGTCATAGTTGCGCCGAAATCTACAATAGCTAACGATGGATGCTGCTCCAGTTCATTAGTTAAATGACGCAGGACTTTTTCTAGTGCATGAGTTTCCGTGTCGACAATTTCCACACTTAAACCCGCCATTTCGGCTGCAGCTACTCGCACTTCCACGTTTTCAGAGCGAGTAGCGGCTAGCAGAATATCCACATTTTCCGGGGCATTAGCAGAGGGGCCTAATACTTCAAAATCGTAGCTAACCTCATGCATGGGATAGGGAATATGCTGTTCAGCTTCCATAGCCATCTGCGCTTCTAACTCTGCCTGTGGAATTGAGGCAGGCATGGAAATGATTTTATTGATAGCCATAGAGGTTGGGATAGCCAGTGCACACTGTTTTAAACGGCTTCGACTATCCTTGAGTGCACGGCGAATAGCGTCTCCTACCGGTTCCGGTTCAACAATATCTTTTTCATTGGCAACACCTTCCGGCAGCGGCGCTACAGCATAACTTTCAATCCTATAATCACGTCCTTTGCGGGTCATTTCGACCAGTTTGACGGCGGAGGAACTGATGTCTATGCCAAGCAGGCTTTCTTTGCGTGGATAAAATGAAAACACAGGCAATTCCGGGTTATTGTTATTATTTATCGGTTAAGGAGTGTATTTTTTTAACCTAATCTTGAGCTAATGGTAGCGTTGAAAGGTAAAATAGTCTACTCTGCCCCTCGCAGCTAGCACGTTTTCAGATAAACGGGGTCAGCGTTGAAATGAACAAAATCACCCGCTGGGGCGACACAAACATTACCTATAAACTTATATATAAACGCTGTTTCAAAGAATCCTGCACTGACTTTACCCTTTAGTGATACGATGGCGTCGTTGCAGATTGGCTTCATTATTATAATGGTTTCAGCTTGAATTACAGTCATGCGTTTCATTACTAAATTTATACAGCTTTTTTTGGGCGCTTTTTTTGCGCTTTTAACGATTAGTGCAATTGCCCTTTTTGGTCTGTATGCCCACTTTTCTCAACAATTACCAAATGATGAAGATTTGCGCAAAATAGACATTCAAGTGCCTTTGCGTATTTATACCCGCGATAATCAATTGGTTGCTGAGTATGGAGAAAAGCGCAGTCGTCCGGTTAAACTAGACGAAGTTCCTATTAAATTAAAACAAGCTTTTATTGATATTGAAGATGCTCGTTTTTATGAACATCAAGGTGTCGATTTTAAAGGCATAGCGCGTGCGGTTTACAATGTAGCCTCAACGGGTGAGGCGAGTCAGGGCGCAAGTACTATTACCATGCAGCTAGCGCGAAATGCGTTTCTTGACTCTGAAAAAACCGTTAGTCGTAAACTCAAGGAAAGCTTGTTAGCGATTAAATTGGAACAAAAGCTTACCAAAGAAGAGATTCTGGAAATTTATCTTAATAAGATTTATTTGGGTAATCGTGCTTATGGTATAGCTGCAGCTGCTGAAACTTACTATGGTAAAACCCTTGATCAGCTATCGCTTGCCCAAGCAGCCATGATTGCTGGGTTACCTAAAGCCCCTTCACGCTATAACCCATTGGTGAATCCTGAGCGCGCTATGATCCGGCGCAACTATATTCTCAAGCGTATGCTCGAATTTGGGCATATTAACCAGGCGGAATATGATCAGGCTGTTGCTGAACCCAATACGGCTGCCCGCCATCAAACCGAAATCGAAACCAGTGCTCCGTACCTAGCAGAAATGGTGCGTGCAGAAATCGTTAAACGTTATGGCGAAGCCAATGCCTATAGCCAAGGTTACCATGTTTATACCACTTTGGATGCTAAGGAACAGGAGCAGGCTGCCGAGGCATTGCGCAGTGCTTTGTTATCCTATGATCGTCGACATGGTTATCGTGGCCCTGAAGATACCATTAGCCTGAAAGAGTTTAGGAATGAGGAAGAACAGCGCGATAAGCTGTATAGCTATCCGGTAGTGGGTGATTTACAACCCGCGCTGGTATTAAAAGCTAACGCGAGTTCAGCAGAGTTACTAGTAGGCGAAACCCGTATTACTTTAGGGCTGGAAGCTGTACAGTGGGCACGTCCTTTCCGTTCAGCAGACCGACGTGGAGGTGCACCAGGACGGGTTAGCGATGTCCTTAAGCCTGGGGAAATTGTACGGGTCAGACAAACAGAAAAGAACAGCGAACGCTGGGTATTATCGCAAGTACCAGAAGTAGGGGGGGCTTTAATCTCACTCGACCCAACAGATGGTGCTATCCGGGCCGTTATGGGTGGGTTTGATTTCTATCACTCTAAATTCAACCGGGCAACGCAAGCGTTGCGTCAACCGGGTTCTAGCTTTAAACCTATTATTTATTCAGCCGCGTTATCGAAAGGTTATTCGCCAGCCAGTGTGGTCAATGATGCACCTATTACTATTCCCGGTAGCAACTGGCGGCCCGAAAACTTCGGTGGCCATTATGTAGGCCCAACCACTTTGCGGGAGGCATTGGCAAAATCGCGTAATATGGTTTCTATCCGTTTGTTGCGTAGTGTGGGCATTAACTACACGATTGATTTTGCGACTCGGTTTGGTTTTGCCAAGGAAAATTTGCCACCTAATCTGACCTTGGCTTTAGGTACGGCAATGACTACACCGATGCAAATGGCGGGAGCTTATGCCACTTTCGCCAATGGTGGTTACCGAGTAGACCCTTACTTTATTACCCGTATTGAAGATGGTAATGGCAAATTGTTGCATGAAGCCAAACCACCTAAGGTTTGTGGCGACAATGTACAAACTTGTGTACTGAAAGTTACTAATGGTAAAACTGAAATAGAGAAAGGCAAGTCAGCGAATGGTGACGGTGCAAAAACCGCTGATGCCAAGCCTATCTGGGAAACCGATAGTTTGACTAAAACTGATACTGGCAATACCGAAGAGGCAAAGGCTGATAAAGAGAAAGAGATACCTTTAGAGGCTAATACTTATCCTGCTGCCAAGCGTATCATAGACACTCGTAACCATTACCAGATTGTGAGTATGTTACAAGGTGTTACCCAAGTAGGTACTGCATCACGTGCTAGTCGTGCGCTTAATCGCAAAGATATTGCCGGCAAAACAGGGACTACTAATGATCAAAAGGATGCTTGGTTCTGTGGGTTTACACCGCATACCGTAGCGATCAGCTGGGTAGGTTTTGATGATATGTCTAAACTTGGCGAGGGCGAAACGGCTACCAATGTGGCTTTGCCTATGTGGATTGATTACATGCATCGAGTGCTTGCTGGTACCCCTGCTGAAGAATGGGTGAAGCCTAAAGGTATTAAGGAGGCTGATCTTGGTATACCTAAGGTAAAGGATTTGGTCGACGATAAGTTGGCTGGCAAGAAAAGCTTGCGTAATAACCGCTCCACCAATACAACTGCCACTGGTGGTTTCCAGTATAAAAATGAACAGGATGCCTCGCGTCGTCCGGCTAATAACCAGCAAGCTCCTGCTGCTGCGCCAAGACCGCGTGCCGAACGTGTAGAGATTCCTGAGCAGATTTTCTAAGTTATGCGTAATACCAATGAAGAACTCCGCGCAATGGTCGCGGAGGAAGCAGCCCGCCTCATTTATGAAGAGGGTATACGTGATTACCGGATTGCTAAGTTGCGTGCAGCTGAACAGTTAGGTGTGTCTGCGCAAAATCCGGCTCAACCAACCAATGAACAAATTGAAACGGCTATTCACCAACGTATCCGTTTGTTTGATGCCGATACACAGCCGCTGTTATTACGCCATCATCGGCAAGTGGCTCTGGAAGCCATGGAGTTTTTACAGGCTTATAATCCTTATCTGACAGGTGCGGCGCTTGAAGGCACTTCCAGTGAATATTCAGCCGTAACTTTGTTATTGGCAGCGGATAGTACAGAAGAGGTCATGTTCTATTTGGAAGATCATAAGATTCCATTTCAAACCTTTGACCGCAAAGTGAGATTCGGTAGCAAGAAACCGGAATATTTTCCGTTATTACGCTTTTATGTTGATGGCGTGGAAGTGGAATTAATGATTTTTCCGTATGATGATCGTTTCGCTAATGCACCCATCAGCCCGATTACCGGTAAAGGTATGAAACGGGCTGATCGTAAGAAAGTTGCGTCATTAGTCGATCAGACGTGATATTGACGACCCAATTCATGGACGGTATCGACTAAAACCGCTACCTGTTCAGGGTTGATGTGCTGATGAATACCGTGGCCAAGGTTAAATACATGACCAGAACCTTGGCCATAACTTGCCAGGATATTACCTACTTGTTCGCGGATAACATCAGGAGAAGCATACAAAACACAAGGATCCATATTGCCTTGCAGGGCCACTTTATCCCCAACCCGCTGACGCGCTTCCGCAATATTAATAGTCCAATCCAGACCTAAGGCATCACAACCGGTAGCTGCCATGGATTCAAGCCATTGCGCACCACCTTTGGTGAATAAGATAACCGGTACCCGACGGCCGTCATTTTCACGCGTTACCGCATCAACAATTTTCTGCATATAGCGTAAGGAAAATTCCTGATAGGTCGATGGTGTTAAGGTGCCACCCCATGTATCAAAGATCATCGCGGCTTGAGCACCAGCGGCAATCTGGGCATTCAGATACAGAATAATGCTATCGGCTAACTTATCCAGCAGTTTATGCAAAGAAAGGGGATCGCCATACAGCATACCCTTGACTTTGGCAAATTCCTTGCTGGAACTGCCTTCGACCATATAAGTGGCTAATGTCCAAGGGCTGCCGGTAAAGCCAATCAGCGGTACACGACCGTTTAGGTCACGCCGAATAGTGCGAACTGCATCCATGACGTAACGTAATTCGCCTTCCGGGTCAGGAATGGCAATTTTGTCGATATCGGCCGCAGTACGTACTGGATTGGTAAAACGAGGGCCTTCACCTTCGGCAAAGTACAACCCCAAACCCATGGCATCTGGCACTGTCAGAATGTCAGAAAATAGAATAGCGGCATCAAGGGCGTAACGTTCCAGGGGTTGCAGGGTCACTTCGCAAGCCAGTTCTGGATTTTTGCATAAATCCATAAAACTACCGGCACGCGCGCGGGTAGCCCGGTATTCAGGTAAATAGCGCCCCGCTTGACGCATGATCCATATGGGGGTGGTATCAACCGGCTGTTTCAGGAGTGCACGCAGAAAACGGTCATTCTTAAGTTCGATCATGATTACACTCCTGAAAGAGAAATGATTTGGTTTTAACCACCGAGACGGGCTTTGATCAAGCCACTCACTTTACCCATATCGGTGCGACCTTGGGCTTTGGGTTTCAGCCAATTCATGACTTTACCCATATCCCGCACGGAAGTAGCACCTGTCTCCTGAATGCCTTGCGCAATCAGAGTATCCAGTTCTGCTTCAGTGAGAGGCTGAGGCATGTAAGTCTGGATAATGCCTACTTCAAAGGATTCCTGATCCGCCAGATCAGTACGGCCAGCATCACTATACTGCCGTATAGATTCCCGTCGTTGTTTGATCATTTTGTCGAGAATAGCCAATACAGCGGTATCGTCGAGCTCCTGACGAGTATCGACTTCCTGCTGTTTAATAGCGGCAAGAATCAGGCGGATGACCCCCAAGCGCGGCTTATCGTGCGCGCGCATGGCAGTCTTCATATCGTCAGTAATATGGGCTTTGAGGCTCATTAGTACAAACGAACGCGACGGTTCAGGTCACGAGAGATGCGTTTGAGGTTACGTTTAACAGCAGCAGCGTGCATGCGTTTACGTACTGAAGTTGGTTTTTCATAGAATTCGCGGCTACGAACTTCAGCTACAACGCCTGCTTTTTCACAAGTGCGCTTGAAACGGCGCAGAGCAACTTCAAAAGGTTCGGTATCACGTACTTTTACACTTGGCATAAAATCCTGTCTCAAATCCACAGTTGAGTAAAACGCGCGATTATACCTGCCTACGCCACAAATGCAAAAGTCATTCACGGTTTTTCGTCAAGAAATTCTCCGTAAAGGATTAGGGAATGACCCGTAATACGAAAGTTATGTTGTTTAGCAAGTTCCTGTTGACGCTGCTCAATAATATCATCACAAAATTCAATGACTTTACCGGTTTTCATACAAACCATATGGTCGTGATGTTCATCTGTCGCTAGTTCGAATACCGCTTGACCACTTTCAAAATGATGCCGATTTACCAAACCGGCGGCTTCAAACTGGGTCAAAACCCGGTAAACGGTAGCCAAGCCAATTTCTTCTCCATGACTCAACAGTATTCTGTAGATATCTTCTGCACTGAGGTGCCTGTCATTGGAATGGCTTAATAAATCAAGAATTTTCAGACGAGGCTGCGTTACCTTTAATCCAGCTCGTTTAATATCCTGCTCTTCCACTAATGCACTCTCCGCTGTGAATAGTCTATTATGATGCGCATTGTTTCCTTAGAACGGCTTAAGATAACATGACAAAGCATCTCTTTGCATTGACCTTTGCTGCAACCCTGTTGTTGGCTGGGTGTAGTATGTACAAGATGGAGATTCAACAAGGCAATTACATTACCAATGAAGAACTGGCCATGGTCAAAACGGGGATGAGCCAGGCGCAAGTCCAAGATATTCTAGGTACACCCTTGCTCGTTGATGATTTTCATAAAGACCGTTGGGATTACGTATTCTATTTACGTGCGCCCTCGGGTGAACCTAAACGTAGTGGCGTAACGGTTTTCTTCCGCAACGGTATCGTTAGCCAGATTCGCCGGGACGCAGCACCTGCCGCCTAAGTTAAAGCAAATAAGACTCTAACTAAAAACCCCTCAACCTCTGTGCGGGGTTTTTTGTAGAGGAATGTTGGTACAATGCTTGGCTCAAGCGTGTCTAGTCTTTACCTTCTTCGCTTTCATTGCTGCCTTTTTTCATGCGTTTACCTTCGGCAGCACGTTGTTTGCGTACTAATTTAGGGTCAGCAATTAGGGGGCGATAAATTTCAATGCGGTCGCGCGCGCCTAGCACATCGTCTAGTTTGGCGGTTTTACCAAAAATGCCTACTTCTAACGTCTCTAAGCGCAGTTCTGGATAACGTTTGAGAATACCGGAAGCCTCAATGCCCTGACGTAGGTTGCTACCGGCAGGTACTTGCACCGGAAACAGGATTTGTTCCTGTGGTAATGGGTAAACGACTTCGATTGCAATAGTTTCAGGATTTGCCATAAATCTTTCTGGCCCTTTCGACAAAGGAATCTACTAGCGTATTGGCTATCTGATTAAAAATAGGCCCAACCGCCAAACTTAACAACATATTAGAAAACTCAAAATCCAGTTCCAGCGAGACCTTGCAAGCACCAGGTTTAAGTTCATCAAAGCGCCAAAAACCGTGTAGATGTTTAAAAGGCCCATCAACTAGACGCATTTCGATACTTTTACCCGGTTGTAAGGTATTCAACGTTGTAAAATGCTTAGTTACCGCGCCTTTAGCAATTTCAATGCTGGCTTTGACTTGTGCGGCATTGCGTTCGTACTCGTCTGCAGACCGGCACCAAGGCAGGAATTGCGGGTAAAGCGGAATGCTATCCACTAATTGATACATCTGCTCTGCGCTGTAGGGGACTAAAGCGCTACGTTTAATATGTGCCATGTGTCTAACGATTATTTTACAGGTGCAGGGGCGCTTGCTGCCGGTTGTGAGGAAGAAGGTGTTTTTTCCTGGCTAGGCACTTGCGTGTCAGCCGGTTCAAACATAGCAAAATCTGCCGGAATATTAAAATCAGCATCATTGAGTTCTTCTTTACCTATTTGGGTCAATTCGCTGCGTGGGCCAGTTGGTAGACTTTGGATGCGTAAGGCTAGACCATTTTTATGCAAGGTCGCAGAACCTTCATTAGGGGGAATATACCCTTGGGCTTTTGCGGATTCAGCCGCAATCGTATCCATGAATTCAAACATGGTGACTAAACGTTTTTCATCGGCTGTGGGAATGGGTTCACCTGTGGCTACACAAACGTCCCGCACCGGTTTGTCAGCCATGCTAATAGTGGAAATTGTGCAAGGTAGGCCATTAATAGTATCTGTGCGCTGAGTTTTTTCCAGTTTGATAGCGGGCGGTGGTGCTTTCATGGCGGCTTCAGCCTCAGCCATACGCGCTTGGGCTACTTTACGTTGGGCTTCTGGCAGTTGCGCAATCTGCTTTTGCATATCTTCTTTAAGCTTATTATGCGTTTCTGCTAGCTTAAGCATGCGCGTGCGGATTTTTTCTGGCGTGGTTTCGATATACTGCTTGGTCTTGGTATTAACGGTGTACAAGACTTTCTTACTGTCATCGTATAGCGAGTAAATACCGCTGCCCGCTTCTTCCATGCGTATTTTGTCGCCATTGATCTGAATAACCGTCTTACGGTCCTGAGGGCCAAAACCGGAATCGGTATAGGTTAGCTTGGTATCAGCTAGCACAGTAGTGACTACACTACTACCGAGCAGCATCCACAGACAAAATGATGAAAGATTAAGATGCATTTTAATTCCCCATGTAATTATGCTGCATGTACACCTTAATCCTTGCGGACAGTAGTGCAGAGCAAATCATTACATTCCACGCATTTACGATAAAACAACACAATTTGGTTATAAACGGCCAAGCTGTGCCTGTATTTGTGCCAGCGGTATGGGCGCGTTGGCATGCACTGTTACATAAGGCTCATTATCCTGCAATGGGGTGTACTGCTTTAATTGTTGGTGTAAAACGGCAATATCGGCATCGGACACATCATTTCCTGCCTGCTGACGCTGGGTAATATTGTGCTCATAAATAGGCACAGAACCACGAAAGGTTAGGATTAAAAAAGGTGCTGATAATTGTTGGGCTAGTTGTTGAAAAATTTGTCTATGAGCCTGTTGTAGGAAGGTGGCATCGACTACCACGGAATAACCTAAAGGCAGTAATTGTTTACTTAAGAGGGCTAAATGCTGATAAGTATATTCCGTCATACCACTATCATATAGAGCCATTTGTGGATCATGCTGATTTTGGTAAAGACGTTTACGTTCAATATCAGAACGTAGCTGAATAAACCCGCCCTGTTCCACTAATGTCTTGCAAGCATAGGATTTACCTGAGCCACTGACACCGTGCGTGATAACAAGACATGGTTGTTGTTGTGGATGCTGTAGGTAATGCTCAGCAAGACTTAGGTAATGCAAACAGGTAGTCAGTTCCTGTTGGCGTAGAGGCTCATCGGGCAGTTGGGATAAGCGCAAGGCATGCACTTTAGCCCGCACTATGGCACGGTAAACTTTATAGAAATTCAATACTTTCAATAGCTCATAATCGCCGCTAGCACTGAGATAGCCATTTAAGACGCGCTGAGCATAAGCAGGTGACTGGCGGTCTTCTAGATCCATCAATAAAAACGCTAATTCATTGGCCGTATCAATCCAGCGTAGCGACTCGCTGAACTCGATACCGTCGAAAATCGTGATTTCCTTCCCAATCAAGGCTATATTCCCCAAATGCATGTCGCCATGACATGCACGAATATGACCAGCCTTTTTACGTTGAACTATATCAATTTGTAGGCGTTTATATTCCTGCTCTGTCCAGTTTTCCAGTAAACTCAGCCGATTTCCCAAACTCTGATTAGACAGCAGATGAGTGCGCAAATGAACAAAATTGTCCAACATAGGCTGAAGGACAGTATTAGGTTGGCCATAAGGACTGTCGTTAGGCGCTTTTTCGGCCTGCTCATGAAAGACCGCAATTTTTTGTGTCAAGGTATCCATATAGGTAATAGGCAAGCACCCATTGGTCAGTAAACAATCAAATTGTTGGCTGGGATCAAATTGACGCATTTTTACCGCATATTCGACTATAAATTCTTTAGAGTCGGGGGAAGCAGTAGTGAACATGTATACGCCATCTTTAAGCAGGATTGGTACTACTTCCAGATACAATCCGGGCGCTAATCGGCTATTTAGGCGCAATTCTTCGTCACAGAAATGTTTCCTGTCAGCTAGATGTGTAAAATCCACAAAGCCGAAGTTAACCGGCTTTTTTATCTTGTAGGCATAAGACCCTGTCAGGATAACAATGGATATATGTGTGTGAATAACGTGTATAGTAGCTACCGGATGCGGGTAGAATGTGGCTTTAAGCATCGCTTCCAGTAGAGTGTCAAGTGTGTGCAAATACATACTAAATTGTACTATCAAACCCGAAAATATAAGCATAGCAGGAAACTATTTTGAGTCAGGAAACAGGCCAGGAAGCGCTGTGGAAACGCTTCCTCAAAGGACTAGGATTTATCTTCGCATTGTTTGGCCGGGTATCCCGTATCCTTTTCCTTGTCGTGCTCGTACTGGGGTTGCTGGTAGGTATTGTCTATACCATGCAACTGGATGAAAAAGTACGTGAGCAATTTGAAGGCAGACGTTGGGAATTGCCAGCCCGTGTATTTGCCCGTCCCTTGGATATGTATGAAGGTCAGCAATTGTTCGCCGACCACTTGGAAGAAGAGCTGAAATTACTCAGTTATCGCAAGGTGGATAGCCCTACGGAAACGGGGCAATATTTCCGCACAGGTAATCAGTTCATGATTAATACGCGCGGTTTTCAGTTTGCCGAGGATATAGAGCCTGCTCGTAGTATTAAGGTGAATGTGGCCAATGGCAAAATTACCTCACTGGCGTATTCCAATGGCAAACAGCCGCTGGAGCTGATGCGTTTGGAACCTGTGCTGATTGGCAATTTTTACCCTCGCCATCATGAAGATCGTGTACTGATTCGCCAGAAGGATATTTCGCCTTTATTGGTGAATGGTTTGTTAGCGGTCGAAGATAAAAAATTCTATGAGCATCAGGGTGTTAATCCCATGGCTATTGCCCGCGCTTTAGTCGCTAATCTCAAAGCAGGGCAAACCGTACAGGGTGGTAGTACCCTGACTCAACAGTTGGTAAAAAACTTTTACCTGACTAATGAACGTAGTTGGCATCGTAAGCTTAAGGAAGCCATTATGGCCTTCTTGCTGGAAATGCATTACAGCAAACAAGAGATTCTTGAAGCTTATTTGAATGAAATCCATTTAGGGCAGGATGGCGATCGTGCCATTCACGGTTTTGGTTTGGCAGCTCAGTTTTATTTCAATCGCCCGGTACGGGAATTGAAGCCTGATCAAATTGCCCTACTCATTGGTTTAGCCAAAGGTGCCGGTTATTACGATCCACGCTTGCATCCGGATCGTGCCTTAGAGCGGCGCAATCTGGTATTGCAAGTTATGCGCAATGAAAATGTTATTTCCGCAGCGGATTACGAGCAAGCGATTCAACAGCCGTTAGGTGTCAGTGAAACCAAACCATCCGGGGCGAGCCCGTTCCCGGCTTATCTGGATTTGGTACGACAACAACTACAGCGTGACTATAAAGAAGAGGATTTGCGTAGCCAAGGTCTGATGATCTTCACAGCAATGGATCCGATTGTACAGCTAACTACTGAAACTATTTTGCAGAAACGCCTTGGTCAACTGGAGCGTGCACATGGGATTCCACGCGGCAAACTGAATGGTGCTTTAATCATCAGCAGTGTCCAAGGTGGGGAAGTGATGGCACTGGTGGGTAGCCGTGATGTGCGTTATGCCGGTTATAACCGTGCGCTTACCGCACAACGCCAAATCGGTTCATTGGTTAAACCGGCTATTTATTTAACCGCTTTGGAAAACAAGAATCGCTATACGCTTGCGACCCGCATTAGTGATGGCCCGGTGACGGTAAAATTAGGTAATCGTAAATATTGGCAACCGGAGAACTATGACCAGCGCAATATGGGTTATGTCACCGTTTTGAAAGCCTTGACCAATTCGCGCAATACACCGGCGGTACGCATTGGGGTTAACCTTGGGGTTGACCGAGTAGTCAATACCTTGAAATCGTTAGGGGTTGCTGCGCAAATACCAACTTACCCTTCTATTTTGTTGGGGGCGATTGAAATGCCACCCATTGATGTGCAGCAAATGTATCAAACCATAGCAGCAGGTGGGTCTTATTCACCCTTGAAAGCGATTCGCAGTGTCATGAATCTGCAAGGTAAGACCCTTACGCGTTATCCATTGACTGTACAGCAGATTGCAAGCCCCGAAGCAGCCGATTTGCTGATTTATGGCTTGCATCGGGTTACGGTAGAGGGTACTGCCAAAGAATTATCTTCCGCCTTGCCGGGTTGGAAAACGGTTGCCGGTAAGACCGGTACCACTAATGACAAAAAAGATAGCTGGTTTGCCGGATTTTCAGGCCAACACGTAGCCACCGTCTGGGTAGGGCGTGATGATAATAAGCCTATTCATATGACTGGCGGCGAAGGTGCACTGAAAGTTTGGTCAGATTTATTTCGGGTCTTGCCAACCAAACCGCTGCAGATCGAGAATTCATCCCGTTTAGTCTGGGTAGATGTCGATCAGGCCAGCGGATTCCGCTTTAATCCAGACTGTGGCAAATCTGTACGTGTGCCATTTATTCGTGGAAGCCAGCCGCAAAAAGTAAATTTCTGTGAACCTGCTGTACCCGAAGGCGGTACAGTCGAAGCCAGTGCGCCTGCTGGGGCAGAAACTGCTCCTGTTGCCCCTAAACCAGCACCTGCTCCTGCGCCAGCTCCACGACCAGCAGCCCCGGCTCCTGCCAGACCCCAAGCGCCAGGTTCCTGGATTGATGACCTGATGAAGTGAGACCAATGATGCAACCAACAAAACTTTATAGCGTTATTGCCGGACAATTATTGATAGTAGGGCTACTATCAGCGTGTGCTCCTAATCCGGCGGTTTTACAAGATCGTGTTTATACCGCTCCACCGGCTCCACCGGTCCGTGTAACGCGCCCGGTTCCGCCACGTGTTATCCCTATGCCGACACCTGAGGTCTCTATTCCTGCTAGTCCTGCCAAAAAAGCGCCACAATCGCGCTATCCATCGGCAGTGCCCGGCAAGAAAACCACCAAACCTAAATCTACGCCTGCGCCTATTGAAGCTCCTAAAGTAGTTGAAATGCCGAAGGAAACCGAGACTAAGCCAGTAGTGACTACACCAAAGGCTTATAAATCGTCTTCAGCTGTACAGGGATTGGTAAAGCGGGCTGAAAGTGAAGCTGCTGAAGGCAAGTTAGCTGCGGCTACTGATACGATAGAACGAGCGTTGCGCATTGAATCGGATAACCCTGATTTGTGGATGAAACTTAGTAAGTTAAACGAACAGCAAGGTAATACTCAGCAAGCTCAAAGCATGGCAGCGAAAGCGCGCTATTATCAGGAGTTGCTCAATTAACTCGTTTGACTCTATGGAACAGGTACTCAGTGCAGAAGGCCCTTTTGCCAAGTTAATTAAGGGTTTTCAGGCAAGACCCCAACAACAGGCTATGTTGCAAACCATCCTGAGTACTATGCAACAACAATCCACTGCGATTATTGAAGCAGGTACTGGAGTAGGCAAAACTTTTGCTTACTTGGTACCCGCGTTATTAAATCCTGAGCGAGTGATTGTCTCTACTGGTAGTAAGACTTTACAAGACCAGCTTTATCACAAAGATTTACCGCTGGTACGTAAAGCCTTACATAGCTCAAGCAAGATTGCCTTGCTAAAGGGACGTGCCAATTATTTGTGCTTGTATCGTATGGAGTTGACCCTGACGGAAGGGCGTTTGCCAGACCGCAATAGTGTGGTGTGGTTACGCCGTATCCGTGATTGGGCGGCGTTAACGCGCACCGGTGATATCGCCGAATTATCCTCAGTGCCACACGATGCTGATATTTGGCAACGCGTTACTTCCACAGTGGACAATTGTTTGGGAATGCAATGTAAGCATTACCAAGATTGTCATGTGGTTAAGGCACGGCGTAATGCCCAAGAAGCCGATTTGCTGGTGGTGAATCACCATTTATTTTTTGCTGATTTGGCCTTGAAAGAAGAAGGTTTTGGTGAATTATTGCCATCAGCCAATATGGTGATTCTGGATGAAGCTCATCAATTGCCAGAAATTGCTTCAGGCTTTTTCAGTGATACGTTTAGCAGTCGTCAGCTATTGGATTGGAAACGGGATACCTTGCTGGAAGCGGTCGAAAATGCTGCGGATATGCCACAAATTCGGGATGCGCTGGATCAATTTGAAAAAGCGATTCTGGATTTGCGCTTGGCGATGGATGTGCCGGGGCAACGCGCACCTTGGTCGACTATTAATCAAAGACCAGCGATTGCTAGCCAGTTGGAAGTCTTACAGGAGCGTTTTGCGCTACTAACGGGTTTGCTTGAGCATGCTGCCGAACGTAGTAAAGGCTTACAAACCGCTTATCAACGTTTACTGGAACAACAGGCACGTTTGCAGCGTTTGTATACACCGCAAGCCGATAGTGTGCAATGGTTTGAAACCTTTACCCGTGGCTTTACCATTACTACTACGCCCTTAGATGTTGCTGTTCCGTTTCGTAAATCATTAGCTGAACTACCTTGTAGTTGGGTAATGACCTCAGCTACCTTGGCGGTTGGGCAATCCTTTGAACATTTCAGTCAGCGCATGGGTATGGAAGGGGCGACTACTTTACAGTTGGATAGCCCGTTTGATTATTGGCACCATGCTTTGCTGTATTTGCCAGCAGGTTTACCTGAACCTCAGGACCGCGATTTTGTCTCTGCAGTGGTGGAAGCCTCAATTCCGGTGATCAATGCTTGTGGTGGGCGTACTTTCATGCTGTTCACCAGTTATCGAGCATTGAATGAAGCGGCAGACTTATTGCGTGAGCAAATTGATTATCCTCTGCTGGTACAAGGTGAATCCTCACAACGCGATATGATTGATAAGTTCCGCGAGCTTGGTAATGCCGTGTTATTAGGCACTGCTAGTTTTTGGGAAGGGGTAGACGTGCGTGGGGAAGCCCTCAGCTGTGTCATTATTGATAAACTGCCGTTTGCGGCTCCCAATGACCCGGTACTAGAAGCGCGCATGGATGCTATTCGTCAGCGGGGTGGTAACCCTTTCACTGAATACCAAATTCCCCAGGCGGTTATTGCTTTAAAGCAGGGCGTAGGGCGTTTAATTCGGGATGCGAATGATAAAGGTGTGTTAATGCTGTGTGATAGCCGTTTGCGTACGCGTAACTATGGTAAAATTTTTCTCGACAGTCTGCCGCATATGCCGCGCACACAGAAACTGGATATTGTAAAACGCTTTTTTGCGGGAACCCTGCTTGAAAATTCTGGCACTTGATACTTCAACTGAAGCTTGTTCTGCTGCTGTTTATGCAGATAAGCAAGTTTATGCGCAGTTTGCCCTGACGCCGCGTGAACATACCCGCTTGATTTTACCGATGGTGGAAAAAGTACTTGGTGATGCGGGTTTGCGTTTGCAGGATGTGGATGCGATTGCGGTAGGCCGAGGGCCGGGGGCGTTTACTGGTATTCGCATTGGTGTCGGCGTGGCACAAGGCTTGGCAATGGCGGCGGATAAACCGGTATTACCGGTTTCTACATTAGCTGCTTTGGCCCAACAGGCCTATGTTCAGCAGGGGGCAACCCAAGTGCTAGCTGCTTTGGATGCACGTATGCAGGAAGTGTATTGGGGCCAGTATAGTCTTAAAGATGGCATCATGCAGTTACAAGGTGAAGAGCAGGTATGTGCACCTACTAATACGCCTATACCTGAAAGTTCTGCATGGTTTGCAAGTGGTCATGGTTGGTCCGCTTATGCGGAGGTTTTACAAAGCCGTTTTGCTGGTAAGTTGAGTGGAATTGATACGGTAGCATTGCCTAATGCGGAATTTATGCTGCCTTTGGCCATTGCTGACTGGCAAGCAGGTAAAGCCGTACCACCCGAAGATGCGCAGCCGGTTTATTTGCGTAACAAAATAGCTTTGACGGTACAAGAACAGCGCAATAACAAAGCCTGAGATTCAGGCTTTTTTTCTATCTATTGCATGAATGTATGAATACTTATGATTTATGTTATGTCAAGTTTTTAGGGCAAAAAATAAATCTTTAAAAATTTTCGGCTAGTTTAGGCAAGCCAGTATTAAACCTGTATCTGTAGGTAAATCCTGATGGTTTGCAGGTGCATGCTAGAATTACCGCCACATAAACAACAAGCAAAGGGATGTATAGTATGAGTCGTAGTGTCTTAATTGCTGTTTTAGTCGCTGTGGGCATAAGCGGTTGTAGTAAATCCGATGCAGTAGACGCCCAAGTGGCTATAGCCCGTGCCAATTCGCAACAAGCAGCGCTGTATAATGCCAAAGCCTATTTAGGTCGTACTTATCAAAACAAATACGCGAATCTGAAGTGCGAAGCCGATGATGATATTGATATGGGTAATCTTGGTGGTGATGGGGATGCCGATTGCCAATTTCAGACCTTGCCAGATAAGAAAAAAGCTAAGATTGAATGTTCCACTATGATGGGTAAAGGTTGTAAAAAAGAGCATTGAAGCGTTTTTAATTGCCTGCTTTTAAGCCATTTTCTATGGGAATGCCTGTGAGAGATTTCTAAAGCTTTCGCAGGTATTTTGTTTTGGACTTAAAGGCTGATTAGCAGAGGTATGCCCTATAGTGTTTTGGAGCAATTTGTACTATGTGTAGAGGTGATGTGCTTAGGGATACCCGTAACACGTTTGCCAACATTTCTTGATAGGCTGGGCTTGCGGGTACTCGCAAAGTGCACCTTTTCCCCCTCTCTTGAAGGAATGTGTCTTGATATGAAACCGATCAAATGGGCGTTAATCGCTGTCTTGATTTTCTTTAGTAGCTTATGGTGGATAACAGAGCAACCCGATTGGGTTGGTCTCAATGGCGTTTTCGGGGTACGCCCCGTATTGCTGCAATACACGGGTATTCTCGCGATTAGCGTGATGAGCTTTGCCATGATTTTGGCGAACCGTCCGGTCTGGTTAGAACCTTACTTGGGTGGATTAGATAAAATGTATCGCCTACATAAATGGCTGGGTATCACGGCTTTAACGCTGGCGACTACCCATTGGTTATGGGTAAATGCGCCTAAATGGTTGGTTGATATGGGTTTATTGGTGCGCCCACCGCGTGGTCCTAAACCGCCTTTAGAACCGGGTTCTTGGCAACAACTGTTACAAAGTCAGCGTGATTTGGCCGAAGGTATTGGCGAATGGACTTTTTACGCCATTGTTGCGATTTTACTGATTGCCCTGGTTAAACGTTTTTCTTACCGTATATTTACAAAAACACATATATTAATGGCGGTAGCTTATCTGGCTTTGGTATTTCACGCGGTTATTCTTATCAAGTTTGATTACTGGGGCGAAGTATTGGGTGTGATTATGGCGGCGTTATTGCTAGCCGGTACAATTAGTGCGCTACGCATATTATTTGGGCGTGTTGGGGCAGATAGACGCACGAGCGGTAAAGTGGTTGGCATTACTCCCAATCCTGTGATGGGAACGGTAGCATTGGATATCAAGCTAAACGGTGGTTGGAAAGGTCATGAAGCCGGTCAATTTGCGTTTTTGACTTTGAATAAAGTTGAAGGACCCCACCCATTTACTATTACATCTGCTTGGCAGCAGGATAATGCTATCCAGTTTATTATCAAGGGGTTGGGTGATTACACGCAAACCTTGGCCAATAGCGTGCAAGTGGGAGATGTGGTTACTGTGGAAGGCCCCTATGGTTGTTTTACCTTTCAAAGTTCTAATAAGCGCCAGATTTGGGTGGGCGGTGGTATTGGTATTACGCCGTTTATTTCGCGACTGAAAACCCTCGCACAACAAACGGACGGTAAAACTATTGATCTGTTTCATAGCACGGCAACCTATGATGAACAGGCCTTGGGCCTGCTTGAACGGGATGCTAACAAGGCTCATGTCAATTTGCATGTGCTATGGTCACAGCGCGATGGTTATTTGACGGCAGAACGCATTATCAAGCAAATCCCCCAATGGCGGGATGCTGATATTTGGTTCTGTGGACCGAGTGGTTTTGGTGAGGCTCTCAAGCGCGATTTTATGGCACTTGGTTTACCAGCCGACGCGTTCCATCAGGAATTGTTTGAAATGCGTTAATGCTAAAATGGCTAAAGCGGCCCGTTAACTCGATAAGATAACGGGCTGTTTTCTATAATGCAGGAATTTGTGGTCTTCCTCAGGCAGGGGAAGTTTCTAGCAGATGGAATTCCGTACCGGACAAGCGAGTAACAGTTGGAGTTTTAAAGCCAGCCTGTTCCAATAAACTTATGTACTCGGCTTCGGTTCTTAACAACAC
>CAZCJE010000033.1:0-28923 GCA_964498805.1 uncultured Thiothrix sp.
TAGGCAATTTTTCTTTGTTAAACTCCCTAGCAGCGATAACTTTAGGAAATCCGCCATGAACAAACGCCTGACACTGGTATCGGTACCTGTAGCCCTGTTATTGGGTTTGGGTGTGAGTAGTTGGTATGTAGGCCAGCAAACCGCTACAGCCTTGCCACAATTCATTGCACAACAAAATCGGCAATGGGCACCTTTTGGCCTGAGTCAGGAAGTGGTCAGTTATGAAAAGACCCTATTTGGCGCTAAAGCTGTCACGCGCTTAGGCGTTGATACACCCGGTATAGGCAAGCTGGTGGACGAGGTGCAATTTGTCCACCAGATTACCAATGGCCCGGTGCTATTTGGTGGTGGGCGGCCGGTGCAACTGGGGTTGGCGCGTATTGATACGCAAATCGATACGCAGGCATTACCGGCAGAAAAGCAGCAATGGTTGAATACCTTGTTCGATAATAAACCACCGCTAACGGGTACTACCATTCTGGGTATAGGGCAAACCGCTTCCTATGACTGGCAGGTTAATCCTTTCAAATTTGCGCAGGATGGCAAGCAATACAGTGCTGATGGTATCCATTTAACAGGTGATACGGGTGCTGATGCGCTCGGTGAATTTACCGTCGATGTGGAAAATGCAGCTCTTCAACAAGCAGGCAATCAGGTGTCCTTACCTGAATTAAGCATTGAGGGGGCTAGTACTAATGAAGATAAGGGGCCGGTATTTGATCTAAGCATTCAAGCCCCACAAATGTCACTGTTGGCTGAAGGTACTACCGAACCGTTTGTCTCAGATATGGATTGGCAACTGCATACGGCAACCGCCGGTACAGACAAGGAAGGGCAGGTTAAACTTCAGCTAGCGAATATCAAAGGCATGAAAGATGTCCTGAATCAGTTGAACTACCAGCTTGATTTCAAGGGCTTAGATGCTGTTGGCTTACAGACATTCCTGCAATTGCAGGCACAAATCCAGAACGATATTAGCCAGATGGATTGGAATGCAGAAGCTTTGGAAACCCCTGAAGGCCAGCAAAAACAGCAAGAATTGATGAATAAAGTCAATGTTAGCAGCGAACAAGCGCTTAATACCTTGTTTGGGCAAATTCTTAAAGCCGGTAAAAGCCAGCTACAAAGTCACCTAACGACAGATGGCACTAAAGGCAAACTCAATATGGCGCTGGATTTGACCTATATTGGGCAGAATAAACCCACGACTATGGATTTATTGACCTACGGGCCAAATGATTGGGCTAACTTATTGCAAGGTAAAGTGGCCTTGACAGCTGATAAGGGTATGTTACATGAAGGGGTTGAGCCTTTATTAATGCCTTATACTCAACAAGGCGTACTGGTACAGTCTAAAGAGCAGTACGCCACGGATATCCAATGGAAAGGACAAAATGTCACCATGAACGGTAAAAACATGAGTTTTGAAGCCTTACTACAAACCATGGGCGTAGGTTCGGCTGGTAGCAATAGTACGCTGACCCAAACAGCTAAGGATTTGGGTTTACCAGAAGACTTAATGCAAATGATTGAAAAGCAAGGTCTTACTCCTGAAATCATGCAATTGCTAGAAGAAAGCGATGATGTACCACCAGAAACAGTGGAAATCCTCAAAAAGTTGCAAGAAGTGCAGCAACAAGTGCCAGCAGAAGAGGTTAACGAGCCTACTAAACCCTGAAAAAACAAATGGGCTTTAGGGTTTATCGAGTCGTTTGAATGATCTGCTTATACTGATACCTTGTTTTTTAGATATTTGACAAGGTATTAGTGAGGGCTTCAGCCGTTACTAAAACGAATAATAGTGAAAAAAAATCGGAGAATTAAAATATGCAACAGGACATTTCTAAGGTTAAGTATGTTGGCCCCTCTACGGCTAAACGGCTATCGGATCATGGTATTCATACCATTAAGCAATTGGTGGCTTTAAGCATAGAAGAACTCGCAGCTATTCCAGGTATTGGCCATTATACCGCTCCCCTGATTCTCGCTAGTGCGCAGGAAGTGCTGGATATGCCGATTTTGGAAGCAGCAGAAGCAGCCTCATCAGTAGCCTCTGTCGAGGCAGCTGTTGCCGCCGCTTCTATGGCTAGTGTAGAAGCCGAAGTGATACCAGCGCCTGTGGAAATGCCTTTCACCAAGGTCGAAGTGTTGTGGCCGGAGGTGGATGTCGATAACGACGCCAATGATTTTCCCAAGAAGAAAACCAAGGAACAGAAAAAAGCAGAAAAAGCTGCCGATAAAGCCGCTAAGAAATTGGCTAAAAAAGCCGATAAATTAGCCAAGAAAGCTGAGAAGAAAAAAGCCAAAGAAGAAAAAAAGGCCAAAAAAGCCGAAAAGAAAAAAGCTAAGGAAGAAAAAAAGGCCAAAAAAGCTGCTAAAGACCAAGCTTAATGTCAATGGACTCCGCGCTGCTAGCTGCTTATTACGCTACGCATTATCAGGTAAGGTATGCAGAAGGGGAGTTTACCTTGCATATTGGTCAAGCCTCGGCAGCGTTGGAGAAGCTTTTACAAGCGCGTGGTTATCAGGAGGCTGTGTTTATAACCGCTTGTAACCCGCACAGTCAGTTGTGTAGTGCAAAGGAAAATCAAGCTGCACAGCAGCGCTTGTATCAGGTTTTAAGCCAATACCATACCTGTACAATTCTTCCCGGCAAAGGGATAGACCCGCAAGAGCAATGGCCGGGTGAAGAGAGCTATTTAGTGTTGGGTTTAAATCTGGAAGCAGCAAAAGCTATTGGGCGGCAGTTTGCACAGAATGCCTTGGTGTGGATAGGGCTATCCACACCCGCTCAATTAATCTTACTCTGAAGTCTGCAAAGGGCCTTTAATGTTGGCAAACAAAGCCAGTGCACGCTCACGACTGGTTTTAAAATCAACAATAGGCAATGGATAATCCTTCAGGTTTTCACCAAGGGTACGCGGTAAATGAATCTGTTCAAGCGAGCGATTCTTAAGTTCAGGTACCCAGCGCCGAATATAGTTGCCATCCGGGTCAAATTTCTGACTTTGCAGCATAGGGTTAAAAATCCGGAAATAGGGAGCGGCATCAGCCCCGCAGCCTGCTGTCCATTGCCAACCCAGCACATTATTAGCCAAATCTGCATCAATCAATGTATCGCGGAACCATTTCTCGCCGGTTTGCCAAGGAATCAGCAAATTTTTGGTTAGTAACGAAGCCGCAATCATGCGCACGCGGTTATGCATGCGTCCGGTTTGCCATAATTCACGCATACCTGCGTCAACGATAGGATAACCTGTGCGGCCTTGTTGCCAGGCTGTGAGTAATGCCTCGGTATTATCTGCCCACGGAAAACGTTCAAAGCGTTCATCTAGGGCATGTTCAACCGTATGCGGAAAGTGATACAGCAGGTGATAGGCAAATTCGCGCCAGCCAACTTCTCGTATAAAAAAATCAATACCGGTATCGGCTTGGGGGTATTCAGCGGAATAACGCCGAGCCTGATAGACAATCTGGCGAGGGCTGATTTCGCCAAAATGCAGCGGTGCTGATAGCCGTGAGGTGGATTCAGAGTTAGCAGGAAAATCCCGTTCTTGTTTGTATGTGCTACTACCGTTATGCAGAAACTCTTCTAAGCGTTGCAAGGCAGCTTTTTCGCCTGTCTGCCAATACGCCATCATCTCGATATCCCAGCGAATCTTTGGTAACAAACCTAATTCGGCTAAAGATAAAGCCTGTGGGTCGTGCGGTGTGGGCGGTAGTATTGCTGGTATTGCCAGTGGCAAGTGGTCAATGCCGTGTTTGAGCATGGCCTTCCAGAAGGCTGTAAAGACCTTGTAAGGCGTGCCATCGGGTTTTAGGACTTCCCACGGTTCATTGAGCAGGCTGGCATTAAAGCTATGTACTTCAACCTGACCCCTTAAGGCATGTTTAATAGCTTTATCGCGTTGTATGCTCATAGGTTCATACAGGCGATTCCATAATACATGGGTGGCACCAGTTTCGGCGCATAGTTGTTGCAGTACTTCTAACGCTGGCCCTTGGCGTAGCCAAAGCTGACTGCCTTTACCCTGTAAGTCGGTTTGTAAGGCATGCAGGCTATGGTGCAACCACACTCGACTGGCTGCCCCGAGTTGGCTAACAGTTGTCGCGGTCGGGTCATCAATAAACACCGGGATAATGTGTTGCGCATGCTGACAAGCGTAATGAAACGCTGGATTGTCAGCCAAGCGTAAATCCTGACGAAACCAGACAATGGCAATCATATTGTTTTAGCTCAGTAATTCGCGTTTAAAAACAGTGAACGGTTGTTTAGACGTGGAGTTAATAGTGTCGGTGGTGATTTTCGAGGCAGCAGCAGAAGCCAATTGAGTGAGTATGTCTTCCATGCTTTTTAGAATACTGCTCATATCTTCCGGTAATAGATAAATAGCAGTTTCGTCTGAGGGAACACACACCATTTCCTTATTGTCGGGGTATAAAAATACGGGCACTCGATACGTTTCCACTAAGGTTTCTATAACCTCGTACGTACACTGCGTACCAACAAACAATAGCGCATCCATTTGAGTGCGGGTCAAGATTAGAGGTAAATGATCAATATGTGCTTGTCTCCCCAGTAAACTGACCTGATAACCATAGCTACTGAGAATATTAGCTAGCAATAAGCTTTCCACGCTCATGCTTTCGGTATTGAGCATTAATATGCGTTTGGTACTAGCATGATTATTTGCGTGCAGGTAACGCGAACCTAATTTGGCACACAAGAATTCATGTAAAAAGGCAAAATCAGCCGTAGTCGAAGGCAAATCCTGACTTTGTTGTTTGAGTTGATAATAAAGGGGTAGCAGTAACTTTTTACCGACCCTATCCAATGAATACAGTGATACGACTTCATTGAAAGTTTGTTCAAGCGCGCGTGCATCTAGCTTGCGTATCCAGCGTTGACAAACATTACGATAGTAACGCCACGGATCATCGGTATGAACTTCCTGAGGAGCGCGTATGGTAGAAGAACGGGTTTTGGTATTATCCAATACTTCGCGCACCCGACTAACCGGAACACCCTGATCCAGCAAAATTAGCACCTGTTTGACGCGTTCCACATCTTCTGGCGTGTATAGCCTATGTCCTTTAGGGGTGCGATGAGGTTTTAATAAACCGTAACGCCGTTCCCATGCTCGCAAGGTAACAGTGTTTACTCCTGTTTGCTCGGAAATGGTCCCAATTGGAAAAAGTGCTTTCTGATCAATCATATATCCAAGATTAAGGGCTATTGATGGGTCAATTTAGAGTGTTATGCGAGCTATCTTACTATAAACGCTCTGTTTGCTGAGAGAAATTACTCTTGACATAAGCCTATTGCTAATCTCGCCGAGTAATTGATATTTGAATAGGCACACAAAGCTTAGTAATTTTTTGCAAAATTTTAGCTAAATCAATAACTATAGAAAAATAATATTATTTTTATAAGTAAATTATAATTAAAGTGTAGTTCATTTAATCTGGTACTTTTTTTACTGTATTTGAATTCTAACGGTGAATTTTCTATATATATGCGCACGGTTAGTAAAAAAATTCATGACTTAATAGCTTAAGCCCGTGACTAAACCTGCAAGATAAGTAGTAAATAAATTTACCTAAAATAGGAGCACAAGATGGATTCTAATATGGTTGAGGCAAACTGGCACCAGTTAAGAGGTAACCTGCGTGAACGTTTTGGTAAGCTTACCAATGACGACTTACTGGAAATTGGCGGTAAAGTAGAGGTTTTGGTGGGTAAATTACAAGAGCGTTACGATATTAGTTTGGAGGAAGCTGAAAAAATGGTAACAGGTCTTGAAATTGATCAGGAAGGTTTAAAACTTCAAGTCAATAATCCCGAATAAAAGAATGGTCTTTATTCATTGAGAAAATTAAGGAGAAAACAAAATGGGTATTGAAGTAGGTGGCATATTAGGACTTCTGCATTTAATTTTAGCTATCTATGCCATTATACAGGTTCTAAAAAGCTCTGCTGGTGGCGGTAGTAAATTTTTGTGGGTATTGATTATATTTTTCTTCCCTGTCGTCGGCTTAATCGCTTGGTTTTTTATGGGGCCTAAAGGATAGCTAAGTAGCTATTGACTATTCTTAGACAAGCTAGCAAATTAGATTTAACTGATTTGCTAGTTCAGATGAGCAGAATACATTCCATATTATTTAACTTGGGAAAAGATTGTCCTGGTATTGATGAGCATTATAAAGTTGATGAAATGCTTGAAAAATTACAAAAAACTAATTGTGTTTTAATAACGAGTCGTTGGCTGTCAAACCATTAAAATAAAAGTTTGCCATTATTAGAAAATAAAAATAGCTTTTGCTAGTAGCGATTAAGTTTTCAGGTGAGCAGTACATCAGCTGAGAACTATGAGGAAAAATAGCAATACAGTATTAAAAAAGCTAGGTAGTGTTATCTCTAAAATCTAAAAGTCTCTATTTGCTAAATAACAAGTAAGGAACCTATATGTCTGTGAAAATGGGTGCAGTATTAATCGATGATCAACAAGCTTATCAATTCAGTGTGTGGGCCCCACATGCCGATGAGGTTTATGTGACAGGTTCCTTTAATAATTGGCAGGGACAAAGTCATCCCTTAACTAGGAATGAAAACGGTATTTGGAGTGCTATCATTCCGGAAGCTAAAGAGGGTGATGAATATAAATATCGTCTTATTTGTCAGGGCCGTGAAATCATGCGTAATGATCCTTACGCGCGTAATGTGACCAGTTCTGTAGGTAATGCTGTTATATCCCGACCTCCTCAAAAGTGTCCTACAGCTTTTAAAGCGCCAGACTTGAATAATATGATCATTTATGAGCTACACATTGGTACATTTGGGCATGGCTATGCTGATAATCAGGAACCTGCTACCTTTAAAACCTCTATTCGCTATCTGGATGATTTGAAAGCATTAGGTGTTAATGCGATCGAAATCATGCCTGTGCATGAATTTCCCGGTGGTATTTCTTGGGGCTATAATCCGGCCTACTTATTTTCGGTTGAATCTAATTACGGCACTATTCAAGATTTTTACGACTTTATTTACGAAGCCCATCAGCGTGGTATTGCTGTCATTCTAGATGTGGTTTACAACCATTTTGGTCCTTCCGATTTGGATATTTGGCAATTTGATGGTTGGCATGAAAATAATCTTGGAGGTATTTATTTTTATAATGACTGGCGGGCTAAAACTCCTTGGGGTGATACACGTCCGGATTATGGTCGTTCAGAAGTGCGTCAATATATTCTTGATAATGTTATGATGTGGGCAGAAGATTTTGAAGTCGATGGCTTGCGTTTGGATATGTCAGTTTATATCCGTACCGTTAATGGTATGGGTAGTGACCCCCATGATGGTTTGGCCGATGGTTGGTCATTAATGCAGGCTATTAATAATGAAGTTCATGCTTATAACCCGCGTTTTATTACTATTGCCGAGGATATGCAGGATAGCGCTTGGTTAACCAATAAATCCATTGAAGAAGGGGGCGCAGGTTTTAATGCTCAATGGGGAGCATTTTTTGTACATACTTTACGTGATGCTTTATTACAGCCAGATGATATTAATCGTGATATGAGTAAACTAGCAGCAGCAATCTCGCAATGCTTCAATCACGATGTATTTGAACGGGTTATTTACACCGAATCCCATGATGAAATTGCTAATGGTCAGGCACGTATTCCGGAAGATGCTTCCCCCGGTCATGCTGATTCATGGATTGCTAAGAAAAAATCTTTGCTCGGTGCAGGTATCGTATTCACTACTCCCGGTATACCTATGTTATTTCAAGGACAAGAATTTCTAGAAGATCATTGGTTTGAAGATACCCGCGAACTTGATCGACAAAAAGCTAAAAATAATCATGGTATATTGCAAGCATATAAAGATTTAATTAGTTTGCGTTTAAATAAGCAGGCAATCACAGCTGGCTTGTGTGGACAAAATGTCCAAGTGTATTCTCTTGATCATAATAATAAGGTTATTGCCTACCATCGCTGGATTAATGGAGGTGAAGGTGATAGCGTAGTTATTATTGCCAATTTTTCGCATGAAGATTTCGCCAATTATCAGGTGGGTTTTCCGGCGGAGGGCGAATGGCATATACGCTTTAACAGTAATAGTAATATTTATGACGATAGTTTTAATAATCTTGGCAATAGTGTAGTTATAGCTCAACCAGAGCCTTTAGATGATCAACCGGCCTCTGGAACAGTAATTTTATCTGCTTATAGCCTTATAATCTTGTCGCGGGAATGACAACTTCATAGTAAGTAATAATTTGGTTTTGTAGGAAAAAACAATTTAATAACTCACGCAAAATGAGAAATAGGTTTGTTGTTTAAAAGCCACAAATCGCTAGAAAAATATTCTTATATAGCAAATTTTCAAGTCTTTCCTATACTCAAGGTGTTGTTTAAATCATACAGGCGGCATGGAAGCCAACTACCTAAAGCTATGATGTCGCCTATACTTCTAGCTACAGCCTACTATTGAGGGAAATTCATGAACACTAACAACACTACCCCCCGGTCGTTTATGCAGGTTCGCAGGGCCTTACTCCTGTTGCCTCTTACCCTGGTGGGTTCCCGTTTATTGGCCGAAACCACTACTCCAGCACCCAAAGCGGAAACCCCAGCCCCAGCAACTCCTGTTCCAGAATCCAGTACGTTGCCGCCTGGTGCATGTCCATTGAATAGTGGTGGCCCATCTTTGTTGGGTTCAAAATGGCGTTTGATGTCGCTGTATGGCAATGAAGTACCAGCAGCTTTGGAAATCACCATGGAAGTAGGCGAAAATCAATTAACAGGATTTGCAGGGTGCAATGATTATACGGCTAATTTTCAGCGCGTAGGTCATACAGGTTTTATGATGAAAGGTATTGATCGTAAAACCGAAGGTTGTCCAGTGTTAAGACCTGCTCCTGGTTCTCCAACGATTAATGTAGGCGATTGGCAAGGCAGTTATCTGCGTACCCTGCAACGCGCCGGTAGTGTGCAGCAAGAAGGCAATACTTTGCATTTCTTCAATCGTAGCGGTGAACCGTCAGTCGTGTTTGCGAAAAAATATGGAGAAGCTTAAGAGCTGGCGAAGTTGAAATTGCGTCCTGCAAAACATCATATATTGAGCTGCAAAAGGATGGTATGATACAAGGCTTTTTATCTTCTATTCGAATGTGCAGGAGAAAAACGGCATGTTTTCCAGCCAGATGAAAATTGCAGGTTATGATGATGAATTGTGGGGCGCAATGCAGGCTGAAGTGCGCCGTCAGGAAGAGCATATTGAGCTGATTGCTTCTGAAAATTACGCTAGTCCACGCGTAATGGAAGCGCAAGGGTCTGTACTGACCAACAAATATGCCGAGGGTTATCCTGCTAAACGTTACTACGGCGGCTGCGAATACGTAGACATCGCAGAACAGCTTGCGATTGACCGGGTAAAAAAACTTTTCGGCGCTGATTATGCCAATGTTCAACCCCATTCTGGTTCTCAAGCGAACGCCGCTGTTTATATGGCACTGTTGAATCCGGGTGACACTGTTTTGGGTATGAGTTTGGCGCATGGGGGTCACTTGACCCACGGTGCTAAAGTGAATTTCTCTGGCAAGATTTACAATGCTGTGCAGTACGGTATTACCGATGATGGTTATATCGACTATGCAGAAGTAGAACGCTTAGCGCTTGAACATAAGCCTAAAATGATTGTGGCAGGTTTTTCTGCCTACTCTCGCGTTATTGACTGGGGTAAATTCCGGGAGATTGCCGATAAAGTCGGTGCTTATCTGATGGTAGATATGGCGCATGTCGCTGGTTTGGTAGCAGCCGGTGTTTATCCTAGCCCTGTACAGATTGCGGATGTAACCACTTCCACAACGCATAAAACCCTGCGTGGTCCACGTGGCGGTATTATTCTGGCTAAAGCTAATCCTGAACTGGAAAAGAAATTCAATTCTTTGGTTTTCCCTGGTATTCAGGGGGGGCCATTGATGCATGTGATCGCTGCTAAAGCGGTTGCTTTCAAAGAAGCATTGGAACCTGAATTCAAGGTTTATCAGCAACAAGTAGCTAAAAATGCCAAAGTTATGGCTGAAACCCTAATTAGCCGTGGCTATAAGATTGTTTCCGGTGGTACAGATAATCACCTCATGCTCGTAGACCTGATTGATAAAGGTATTACCGGTAAAGCAGCGGATGCCGCTTTGGGTGCAGCCAATATTACCGTGAATAAAAACTCTGTACCGAATGATCCACAATCACCGTTTGTGACCAGCGGTATTCGTGTGGGTACACCGGCTATTACAACGCGAGGCTTTAAAGAAGGCGAAAGCGAGCAGTTAGCTAACTGGATTGCGGATGTTTTGGATAATCTTGAAGACGCGGCGACTATTGAGCGGGTGAAAGGCCAGGTATTGGATATTTGTGCCCGTTTCCCGGTCTATGGCACCAGTTCTCTTGGCGATTACCCTGCGTAAGCGTTTATGCGATGCCCTTTTTGTGGAGCAGATGATACGCGGGTTATAGATTCGCGTTTGGCTAATGAAGGTGACCAAGTACGGCGTCGGCGACGTTGTGCTGCTTGTGATGAACGTTTCACTACCTATGAGGTTGCCGAATTGACCATGCCGCGGGTAGTCAAATCCAATGCGGCACGTGAACCTTTCAATGACGATAAACTGCGTGCTGGTATTATGCGGGCGCTGGAAAAACGTCCCGTTTCTATTGATCGCATTGAAGCTGCCTTGAGTCGTATCCGCAAAAAGATTCTCATCAGCAGTGAACGTGAGGTAACCTCTGCCAGCATTGGCGAATTGGTTATGGAAGAACTACGCCAGCTCGACGAGGTGGCGTATGTTCGGTTTGCTTCGGTCTACCGGCGTTTCAATGATATTGAAGAATTTCGCAGTATGATTGATCGGCTGGAAAACGATACCCAACCCGAACAGCGTCAACATCCGCTTGACTCCCTAGCATTGCCCCACTGTCGTAAGGCATGAATTTTACTCCTCAAGACCACTTCTATATGAGTCGAGCGTTGCAATTAGCGCGCAACGGCTTGTATACCACTCATCCCAACCCACGCGTTGGCTGCGTTATTGTCCAAGATAACAAAATCGTTGGCGAAGGTTGGCACGAACGCGCTGGCGAACCCCATGCAGAAGTGCATGCCTTGCGTCAGGCAGGGGCCGCTGCTAAACAGGCAACCGCTTATGTCACCTTAGAACCTTGTTCCCATTATGGTCGTACTCCACCGTGCGCCTTGGCTTTAGTACAAGCAGGGGTGAGTAAGGTCATTGCCGCTATGGTTGATCCTAATCCGCTGGTGGCGGGCAAAGGTTTGCAGCTATTACAACAAGCTGGTATTCAAACTCAATCGGGCTTGCTGGAAAGCGAAGCGCGTGCCTTGAATCCGGGTTTTATCTCCCGTATGGAGCGCCATCGTCCTTATGTACGTGTGAAAATGGCTATGAGTTTGGATGGACGTACTGCTATGCGTTCTGGCGAAAGCGTGTGGATTACTGGCGAGGCTGCGCGCCGCGATGTGCAGTTCTTACGTGCTCAGGCCGCTGCTGTGCTGACGGGTATTGGTACCGTGCTGTGCGATAATCCTGCCTTAAATGTACGTTTGAATACTGATGAATTAGGTATTCAGGGTGAAGTACGTCAGCCGCTGCGCGTGCTGCTGGATTCACAACTGAGATGTCCTTTGGATGCCAAATGGTTACAGGTTGCAGGACAAACGACGATTTATACCTGTAGTCAGGATACCCACAAAATTGCCCAGCTCCAGCAAGCAGGCGTAAATGTGCGCCCTTTTACTGGAGACTCATTAGATTTATCGGCGGTGATGCAAGCTTTGTTGGATGATGGTGTCAATGAAGTGCATGTGGAAGCTGGGGCTACCTTAAGTGGAGCCTTGTTGGAACAAGGTCTAGCCGATGAACTGGTGATCTATATGGCACCGCATTTAATGGGTTCTGATGCTCGTGCCCTGTTTACCCTGCCACATATCCAGCGCATGCATGAACGGTTAGCGCTGAAAATTCAGGATATTCGTGCCGTTGGGCAAGATTGGCGTATTCTGGCAACCCTAGCCTGAGGAATTGAGACATGTTTACCGGTATTATTCAAGCCATTGGCACCTTACGCGATATTCAACCTAAAGGTGGTGATTTGCGCCTAACCTTGGCAACAGGCAAACTAGACATGTCTGATGTGGCTCTAGGTGACAGTATTGCGGTTAATGGGGTGTGTCTGACAGCAGTCCTGTTTGACCAACAGAGTTTCAGTGCCGATGTTTCGCGCGAAACCTTGTCTTTAACCAGTTTGGGTAATCTAGCACGTGGTTCCAAAGTAAATTTGGAGAAAGCCTTAACCTTGCAAACCCGTCTTGGCGGGCATTTGGTGAGTGGCCATGTTGACGGATTAGGCGAAGTGATTAACCGTCATGATGATGCCCGTTCGGTGCGCTTCAGTATTCGTGCTCCAGATCATTTGGCTAAATACATTGCCATGAAAGGTTCGATCTGTATTGATGGCACCAGTTTGACGGTCAACAAGGTGGATGGCAGTACATTTGAGCTCAATATAGTGCCTCACACCTTGCAAGAGACCATTATGGCGGATTATCGCAGTGGTACCCGGGTCAACCTAGAGGTTGATGTGATTGCACGCTATCTAGAACGCTTGTTACTGGGCGAACAGGCTGCGCAACCAACAGCAACGGGTATTACAGAAGCGTTTTTAGCCGAACACGGTTTTCTTAAATGAAAGCGTCGGTCTAAAGAGTTGAGGCCGCCCGCGTGGCCTGATCATATTGTCCGGAAAGACTGCCAACAATATCGGCAACTTGTTTAAGCTTCTCAAAGTCCATATTACTGGCTTGCAGAGTAGTCAGCAGACAACCTTGACGTATTTCAGCATATTTATCACAAGCTGCATTACCTGCCTCTGTCGTGCGGTAGAACATTTCCTTACCTGCCTTTTCCCCCGCCACTAAACCACGTTTAAGTAATTTCTTGATGGCATAATTGGCTGTATGCAAATCCCGAATATTTAGGGTATCGGCGATTTGTGCCAAGCTTTTAGCCCGATTACGGTGTTTGATGTGATGCAATATCAGCACTTCTAGCGGGCTGAAATCCTCATAACCAGCAGCGGTAATACATTGCACCATCCAGCGGTTAAAAGCGTTGTAGACCACGGTGAGTGAAGCTTCAAATTCGCTAACGCTCTCAGTGCCGGAGGTAGCGAGATGATTAGCAGTACGAAAACGGGTTTCAGGTGGAGAAACCGTTTTTTTCTTTAGTGATTTTCTCATTTGGCGTTACCATAAAAATTAAATATGAGTATTTTTCCAATTTTACGTTGATAATTTGTTATTGTTTTAATAACGTTTTATATACCGGAGTATGGTATGAAATTAGCAGCCCAAATACCAGCCCAGTGGGAATTCTGGGTGGATCGTGGTGGTACATTCACTGATATCGTGGCACGTTCTCCTGCTGGTGAATTTATTACGCACAAAGTGTTGTCGGAAAATCCGGAACGCTATCGTGATGCTGCCGTACAAGGTATCCGTGATCTGTTGGGTTTACCGACATTAGAACCTATTCCAGCTGGCACCATTAAAGCTGTCAAAATGGGAACGACAGTCGCTACCAATGCCCTGTTAGAACGTAAAGGGGAACCCACCCTGTTACTGATGACCCAAGGCTTTGGGGATCTGCTACGCATTGGTTACCAGAATCGCCCGCGTATTTTTGATCTGAATATAGTATTACCCGAACTGCTTTATACGATGGTTGCGGAAGTTCCTGAACGTTTAAGTGCGAATGGCCAGATCATCAAACCCCTAGATGAGTCAGCCGTAATCGCTTTGTTACAGGATGCTTATGCCCAAGGTCTACGTTCGGTTGCTATTGCCTTTATGCACGGTTATCAGCATACCCAACATGAACAGCGGGTAGCAATTTTAGCTCGGCAGTGTGGTTTTACTCAGGTATCGGTTAGTCATGAGGTTAGCCCGTTAATTAAATTAGTAGCCCGAGGCGATACCACTGTAGTGGATGCCTATTTATCCCCCATTTTACGCCGATATGTACAGCAAGTAGAAGATGAATTATCAACTGATCGTAAAGATACTGCCTTAATGTTTATGCAATCTAACGGTGGATTGACTGATGCGCATTTATTTCAGGGTAAAGATGCGATTTTATCTGGTCCAGCGGGTGGAGTAGTCGGGATGACTCGCACTGCTCAAGCGGCCGGGTATGAGTACTTGATCGGTTTTGATATGGGAGGTACTTCTACTGATGTGTGTCATTTTGCCGGGGAATATGAGCGTTCGTTTGATACCGAAGTAGCAGGTGTGCGTATGCGTACCCCTATGATGAGTATTCATACGGTAGCAGCTGGGGGGGGGTCAATTTTAAGCTTTGAAAATGGTCGTTTGCGGGTAGGCCCTGCAAGTGCCGGGGCGAATCCGGGGCCTGCCTGTTATCGGCGTGGTGGCCCTTTGACCGTAACCGATTGCAATGTGTTATTGGGTAAGATTCAGCCTGAGCAATTTCCGCAAGTATTCGGGCCAAATGGTAATCAGCAACTGGATGCCGCAATAGTGCGCACAAAGTTTATGGAGCTAGCCGCACATATTGCTATTGAAACCGGTTTACCCGCGCTTACACCAGAAGAACTTGCGGAAGGTTTTCTGCGTATTGCGGTGGAGAATATGGCGAATGCCATCAAGAAAATCTCCGTACAGCGTGGCTATGATGTTACCCATTACACCCTGAATTGTTTTGGCGGTGCGGGGGGGCAGCATGCTTGCTTGGTTGCCGATACCTTAGGTATGCAGCAAATTTTCATTCATCCCTTTGCCGGTGTGCTTTCCGCGTTTGGCATGGGCTTGGCAGATATTCGTGCTTTACGCGAACAGCAATTAGGGAAACCGCTGACCGAGTTGGCAGAAGCTGAGCAAGTGTTGCAACGTTTGAATGCACAAACGCATAGCGAGGTAGCGCAACAGGGCGTGGATGAACAGCGCATTCGCGTGGAACAGCGTGCTCATTTGCGTTATCAGGGTTCGGATCAGGTCTTTGTGGTGCCGTTTGGCAGTATTGAAAGTATGCAAACTGCCTTTGAAGCCGCCCATCAGGCACGTTACGGATTTGTACCTACCGGCGGATGCTTGATTATTGAATGGCTGTCTTCAGAAGCGATTGGCGATACCGCAGTGGATATGGGTATGCGTGCACCAGCCATCAACAAGGTTAAAGCAGATACAACTGTTGTCGATATGTATGTGCAAGGGATTTGGCAAAAAGTCCCCCTGATTGAGCGGTCGACTTTACAGGTAGGCAAGTGTATTGACGGCCCGGCTATTATTATTGAGCCAACCGGAACCAATGTGGTCGAACCTGGTTGGCAAGCGCAAACTGATGCCTTAGGCAATTTGCTTATGACCCGCATAATGCCTTTGCTGCGTCAGGAAGCGTTGGGCACTCATGCTGACCCGGTAATGCTGGAAGTGTTTAATAACCTATTTATGTCGATTGCCGAACAAATGGGCGCGACTCTGGCTAATACTGCCCATTCGGTCAATATTAAGGAGCGACTGGATTTTTCCTGTGCCATATTTGACCCACAAGGTGGTTTAGTCGCTAATGCGCCGCATGTGCCAGTACATTTAGGCTCTATGGGGGAAAGTGTACAGACCATTTTGCGTCTGAATGCGGGGCAAATGGCAGCAGGCGATGTCTTTATGATCAATAACCCCTATAACGGTGGCACGCATTTACCGGATGTGACTGTGATTACACCGGTGTTCGATGAACAAGGTACCCTGATTTTTGTAGTGGCTTCGCGTGGGCATCATGCTGATATTGGTGGAAAAACGCCCGGTTCCACCCCGCCCGATAGTCGCCATATTAGCGAGGAAGGTATTGTCATAGACAATTTCAAGCTGGTTGAACAGGGGATTTTGCGTGAACGTGAGACCCGCGAGCTATTGCTATCGCCGCCTTATCCTTGCCGCAATATCGAACAGAATATGGCCGATTTGGCCGCACAAATGGCTGCGAATGCAACCGGCGTTAAAGAACTTCAGCACATGATTCAGCAATTTGGCTTAGGGGTGGTTCAAGCGTATATGCAGCATGTGCAGGATAATGCTGAAGAAAGCGTGCGCCGGGTGATTGATGTACTCCAGGATACCCATTTTTGCCATCGATTGGATAACGGCAGTGAAATTCAGGTGGCTATTCGGGTTGACCGCACCACTCGTAGTGTAGAAGTCGATTTTACCGGTACTTCAGCGCAAGATGTGGGTAATTACAATGCCCCTTCAGCGGTATGTCGTTCAGTGGTGTTATATGTGTTCCGCACCTTGGTAGGGGTGGATATTCCCTTAAATGAAGGCTGTATGAAACCGATTCGGTTGATTATTCCACCCGGTTCGATGATTAACCCGCATTATCCTGCTGCGGTGATTGCCGGTAATACTGAAGTCAGTCAAGCTATTACCGAAGCCTTATACGGCGCATTAGGAGTATTGGCTGGGTCGCAGGGCACTATGAATAATTTTGTTTACGGCAATGCGCATTACCAGAATTATGAAACCATTTGTGGCGGTGCGGGTGCTGGGCGCGGCTTTCATGGCGCAAGTGCGGTACAAACGCATATGACTAATACTCGTATGACGGACCCGGAAGTGTTGGAAAACCGTTTTCCAGTCAGAGTAGAAAGCTTTGCCATACGTAAGGGCTCTGGAGGAAAAGGGCAATGGCAAGGCGGCGATGGAGTGATTCGACAGTTGCGTTTTCTTGAACCAATGACCGTAACCATTTTGTCCTCTAGCCGTATCCAAGCACCGCGCGGTATGGAAGGCGGCCAAGCGGGCCAATGCGGTTACAATGCGGTAATGCGTAACCATGGCGAGCTTTTAGCGCTGCAGGGCAATGATAGTTGTGATGTACAAGCGGGTGATGTTGTCATTATGCACACACCCGGCGGGGGTGGTTTCGGGTCTATATAACGATTAAACAGGAAATAGAGCATGGGTGGCAGCGCTTTGAAAAATACCGTGACACGTCGTTATGCCAAAGCAGAATATGAAGCTTTGCGTGATGAAGTCTTGAGGCAATTACAAACCGATTTCCCCGCACATCAAGTCGCTGCTATCCCTGCTTATCGCGCTAAAGAGTCCTTTGGTGATCTTGATATCTTGTTAGATACAGCCGATCTAACCATAGATTGGCTTGGTTACTTACAACAAACCTTTGCGCCGCAGGAAATAGTCAAAAACGGCCCGGTGATTTCGTTTGATTATCAACAGTTCCAAATTGATCTGATTGCCTCTACCCCTGACGATTTTGCAATTTCGCTGCATTATTTTGCCTGGAATGATTTGGGCAATATTATTGGCAGGCTTTTGCACAAAATGGGTTTTAAGTACGGGCATGATGGCTTGAGCCTGATGTTTCGGGATGGGGATTATCAATACGGGGTGTTATGTATTTCCAAGGATATTGAGCAGATTCTTGCCTTTGCCGGTTTAGATGCCGAACGTTTTTTGGCTGGGTTTGATACTTTGGAAGATATTTTCCGCTTTGCTGCTTCTTCGCCTTTTTTCAATAAAGACATTTATTTATTGGAAAATCGTAACCATGCTGCGCGTAGTCGTGATCGCAAACGCCAGACGTATAATGCCTTGTTGAAATGGTTGGAAACTCAAACCGAGTTACCGGCTTATCCGTGGGAGAGTCTTAAAGAACAAGGCGGGGTGCAATACAAGCAAGTTTTTGTTGAGCGTGCTTATGAGTTTTTTCCCGCCTGTCAGCCAAAGATTGCGGACATGTACGCCCGTTTTCAGGTGTGGAAAAGCGCCCGCGCCAAGTTCAATGGGCGTTTAGTGAGTAGTTGGACAGGTTTGCAGCAACAGGCGTTGGGCCAATTCATGCAACAGTTAAAGACGCAAACGGCAGTGGAATTTGCCGATTTCCAGCAATGGCTACACGATACCCCTTTGCCACAAATACAAGCTTGGGTGTTAGCACAACAGGCCAAATAACCACATACAGATTCCACAAGGCTGCTTAGACATACGCGGCGGTAATGAATTTCTCTTTGTGGGCAGTTTTGGCGTATGATTGCGCCTTTTCAAATCCGTTTGGATTCCTACGGCTTATCCAACCCGCTGTAAGGGCAAACACAGGACCCCTATGCAATTCAATACGACAGAAGAAATCCTCGCTGATCTAGCGCAAGGTAAAATGGTCATTATTGTCGATGACGAAGATCGTGAGAACGAAGGCGATCTGTTAATGGTAGCTTCGCTGACGCGTCCCGAAGATGTTAATTTCATGGTCAAAGAAGGCCGTGGCTTGGTCTGCTTAACTCTGACTCGCGAGCGTTGCAAACAGCTGAATTTGCCATTGATGATTTCGGCGACCAATGAAGAACATCGTACCAATTTCACTATCTCGATTGAGGCTGCAGAAGGGGTAACCACGGGTATTTCCGCTTATGACCGTGCCCATACCATCCGTTCTGCGGTAGCCCCAAATGCTACCCCGACTGATATTGTCCAACCGGGACATATTTTCCCGTTGATGGCACAACCTGGCGGCGTTTTAACCCGTGCTGGTCATACCGAAGCCGGTTGCGATTTGGCGCGTTTGGCGGGTTTTGAACCGGCGGCAGTGATTGTGGAAATCCTCAATGAAGATGGCACGATGGCGCGCCGCCCTGATTTGGAAATCTTTGCCGAAAAACATGGCCTGAAAATTGGCACCATTGAAGATTTAATCCGTTATCGGGTACAAAACGAAAAGACCATTGAGCGCATGTACGAACAGGAAGTGCAGACAGAATTTGGGTCTTTCCATTTGGTAGCGTATCAGGAAATGGCTCGTCACCAGATACATTTGGCTTTGGTTAAGGGGCAAGTTAATCCGGGCGATGCGGTAATGGTAAGGGTTCATCTGGAAAACGAGCTATGTGATTTGCTGGCTTTGTCGTTGCCGTGTTGTGGTTGGCCTTTGCGCGGTGCCATGCAACGTATTCAGCAGGAAGGTCAGGGCGTCATTGTCATCTTGCGCGATTCGATTCAAAACCAAGATTTGCTAGAACGTTTGAAAAGCCGTTTAAAAGGGTTTGAATCTCAGACTGTTGTGCAGGACAATACGCCCACTTCACCAGCTGAGCTGAAAACCTACGGAATTGGGGCACAAATACTTGCTGATTTGGGTATTAGCCGCATGCGTGTCATGAGTGCGCCTAAGCGTTTTCATGGGATTGCCGGTTTTGGTCTGGAAATAGTGGATTATGTGCAGGACTAATACGCTTTAGTCTTGTAAGTTCTTTGACAATGTATGGGAATTGGGTACATGAGCGTTAAGCTTATTGAAGGTGATTTCGCCCCGCAAACCGCGAAATACGGTATCGTCGTCGCACGTTTTAATAGCTTCATTGTAGAAAGTCTGTTGGCTGGGGCTATTGATGCTCTCAAACGCCACGGTGGTGTGGAAGAAGAAACCATTGAGGTGGTGCGTGTACCCGGTGCATTTGAATTGCCACTGGCCGCACAAGCGATGGCTGCTACGGAAAAATACGATGCCATTATTGCCCTCGGTGCAGTCATTCGTGGTAGTACCCCACATTTTGATTATGTTGCCGGTGAAGCGACCAAAGGTTTGGCTAGCGTAGGGTTGAGTCACGAATTGCCGATTATTTTTGGCGTTTTGACCACAGATAGCATTGAACAAGCGATTGAGCGTGCGGGTACCAAAGCCGGTAATAAAGGTGCAGAAGCGGCCCTGTCCGCGATTGAAATGGTTTCTTTGTTGCGCAAAATCAGGAATTCATAAGCTCATGGCAGGACGTAAACCCCTTACTGAATCCCAGCAATTGATTGCACGTCGCCGGGTTGCCCGGCGTCTTGCTATGCAAGGTGTGTATCAATGGATTATTACCGGCAATAGTTTTCAGGAAATCTATCTGTATTTCCAAGAAGAACATGAATTAGCCGCTGATTTTCGTAAATCCGATGCAGCTTTTTTTCATAAGCTAATGCGTTGTGCAATGGAAGGTGGCGAAGAGTTGGAAAATCGCATTGCCCCTTATCTTGATCGCAAATTATCGCAAGTCGACCCGATTGAACACGCGGTTTTACGTGTAGCGACTTGCGAATTGCTCAATCACATTGAAACTCCCTACAAAGTCGTGGTGAATGAATATGTGAATCTGGCGAAAAAATACGGTGCTGAACAAGCACACAAGTTTGTCAATGGTGTTCTGGATAAGCTGGCTAATGACATTCGGGTATTAGAAGTGTCGTCTACTCCTAAATAAGCAGCTTTGGTCGGCTTGCAGCAAAATTTTTTTGCTTCTACGCAATATTTGCACATAAGCTGGCTATGATTACGCGCATACGATCAGATAATAATTTAAATCCAACCATATAAAAGTGAGTGCAGGAGTAAGCACCATGAACGTAAGCGCAGAATCATTAAAACAACCTGCGAGTCATGTCATTTCTTTACGTCAACGCTGGATGACCTATCCACCTTCTGGCGATGTGTCTATGTCACATCGTCAGGATGAACGCTTACAACGCTGGCATAAACGACTGGAAAAGCTGTTTGCCCGTCAAGCCTACTGATTACTGTTAACCCAACTGTGGGCTATAATTCACTGCCTGTCACTTGCTAAAACCGGCCAAGCATCACGGTTGACCGGGGCATTTCCAACAGATGGAGAATATAACATGACTAATCCACAAGTTACGGTAGCCCCTTTCGATGAATCTTTTCTGGATGGCGAACATGCTGCCTTTCTGGAACAGCTTTATCATCAGTATCAGCAGAATCCACACAGCGTTCCTACCCCTTGGCAACAGTATTTTGAACGACTGGAAGCCACTCCTGTTTATCCACGCGCTTTAACCAGCGGCGGTGATGACACGGTTATGGGGCAGCGTACCCTACAAATGCATGTCTCCCGCCTGATTAATGCCTATCGGTATTTAGGGCATTTCCAAGCAGATACCAATCCGTTGGGTAATTATGCTTATAAAGAGCAAATCCCACAGTTGCGTTTGGACTATCACGGGCTGGAAAACGTTGACCTGAATACGGTATTTGATCCGGGCTCCTTTAATATCCGCGCCAAGCCGACTTTGGGCAATATTCTGCATGCTTTGCGCGAGACCTATATCCGCAGTACCGGCTTTGAATATATGCATATTCTCAATGAGCCGGAAAAACGTTGGTTACAGCAGCGTATTGAACCGGAGATGGCACGTGCAGCTTTAACCGCGCAAGACCGCCAGCGTATCTTGCAGAATCTGACTTCAGCAGAAGGCTTTGAACAATACCTGCATCGCCGTTATGTCGGGCAAAAGCGTTTTGGCCTTGAAGGTGGCGAGAGCCTAATTCCTATGCTGTATACCATTATTCAAAAAGGTGGCAAGCAAGGGTTGCAAGAAATCGTTATTGGCATGGCTCACCGCGGGCGTTTGAATGTTCTGACCAATGTGTTGTGTAAGTCCTCAGGTGACTTATTTAAGGAATTTGAAGGCAAGGTTGAAGAAACCTTTACTAGCGATGTGAAATATCACAAAGGTTATTCGGCAGATGTTAAAACCGAAGGTGGCCCAGTGCATTTGGTGTTGGCCTTTAATCCGTCCCATTTGGAAATTGTTAGCCCTGTGATGGTAGGTTCTGTGCGTGCCCGGCAGGATCGTCGTGATGATAAACAGGGTGAGCAGATACTAGGTATTTCCATTCACGGTGATGCTGCATTTGCCGGTCAAGGTGTGGTGATGGAAACCTTTAACTTGGCTGAAACCCGTGGCTATCGTACCCACGGCACTATCCACATTGTTATCAATAATCAAATCGGTTTTACCACCAGCACTGTATCGGATAGCCGCTCTACGTATTATCCGACCGATGTCGCCAAAATGATCAATGCGCCGATTTTCCACGTCAATGGCGATGACCCGGAAGCGGTAGTGTATGCGGCCACGGTCGCCTTGGAATACCGGCAGAAGTTCCACAAAGATGTGGTGATTGATCTGGTGTGTTATCGCCGTTTAGGTCATAACGAAGCGGACGAGCCAACCATGACCCAGCCGGTGATGTATGACATTATCCGCAGCCTACCGACCACACGCGCCCGATATGCTACCAAATTGGTCAATGAAGGCGTTGTTGCCAATACGGATGTTTCGGCTATGGTGGATACCTACCGTAGTAAACTCGCTAGTGGCACAGTCGCTTGCTGTAATACCCCTACCGATTCAGGTTTGCCACCGGAGTTTCAAACCCATTGGAAAGCGTATGCCAATCAGCCTTGGCGACAAGCAGTGGATACCACCTACCCGGCTGAGCGTATTCAAACCATTGCTGAGCGTTGGGTAAAGCAGATCCCGGCTGATTTTGTCGTCCATCCTCGCGTTATGAAAGTCATGGAAGCGCGTGCGGCAATGGGACGTGGTGAACAACTAGCTGATTGGGGCTTTGGTGAAACCATGGCTTATGCCGCCTTGCTGGAAGAGGGCTTTGACGTGCGCTTATCCGGGCAGGATTGTGGGCGTGGCACTTTCTCTCACCGTCATGCCGTGCTGCATCACCAGAAAAAGCGTGAACAATGGATTCCTCTACAGCATATTGCTGATTATCAGGCTGATTTCACCGTGATTGATTCGGTGTTATCCGAAGAAGCGGTGCTGGCATTTGAATATGGCTATGCCACTGCAGACCCCGGTACTTTGGTGATCTGGGAGGCGCAATTTGGTGACTTCGTCAATGGTGCACAAGTGGTGATTGACCAGTTCATTAGCTCAGGCGAACAGAAATGGCAACGTTTATGCGGTTTGGTCATGTTCTTGCCACATGGGATGGAAGGCCAAGGGCCAGAACATTCCTCCGCGCGTTTAGAACGGTTTGTGCAATTAGCGGCGCAGGAAAATATGCAAATCTGTATTCCCAGTACTCCTGCACAAACCTTCCATATGCTGCGGCGGCAAATGCTGCGTAAATATCGTAAGCCGTTGATCGTGTTTACGCCCAAAAGTTTGTTGCGTCACCCATTAGCGGTTAATGACCTCAAGGACTTTACTGAAGGCAAGTTTGAGCTGGTGTTAGATGATCAGGATATTGTCACAGCAGAAGCCAAGGCCAATGTGAAACGTGTTATTATGTGCAGCGGCAAAGTTTATTACGATCTGCTGGAAGAACGGCGCAAACAGAGCATTACAGATATTGCTATTGTCCGTATTGAGCAACTGTATCCGTTCCCCACCCAAGAGCTGGTCGATGTTATGGGGCGCTACCCCAATTTCAAAAGTGTCATCTGGTGTCAGGAAGAGCCCGTTAATCAGGGCGCGTGGAATGGCATTAAGCACCGTTTTGAAGCTTATGATTATGCCGAAGTTGCCTGTGTGAGTCGTCCGGCGATGGCGGCACCGGCAGTAGGTTCTTTATACATGCACCAGCGCCAGCAAAAGGCTTTGGTACAAGAAGCGTTAGGGCTGAATGGAGATTAATTGTGCGTTTGACCGTCGAACAATACCGTCACTGGGAACATAAAAAGGTAACCTTGCTTGGCATGTCTGGTGTGGGTAAAACTCATATATCCACCATGTTGCGCGATCATGACTGGTTTCACTACTCCGGTGATTACCGCATTGGTACACGTTATCTGGATGAAAGCATCCTTGATTTGATCAAGGAACAGGCCATGAAAGTGCCTTTCTTGCGGGAATTGTTGCGCAATGACTGGATTTACATCCGCAATAACATCCGTATTGAAGACCTTGGGCCGGTATTGTCGTTTGTTGGCAAACTAGGCAATCCTGAATTGGGCGGCGTGGCACTGGAAGATTTTACCCGTCGCCAGGCCGAGTACCGGGATGCAGAAATTGCTGCCATGCGTGATGTACCGGAATTTATCCGGAAGGCGCAAGCCATTTACGGTTATTCACATTTTGTGAATGATGTCGGTGGTAGTTTGTGTGAACTGGATGAACCCTCCGTCATTGAGTTGCTAGCTGAGCACACTCTGATTTTGTACATTCAGGTGACGACTAAGGCTGAAGAACAAAAGCTGATTGATCGTGCCCGTAGCGACCCTAAGCCTTTGTATTACCGTCCAGAATTCCTACAAGAGCAGCTGGCTATTTATTTGGCGGAAAACGGTTTGCAATACGCAGCGCAAATGGAACCGGATGCTTTTACCCGCTGGATTTTCCCGCGTTTGTTCCATTCTCGTATTCCGCGTTACGAAGCAATTGCGCGCGAACACGGCTATACCGTGACGTCGGAAGAAGTGGCGCGCGTACGCAATGAGGCAGATTTTGATGCTTTGATTGAAACCGCTATCGCCCGTAACTGACGACGGTTATATCTACGCCTTTCCAGTTCCTATTGGAAAGGCGTGCGTGCTGAGGGACTATACATGCCATTGGTTGCACACACAGCCTTGCCGACGTTTGAGCGGCTACGGGAGGAGGGCCAGACTATCCTCAGTGAAAGTCATGCTTTCCATCAGGATATTCGCGAATTACATATTGGCTTTTTGAACATGATGCCGGATGCGGCACTGGAAGCGACGGAAAGGCAATTTTTTCGCTTAGTTGGTGCTTCCAATCAAATTGCCCAGTTTCATATTCATCCTTTCACGCTGGATACTTTGCCACGTGGCGAAAAAGCCCAAGCACATATTGATCGGTATTATGAGAAATTTGCTGATCTTAAAGAGCAAGGGCTAGATGCGCTCATTATTACCGGAGCCAATCCAGTAAAGCCGCATTTGGAAGAGGAGCCGTTCTGGGAAGGGTTATGTGAAGTTGCAGCGTGGGCACAAGCGAATGTGACCTCGACTATTTGTTCGTGTTTGGCCAGTCATGCTTTAGTACAACATTTATGGGGTGTGCGGCGTCGACCTTTAGGCTTTAAACGCTGGGGTGTGTATAGCCATGCTGTCACTATGCCAGAACATCCGTTGGTGACTGACTTAAATACCCGTTTTGATTTGCCGCATTCACGTTTTAATCAGATAGACCGTGAAGTGTTGGAGTCAGTTGGGGTGCAGGTACTAGTGGATAGTGCTGAAGCAGGGGTGCATATGGCGGTAAGCCCGGATTTGTTCCGCCTGATTTTTCTGCAGGGGCATCCTGAATACGACCAGATTAGCTTGTTGAAAGAATATCAACGTGAAGCAACGCGCTGGTTTGAGGGTATCCGTGCCGATTACCCACCGTATCCTGAAAACTACCTACGCCCTTTAGCTAAAGCGATTCTTAGCGAGTACCGCTTGGCACAAACCCAGGCTAAAAAGCTCGGCAAGCCAATGCCGCCATTCCCACAAGACTTGTTATTACCGTTATTACACAATTCTTGGCGTGATTCTGCCAAAGTGTTTTTCAGTAACTGGATTGGTAAAGTCTATCAATTAACCAATTCGGATCGACGCAAACCCTTTATGGAAGATGTTAATCCGGATGATCCACTAGGTATTCGTTTTTCTACCTAATACGCATGCGAACTGCCTCGTCAGGTGGCGAGGCAGCTTGAATCATTGCGTTTTACTTACGTTTAGGTGGCTCAGGCGTTTTTGGTGTGCTACCAGTGCCATTGTTTTTAACCGTAATAGGTTTCAAGGCTGCGGTGTATTCTTCCAGAGAAATTTGTTTGTCGACCGTGATGGTGTCTTGCCCGGCAAACATCCACATCAAGCGTTCTACGCTACCTTCCTTACGCATTGCTGCTAATTCTTCCAGGCTTAGTGCGCCACTTGCATCCGTATCAGCCAACGTGAAGACTGTATTGGCTTGGACTGCTGGGCGTTCTGGAGAAGCATTGGTAAATTCAGTAATGCTGATACCGTCTTTCGCATCGGCATCCATGACACTGTAAATGGCCTTCAACCGTGCGCTAGCTTTGGCATCTTCCATAGCTTTGAATTCTTGCCAAGATAAAAATCCATCACTATTAGTATCAGCTGCCTTAAATTCAGCGGTTTTAGCGGCTACCAATTCATCGCGGGTAATGATGCCATCATTATTGGTATCGTATTGTTTGAGCATTTGAACCATAGCACTTTGCTGACCAAGTACAGAATCATCTGCCCAAGCGGGCATAGCAATAACAGCTGCAAGAACGGCAGTTGATAGTAGTTTGATTGTCATGATGAGTGACACCTTATTGTTGATTACTATTGGTTGGAAATAAGCTTATGGTTCATAATTATTTTTATTTATTTATAAAAATGATCCCATTCTAGCTAAACAGAATCTATGCCTAATCGATAGGCGGTATAAGAAATAAAAATAAATTTCCAATTTTATCCGATTAACTGAAAAGTTAAGGCGATGAGTGTTGCAAAGCGGCTAATAATTGGCGTGTGTAAGTATGTTCAGGATGACGAATAACCTGTTCGAATCGCCCTTGTTCAACTAGTTTACCCTGTGACATCACCGCTATAGTGTCACATAGACCGCCTGCAAGCGGTAAATCGTGCGTAATTAGAATAATGGCCATATTGCGCTTGGCCTGTATCTCGCGTAATAGCGCCATAATTTCGCTTTGCACGGTAACATCTAGTGCTGTGGTCGGTTCATCTGCAATCAATAAATCAGGTTCGCACAATAAAGCCATAGCAATCATGACGCGCTGGCGCATACCACCGGATAATTCATGTGGATAGCTGTTAAAGCGGCGTTTGGCATCAGGTATGCGTACCTGTTTTAGCATGGCAATACTACGCAAGCGAGCTTCCCGAGCGGACAAACCTTGATGGACTTCCAAGATTTCCGTGAGTTGACGGCCAATGCTGAGTAAGGGATTTAGGGAGGTCATAGGGTCTTGAAAGATAATAGCCATGCGTTTACCCCGATACTGATTTAACACCCTCATCGATTGCCCAAGTAATTGCATGTCTGCAAAAGTAATGCTGCCTGTCGCCACAGCATTAGCCGGTAATAAACCCATAACCGCTTGGAAAATCTGGCTTTTACCAGCACCCGACTCACCCACAATAGCTAATGTTTCACCAGCATGAATGGCTAAATCAATATTTTGTACGGCTTGTACAGCTCCATCAGGCGTGTTGAACGTGATAGATAAGTGCTGAATAGATAATAGAGGCGTCACGAGGTACAAATTTCCGCTAAGCTATAATCATAATGGGCAATCATACCGTAGAGGCAGGAATAATATGAATACATCAGCTTCATCTGCTGAGTCACCTGAAGTCTCGGCAATTAATAATCTTTTGAATATTAAACAACAAGCTATGGTATCGGCAGCAGCCGAACAGACGGTTAAACAACTAAAAAATACTGACGGGGGCGATGTTAAGGGAATTGCGTCAGCACAAATATCCTTGTTATCAAATTTCTATGATTTATCTTTAGATCAGGCTAGACGTAGTTTTCGTTGGGCCTTAGTCGCTAGTATTATCGGTTTTTGCTTTTTTCTAGCCGCGATTGCCTTTTTAGCTGTACAAGGCAGTCAGGGTACCGATATGGCAATTGTTAGCGTTATCGGCGGTGCTATGACGCAATTTATTGCGGGGGTGAATTTTTTCCTCTATGGCCGCACACTCAATCAGTTAACCGTATTCCAAGAGCGATTGGAAAATACTCAACGTTTTTTGTTGGCCAATAGCCTATGTGAAAATCTCAATGGCAAGCTGAAAGATTACAGCCGTGCTCGTTTGATTGGTACATTAGCAGGGATTGTTGGTGGTGACATTGACCGCGCTTGGGTGACGGATGATTTAGGGCAGGCCGATATAGTTCGTGATCGTCACGAAGCGACTAATGGCCCGATAGCACCGATTATTAATGAGCCAATTGCTACGGCATCCACCGATAGTCCGGTCGGTTATGTAACTCCACCGAGTTCCACGGCTGCTGAGGTTGCCACAAACAGGCCTGAATAATTAGGCTGTGGCTTTAGGATCAAGCGCATCGCGTAAGCCATCGCCAAGAAAATTTAAGCAAAACAGGGTAATAGCCAAGAAGCTTGCAGGGAATAATAGCATCCATGGGGCCGTTTCCACTTGCGCGGCACCTTCTGCAATTAATACCCCCCAACTGGTTAACGGCTCTTGTACACCAAGACCCAAAAAGCTCAGAAACGATTCAAATAAAATCACCTGAGGAACAGTCAAAGTGGCATAAACCACCACAGAACCTAATGTATTGGGAATAATATGGCGGCGGATAATACCGAAATGACTAACGCCGCTTACGCGTGCCGCTTGGACAAAAGCACGTTCTTTTAGGGACAGTGCTTGTCCGCGTACCATGCGCGCCATGGTTAACCATTCAACAGCGCCAATGGCAATAAAAATCAGCACAATACTACGGCCAAAATAAACCATAAGCAGAATGACAAAAAACATGAAGGGTAGGGCATACAGCACATCCACTAAGCGCATCATGACAGCATCAGTACGCCCACCTAAATAACCTGCTGCTGCACCATATAGCACACCTATCAATAAGCTAACAGTGGTTGAAACCAAACCCACTAATAGAGAAATACGCCCACCCATAAGGGTACGTACAAACAAATCGCGGCCACTGGCATCGGTACCAAACCAAAAGCCTGCTGACCAATCGGGTGGTATGCCCATATTATCCCAGTAGATTTCATCAAAGGGATGTTCACTCAAGCTAGGGCCAACGATACACAATAGAGCGATGAGTATTAGTACAATAGCGCTCCCTACGGCCATACGATTGTGCAATAAGCGAAGCCAGGCTTTATGCCATAAACTCTGCGCAACTTTATTACTCATAGCGCACTCGTGGGTCTATTAGCCCGTATAAAATATCTACCAGTAAATTCATGCCAATAATCAGTGCGCCATAAAAAACCACCACACCCATCACCAAGGTATAGTCACGGT
>CAZCJE010000033.1:29023-30474 GCA_964498805.1 uncultured Thiothrix sp.
ATAATCAGTGCGCCATAAAAAACCACCACACCCATCACCAAGGTATAGTCACGGTTTAAAGCGCCTTGCACAAAATGGCGACCAATACCGGGGATACCAAAGATCTGCTCAATTACCACTGAACCGGTAATAATCGCGGCTGTTGCAGGCCCTAACCATGCCAGTAAAGGTAGGAAAGCAGCCTTAAATACATGGCGACGCAAGATTAAGCTAAGGGGTAAACCTTTAGCATAAGCGGTACGTACCGCAGGGCTGGCTAATGTTTCCAGCATATTGGCACGCATTAAACGCGCTGCATAAGCAATTTGTGGTAGAGCAAGCGCGATAACCGGCAAAACAGCGGATTGCCAACCCTGATCCCAACCGGCTACCGGCAGCCAATGCAATACCACACCAAAGAGCAAAGCCATGAGCGGTGCCATAACAAAATTGGGAATAGTAATGCCAGTCATGGCAAGGGTCATAATGGTGTAATCTTGCCAACGATTATGCTTTAAAGCGGCTAACATGCCTGCTGGAATACCGATCAATAGGGCTACTAACATGGCCCATAGCCCCAATTGCAAGGAAACTGGAAAGCCTGTGGCAATGAGTTCGCTAACACTGTGATCTTTGTATTTGAAAGAGGGGCCAAAATCGCCTTGTAGGACATTAAGCAGGTAATAGCCATATTGCACCGGTAAAGGCTGATCCAGATGGTAAACCCGTTCCAGATTAGCGGCAATTTCTGGCGGTACCGAGCGTTCCTGATCAAACGGGCCACCCGGAGCTAGCCGAATCAGGAAAAAAGCCAGTGTCATAATCACGAGCAAAGTAGGCAAGGCCCCAAGCAGGCGTTGTAGGATATAGCGCCCCAAAATTTATTTGACCCCTAAATACTGCGTCGGGTGTACATCCATAATATTGTCTATCCAACCCGTGATTTTGGGGTTAACCAAATGTTGGGTGGTGTAGAAATAGACCGGAATAATCGGCATATCTGTCAGCAGCACTTGTTCAGCCTGCTGCAATAAGGCTAAACGTTTGCTGTTATCCGCTTGATTTTCCGCCTCTTTCACCAGTCTGTCATAATCAGGATTTTGGTAACCGGGAGTATTCATCTCGCCCACGTCTGACTTAAAAATGCTTAGGAAGGTGGAGGCATCATTATAGTCGCCAATCCAACCGGCGCGTATGACCTGAAATTGCTTTTGCTTGCGCGAACTTAAGTAAACTTTCCATTCTTCGTTGCGCAAACTGGTTTTAACACCCAAAGTCTGTTTCCACATAGCGGCAATAGCAACCGCTAGTTTTTTATTGTTATCGCTGGTGTTATAGAGAATTTCCAGTTCCAGCGGTTTATCAGCACTGTAACCGCTGTCTGCATATAACTGTTTGGCTTGTTGTAAACGCACAGTTTTGTCGAGCGATTTTTCTGCCATGCTTTGTTGGGTATAGCCATCTACTTTGGG
>CAZCJE010000034.1:0-30285 GCA_964498805.1 uncultured Thiothrix sp.
CGTTTATCTTTTTCTACAAACCAGATTTGATCGCGGCGTAACAGGTCTGTATCCAGTAAGGTGGTGTCATGGGTAGTGAAAATCAGTTGGGCATTGTTCGGGTTATTTTTACTGCGGAATAACTGCACCAACATGCGGGCTAGATGCGGATGCAAGCTACGATCAATTTCATCCACTAACAGAGTGGCACCCGTTTCCAACGCTTTGAGCCATCCACCGGCAAATTTAAAAAGCGTACGGGTTCCATCAGACTCTTCATCAAAATCAAATTCCACATCACTACCATCTCCCCGTTTATGTATAGCCATAACTTTGCGCCACTTAAGCATTTCTTGACCCTGCACCATTGGGGGTAAACTCACTGGAAATAAGGAGTTAATGGATAGGTTATCAACATCTTTCAACGAAAGGCGCTCAATTCCTATATCAGCCGCATTCAGAATTGCCATTATCTGTTGATGCCCGTTAACGGAGTTAATTCGTTCGATGCTCAATGCCGGATGAAAATCGGTTTTACCAGGGACAATCACAATAAGCTGTTGAGTAATCCAATGAAAAATTGGCCTGAGTTGCGCGTTGTTTAGTTGCACTGCGGTAGAAAGAAATAGCCCATTGCCTCTTGTAGAGCTTGTCCAAAGATTACGTTGATGGCGATCCCCTTTGAAATGTGTCCCTAACTTCCAAACATCTGTATTAGTTTCGACATCCAAAGAGCGATTAAACCAAGTCTGTGGGCGTCCTTGCGGCCATGCCGTCAGTTCTTCATGCCATACCCGTTGGGATGTGGCAGCAACCTCATATTGGTAGCGTACCTCATCCACCTGAAAAAGCAGGGTAAAGGTGGTGGGGCTATTTTCAGTTACTCGATCAAGGCGATGAGGAATCAGCCAAGGGAATAGCTGGCCCTCCTGTAATATCGCCGAAAGCTGCACCATCTGGCGTAAGGATTCAATTCCCAATAGTAAATTGCTTTTACCAGCAGCATTTGGGCCGTAAATGGCAACCTGCCGCAATAAAGGCCATTTGAGGCTACCCACAGGAATGAGATTTTCAGCCAGTGCCTCATCATTCCCTGCCACCATCGACAGCGTTTGCTCTTCCCGGATCGAACGGTAGTTACCAACCGTAAACTGAATTAACATGACCGTGCTCTTAACAAAAACAATCATCCAATTTTGCACAAATCATGCAAAATAAACACTTTAATTCTGTTTATTGGTTAGCTGACCTCGGTCAGCAGTTCATTCTGACCATCATGCGTGCGCTTTAAGGTATAACAAAAAATAGAGATAAAGTTTTTAAACCGTACTCGTAATTAAATATGCAGATCGTTAAATTTTTTCTGAAAAGTGCTGTCTAGCCTTATTACTTCTTTTGCTAAATTTACTTGCATACTCGCTTCAGCAATTTCTTTGATAGATTCTTCTATAAACTTACCCTGTTCCTGTTCAAACCATTGAAGAACATTTAATAGATGCCAAAGGCTTGATGACCCTGCATGAATAGGATCAGGAAAGGTTTTGCTATGGGTGAGTATCAGTTTGCGCATATTTTGACGGGAAAACCCCATCAGTTCTGCCATATCTGCTACGCCTACCAAATCGGGAGTAGCTTCTATCAGTTTTACGTTGGGTATTATACGCTTAACATCTTGAATAGCTGACAAAATTGCTTCATAAGCATTGTCTGCTTCACGATTAAATTGCAAAGCAATTTTACCTTTTTGGCCTATGCCAATGAGAGCATCATCGCAACCGCCTTCACCTAGCTGCTCTACATAGATTTCAGGTTCCATGTCAGGATCAGCTAGAGAAAACTTTAATGTAAAATCATATTCTTTAGATTTCATTAGCATCTTGGTTAGTTTCTGGTTTGGCATGAGTTGTACAGTTATCAACAACCCTTCTTATTTGCCTAGCATGATTGGTCGGACTTTTCGGAGTACTCCAAATACTTGCTCGACAAAATTCACCACAGCGACATTCTTTATCATTATAAGGACACTTCATTTGCCCCCAAGCATGGCTGCCACCTGTTTCTACTAGCCATCCTTGCGCTTCAGCGTATTTGAGAGCGTTTTCAATGTCTTTATTGGGATGTTTTTTTCGAGTCATAAATCTCTCTGGTACACAGTAAACAGTTCCACAAAGGTTGTCAAATGACAACCTTTACGACCAAAATTAAGGTTACTACAAGCAAAAGAACCAAAATTTTTGGAGTTTCCTCATCTCTACAGAAGTAGAAATTTTCCTTTTTATACTGAGAAAGTGGATAACAACTTACTTTTTATTTTCTCAGTCAAAAACAAAGCCTATCGGATCGGATGACGCAACTTGCGCAAGTTTGCGAACAAGGAAAGGAAGGGAGGAGCTTTAGGCGGAAGATTGCTAATAAATAGAATAGTATTTTTGGGGCAGTAATTTAGAGAATTTGAATGAGAATTTTTTTTGCTTAGTAGAGTGATAGCGGATAACTCATTTTCTAATGGACTATTTGCTCTATCAAATAGTCCAATTAAGCAAACAGACAATAGATACTAATAAACAACGGGCAGAAGATGATCTGCCCGTTTGAGGTGTTGTAGCCGAGGGGTTTTAGGCGGCTTGTTCGAGGGCGGGAATTTGCACCCCTATACGATTGACCCCGCTGATCAGTGCCTTGATTGAAGCGGTAATAATGTTTTCGTCGATACCCACGCCAAAGTAGTCGCTACGATTGCTGGAGGTAGAACTTGCGACTTCCACAAACGCGCAGGCTTTGGCATTGCCGCCGGTTTGGCTGGCACTCATGGAACGCTCTTCATACGAACGCACCTGAATTTCCACGCCCATGCTTTGCAAGGCTTTGACCGCTGCATCAATCGGCCCATTGCCTTCGCCATTCACCCATTGACTACGGCCATTGTGTTCGACTAACAAACGAATGCCTTGGCTAGTACCTTGCTCATACAAATGATGCGTGCCATAACGCAAGCTGTGTGCATGGCTCAAATAAGTGGCATTAAACAATTGCCAAATATCTGCTGCATGAATTTCTCGCCCGGATTGGTCGGTGTGTTGCTGCACAATTCCGGCAAATTCAATTTGCATACGCCGTGGCATAATCACGCCATATTCATGCTCTAACAAATAGGCAATGCCCCCTTTGCCCGACTGACTATTCACCCGAATCACCGAATCGTAGTTGCGGCCAATGTCACGTGGGTCAAGCGGCAAGTAAGGCACATTCCATTGCTGCACCTTTTGCTGCGCAGCAAAACCTTTTTTAATCGCATCCTGATGTGAACCGGAAAAAGCGGTAAACACCAAATCACCCACATACGGATGGCGCGGATGAATCGGCAATTGCGTGCATTCTTCCACGGTACGCGCAATCGCATTCATATCGGCAAAATCCAAATTCGGCGCAATGCCTTGGGTGTAAAGATTCAAGGCTAAAGTGACAATATCCACATTGCCGGTGCGTTCGCCATTACCAAACAAACAGCCTTCCACGCGCTCAGCACCGGCCATTAAGGCCAATTCCGCCGCTGCCACTGCAGTACCACGGTCATTGTGCGGATGCACACTAATAATCACGCTATCGCGGCGCGCTAAATGCCGATGCATCCATTCAATCTGGTCGGCATACACATTTGGGGTAGCCACTTCCACGGTCGCAGGCAAATTTAGAATCACCTTATTGGTCGGAGTCGCGCCCCAAGCTTCGGTGACGGCATTGCACACTTCAAGGGCAAAATCCAATTCGGTGGCGGTAAAGGTTTCCGGGCTGTATTCGAGTACCCATTCGGTTTGCGGTTGTTGCGCCGCCAATTCCTTAATCAAGCGCACCGCATTCACTGCCATGCTGCGCACTTCATCGCGGCTCATACTAAACACGGTATCGCGGAAATTTTCCGACGTGGCGTTATACACATGCACAATCGCGCGCTTTGCCCCACGCAAAGATTCCATCGTGCGGCGAATCAAGTGTTCCCGCGCTTGGGTCAACACCTCAAGGGTGACATCCGCCGGAATATGCTGGCCTTCAATCAATTGGCGTACAAAATCAAAATCGGTTTGCGAAGCCGATGGGAACGCAACTTCGATTTCCTTAAAACCGATCTCACATAAGGTATGAAACAGATGCAGCTTGCGGGCTTGATTCATGGGTTCAAACAGCGCCTGATTACCATCGCGCAAATCGGTACTCATCCAGATCGGTGCCTGGGTAATGGTACGATTCGGCCACTGCCGATCCGGTAACTGTACCGGCGGGAAGGGGCGGTATTTGCTGGCGGGTTGATTCAACATGGTCGGGCTCTCTGCAGCTTGATCGGTTAGCAATGAGGCATAGCTTACGCCGGTCATCTGAGCAGACGATTGCGATTTAAGCCCTATTAAGCCCTTATTTAGCTATTAAATAGCGTTTAAAAGACAAAAATTAGCATAAAATAGTGCTAAACACGCAAATCAGGCAAGGACATGGAACTGGATCGTTACGATTGGCATATTCTGGATATTCTGCAACAGGATGGACGCATTAGTAATCAGGATTTGGCTGACCGCATTGGCCTTTCGCCATCGCCGTGTCTGCGCCGAGTACGCGCCCTTGAAGACAGTGGCTTGATTACCGGCTATCGGGCCTTGCTGGATGCGCGCAAACTGCATTTGTCACTGATGGCGCTGATTCATATTTCCATGGACCAACACACGCAGGAACGTTTCAGTAACTTTGAACACCTGATTGGCCAAATTCCCGAAGTGCTCGAATGCTTGCTCATCACCGGCCAACAAGCTGATTACCAATTGAAAGTGGTAGTAAAAGATATGGATGCGTATCAGGATTTGCTGCTCAATCGCATCACGCGCATTCCGGGTGTAACCGGCGTGCATTCCAGCTTTGTGCTGCGGCGCGTGGTGGATAAAACCGCATTACCCGTCCCGCGTTAATCGTTGCGAGTTTGGCAGAAGCTAACTTCTGCCAAGCCAGAGAGCAGTTTACAGCATATGTTCGAGGAAGCTGCGAGTACGCGGATGTTGCGGATTAGCAAACATGTCTTGCGCCGCCCGCGCTTCGACAATCTGACCGTCATCCATGAATACCACTTGGGTGGAAACATCCCGCGCGAAATTCATTTCGTGGGTTACCACCAGCATGGTCATGTGTTCTTCCGCGAGTTGGCGCATGGTACGCAAGACTTCACCAGTCAATTCCGGGTCAAGCGCGGAAGTGGGTTCATCAAACAGCATAATGTCCGGTTCCATGGCCAAGGCGCGCGCAATCGCTACCCGCTGCTTTTGCCCACCGGATAAATGCGACGGGTAGGCATCGGCCTTGGCAAGCAAACCGACTTTGCGCAATAACTCTTCGGCTTTGGGCATAATCGCATCGCGTTTCAACCCCTTAACCGTGAGCGGCGCTTCAATAATGTTCTGCATGACCGTCAAATGCGGGAACAGATTAAATTGCTGAAACACCATGCCCATTTTGCCGCAAATGCGCCGAATATCCGCCTCGGCAACATAGCTGCACACCCCCGCTTGGTTGGTACTGGCAAGGGTTTCGCCATCCACCTCCAGATAGCCGCTATCAATGATTTCCAGATGATTCAAGCAGCGTAAAAAGGTACTTTTGCCTGACCCAGAGGGGCCAATCACCGCGACTACTTCCCCTTTGTTAATCGCTAAAGACACGCCTTTAAGCACTTCCAGACCGGCAAAACGCTTGCGAATATCGCGTGCAAGCATAATCGGCTGAGGATTATTCGTCATAGACTGCATAACGTTTTTCCAGATAAGCAAAGCCCCAAGTCAGCACCAGGGTCATGAGCAAATAAAACACGGCCGCCACCAAAAAGGGCGTAGTGGTGAAATCGCGTTGCACAATGCCACGCGCCGCGCGCAATAAATCGTTCATCGCCAGCACGTAAATCAGCGCAGTATCTTTCACCAAGGTAATGGTTTCATTGCTCATCGGTGGCAAAATCTTTTTCACCACTTGCGGCAAGATAATACGGCGCATGGTTTGGCTATAAGTCATGCCTAATACCTTGGCTGCTTCGTATTGACCACGCCCGACTGATTGAATGCCCGCACGGAAAATTTCCGCGAAATACGCAGCAAAATTCAATACAAACGCAACAATTGCAGCGGGAAAGTCCGGTAAGCGAATCCCAATCACCGGGATAAAGGGCAGGGCAAAATAAATAAACAGCATCTGCAACATGAGCGGCGTACCGCGCATCATCCAGATATAACCGCTGACCAGATTGCTCGCTAACCGAAAGCGGGATACTCGAATCAGGGCCAATACCAAACCCAGTGGCACCGCCAAAATGAAGGTAAGCACAAACACTTGCAGCGTTACCCCTGCACCTTCGAGCAAGGGGCCTGCAATATTCAGAATGTAATCCATGCGTGTTGCTGCTCAAGCAGCCTCTTGAATGAGTCGGAAACAGCGCGCCGCCGTAACGACGCGCATGGGAAAGGCTGTTAGCCTGGCTTATTTAACAATGTCTTTGCCAAACCATTGATTGGAAATGCGTGCTGCCGCACCATCCTTTTTCATTTCATCCATGGCTTTTTGCAGCTTAGCCAGCAATTCGGTGTCATCTTTGCGCACACCCACGCCGTATTCTTCTGTACCGAAATTTTCATCCAGCACTTTGTATTCATTAGGCTTTTTGCTGATGTAGTAACGGCCCACTATTTCATCCACCACAATGGCATCCAAACGACCGGCGGATAAATCCATTAAGGCTGCGACATTGTCAGCAAACTTTTTCAATTCCTTGAAAGTTTTACCTGAGGGGTCAGCTTCAACCGCATCGACCGCACTGCTGCCTTCCTGCAAGCCCACCACTTTGCCTGCTAAATCCGCTTTGGTTTTGATAGGGGAAGCGGCTGTTGTCACCACAATCTGACGATTTTCCAGATAAGGTGCGCTAAAGGCAATGTTTTCCTTACGCTTTTCGGTAATGGTCAAACCATTCCACAAAGCATCCACGCGCTTGCCATTGAGCTCGGCTTCTTTGGCATTCCAGTCAATTGGCTTGAATTCAACATCAGCACCGAGGCGTTTAGCCGCTTCTTTGGCCAGATCAATATCAAAACCGACCAGTTCATTCTTTTCATCGCGGAAACCCATAGGCGGGAAATTGTCATCCAGACCAACAACAATTTTACTCGCCGCCGCATTTCCACCCGTACTAGCGGCGGTATCGGTTTTATCACCACATCCATACAACAATACACACGCTGCTAAGGCCGCACACAGCCTTGAGACCTGTTTCTTCATGTTTGGCTCCGTTCATAACCAAGATTGGACAAAGGATAATGCAGGGAATAGGGCATTCAATTTTTTAAGCAACAATCCTCATAGCGCAAACCACTGACGCGATTAACAGCTTGTGGTGGGAATCTGCCCTTTACTGCTATCAACTACTCACCGACTCAAGAAGCTGTTGACTGGATGCTAACACGCCTGTTTTTTGCTGTAGATGATTTTGGTTTGAAAATTTCGCATTCGCCGTTGCTGCATCGCTTAAACAGTAGCTGTTATCGGCCAACCTATTTTTATAAATAGTTAGTCTATTTTTTTAGATAGAACCGGCTTTACAACATTGACTGGGTAATTTTTATTTTAATATTTAAAACAAAAACTTATAAAAAAAATTCAACTTGGCATATTTACTGCTATATACATAGCGAGGCTATCGACATTCTTCCTTCTACCACAAGACGCCGGTTCAAATCCGGCCCGCCTGAAGACCACTTCAGACGGTAGCTCAGCCGGGAGAGCATTGTGTTTTTGTAATCAGAGTGTCTGTTTTCCTTGATACGAGGCTATGTGTGAGCTTCCTTCTAACTGCCCTAGGCAGTAGGCTATTAACCTACCACACCAGCTCACACGCTTTCCTCACCTTAAGGCTATGGCACAGCTTCCTTCTAACATCTAATGGAGACTTAGCTGTGCCAATCCCCTTTATCCTGCTTTTGCATCATGAGGTATCCGCATGGATAGGCTGGCCATTGCCCTGAATAAATTGAATGCTGTGGTTATGGAAACACCATTATCGCCTTCGCCACTGGCGAATCGGTCACTGGTATTGACCCTTAATGCTCATCTTATGAGTCTCGGTTATATGCTGGCTCAGCCGCTATTGATTACTTTCATGCGCTTACCTGCATCTGAGGTCATCCCTGTTGGCGGACAAATGATTCAGTATTTGCGGGAACGCCAAGGCAGCCATGTGCAACACCAGCCTATGTATGCCAATTTTCCGCAACAGGTTATAGAAATGTCCTGTCAGGAACTGTATATGAATGCGCTGATGCACTATTACACCTGTGGCTATTGGCAACCGGATTACGCCCAATTACCGCGTGAGTTTGCGTTTGAACAGGTGAAATTTCAGAGCATTAATCAAATCAGTGAAACCCAGTTTCGCGCTTTATTCAGCACCTTATTGCAGTCACAGGATTCCTTGTCAGCGCAGGATAAGGCAATTATCGAATGGTTTTTGCAGCATGAAGCGGCGAAGGCTTTGCCGTTACCGGAAGAGATCCCCTTTCATGAAAATCGCTGTTTGGTAGCCGCTCATTGGCTAAAGATGGGTCAGGATATTACCCCGCTGATTAAAACTAGCACCGACATTTTACGTCTGGCCACGTATTTATCGCACGGGGATGTGTCACTGGCGGACAATACCAAATTTCGTTCCTTGCCACGTGCGCTGCGGCAGCGTTTGCTGGCGCAATTGACACGGGTGATTAATGAGGAAGATATTGGCCGCCACCGCAATAAATGGGTGCGCCTGTTCCATAACCTGCATGTAGGCGATTATTCCAGCAAATTATTTAAGATTGCGCAAAAAGTGCGTAATGGCGAGCCTTTACAAAGCTTTTATGCAGATTTAGAAGCTGCCTTAAGTCAGCAAGATGTCACCACTGCTATTCGCTTATTGCGCACGCGCCCCGGTGAGTTTGGCCGTCGCCTTGATCATGTCATGCGTATTGCGCAAACCTGTGATCAGCAATCACTACATCCAACCCAACCAAACGCAAATGTCGCCCCTGCACCTAACACTAATCAGCAGCAAACTGTGATTAACGCATTTGTAGCGGTGGTTGATGCCATTCCCACCCGTAACTTATTGCAATTGCTCGGGCATTTGCAGACTCGTTTTGAAAGCATTGACCAGCGAGTAGTATTCCCTAAAGGCAGCCTGCAAAAAGCGGTCGTGGTTAAACATGCCTTAGAAGCTTTGAATCCGGAGCGAGTTAATCAGTTGCGTCAGGGTATTATGAGCAGCCTAAGCAAACGTTTTGCCAACTTGCCTGCTTTAGGTAAAGTTTGGTTAGACCCGGCTTTAATGGATTGCCCTTTACCCTCGCAACAACGCAGTGCTAGCAGTGGCTTATTCAGTGTAGCGCGTGGTACGCGTTTTCCGCTTGGGTATGAACAAGATACTTTGCGTCTGTTTGTGTATTGGGTAGGCATGGATATTGATCTAAGCGCTACCTTTCATGCAGCAGATGGTAGCGTGATTGAACAGGTGAGTTATACCCAGTTACGCTCAGCCTCCTATCAGGCCTTCCATAGCGGCGATATTACTCGAGCCCCTAATGGCGCAAGTGAATTCATTGATATTCATCTGCCCTCAGCCGCGCAAAAAGCGCATTATCTGGCCATGAATGTGCTGGTATTCAATGGCCCCACCTTTGCCGAACACAGCACGTGTTTTGTCGGCTGGATGTTGCGTGAATACCCCGGCCATAATGCGCTTTATGAACCAAGCACGGTTAAGCAGAAACTCGATCTGCGCCAAGCGTGTTCGCACGTCCTACCAGTGGTATTTGATTTGCAGGAACGTAAGGCTATCTGGATGGATTTACCGATCCCCTCAAATGCTTTTTATCATTCTGTCAATAATGTCGAAAATCACCGGGCTAGTATTACGCAGAAATTAAACGCGATCCTGCACATGCATAACCGCTTATCTTTGTATGACTTGTTTTATTTACATGCCCAAGCGCGTGGCACTATTGTGACGGATAAAGCCAAAGCTGACACTATTTTCAGTCTGGAAGAGGGCATTACCCCCTTTCATGTGAATAACATCAATGCTGATTACATGATTTAACTTGTTTATTACCAAGTTATTCACAATTTATTGAACTTATCCACAGCTAGCGAAAAAAATTTGGTGCGTAGTGAGATAAATGTGCATAAATCGGCGATAACCTGCCAAGGTTAGGGTCAGATTGTCACTGCTGACCCTGCCTTTTAAAATGACGCGACTTTTTACTAGTCGCTTATGCCATCATGACCCGCAAACCCGCTCTTATTCCTGTCACCGTGCTATCGGGCTTTCTCGGTAGTGGCAAAACTACCTTGCTGAATAACCTGTTAAAACCGTCGTTTTGGGAACGATTGCTGCGCGTTCCACCCTTAACCGCGGTGATTATGAATGAATTTGGTAATGTCGGGCTGGATCAGCAATTACTGGGTAATAATCGTGGGCCTATGGCCTTGCTCTCAGGGGGCTGTGTCTGTTGCGAAATTCAGGGTGCATTATTGCCTACTTTGAAAAATTTGTGGCTAGGGCGACGGGATGGCAGCGTGCCGCCGTTTGAACGCGTGATTATTGAAACCACCGGCCTTGCTGACCCTACACCGATTATGGAAACGCTCTTGCATTCGAGCTGGGCAGCTACGCGTTATGTATTGGATGGCGTAGTGGTAACCGTCGATGCTAGTCTGGGTAATGGTCAACTTGATCAGCATCAGGAAGCGGTACGCCAGATAGCAGGGGCGGATCGTTTATTGCTCACCAAAACGGATCTAACCGACCCACAAACGATTGATGCTTTGAAACAACGCTTGCAGGTATTGAATCCTGCCGCGCCAATTGTGCCGGTGCTGCATGGGGAAGTCGACCCGCAGCAGGTGTTTGGTTTGCGTGCTTATCATATTAGCGAACCTGCTCAAGCCAAATCTTGGCTAGCTGAAAAAAACTTTCGCATTCTGCCACCAATGAGCGGCCATACCGATCATATCCACAGTTTCGTCCTACGCTTTATGACACCGTTGGTCAGGGAGGAGGTGGCGGCCGGGCTTCAAACCTTGCTAGGTTTGTGTGGCACACGCTTATTGCGCATGAAGGCTATTGTTAATATGCAAGGTCATAATGGCCCGGTGGTTTTACACGCTGTCCAACACATTTTATACCCTCAGGTGGAATTAAGTGCTTGGCCCGATGAGGATCATAACAGCCGCTTTGTGTTTATTACCCAAGGCTTGGATGAATCCACTGTACAGCAACTATTAACCCGCTTTAGCCAGACTGTACAAGCGCATAACTGATTTTTCTCATTACACGCATGATAGGAATGGTATGCAAATCCTCAGTGTCTACCCGTGGATAGGCTTAAGCTTTTTTACCATCACATTTAGCCAGCAGAGATAAGTATGCTAGTGTTACACCTGCAAGGGCTGCGTTATCAATGGCGTCCTCAATCCACTGAAGCATTAGCCTTCGCTGATTTACAACTTAATGCCAAAGAGCACTTATTAATACGGGGTAGCAGTGGCAGTGGTAAAACTACTCTCCTGAATATACTCGCGGGTATTTTGCTGCCGACACAGGGTGAAGTGCGGGTATTAGGCCAAGCCTTGCCTGCTATGACAGCAGCGGCGCGTGACCGCTTTCGGGCTGATCATTTAGGGATTATTTTTCAGCAATTCAACCTGCTACCTTACTTATCAGTTATAGATAATATCCAGCTACCGTGTCATTTTTCTGCCCGTCGACGCCAACAAGCGGGCCATTTACCCGAGCGCACCCGCGAATTATTAGCGCATTTACAATTGCCAGAAAACGTGTGTCAGCGCCCGGTAACCGAACTGAGTGTTGGTCAGCAACAACGGGTAGCGGTAGCGCGTGCCTTAATGGGTAATCCGGAATTGATTTTGGCCGATGAACCCACTTCAGCATTGGATACCCTAAACCGCGATAGCCTTATTGAACTGTTATTACAAGAAGCTCAAGCGCAAGGCAGCACGTTAATTATGGTTAGCCATGATCCTGCCTTCAGCCAAATGTTTAAACGGGTCATTGATTTACCCCATCTTTCTACCCTACCCACGGCTAGCCAAGAGGTCATAGCATGATTTTACTTAAACTAGCCTGGCATAGCCTGTGGAATCGACGCGCCAGTGTATTGCTGACCTTACTGGCTATTGCCTTGAGTGTGGCTTTGGTATTGGGAGTCGATTATGCACGCCAACAAGCCAAAAATGGTTTTCTCAATACCATTGCGGGTACGGATTTAGTGGTCGGAGCCCGCAATAACCCCGTGCAACTGTTGCTTTCGAGTGTATTTGGCATTGGTAATGCCACGAATACTATTCGTTGGCAAAGCTACCAAACTCTTGCGGCTCATCCGCTGATTGATTGGACTATTCCGCTAGCTCTAGGCGATTCCCATAAAGGCTATCGAGTCTTAGGCACAACCCAAGCGTACTTTCAGTATTACCAGTATGCCGACAAACAAGCCCTGAGCTTTGCAGCAGGTAAACCGTTTGCAGAACCCTTTGAAGCCGTTTTAGGGGCCGAGGTTGCGCGTAAACTGCATTATCAGCTAGGGGATAGCCTCATCATGGCACACGGGGCTGTGGATACACATTTTAATGAACATGACGATAAGCCTTTTCAGGTAGTCGGGATTCTACAACCTACCGGTACACCGCTTGATCGCACCGTGCATATTTCCTTAGAAGGCATTGAAGCTATGCATGTGGATTGGGTGAATGGCAATAAAATCGCGGGCTACCATGTTAGTGCGGAAGAAGCCTTGCATAAACATTTGCAACCCGAGCACATCACAGCCTTTTTAGTGGGTCTGAAAAATCGGGCTACTGCACTGCGGGTACAACGTGAATTCAACGAATTTGCAGCAGAACCCTTATCTGCCGTTATTCCAGGGGTCGCACTGGCGGAACTGTGGCAAGCTCTTGGTGTGTTTGAAAACATTTTGCAGATGATTACTGCCATTGTTGTCATGACCAGTTTGGTCGGCTTATTGACCGTTTTACTCTCCACCTTGCAGGAACGCCGCCGGGAAATGGCTATTTTACGCGCGGTTGGGGCTCATCCTTATCAACTCGTTCTGCTTTTGAGTTTAGAAACCTTAGTATTAGTGACTTTTGGCAGTTTATTAGGCATGGCATTGCTAGCGTTAGGCATAGAACTGGGAAAACCGTGGCTGATAGCAGAATACGGTTTTCATCTACGCACCTGGCTACCTGACTTGCCTGCTATAGGTTTAATGCTACTGATAATCCTGATAGCGCTGGTTTTTAGCTTGATTCCGGGCATCCTTGCTTATCGACGTTCCCTGCAAGATGGCCTAACCGTAAGATTATAATCATGAAAAAAAAGACAATTTTCGCTATCACTATCGTAGGTAGCCTAATGACTGCCTGTAATGATTCCGCACCCAATGTTCCTGTTGCTGCAGAATCTGTCTCACAAATTACGCTAAACCAGCCGGTTAATGCCCCTGTGATTGGCACCTCTATTAATGCCATGCTCAAACCACCCGATAGTGAATTGGTGAGAATGAAAGCTGATTACGCGGATTATGTGGAAATTGCCTGGGCAGATTTAGAATTGCCCGGCCAAAGCGGTAAAGACATTCTGCAACGCTATAAAGCACAGATTGATGCTATTCCGGAAGGCGACCCCTCGGAACAAAAGCTCTTAGAAAAAATGCAGGCAGAAATGAATGCGGCCCCTGTTAACCCGGCGATGCAAGGCAAAAAAGTCAAACTGCCAGGGTTTATCGCGCCCTTAGAAGTGGACGAACAACGCGGTATGGTTAAGGAATTCCTGCTAGTGCCTAACTTTGGATCTTGTATCCATGTGCCACCGCCGCCCCTGAATAATACTATTTTAGTCAAGCCACTACCGGATAAAAGTATTGGTATGGAACGAATTCATGAGCCTGTCTGGGTTTATGGAACTTTAAACACTGCTCCTACCCATACCAGTCTGGCAGAAGCAGGCTATCAGCTACAGGATGCCAAAGTGCAAATTTATGACATTACTAAGGTTAATCCTGTCAGCGCCTCGGCAAATTAACGATTGACCGCGTGCGAAATAAAACGCTTTAGCACCATGTACCAGAGTAACCAGTACAGGAAAATACCTAAAGCGTCTGCACCAAAGTCCGCTACAGAAAAGGAACGCCATGGGGTAAACAATTGCAATACCTCAATAGCAGCTCCATAACCTAGTAGTAGCGGCACTTTCCAGCGCCAGAAACTATGCCGGTTTGTCGCCAGATCCAGTAACGCGGCAAAGCTAAAAAAGGCTAGGGCATGCATGATTTTATCCATATGCGGAATTTCAGACATACCGTGCATAGGTATCAGCGCAAAAACAAAGCCTATAAGCACTAATACCACAAACAAAATTTTCAGAAATAAACGCAACTGGGAAGACTGCGCAAAAAATCGGGAGAGAATAGATTCCATGAATATACCTGTTAGTGTCTTGATTTCAGCTTGCTTTCCTGAAACAAGCATTGACTATTTTTCATATTCTTAACAATACAGAATAAAACTTAATAGGCTCTTAAAAATCTCATTAATACATATTTACCCAGCTATAATTATATTTGCAAGTATTATGTATGTATTAATAATAAATATTGACGGGTTGAAAACGATCTCCTTATTTTTAGTATAGATCGCTATTCTCTAAAAATAGCTAGTTTTCCCGGACATACCTGTTTTTTAGCCTAGTCAGTGAGCAGTATTCACCTTAGGAGAAGGGATTTAAGACATCAGTAATCTCAGCTTGCAAGCGTTCCACCGTTTTGCGTCCCTCAGCAATAGCCTCTTCTGCGCGGAAAAACTCCAATAAGCCAATATGTTCCAAACGTGGATTCAGCAAGATTTCTGGAGGGTCGCCCGCCATACGACTGCGAGTAATTTTGTCTTGCATAATATTAATAGAAGCCGCTACGGCTTCCATCAAACCTGGTGCAGTGAGTTCTTCAGGTTTTTCCTTACCCACATCGGGTAGCCAAGTGGAGGAATATTCACGGATAGAGGCGGCTAACGAGGTAACTAGATTGTCTGGCTTTTTAGCAGGTAACGATTCTGGCGCTGCTATCACGATCTCAGGTTTTAATTTAGATACGTGACCTGCATACCGACGTGCCATATTGCCATTGAGATTCACCGCAATCACGACATCAGCCCCTAGCGCCCGACACAAAGAGACCGGTACTGGATTAACTAATCCTCCATCTACTAGCCATTGATCTTTATGCCGATAAGGTGGAAACAAACCCGGTAACGCAATAGAAGCCCAAATAGCATCTTGTACTACGCCTTCAGTAAACCAGATCTCACGACCATTGCGTAAATCAGTCGCAACGGTCGCAAATTTCTTGTTTAACTGATGAATCTGGATGCTTTCTTCACACACATGCATGGAGAGAAACTGCTGGAATCGGTCGTGTCGAACAAACCCGTTTAGAGCCATGTTTAATTCAAAAAAACGGATTAATTCCAAGCGCGTCAACGATAGTAACCAGTTTTCCAAAGCATCCAGATTACCGGCGGCATAGGCTGCACCCACCACTGAACCCACCGAACAACCGCAGACAATATCCGGATGAATCCCCATATCAGCCAAGGCTCGCAAAATACCAATATGCGCCCAGCCCCGGGAAGAACCACTTCCTAGAGCAATGCCAATACGGAGATTGTTCAAATGCATGCCTAATCCATTGCTAATACAATATTACTGCTTGTTCCATCCAGTACCGTAAATTCACGTCGACGTTCGCGTCCATCCAAAGTAGCTACCGCTTCATAATGCCCTGGTGGCACTTCAAGTGTCGCAGTATGGCGTCTAGGGGCTGCAATTTCTTTACGCCCACCATCAAGCCGATAGAGTTTCCAACTCATAGCCCGCATGGCCGGAAAGTTTTCCAAGGTAGCCACCAAATTGACCTTACCTATGGGCATTTTTAAAGCAACTTGTTCAGTATTGCCTCGTTCTATACGCACCGATTGACGCTGAGTGGTATTGTTACCATGGGCTATAACGGTGTATTCACCAACGCCAACAATAGCACTGATACGCGAACTACCCTGTCGGCGAATCATGGGCTGTTTGCCTTTATCAGGATTTACATAGATTTCCCAATCCGCCGGTGTATCACTGGATGCTTGCAGTATACCAATATTCGCTGCAAAGTTTGGTACTGCCACTTTACCAGGCGCAATATCCACGCCCACTTTTTCTTCGTAACTGCCAATGAGCAAATGAATATTATAAGCACCTATTGGCAAGGCTAAACGTAGTGAGCGCCCGTGTAGCTGTTCACGACGGCTCCCATTAATAGCCTGTACCTCCCAAACTATATCCTGATTGGAAAGGCTAACACTGGAGGGTATAGGGGCTGACAAAACCAAGTTTTGAGCATTTACTTCTGCATTATTAGTCGATTGTTCAGCGGCTGAAGCGGCTGGATAAGTAGTACTTTCAGCGCGCCGAAACATCCCCCCCGGCGCACTCCAAGCAGGCGTTAGTTGGGTTAACAGTGTAATTGTCACGACCGAGATTATGGTAGAGCGTTCCAGTTGCATATCCATCACCCTAGGAACCAAGAGAAAAATAGACCCTGATGGGGAAACAAGGCAGTCAAACACGACTCTGACTGCTAGTCAGAAGCAGTAATTGACTTTAGAATTTTTTCATTGAAGTTGTACCGCGTTCTAACACAGTACAAGTGGAACGCGATTTAGGGGGAAATCACAATCGTAAACCGACGGGTAAGGGGAATTTTGCGCTTGACGGCCTATTATTTATGGGCGCGTGGTCATAAAAGGAAAAGTAGCCACGTAAAATTTATCAGCTGACTGAATATGTACGCTTGCCTGCCATTGCATATTACTTTCTGAACAAATCGGTAACATCAGGTTACCGTGCCACTGTTTAGTAGCATTTGGCTGTAAGAAAGTGAACTGTTGCCCCATATACATATTCACCCCTTCAATACTGACCTGCGCTTCTTGGATATCCTTCCAGCCCTTAACCGCAAGCTGGGCAGTTAAATTCTGCATTAAAGGGATAGGAGTAGGAGACAAACTAAACTGGATTTGATGGCCTTGCTGATCAGCTGCCTGACATGCCGACTGATTAAGGTCACAAGGCATTTGCACGATTAATCTATTTGTCTTTGCTGGTGTGGAGGGTGTTTGCCACCCTAAAAATACTCCACTGGCTATTACCAATGAAGTTACGAATATAGCTAGCCAAACCCAAGGTTTCATCATTGGAATTCCGTTACCACCGGAGCATGATCAGAAGGTTTATCCCAAGTACGCGGTTCGCGATCGATATAACAAGCTTTGCAAACATCTACCAAGGGTGTACTCGCCAAAATTAGATCAATACGTAAACCATGATTGCGGCGGAAATTTCCCGCACGATAGTCCCACCAACTGAAGCTTTTATCCGCTTGTGCAAACAGACGGAAAGTATCGCTTAAGCCTACTGTTTCCATAGCCTTTAAAGCATTGCGTTCTGGTTCAGAACAGAAGATTTTTCCACACCAAAGTGCCGGGTCGTGTACATCACGATCATCAGGGGCGATATTAAAATCGCCTAATACCACCAGTTTTGGATACTGCCGTATTTGGGTGTGTAACCATTGCGTAACTGCCTTTAGCCACTCGAGCTTGTAGGCGTATTTATCAGTACCTACTTCAGCACCATTAACCACATACAGATTAACTATGCGCACATCATTAACCGTAGCGGCTAAAATTCGCCGTTGTGGGTCAGCCAGACCTGGAATGTCAGTCATCACCTCAGTCGCTGGGGTTTTGCTTAAAATAGCCACCCCATTATAGGTTTTCTGCCCTGCAAATACGGCATGATAACCCGCTTCTGCCAAGGCATTAGCTGGAAACTGCTCATCTACCGTTTTGGTTTCTTGGATCGCCAAAACATCCGGCTGATGACTGCCTAGCCATTGCAAGACATGAGGTAACCGCACTTTTAGCGAGTTGACATTCCAGGTTGCTATTTTCATGCTGCTTGGTCGGTCTCGGTTAAGCCACTATGCCGTAAAAGTGCATCGACACTAGGTTTACGCCCACGAAATGCAACAAATGAATCCATGGCTTTACGCGAACCACCCACTTCTAACACTTCTTCCAAGAAAGCCTGCCCAATACAAGTTTCAAACAAGCCTTCTTCTTCAAAGCGCGAAAATGCATCGGCTGATAACACTTCTGCCCATTTATAGCTGTAATAGCCAGCAGCATAACCACCGGCAAACACATGGGTGAAACTATTAGCCATACGGTTAAAGGCAGGTGGTTTAACCACCGCTACTTGCGCACGCACTTCATCGAGCATCGCTTGAACACGGCCTGCTTCAGCGGCGTGAGCATCTAAGTGGAGGCGCATATCAAACAGGGCAAATTCGAGCTGGCGTACAGTAGCCATAGCGGTTTGGAAATGACGAGCAGCCTGCATTTTCTGGTAAAGCGCTTCCGGTAACGCCTCACCGGTTTGCCAATGGGCTGCAATCATAGCCAGTACACTACGTTCCCAACACCAGTTTTCCATAAACTGGCTAGGTAACTCGACCGCATCCCATTCCACACCATTGATACCAGAAATATCCGGATAATCCACTTGCGTGAGCATATGATGTAAGCCATGGCCAAACTCATGGAATAAGGTCACGACCTCATCATGGGTAAACAGGGCAGGTTTATCACCCACTGGTGCACTACTATTGCAGGTCATAAAGGCAACCGGAATCTGCAAACCATTGACGCGCTTAAACCGACCGCAAAAATCACTCATCCACGCTCCACCACGTTTATGCTGGCGGGCATATAAATCCAGATAGAACATAGCCTGCAAACGGCCATTGCCATCATACACATGGTAGAAACGCACGTCTGGGTGCCACAGGTCCACATTCTCGGTTTGCTGTGTAATGCGAATACCAAACAATTTTTCGACCAAGCTAAACAAGCCGCTAATCACGCGGTCGGCCGGGAAATAGGGTTTGAGGTCTTCTTCAGAAAAGTCAAAGCGCGCTTGCTTCATCTTTTCACTGACATAGGCTATATCCCATGCCTGCAGATCTTCTAACCCTAATTGTTGGTGCGCAAACGCTTGGATTTCAGCGAATTCTTTTTCAGCAAACGGTTTAGCCTTACGCGCTAAATCTTGCAAGAATTCCAACACATGCTGCGGACTTTCAGCCATTTTGGTGGCTAATGATAACTCGGCGTAATTATCGTATCCCAACAAGCTGGCTTCTTCCTGACGTAAGCGCAGGATATCCCGCATAACCTCGGTGTTATCCCACTCCGGATTAGTACCCAATTCAGAAGCACGGGTTGTATACGCGCGATAAAGCTCAGCCCGCAGTTCACGCTTATCCGCATACGTCATGACAGCAATGTAGGACGGGAATTGCAAGGTCAATACCCAGCCTTCCATATCACGCTGTTTGGCCATTTGCGCAGCCATTTCCAACGCAGATTCTGGTAAACCGGCTAGCTCTTCCACCTGTAGAATCTGTTTCACCCACGCATTAGTAGCATCGAGCACATTGTCAGAAAAGCGTGAGTTTAACTGGGATAACTGCTGATTAATTTCCCGGTAACGCTCTTTTTGTTCCGCAGGTAAGGTCACACCGGATAATTTAAAGCCTAATAGACTGTCATCCAGATTCTTGATTTGCGCGCTATCAAGCCCTGCTTCCTGTTCACGAATGGCTTTAATGGCATTATACAATTGCTCGTTTTGACCTAAATCGGTGTGATAATCACTCAAACGCGACAAATTGGCATTGTATTCCTTGCGCAACTCATCTGTGTTCACCACCGCATTCATGTGACTAACCGGTGACCAAGTGCGTTCCAGACGATTACCCGCTTCATTTAAAGGCGCTACCAGATTGTTCCACGTGAAACATGTCTGGCTGCTGAGGGTCTGTTCCAACCAAGCACGATTTTCTTGTAATACCACATCCAAGGCTGGGGTAACGTGTTCTGGCTTAATTTGGGAAAAAGGCGGCAACCCCGAAATATCGAGCAATGGGTTATTCTGTTTCACGTGAAACCTCATATATCCAGATTAGAAACGGACAACGCATTCTTTTCAATGAAATCACGACGGGGTTCGACCTGATCCCCCATCAAGGTGGTAAACACCTCATCTGCTGCAATCGCGTCTTCAATTCTGACTTGCATTAAACGACGGCCTTCTGGATTGAGAGTGGTTTCCCATAATTGGTCAGGATTCATCTCACCTAAGCCTTTATAGCGGCTAATCTGCAAACCACGATTCGCTTCTTGCATTAACCAGGTAACCACTTGATCAAAACGAGTAACCGCTTGTTTGCGTTCACCGCGACCAATATAAGCGCCCTCTTCCAGCAAACCATCCATTTCCCGGTTGGTATTTAACAGCATTTTGATTTCGGGCATCAGGAAGAAATCACGATCCAAACGAATCACATGATCCAAACCATGCTGACGGCGCTTCACTTCCAGTGTCCATGCGTTGTCATCCACACGATTCAATACTGCAGAATAGTGACGGCCACCGCCATTAGCCTCAAGGTTCAAAGTGGCAATGGCTGACTTCACCCAGCCTTCAAAGGCTTCTACCGGAACTTGTTCACTTACTTCTGCAGATGGCAAAGATTCAAATAACAACGCTTCCAGTAAGTTACGGTCATAACGACGTGACAGACGCGCAATCACTTGTTTAACCGCATTATATTGCCGTACCAGCGTTTCAAGCGCTTCCCCACTAATAGCGGGTGATGCTGTGTTTAGATATAAGTGGGCATCGTCTAAAGCTAACTGCAGTAGATAACGTTCCATTTCGTTATCGTCTTTGACGTATTGCTCTTGCTTACCACGCTTAACCTTATATAAAGGTGGCTGGGCAATATAAATATATCCACGCTCTACCAATTCTGGCATTTGCCGATAGAAGAACGTCAGCAGCAGGGTACGAATGTGCGAACCGTCCACATCCGCGTCCGTCATAATAATAATGCGGTGATAACGCAATTTGTCCGGGTTATAGTCTTCGCGACCAATACCACAACCCAAAGCCGTAATCAGCGTACCGACTTCCTGCGAACCAAGCATTTTGTCAAAACGGGCTTTTTCCACATTCAGGATTTTACCCTTCAATGGCAAAATGGCTTGAGTACGACGATCACGACCTTGTTTAGCCGACCCACCAGCGGAATCGCCTTCCACTAAAAACAGTTCAGATAAGGCAGGATCTTTTTCCTGACAGTCTGCTAACTTGCCCGGCAAACCGGCAATATCCAGAGCCCCTTTACGCCGCGTCATTTCACGCGCTTTACGCGCCGCTTCGCGGGCTCGCGCAGCCTCAATCATCTTACCGGTAATGAGCTTAGCTTCCTGCGGATTTTCCAACAGGAAATCACCCAAACGCTCATTCATGGTCGATTCGACGACACCTTTTACCTCAGATGACACCAATTTATCTTTGGTCTGTGAGGAAAACTTTGGGTCTGGCACTTTAACCGACAAGACCGCCGTCAAACCTTCACGCGCATCATCACCCGTAGGGTTAATTTTTTCTTTTTTAGCTAAACCACTGTTTTCAATGTAGTTATTAAGCGTACGTGTCAAAGCAGCCCGGAAGCCGGACAAATGGGCACCACCATCGCGCTGTGGAATGTTATTGGTAAAGCAGAATACATTTTCCTGATAAGAATCATTCCATTGCAGCGCTACTTCAACACCAATCCCATCTTGTTCAGTACTGAAATAAACGATACTGGAATGAATCGGGGTTTTATTGCGGTTTAGATGCTCAACAAATGCTCGAATTCCACCTTCATATTCAAAGATATCTTCACGACCTTCACCACGACGATCAATCAGGTGAATGCGTACCCCAGAATTCAGAAAGGATAATTCCCGTAAACGTTTAGCGAGAATGTCGTAGTGGAATTCGGTCTGAGTAAAAATAGTGGCACTTGGCCAAAAACGCACCGAGGTACCGGTACCTTCGGTATCGCCTATTTCCGCTAGTGGTGCAACCGGATCACCCAGTTTGTAAATCTGTTGGTGTAATTTGCCATGGCGGCGAATGGTTAATTCCAGCGTTTCCGACAAAGCATTCACCACGGAAATACCAACACCGTGTAGACCGCCTGATACTTTGTATGAATTATCGTCAAACTTACCACCAGCATGTAGAATCGTCATAATGACTTCGGCAGCGGAACGGCCTTCTTCCGGATGAATATCCACCGGAATACCACGCCCGTCATCGGTAACTTTTACCGAGCCATCGCTAAACAGTTCTACTTTAATTTCAGTGCAATAACCGGCTAAAGCTTCGTCGATGGAGTTATCCACAACTTCAAACACCATGTGGTGTAAACCCGTGCCATCATCGGTATCACCGATGTACATGCCGGGACGCTTGCGTACTGCTTCTAGCCCTTTCAGTACCTTGATATTCGACGAGTCGTAGGTATTGTCAGTCATGTCATTTCCGTCGTTGCGTTTTTAAGAAAAAAGCAATCGTCATACCGCCGTGATGCGTCCTTGTTTCACGTGAAACACACGCGCCTGGTCTCCCCAGTTTTTTAGGGAATCAGGACGAGTACTGGTGATAAACAATTGTTGCTGCGTTGCCTTGAGGGTCTGATATAACGCCTCTTGATTATGTTCATCCAGCTCTGCGGCCAGATCATCAATCGCTATGATACCACGTTTAGTGGGTAGCTCGCTGACTGCATGACTCTGTGCCAACAATAAGCCGACCGCTAGTAATTTCAGTTGACCGCGTGAGGCAACACGTACTGCTGGTATGTTCTGTAGCAAAATATGTAAATCAGCACGGTGAGCTCCATACAAACTAAAACCTTGTTTTAGTTCAGCTTCCTGCCTATCTAGAAAGCATTGCTGTAAAGCGGTTTGATCGTGGGGATTAACACCTTGAGGGAATCCACTGCTTAATTGCAAAGTTGGTAAACTTGCGGTTTCTAACAGAGAATTTGCGGTCTGTAGGGCTAAATTCAAGGCTTCTAGTGCCTGAATGCGAAAACAGTACAAAGCCGGTTGTAGGGCGATTAGCTGTTCTGTCCATTGAGCTAAGGCGTAACGTTGGCGTGGGTCACGTAGACACACATTGCGCTGTTTTAACACCCGTTGATACTGACGCCAAGTTGCGTGAAAATCCGCAAAGCGATAAAAAGCAATCCAATCCAGAAAAGCCCGTCGCCCTGCAGGGCTACCTGTAATCAATTCAACAGACCCTGGATGAACCAGCGTTAACGGTATATGCGCACTTAATTCAGCCTGTTGTTGAACATCAGCGTGGTTAATGCGAATACGAGTATTACCGGGACTTTTACTGATGCCAAGCGGATAACTCGTTGCTAATTGCCCCTCTTCAACTCGGGCACTAACCGTTACTTCAGCTGCACCTCGTTGTATAACTTCTTGAATACGTGGAGTTCGAAAAGAACGTCCACGGGCTAATAAGGCTAACGCTTCTAAAACACTGGATTTACCAGAAGCATTAGCACCGTGTAAAAAATTAGCGTGTTGGTCTAATTCCAGATCAATTTGATCTAAGATTCGACAGTTTTGAATGGTAAGTTTGTTTAACCACACAGATTTATGAACCGGTTACAAGCGGATAGGCATGATGACATTGCGCACGCTATCATTATCAGGATCTATGACTAACACACTGCTTTCAGGTGAGTTGCATTGCAAACGTAGAGTATCCCCTTGTAAGTGATTCACTGCATCCAATAAGTAATTTACATTGAAACCAATACTAAATTCATGCCCTGAATAGTGGATATCCAGTTCATCCGTAGCAATTTCCTGTTCTGGATTATGTGCTTGAACCTGTAGGATATTTTGGTTAAGTGTTAAACGTACACCACGAAATTTTTCATTGGATAAAATGGCTACCCTGCCAAGAATTTCCTTGAAAGCTTTACGATCTAATTCGACCTGAATTTGACCACCTTGAGGCACTGCTGCACGGTAATCTGGATAACGCCCATCAATCAATTTAGTGGTAAAGCGTAAGTTATCCAATTGCACCCGGAGATGATTTTGGCTGGCTTGAATTTGTACCGGTGTGTAGCAATCACTACGCAGTAGGCGAGCTAATTCCTGAACCCCTTTGCGCGGAATAATCAATTGGCGAGTTTGGCTTACAGCTGCCATAGGTTGTGGATAAAAACATAAGGCTAAGCGGTGGCCATCGGTAGCAACACTGCGTACCCCTTCAGGGCTGATTTCTAATAACAAACCATTCAGGTAGTAGCGTACATCCTGATTAGCCATAGCAAACGCGGCCTGATCTAACAAACGTTTGAGTTCATTTTCCGGTAACTCAAAGGTGGCTACATCGCCAATATCTTCTAAATCTGGAAATTCGCTTGCTGGCAAAGTGGCTAGTTCAAAGCGACTACGTCCTGAGTAAACACGAGCCCGTTTATCCGCTTGGATTTCCAAATTAATAATACTTTCTGTAGGCAGTGATTTACAGATATCGGCTAGTTTGCGGGCAGGTAGAGTAATTTCGCCATCGCTACCATCCATGATAGGTGCATCGGTGGCGATTTCAATTTCCAGATCAGTACCACGCCAATAGGAACGGGTTCCTTCTATGCGCAGTAACACATTTTCCAAGATCGGAGCGGTATGCCGTTTTTCAATAGCCCCGAGTGTTGCTTGCAGGGATTCCAGCAAATGTTCACGAGTCTGTGTCAGTTTCATTATCTGTATATCTTTATTTAAAAAATAGTAGTTGTTAATAGTATAGCTATCAAACTGTGGATAACTTTTCTATTAACATGATTTTATTGACTAAATTTGTCTGTTTTGCCTGTGGAATACTGTGCTCAATTCCTATGGATAACCTGTGGATAACCTGTGTATGGAATTCTGTCCACACGTTATCCACAGGCTATCCACATAGTTATTAGGGGGGTTATTCACAGACTTATCCACAGTTTGTCAGGGTTCTTAACAGGATACGATAATCCTCATCAATCTTGGGATCTGATTGGCGTAATGCGGCCACTTTGCGTTGAGCGTGCAGAACCGTGGTGTGGTCACGGCCGCCGAATTCATCGCCAATTTCAGGAAGGCTGTGATTAGTCAGCTCTTTGGCTAGAGCCATAGCAATCTGGCGTGGACGTGCGAGTGAGCGGTTACGGCGTTGTGAATCCAAATCCGTAACCCGCATGTTGTAATACTGCGCGACGATTTTTTTGATATTGGTAATGGAAACCATTTTGTCCTGACTGGCCAATTGGTCCCGTAAGGCTTCCTGCACGAAATCTAGGGTGATTTGGTTAACACACTTCAGACGCATACTGGCAATAACTCGCTGCAGCGCCCCTTCGAGGTCACGGATATTGGAGTGAAAGCGTTTGCCAATGAAAAAGCTCACATCATTGGGCAAATGCAGACCGGCATCTTCGGCTTTCTTGCGCAAGATAGCGACCCGGGTTTCCATATCGGGTGATTCGATCTGGATGGTCAAACCGCAGTTAAAACGGGTTTTCAGACGATCTTCGATACCTTCGAGGTCACGCGGGAATTTGTCACTGGCTAGAATGATTCGTTTTTTACTTTCCAGCAGCGCATTGAAGGTGTGGAAGAATTCTTCCATAGAGCGGTCTTTACCCGCAAAAAACTGAATGTCATCAATCAGCAGAGCATCTACATGGCGATAATGCTGTTTGAACTCATCCATGCAGTTATTACGGATAGCGGCAATCATGTCATTGACGAAACGTTCTGCATACACATAAATCACTCGCGCATTAGGGTCACGCTCGATAATACGGTTACCAATGGCATGCATCAGATGCGTTTTACCCAAACCGACCCCACCGTAGATGAATAACGGGTTGTAGGAGGTTTCTGGATTATCGCCAACCTGTTGAGAAGCTGCACACGCTAACTGGTTAGACTTGCCCTCGACGAAATTGGCAAACGTCATACGCGGATTCAGAGCATTGGCAAAGCGTTCATTCGCCGGTAGGGTTATCACCGACAAACCAGCGGCTGTTGACGCTGCTAGCGGCGTTATAGGCGCTGCTAGCGGGGTATTTTCGCGTTCGGCTGGTGTGTCCAAGATGATCGGAGCCATGATTGGCACTATCGGCGCAGGGGCTGGACGTATCGCCGGTTTAGGTGGGGAAGACCCGATCTGCAACAAAACGTCGTAATCGTTATCGCCAGTCAAAATACGCGAATGAAACAAAATACGCGGCAAATATTGTTCATGCACTTGTTGCAGCACGATGGTGTTAGGGGCTAGCAAATACAGGGCGTGACGTTTTTCCACAGCGTGTAAGGCGCGCAGCCAAGTGTTGATCTCGTGATCAGGGATTTCCTGTTCGAGTTGTTGTAAGCATTGTTGCCAGAGCATACGGGATCGTTCCTGGGCAGTTGCGACAGTCAGGTGATATAGGCGATTATTGGGTGAAATTCATTATAGCGAGGCTAGGAACTTATCCACAAGTTCGCCTCGTTCACGACCAAGCTGATAACGCTTGACAAATCACAGGTAATACCTTAACGTGCCTGACCTTTTTGGCTGCCTGCAAATTTTTTCAGGTCAGCATGGCAAACCAGTTGTTGATTAGGGGTAACCTGTCATGAAAAGAACCTTCCAGCCTAGTAAATTGCACCGTGCCCGTACTCACGGTTTCCGTGCTCGCATGGCTACTGCCGATGGTCGCAAAGTGCTGAGTGCACGCCGCGCTAAAGGCCGTAAGCATCTGATTCCATAACGTTGTTGGATGCAGGCCGACAGGAAGTGGCCAGCTTCCCGCGTGCTGTACGACTGACCCGGGGCAGCGAGTTCCGGCAAGTCTTTGAACACGGTAAACGTCTGCATGCGCAAAGCCTAAGCGTCCGGGTCAATCCAAACCCGGTAGGCACTGCCCGTTTAGGTATGGCCATTGCTAAGAAGAACCTGCGCCGGGCTCATGAGCGTAATCGCATTCGGCGCTTGGTACGGGAAAGCTTTCGGGCACAGCAGACGACATTACCCGCTGTGGATATTGTAGTGATGTGCCGCGCGGATGTTTTAACCCTCACAAATGCCGATATTTTCCAGCAATTGGAAGGTTTATGGTTACGTCTGCACAAGCTATACTCTGCCGGGTTCAGGCAGGCTGAGTAAGCTGCCTTACCCATACCCGTTATTAACCGGATTGCACTACTCATGGATTCGCAACGTCCTTTCCTGTATCTCACCTTGTTGTTTTTATTGTTCCTCATCTGGACAACTTGGCAACAAGACCACGCACCTAAACCACCCCCGACTGCGACTAACAATGCCGTGACTGCACCGGCTGTTGCGGGCAATCAGGATATACCGACTGCTGGCAATGTACAGGCAGTTAGTGATGGCAAAGGTGGCCAGTTTATTACGGTGCGTACAGATAAGCTGTTATTGCATATCAATACCCGTGGTGGCGAAATTGTCGAAGCCGACTTACCTACTTATCCCGTTAGTGTGGATGAGCCTAATAAGCCGGTAAAAATTCTTGATCTCAATGGCCGTAATTATGTCGCCCAATCCGGTTTGCAGCATCAGCCTATTACCGGTCAAGACACCACTGGCTTAGCCCCTGATCATTTAGCCACTTATTCCACACCGCAAATGGAATACCAACTGGCTGAGGGTAAAGATGAGCTGGTAGTGCCTATGGCTTGGGAGAATCCTAACGGCATTACCGTGCTTAAGCGCTTTGTCTTCAAGCGTGGTAGCTTCCTGGTGAATGTGGAACACGAGGTACAAAACCGTTCCGCTAATGTGTGGAGTGGTACGGAATACCGTCAGATCAAACATGGTACACCACCTGCAGCCGGTAGTTTCCTCAGTGGGGCAACCGCTTATGTCGGTGGCGCTTATTACCACGACAACAAATACACCAAGCTTTCGTTTGCGGATATGGCTAAAACGCCGGTGAATGAAAGCGTGAATAATGGCTGGGTCGCTATGCTTGAGCACTATTTCATTAGTGCATGGGTCACACCTGAAGGCCAACAAAGCCATTATTACAGCATGGTGACTCAAAATAGCGGTGTGCCAGCGTATGTGCTTGGGGTACGCAGCGATGCTAAGCAAATTGCTGCGGGTGCGACCGATACTTTCAAAAGCGAGTTTTATGTTGGCCCGAAAGATCAGGATACCTTAAAGCAAATTGCGGATGGTTTGGATCTGACGGTCGATTATGGTGTACTGGCCTTTATCTCTAAGCCGATCTTCTGGGTTATGCAATTGATCCACAAAGTGATTGGCAACTGGGGTTGGACCATTATCTTCCTGACTATTTTCATCAAGGCGCTGTTCTTCTATCCATCCGCTATGAGCTATAAGTCCATGGCGAAAATGAAGGCGGTTTCACCGAAGCTGAAAGACCTCAATGAGCGTTTTGCGGATGACCCGCAAGGTAAACAACGCGCGATGATGGAGTTGTACCGTAAGGAAAAAATCAACCCATTAGGTGGCTGTTTGCCTATTCTGATCCAGATTCCAGTGTTCATGGGTCTGTATTGGGTACTGCTGGAAAGCGTGGAATTGCGTCAGGCACCTTGGATGCTGTGGTATCACGACCTGTCAATCAAAGATCCGTTCTTTGTATTGCCGATCATCTACGGTATTTCCATGTTCTTGCAGCAAAAGCTCAACCCACCACAGGTTGACCCCATGCAGCAGAAAATCTTCCAGTTCATGCCGATTATGCTGACCATTATGTTCCTGTTCTTCCCGGCCGGTTTGGTACTGTACTGGGTAGTGAACAATGTCCTGTCCATGGCACAGCAGTGGTACATTAACAAGAAAATCATTGGTCACGCCTAAACGCTGACCATGTTCATCCAGCCCTCTCCGTCCCCGGAGAGGGTAGAAGAGGTTACAAGCATGTGGACTAATCCCGATACCATCGCGGCTGTGGCAACCCCGCCGGGGCGCGGTGGGGTCGGGATTATTCGTCTTTCCGGCAAGCGTGTGCCTGAATTAGCCCTAGGTTTGCTTGGCTCCCTGCCTACTCCCCGTAAAGCCGTCCATCGCCTGTTTAAAGCGGCTGATGGCAGCGCGCTTGATGATGGTATTGCCCTGTATTTCCCTGCCCCACACTCCTTTACCGGCGAAGATGTGCTGGAATTGCAAGGGCATGGCGGTACAGTGGTGCTGGATATGCTGCTAAAGCGTTGTGTGGAACTTGGTGCGCGGCTAGCAAGGCCGGGGGAATTTTCCGAACGCGCTTTTCTCAATGACAAGCTGGATTTAGCGCAAGCCGAAGCCATTGCCGATTTGATTGATGCCGGTTCAGAACAAGCGGCACGCTCTGCATTACGTTCGTTGCAGGGTGAATTCTCACAAGCTGTGGATAAGTTGTTAATCGCTTTGATTGAACTGCGGGTTTATGTTGAAGCGGCGCTCGATTTCCCGGATGAAGAGGTCGATTTTCTCGCCGATGACGAAGTTACCCACAGGTTAGCCGACATTCGCACGCAATTGACGGCGATATTCCAGAAAGCGCGTCAAGGCAGTTTGCTGCGGGATGGCATGCATTTGGTGATTGTTGGGCGGCCTAATGCGGGCAAATCCAGTCTATTGAATGCGCTTGCTGGGCAAGAAACTGCCATTGTTACCGATATTGCCGGTACTACCCGCGATGTCTTGCGGGAACGCATTAATCTGGATGGTATGCCGCTGCATATTGTTGATACCGCCGGTTTGCGGGACAGTCATGATCCGGTGGAAAAAATCGGGATTGAACGCGCCTGGCAGGAAGTCGCCAAAGCGGATCTCATTCTATTATTAGTGGACGATACCCAAGCGGCTAATGCCGAACACGAAGCCATTCTGGCGCGTTTGCCCGCACACATTCCCCGCTTGACGGTGCATAACAAGATTGACCTCAGTGGTAAAGCCGCTGGTAAACAAGGCGATCATGTGTATATTTCCGCCAAACAGGGTTTGGGTATGGATGCATTGCGCACTGAATTGAAAGCCTGCATGGGTTATCAGGGCGAAGCGGAAAGTGTATTCATGGCGCGGCGGCGGCATTTACAAGCCTTAGAAGACACCCAACAAGCGGTAGAACGTGCGGAATACCAGTTACGGGTATTCAATGCGGGTGAATTAATGGCGGAAGAATTGCGCCAAGCTCAGGATTCATTAGG
>CAZCJE010000035.1:0-11152 GCA_964498805.1 uncultured Thiothrix sp.
ACTTTAACCTTAATATTTGGGTTAACACTTTGCGCACCCAGGGTATAAGCATTAATGCCCTGCACTACTTCTGGGATTGGGAAAGCAGCCACATAACCGAGGGTATTGGTTTTGGTCATGGAACCAGCAACGATACCAGCGAGATAACGGCCTTCATAGAAACGTGCATTGTAGTTACCGACATTTTTAGCCGTCTTATAGCCGGTCGCGTGTTCAAAAGTAGCCGTAGGGAAAGCTTTAGCCACCTTCAGGGTAGGGTTCATAAAGCCAAACGAGGTGGTGAAAATCAGCTTGTTGCCGCTAGAAGCCAAATCACGGATCACGCGCTCGGCTTCCGCGCCTTCCGGTACGCTATCAATGTATTTAACTTTGATCTTATCACCAAACTTTTCCTCAATGGCTTTGCGGCCGAGATCATGCTGGTAAGTCCAGCCAGCATCACCAACCGGGCTGACGTACACAAAACCCACATTCAAGGGTTCATCAGCCGCCGTTGCTGCCCCTAAGCCTAACGCGCATGAACCTATTAAAAGGCCCCCGAGCAAGCGTTTGGCTTTGGTTGCTAGTTGTTTATAGTGCATAACAAATCTCCAGTTTGGTTAGATCAATGAAGTTCATCGTGATAAGGCTGCCCCAAGGAAGCGGGGGCATTCAGGCGTATAACCGTGGCATCGCGCGAAATAATCACCAACACCACAATCGTAGCCAGATACGGCAGCATGGACAGAAATTGCGACGGAATTTCCACCCCAGTGCCCTGTATATGGAATTGCGCAATAGTAACGCCCCCAAACAACAATGCGCCGAGTAACACCCGCCCCGGCCGCCAAGTTGAGAACACCACCAAGGCCAAGGCAATCCAGCCACGTCCGGCAGTCATGCCTTCTGCCCACAAGGGGGTATAAGCAATAGACAAATACGCCCCGCCTAAACCGGCCATGGCACCACCGAACAAAACCGCCAAATAACGGATGCGAATGACGCCATAACCTAAAGCATGTGCCGAATGAGGTGATTCACCCACCGCACGCAAGATTAAGCCGGGACGACTGCGATATAAAAACCACGTCACGCCAGCAAATACCGCAACCGCCAGATACACTAACGGGTCGTAAGAAAACAGCAATTTGCCCACCACAGGTATATCGCTGAGTAGAGGAATATGCAGGGCTTTAACCCCATCCAAGGCCACGCTGGTATAGGCCTGGCCAATAAACGCACTCAAACCAATGCCGAAAATGGTTAATGCCAATCCCGTAGCAACCTGATTGGCCATTAAAGATAAGGTAATAAAGCCAAAGATCAGCGCCATTAAGGCACCAGCGCCCATCCCGGCAATCACTGCTAGCCATAATTGCCCGGTTTCAGTAGCGACAATAAAGGCGGTAATGGCACCGACTATCATCATGCCTTCCACACCCAGATTGAGTACGCCGGATTTTTCTACGATCAGTTCGCCTAACGCGGCATACAGCAAGGGAATACTCGCGCCCACGGTAGCCGTTAAAATCAGCACAATGCTATCTAAACTCATATCAGGCTCCCTGTGTGGCGGTTTTGGCACTGGTGATATTCACCAGTTTAAGCTTGAAATTAATGAGCACATCAGCAGCGAGTAGGAAAAACAGCAACATGCCTTGGAATACGCCACTAACCGCTGACGGCAGGGATAATTGCATTTGCGCGGTTTCACCACCGAGATACAGCAAGGCCATTAACAAACTAGCCAGTAAAATTCCCACTGGATGCAAGCGGCCTACAAAGGCAACAATAATGGCCGCAAACCCATAACCCGGTGATAACGGCATCAGCAATTGTCCAATCGGCCCAGCAATTTCACACGTCCCGGCAATACCAGCCGCCGCCCCACCAATCAGCAAACCAATCCACACCATACGCGGCTGATTAAACCCAGCATAAGCCGCCGCACGCGGGGCCAAACCACTGACGCGCATTTGAAACGCCAGCAAACTCCAGCGGAAAAACACCATCGCCAATCCCAACGCTACAGCGGTAATCAACACACCTGCATGGACACGAGTTTCTTCCAGCAATACCGGCAATAACGCAGACGCTTCAAACATGCGCGATTGCGGGAAACCATAGCCATCCGGGTCACGCCAAGGACCATGAATCAACCAGCTCAAGAACAAGCCCGCCACATATACCAACATGAGGCTGACCAAGATTTCATTGGTATTAAAGCGCGTCTTTAATACCGCCGGGATACTAGCCCACAACATGCCGCCAAGCGCACCGGCTATAAACATTAATGGCAAGACCACCCAACTGCTCGCTTCCGGCATGGCTAAGGCCACACCGCCAGCCGCAATCGCGCCCATGGTTAACTGGCCTTCTGCCCCGATATTCCAGATATTGGCGCGAAAACCCACCGATAGCCCCAAGGCAATCAAAGCCAACGGCGAGGCTTTAATTAGCAATTCACCAAAGCCGTACAGGTCATTAATCGGTTCAACAAAGAAAGCATGGAAAGCGGTCGCCGGGTTTTGACCCAAGCCGCTAAACACCGCCAATCCAAACAGCAGCATTAGCAAAATGGCCAGCAACGGGGATAAATACACCATGCGTTTGGAAGGAGAAGGACGAGGTTCCAGCCTGATTTTTAGCATATTACACAGCTCCCGGCTGCAAGGTTGGAGGAGGGGTAAACGTCGCACTGTTTTGGCTACCGCCCATCCACAGGCCAATTTCTTCCATACTGGTTTCCTGAATGGCACGGCTTGGGGAAAGACGACCTTGGGCAATCACGGCAATGCGGTCACTAATTTCAAATAATTCGTCAAGTTCTTCGGAAATCACCAGAATCGCCACACCACTACTGCGCAAATCCAGCAAGGTTTGGCGAATAAAACTGGCCGCCCCTACATCCACCCCCCAAGTAGGCTGGGAAATCACCAAGACTTGCGGGTTAAGCATTAATTCGCGCCCGACAATGTATTTCTGCACATTACCGCCAGACAGGCTTTTGGCTTCAGCAGTAGGCCCACCGCATTTAACATTGAAGCGTTCGATACACTCTTGGGCAAACTGGCGCATTTTGTGGTGATTAATAAACCCGCGCAGACTTAAACCGGCATCATGCCCGGTCAAAAGTGCATTTAACTCCAGCGCCATGACCGGCACAGCGCCGCGCCCTAAGCGTTCTTCCGGCACAAAGCGTAAACCGATTTTACGCCGCTGCGCGGCATTCAAACGTCCGGCTGGCTGGCCATTGATAATAATGTCATCGGCTTTTGCGGAAGGCTTTTCACCGCTTAAGGCATACAGCAATTCCTGCTGCCCATTACCAGACACACCGGCAATACCGAGAATTTCCCCTGCCCTCACCGTCAGATTAATATCCTGCAAGCTTGTACCAAACGGATCAGTAGAAGGCCGGGTTAAATGGGATACCACCAAACGTTCTTCACCATCACTATTGGCCAGTGCATGTTGATAAGTGGGCAATTCCTTACCAATCATCATTTCTGCCAAACTTTTAGCACTTTCCTGACGCGGGTCAGCATTGCCCGTTACCCGTCCGCTGCGTAATACCGTGGCGTTATGGCAAAGTTCGCGGATTTCATCCAGCTTGTGACTGATATATAAAATGCTGCAACCTTCATCGGCCAAGCGCCGTAAGGTTTCAAATAGCTTGCGCACCGCTTGCGGGGTCAGTACCGAAGTTGGTTCATCCATAATCAGCAAACGCGGTTCCTGCAATAAACAGCGCACGATTTCTACCCGCTGGCGTTCCCCCACCGATAAGCCATGTACCAACCGCTCCGGTTCCAGTGGCAAACCATAGCGATTCGACACTTCCACAATATGCGCGGACAGTTCACGCATATCCTGTTGGGTATCCATTGCCAAGGCGATATTCTGTGCCACTGTCAGGGTGTCAAACAGGGAAAAATGCTGGAATACCATGCCAATACCCAATTGGCGGGCTTGCGCAGGACTGTGGATTTGTACCGGCTGACCATCCCAAAGCATTTCACCTTCATCGGGCTTGACGACACCGTAGACAATTTTCATGAGGGTACTTTTACCCGCGCCATTTTCGCCAAGGATGGCGTGTATCTCCCCCGGCATAACCGTGAGATTGATATCTTTATTGGCAATAACCGAGGGGTAAATCTTGCTGATGCCGCGCAATTCCAGACGGGGGGTAACAGGGGGGCTCCCTAAACTCATGCACTACACTCCGTAAGCTGGGAAGAAGATAAAACAGGGTTAAACGCTGGCATGCCTTGGCTGCTATGCCAACTTAATAATTGCGCCGCTACCGCAATGGCAATCGCTCCGGGATGTTTGCTGCGAATCTCCGCGATCCCTATCGGGCAAATCAGGCGTTGCAATTGCGCAGGGGTGAAGCCACGATCCCGCAGGCGATGGCGAAAACGCGCCGCCTTGGTCGCCGAGCCAATTACACCAATGGAATGCACATCCTCACGCGCTAGAATCGCCGCACATAATTCCAAATCCAGCGCATGATCATGCGTCATCACCCGATAATCGCTAGCGGCTGGCATATGCGCAATCACACTCACCGGGTCCGCCTCCACCCGCATTTCAATGCTAGCCTGACTAAACGCGGGTAAAGCGGACGGAAACTGTTCGGCACGCGAGTCAATCCAGATAAGGCGACACGGAAACTGACTCATAACATTCACCAGCGCTTGCCCAACATGCCCCGCACCGAATAACACCAGCGTAAAAGTTTGCGGCAGGATGATTTCCTCCAGCAGCCATTCAGCAGCGGCTGTCTCCATCTTGATACTAGCTTGATCTGCTGTCGATAGCGCGTTTATTTGTTTGTGTTTTAAGCGATGATTGTCAGTATCCAATACCGTCAATATTTGCGCAGGCTGATTAGCTTGTAAGGTCTGTTTAAGCGCGCTTTGCCAAGGCTGCGGGGTCGCTGGAATATATTCGTAATAGACTTTAACCACGCCGCCACAGCACTGACCTAAATCCGGCCCGAGTATCCATTCATCCCACCAACCCCGTATGGGCGATGCCTCGGCACTAGCTAAGGCTTGGCGTGCTGTTTGAATCGCTTGTTGTTCCAGTGTGCCGCCGCCGATTGTGCCAATGACTTGCTTTGCCCCGACTACCATTTTGGTACCGGTTTCACGCGGGGTTGAACCCCACGTTTGCACAATCGTCGCCAGCACACAGGCTTGCTGGTCACGTTGCAAGCAGTCAATGGCATTCAACCAGGCTGTCATGCCGCTGTTACTCCGCTTTGATAAGCGCGTAACCGTTCTACTGCCAGCAAAATTTCTTCGGGGGTCGCCGGGGCATTCAAACCCGACGCAAATTGATGTTCGCCCACACTTTCCACCGCCTGTTTAAGCGCATAGAACACTGACATGGCCAACATTAATGGCGGTTCGCCTACTGCTTTGGAACGGTAAATCGTGGCTTCAAGATTGGGTTTGTTTTGTACCAATTGCACATGAAACTTAGCAGGCACATCACCGGCTAATGGAATCTTGTAAGTGGAAGGGGCGTGCGTCATTAAGTGCCCAGCTTCATTCCACCATAACTGCTCCATGGTTAACCAACCCGCCCCTTGGATAAAACCACCCTCGATTTGGCCTATATCCAGCGCCGGATTTAATGAAGAACCCACATCATGCAGGATATCCACTTGCAGCAATTTGTATTCGCCGGTCAGGGTATCAACCAATACCTCCGACACCGCTGCCCCATAGGCAAAATAGTAAAACGGTCGCCCGGTCATGGTGGTCGGGTCATAGTGGATTTTTGGCGTGCGGTAAAACCCGGTAGCCGATAACGAAATACGGTTAAACCAAGCTTTATGCGCCAGTTCAGCAAAACTCATACTGGCTTTATTGCCCACTTGCACCTGCCCGCGATGAAACACAATCGTGTCAGCAGGCACATCATATTGCGTGGCTAGAAATTCAATTAAGCGTTGTTTAATGGTTTCTGCGGCATTACGGGCGGCCATGCCATTCATATCCGAACCGGAAGAAGCCGCCGTAGCTGAAGCATTCGGGACTTTATCGGTAGTGGTCGCGGTACAGCGAATCTGCGCGAGGTCAATCTGCAACACTTCCGCCACCACTTGCGCGACTTTCGTGTATAAACCCTGCCCCATTTCCATACCGCCGTGATTCAACTGCACCGTGCCATCGTTATACACATGCAGCAATGCCCCGGCTTGATTGAAATGGGTAGCGGTAAAGGAAATACCAAACTTCACCGGGGTTAAAGCAATACCGCGTTTCAGCCACGGATTGCTGGCATTAAACTGATCGATTGCTGCGCGGCGTTGGACATAGGCAGCACTGGTTTCTAACTGTTCAACCAGCTCATGAATAATATTGTCTTCCACCCGCATACCATACGGGGTGATATCGCGGGTGCCTTGGGTTTGGTAGAAATTGCGCTTACGTACTACTAACGGATCAAGCTTTAAATGACGGGCGATTTCATCCAGCACATATTCAATCGCCATCATACCTTGCGGGCCACCAAAACCCCGGAAAGCGGTATTGGATTGCGAATGGGTTTTACAACGATGCGACACAATCGCCACGTTTTCCAGAAAATAGGCATTATCGGCATGGAACATAGTGCGATCATTCACCGGCCCGGATAAATCCGCCGAAATCCCACAACGTGAAGCAAAATCCAGCTGAATGCCCTGAATCACGCCTTGGTCATCAAAGCCCACCTCATACTGAATGTCATAGCAATGGCGTTTGCCAGTCAGCATCATGTCATCATCACGGTCAACACGGTATTTGACTGGTTTGCCGATTTTCAGCGCCAACACTGAAGCCACACAGGCAAAAAACCCCGGTTGACTTTCTTTGCCACCAAAACCGCCACCCATACGCCGACATTCAACCACAATATCCTTTTGCTCGCGGTTTAAGACCCCGGCCAGCATTTCCTGCACATGATGCGGATGTTGGGTGGAGTTATAAACGAGGATATCGCCATCTTCACGCGGGATAGCAAAGGCAATTTGCCCTTCCAGATAAAAATGTTCTTGCCCACCGACCTTGCATTGACCTTGTAAGCGTTGCGGGGCAGCGGTTAAAGCGGCTTCGGCATTACCGCGCTTGAGGGTTTTAGTCGGTAGAATGAATTGCTGCTTAGCGACAGCGGTACGGATATCCAAATTATGTTCCAGCACGTCATAATCAATATCCGCTAATAACACCGCCCGGCGCGCCGCCTCTACCGAGGTTGCTGCCACCGCAAATATCGACTGGCCAATGTATTCGACCTTATCCACCGCAAACACCGGTTCGTCTTTGAGGATACCACCCATATGATTAACGCCGGGAATATCCGCTGCCGTCACCACCGCGACCACACCGGGAGCAGCACGCACGCGGCTAAGATCCAGCTTCAGAATACGCGCATGCGCTTTGCTGCTCATGCCAACCGCCGCATACAAAGTGCCTTTAGGTTCGGGGATATCATCAATATAACGGGCAGCACCGCTCACATGCAGGTGGGCGCTATCATGGCGGACACTGTGTCCGACCACCGTTTTGTCGGCAGTTACAGATGGCAGGTGAGTCATATTACCGCTTCCCAGTTCAGCACGTCTGTAGCAATAGAAGGGGCAGACGTTTGTAGATAAAACTTTAATAGCAAGTTGCGTGCCACACTCAAACGGTAGCCCGAAGAGGCACGCACATCGCTTAAAGGCTGATAATCCTGCGCTAAGACGCTCATGGCCTGTTCAATATTAGCCTGATCCCACGGCTTGCCAAGCAAGGCTTGTTCAGTGTTTTGCGCTCGTTGCGGAATGGCGGCCATACCACCAAAAGCAATCCGAATGTGGGTGACTTTATTGGCATTTAATTCCACGCAAAACGCACCGCATACCGCCGAAATATCTTGGCCAAATCGCTTGGAAATTTTGTAGGTGTGAATCTGCCGATTGGCGACAGGCAAAGGAATCCTGACCGATTGGACAAATTCACCGACTTGTAGATCCTTACGTTGATAACCCAGATAAAATTTATTCAATGGAATTTCTCTGGTTATTTTTCCATTAAATAATTTCACTGTCGCGCCTAAAGCCAGCAATATTGGCATGGAATCACCAATGGGCGAACCATTGGCAATATTGCCCACTAAAGTGCCGGCACTGCGGATAGGCAAGGAAGCAAAACGCTCATGAAGCCCTTGCAATGCGGGGTAATACTCCACCAGCTTTTGGTAAGCATCTTCCAGTAATACCGCTGCACCGATGTCAAGCCAGCCATCCTGCACCTGAATTAAATCCAGTTCTGCGATATTCCCCAGATAAATAATAACCGGTAAATCCCGATGCTGTTTAGTAACCCAAAGCCCCATATCGGTGCCTCCTGCCAAAATTCGTGCATCAGGATAGCGATTGTATAGCGTGGCAAAGTCGTCTAGGGTCGTAGGAGCAAAGAACTTTTCCTCCCCATAGGTAAGAGCTAACGGACGGGTATCAGCCTGTAGAGGTTGCAGCCTTTCCTGAAGAATTAAGGTGGCAGATTCGTGGCCACAAGGCGCGGTCATGACATTAAGCTCATCCGCTGGCAGTTGCTGTGCGTAGGTATACATCTGTTCGCCTGCCTCAAGAATTGGCCGGTAGCCAGTACAACGGCACAGATTCCCGGATAAAACTTGCGTCAACTGTTCACGATGGGTACTGGTATGGTTCTTGTATAAGGCGAATAACGACATGACAAAACCGGGGGTACAAAACCCGCATTGCGAGGCATGGCAATCCACCATAGCTTGTTGAATAGGATGAAGTTTATCCGCCTTAGCAGCCAAACTTTCCACCGTATACAGCTGCTTGCCATCGAGTAATGGCAAAAACTGGATGCAGGCATTCACCGGACGATAGCGAACCCGCTGGTGATGCCAATCGGCAATGACGACGGTGCAAGCACCACAGTCCCCTTCGGCACAACCTTCCTTAGTGCCCTTGCGGTCTAGATGCTCGCGCAGGAAATTCAAAACCGTGGTGGTAGGACTTACATCACGTACTGTCAGGAGTTCATCATCCAGCCAGAAGCGAATCGCAGAACGAGTTTCAAGAGTATTCATATAGCCAGACACCAACAGAAATAAAACTGGTCAAGGCAAATTGTGTGCCACCGCTTATCAACTAGCCAAAGGGAACAGCATGGGCAAGTCTATTCGAGCGTTTCGAGCCTCTATCCTCCATTTACTCGGCGACCCCGGTCACGAATTACCACCGCAACACCTTGAATATTGGGAAGATGGTATCTTAGTGGTTGAAAACGGGCATATCCGCCAAGTCGGTGAGGCCAAGGCATTACTAGCGCAATTACCACCGGCGTGCGAAGTACTGGAATTTCCCGAACAACTGATTATTCCCGGCCTGATTGACACCCATATTCATTACCCGCAAACCGACATGATTGCTGCCTATGGTGAGCAATTGCTGCAATGGCTGGAAACCTATACCTTTCCGACTGAACAACAATTTGCTGACCCAGCGTTTGCTCGCGAAGTCGCGGATTTCTTCCTGCAAGAATTATTACGCAATGGTACGACAACCGCACTGGTATTTGGTACGGTTCACCCAGCCTCAGTGGAAGCGTTTTTTGCCGCCGCTGAAGCGCGTTCCTTACGCATGATTGCCGGTAAAGTCATGATGGATCGCCATTGTCCGCAGTCGGTACGCGATACCGCTGATAGCAGTTACACCGACAGCAAAGCCTTAATTGAGAAATGGCACGGGCGCGGGCGTTTGCTGTATGCGGTGACGCCTCGTTTTGCGCCCACCAGTAGCGGTGAGCAATTAACTAAGGCTGGGCAGTTATTATCAGAATACCCGGATGTGTATATGCATACACATGTAGCGGAAAATCCGGCGGAAATCCAATGGGTACGCGAACTGTTTCCGGCTAGCCGCAGTTATCTCGATGTTTACCAGCAACACGGCTTGCTCAAACCGCGTTCGGTGCTAGCGCATTGCATTCATCTGGATGATGCAGATAAGCAATGCATGGTGGAAAGCGGCGCGGCTGCCTCATTTTGCCCCTCGTCTAACCTGTTTATTGGCAGCGGTTTATTTGATTTGCATGCGGCTAAAGCCTGGGGAATGCGGGTAGGTTTAGGTACGGATGTGGGGGCGGGTACCAGTTTTAGTTTGCTCAAAACCTATAACGATGCTTACAAAGTGACGCAATTGCTTGGTAATAAGCTCTCCGCCTTTCAGGGTTTGTATCTGGCGACACTTGGCGGCGCTCAAGCCTTGTATCTGGATGACAAAATTGGCAATTTCCAGCCGGGTAAAGAGGCGGATTTTATTGTACTGAATTTCAAAGGAACCCCATTGTTAGAGCGGCGTTTGCAAGCCAGTAAGGATTTGCATGACAAGCTGTTTGCGCTAATGATGCTGGCGGATGACCGTTCGATCTCCGCCACCTACATCATGGGAGAAAAGGCTTAAGCCGCTTCCAGCATGCCCTTGTGGACAATGAAATCAATAATGCTCTGCAAACCCAGCTTTTCCTTGAGATTGCTAAACACAAACGGGCGTTCGCCGCGCATACGTTTACTATCGCTTTCCATCACTTCCAGCGACGCCCCCACGTACGGGGCTAGGTCAATCTTGTTAATCACCAGCAAGTCGGAACGGGTAATGCCCGGCCCGCCTTTGCGGGGGATTTTTTCGCCTTCAGCCACATCAATCACGTAAATAGTCAGATCAGCTAACTCGGGGCTAAAGGTGGCGGAAAGATTATCACCACCGCTTTCAATAAAAATCACATCCAGAGCGGGGAAACGGGCCTGCAAATCTTCCACCGCTGCCAGATTCATGGAAGCATCTTCCCGAATCGCCGTATGCGGACAACCGCCGGTTTCCACCCCGACGATGCGTTCAACCGGTAACGCTTGGCTACGCATTAAAAACTGCGCGTCTTCTTGGGTATAAATGTCATTAGTGACAACAGCAATTTCATAATCATCGCGCATGGCTTTGCATAGCGCATCCAATAAAGCCGTTTTGCCAGAACCGACCGGGCCACCCACACCAACACGTAATGGATTGGACATTTTGTCTCCTTGTTCGCTCAAAAATAACTAAAACCTAGGCAAATTCCAGGCCAACTAGGTTGCCATACTGCCGACCTTGCCT
>CAZCJE010000035.1:11252-29852 GCA_964498805.1 uncultured Thiothrix sp.
ACAACCGCAATAACCGCTTTCAGGTCAAACGGATGGTAGTCCTATCATCCGTGCTCTTAACAAGGGTATCAATAGCAGTAGGCGCAGGTCAGCTACAATAGCGTTACCACTGAATAAACCACTTATAAATAAGGAATTGCGCCATGCCAGAACTATTTGATATTGATAATGCAGATGCCCCCTTATTCCTGATCAAACACGCGGCGGCCCGTCACCATTTTGCAAACTCACAAGGGCTGGATATTTATCACACTTTCGCCACTACATCTGGACCTCATCCACAACCGGCTGGTATCGCCAATCTGGAAGTTGCCAATGAAATCTACCTCGCTCCCGGCAGTGCCATAGGCCCACATCTTTACCATCAGACCGATGTCATTATGTATATGCTGGCCGGTACACTGGAGCAGGACGGTGAATTGCCCTTTAACCCTCTGACAGTGGGTGACGTGCAATTGCTCTCGACCGGCACGGGGTTGCTGCATGGCGAACATAATCCTTCTATGGATCAACCCGCGCATTTCCTGCGCTTTTGGTTACAAGGCACTTCGCATGCCCCGGCCGTTGCCATTAAACACTTTGCTTTAGAGCAAAAACAGGCACATTTACGTCTGATTGCCTCCCCCGATGCCCATCATGACACCCTGAAACTGCATACACAGGCGCTGATTTATGCTTGTGTGCTGGATATTAAACAAAGCGTGCATCACGAATTTGCCGATAATCGTGTGGGCTATTTATATGTGGCGCGGGGCAGTCTCAGCCTGACGGTGAGTCAGGGCAGTCAGGAACTGAATGACGAAATCCTACACACCGGTGACAGCGGCATTATTTCACCGTCGTGCCGTGTGGAAATTACCTGTCTGGATGCCGCTGAATTCCTGCTCTTTGAACTGCCGGATTATAACCACTTGGTGAGTATTTAACCTTAGGAACGGAACAGGCGCGTGTACTGGGTTTCATGCCGACTACTGGCGATTGCCAATGCCGGGGATGAGGCACCAATCGCTTCATCCGCTACTTGCAAGCCTTGTTCTACCACTATCGGAATCAATGGCGTCAGTTGATGCAGGCATTGCTGACCTTGCGTTTGCCCCAAGGGAATTATCTTAACCGCCGAAAGCACTAAATTTTCCACCCAACTCCACACATAGCCATACGCCGCTTGTGGCAAAGGAATCTGCCAATGAACCGCTGCTAGCGCAAACGCTGCTGCCTGACTTTGCGCCAGTAACGGTTTCCAGGCTGCTGCCTGTGGGATATTCAATGCAATCAGCAAATCAGTCAGAGCCCGACCGCGATTTTTTTCCTCCAACAATAGTTCGCTGGTTTCACGACTGGCATTGAGATACTGAATCCAGTATTGCAAATCGGCTGTATCCTCCCGTTCAACTGCGGCATATAAGCGTTGCAGAATGGGAATATCCAGATAAGTCATACTGGCGTGTAACTGGCTGGATAACCAAGCCTGTAAATCGGCGGCAGAGGTAATCCAGCCATTTTCCACTGCCCATTCAATGCCTTGTGAATAGGTAAACGAACCAATCGGCAAGGATGGGCTAATCAGATGCATTAAACGCAGTAAAGCTAAATCAGTGTGCATGCGTATGCGGCCCGTGCTCGTGGTGGCTGTGGGAATGACTGTGTCCACCGGCATATGCCCCGGCTTCGGGTTCAAAAGGCGCTTGTTCCACCACCACATGCAAACCTAAACCGTGCAACATATCATCCAATACATGATCATGCAGATAACGCAAACGGCCATCGCTGATTTCCAGCGGTACATGCCGATTGCCTAGGTGGTAACAAGCGCGCGCAAATAGCAGGCGATCTTCGCAATACAAGGTCGAAACCGTTTCCGTTGCCGCCTGAATACGTACGACTTCGCCATTTTCTGCCTGTACATACGCGCCATCTTGCAGACTTGAACCACGTGGCAAAAATAAACCTGCATCACTGCCATCATCCAGCGTTACGCGTTGACGACTAATAATGCGCCGTTCATACGGTAGCGTTAGGGTTAACTTTGAAGTGGCATTTACGCTGTTCGGCAAAATCTCGATTAGCTTTAACATCAGGCAACCTTGGCAACAAATGGATATAGAAATGAGCAGGTTTCATGCCAACTCACGGGTATTTTGCCGCCTAAACTGCCACAAAACCACCAAAGCTTTAAGCCTCACAGTAAAGTCGGATTCAAATGCCAAACGGTAAAATTGAGGAAAGCGGCAAAGCTTACCCATGCTAAATACGGTATTAGCAATAAGCCCGCTAAGGGTTTAATCCGCCAGAACTGACGCAACGTCGCAAAAATCAGTACCCACAGCACCATAATAATGCTGAATGCATAACCACCCTGATGCCAGGCAAAGAATACCCAGCTCCATAAGGCATTGAATACCAGTTGAATCAGATAAAAGCCCAAGGCGGTACGGGCGCTGCCTGTAAAGCCGCGTTCGCGCCATACCAACCACGCCGCTACCGCCATTAAAATATAAAGAATCGTCCATACCGGGCCAAATAACCAACCCGGCGGTGCCCAGCTCGGCTGTGTTAATTGCTGGTAAAAGGTCTGTGCATCTACCGAGGCAATGGTGCCCACAGCGGCTGCCACAAAGGTAATCCCCAACCAGCCAGCCAAGCCTAGCGCCTGCTTGGAAATCGGCAATGTACTGCTATTCATAGACCCTCCGCATTTTTAGGTTGAAGCCTATAAACATAGTGAACAAATCAACCGACTGCCATTTAGCTTAGGCCAACAAGCTTTTTCGACAGTTGCTAGCAGATACTTAAAGCAAACGGCAGCGCGCTTTGCTACTGACCTTTTAGGCCGATTTAACAGCAGCTCCCAATTTTTTTGAGGCTGCCTAATGACACGGTAGCAGTAGGCACGCAGCACGCTTCATTAGTTTTGCTAACTACAGGGACGCAACAATCAACCGCAGTATCAGCACGGTCTACCCCAAACTCTTGGATTTCACCCATGGTTTGGTAGTGTTCCCACGCAAAGCCAGAAGGGTCAACGGTCCAATGTTTGTCGCTCATGGCGTAACAGCAGGCGGTTTCACCTTGATCTAATACTGCATCACCTGCGGCGGCTTCGGCCCGTTGTTTTAAGGCGTGTAATTCCTCTGCATTTTCAGCTTGGAAACCGAAATGATTCACGCCTAAGGCATGACCGCGTGCGGAAATCGCAAAATTTACCATCGGCTCATCTAGCATCCACTTAGCGTAATCCTCGCGTGCCACCGTTGGCGTTTGGCCAAATAATTTGCTGTAGAAATCGATACTTTTTGCTAAATCCTCAACCGCTAAATGCACATGGAAACGTTTCATAACTCCTCCTCTTACACAGTTTGCTCAGCGTTATACCACGCATAGTTAATATTGCACCGATGAAGATTAATATATATGTTAAAACGAATATATAAAAGTACAGATACACAAGGTGAATAGAAATTCGTTCAAGTTTAGGGTTTTGCTTAAACCACACACGCTTTATAGTTCAAGCATTTGAATGGCTTTTTCATAGGGAGATCACGTTGGATATTTCCGTCAGCCTCATCGTGCTTAGTGCGACTGCCAGCTTTGTAGCTTGCTTTTTTTCCGCTTTAGCCGGTGGAGGGGCGGGTTTAATCCTATTGCCAATCCTGATTATGAGCGGTCTGCCATTTATTAATGCGCTGGCCTCGCACAAGCTTGCGGTGGGTTTTATTGGTATTGGCAGTACCTTGCGTTATGTACGTGAAAACCTGATTGACTGGAAAATCTTTTGGTGGAATGCGCTATTAGGAGCGCCGTTTGTAGTATTAGGTACGCTGTTTGCCAGCGCTTTGGATCAGGACATTATGCTGTTATTAGCGGGTATTTTTATCCTACTGATGGCGGCGCTTTCATGGCTGAAAAAAGCCAGCGGCCTGCAGCATTTGCCCGCAGCACTACACCGCAAGCAGTTGATTATCGGTAGCCTATTGCTGATTCCAATTGCGTTTTATTCGGGGTGGATTTCGGTCGCTAGTGGTGTATTTACCACCATGCTGTATATTTATTTGCTGCGTTTTGATCAGCTGCATGCCACTGCCATGACCCTCGCCGCCAATGGTTTGGTGTGGAATATAGTAGGGGCCCTCGCCCACGTCAGCCTAGGGCATATTAACTGGGCACTTGCCCCCGGCTTAATTATTGGCGCACTGACTGGTTCCTATCTCGGTGCCGCTTTGGGGATTAAAAAAGGCAACCGCTTTCTCAAAATGGTGTTTCTTCTCTCAGCAGTACTTTCCGGTCTTGTGTTGGTTTACCAGGCAGTTTAAGCGCCCTAAACCCCAGACTGCGTTTAATGATCAATAAGCAAGCAAATTCACCCTGTGACGCAGACAAATTCCGCACGGCTGTGCAACAAGGCATCCGCAAACAGGTGGAAAAACTCGCCTTAGATTAAACCCGTGATAGATTAGGAAGCTAGGCAAATCGTGTGTGGAACTAGAGGGTTTGAGCAATGGCGGAACAATTAGTCGCAGTGGCAGTGGGTAAAAACGGCAAAATTGCCGATCACGCCGGGCGCGCTTTGCATTGGCAAGTGTATGTGATGACCGAAACCGATATTACGTTGGCGTGGTCGCTGGATTTGACCGATATGGGTTGTCTTCACGAATGGCATGTGCGCGGCGATGGCAATCGTCACCCCTTGCATTACGTCGATATTGCCATTGCCGGTTCTGCGGGTGAAGGGGTTACACGCCGTTTAAAAGAACGCCATACCGTGTTAGTGACCACCGCCGAAACAGACCCGGTAGTGGCGATTGCTGCGTATCGCACCGATACATTACCCGCTGGTTTGCCGCATGAAGAATGCCAACATCAGGCTTGAGCAAGGCTAGAATCCTCCCCGCACAGGCGTGGGAGGATGGGTAAGGCAAAGGGCTTAGAACAGGAAGTAGCGCTGGGCTAACGGCAGTTCTTTGGCAGGTTCGCAGATAAGTAATTCACCATCCGCTCGCACTTGGTAGGTTTGCGAATCGACTTCAATCACTGGCTGATAATCATTGAGGATCATGCTGGCTTTGCTAATGGTGCGGCAATCCTTCACCACCCCGATCAGGCTTTGCAAACCCAGTTGCTCGTGAATGCCACCAGCAAATCCTGCTTGCGAGAGGAAGGTCATGGTAGTGGCATGACGCGCCTTGCCAAATGCGCCGAACATAGGGCGATAATGCACCGGCTGCGGCGTGGGAATTGAGGCATTCGGGTCACCCATCGGTGCAGCAATAATCAATCCGCCTTTGATAATCATGCTCGGTTTAGCCCCAAAGAATGCAGGCTTCCATAATACCAAATCCGCCAATTTACCGACTTCCACCGAACCGACTTCATGCGCAACACCGTGGGTAATCGCCGGATTAATGGTGTATTTGGCAATATAACGTTTGGCACGGAAGTTATCGTGCGTGGCAGGGTCAGCGGCGAGGCTACCGCGTTGCACTTTCATTTTGTGCGCGGTTTGCCAAGTGCGGGTAATGACTTCGCCGACGCGCCCCATCGCTTGCGAGTCGGAGGAAATCATCGAAAACGCACCAAGATCATGCAGAATATCTTCAGCGGCAATGGTTTCGCGGCGAATACGGCTTTCGGCAAACGCCACATCTTCAGCAATCGCGGGCGAAAGATGGTGGCAAACCATCAACATGTCGAGGTGTTCGTCAACCGTATTCACGGTGTAAGGGCGGGTCGGATTGGTCGAAGATGGCAGAATATTCGCCTGCCCAGCGGCTTTGATAATGTCCGGGGCATGCCCACCGCCTGCGCCTTCGGTGTGGTAAGTGTGAATCACCCGCCCTTTCATGGCTGCCAGCGTGTCTTCGACAAAACCGGATTCATTGAGCGTGTCGGTGTGAATGGCAACCTGCACATCCATTTCATCCGCCACGGTCAAGCAGTTATCAATCGCTGCCGGTGTGGTGCCCCAGTCTTCATGCAGTTTTAAACCAATCGCCCCCGCTGCGACTTGTTCGCGCAATGGATCAGGCAAGCTGGCATTACCTTTGCCTAAGAACCCGAGGTTCATGGGCAAGCTATCCGCCGCTTCCAGCATACGGTAAATATTCCACGGACCGGGCGTACAGGTGGTGGCATTGGTGCCGGTTGCAGGCCCTGTACCACCGCCAATCATGGTGGTCACACCTGACATCAGCGCATCATTGATTTGCTGCGGACAGATAAAGTGGATATGGGTATCGATACCACCGGCGGTAATAATATGCCCCTCGCCCGCAATCGCTTCAGTGCCGGGGCCTACCAGAATATTTACCCCCGCTTGGGTATCGGGATTACCGGCTTTGCCAATCGCAGCAATGCGCCCGTTTTTGATACCGATATCCGCTTTGACAATCCCCCAATAATCCAGAATCAGGGCATTGGTAATCACCACATCAACCACTTCGGCAGACGGGCGCTGGCATTGACCCATGCCATCACGGATGACTTTGCCGCCGCCAAACTTCACCTCATCGCCGTAAACGGTGTGATCCTGTTCCACCTGAATGAATAATTCGGTATCACCCAACCGCACCCGATCTCCGGTCGTCGGGCCATACATCTCCGCGTATGCCTGCCTGCTGATACGTGCCATTACCTAACTCCCTATAACTTACCCATAATTTTGCCCTGAAAACCGTACACCTCACGATTACCGGCTAGTGCGACCAGTTCCACCTCGCGGGTTTGACCCGGCTCAAAGCGTACCGCCGTACCAGCGGGAATATTCAGGCGAAAGCCACGCGCTTTTTCACGCTCGAATTGCAGGGCATTATTGGTTTCATAGAAGTGATAGTGCGAACCAACCTGAATCGGACGGTCGCCGCTATTGGCTACCGTCAAAGTCACCGTCGGGCGACCAGCATTGAGTTCAATATCGCCTTCAGCGGCGATAATTTCTCCGGGAATCATGCTATTTGCTCCTTGGTAGCAACATGCCCCCCATCCCCAGCCCTTCCCCCGCAAGGAGTGAAGGGGGCAAAGAGGAAGAAGGAAGTACCTCTTGTTCCTTCTCCCACTAGCGGGGGAAGGTTAGGATGGGGGTATTCTTTATCTTTAAACAATTGGATCATGCACAGTAACCAGCTTGGTGCCATCCGGGAAGGTGGCTTCAATCTGGACTTCATGAATCATTTCCGCAATACCGTCCATGACATCATCACGGGTCAGCAAGGTACGGCCATAATCCATCATTTCCGCTACCGACTTACCATCGCGTGCGCCTTCCAGAATCGCACAACTGATGTAGGCAATCGCTTCGGGGTAATTGAGCTTTAACCCACGGGCTTTGCGGCGTTCAGCCAGCAAACCGGCAGTAAACAGCAACAACTTATCTTTTTCGCGGGGAGTGAGTTCCATAAGTGTGTATTGTCTCCTAGGTATTCCAGATGCGCGGCGTAACCGCAGGGCGTTCAGCCACTAATGGGCGAATGGCTTGCCACAGCTGGCGGAATAAACGATGCGCTTGGGCGGTACTATTACCGAGATAACGCACCACCAATACGCCATTCAATAACGTAGCACCGGCTTGGCCCATACGGCTATCAGCACACTGTTCGCGCGCTAACTCCAATACAGCCGGGGTGGCCGGGGTTGCTAATAGGGTGGCTATGACCGGATGACTGCGCAAACCAGCCGCGCTATGCAGGTGCTGTTCATCCGCAATCAATAAGCGGTCAAATAACAACGGTTGGTTATCACGGTAAAGCGCGGTATGAAAAAGTGCCCGTCCATGGGCAAAACGCTCTTCATTAACCGGACGCCCCAAACAGTGAATTTCCCAACCAATATAGCGGGCCTGATGGTGTAAATGGATAGTGCTGTGCAAAGCGGCATTAGCACCGGGAAAGAAGATGTTTTCCTGTGGCAACCATTCCAAACAAGCATTAATCACGCTGAAGTGCTGATGTTGTTGTGCCTGCGCACCCGCCGAACGATAAAACTTGGTCGCACCGGGGGTCGTCAGTAAGGCATGGGCAGTGGCTTGCACATCCAGATTAATCTGTAACTGGTCGCCCCCGACCACTCCACCGGGTGGGTGTAAGACATAAGCGTGGCAGACATCGCCTTCTGGATAAAACGGGCGCTGAATAGCCAGCGGGCCGCGTTGTTGGCGCGTCGCTAGCACGGTTTTAGTGCCGCGTGCTGCAAATCCGAGCGTTAGTTGTGCCTGCCAGCCAGTCGCTAGCGCAGCCTCAACCACGCTGACGAGTATGGGCTTTAGCGCGTTGCAGGCGGTAATGTTTGATACCAGCGACCAGTGCCCACGCGCCTAAGGCTACTGGTAAAGCCATCAGTGCATGAACCAGCAAGTGAGTCATTTCATAGTGCATTTCCGGATGCGGCATAATGCCATCATGCGCCAGCAAGCTAACCGGCAATGCCCCTAAACCACCCACTACTAATGACGCTAAAACAGACTTTTTCATGCAACAGTTTCCTTCTTGTACAAGCTTTAAACAGTTTCGTAAGCAGATTCTATGCCAATCAGGCTGCCATTTTGGCGGCTAAGCGGCGGGCTGCCTGTTGATGGTTATACATCAAATGCGCTAAATCCACATGGGCTAATTGACCGTCGATCACTTTCCATTCGCCCCCGACCATGACGCGATCAGCCCGATAGGCTCCACACAGCAATAAAGCCGCTAATGGATCATGACTACCGGAAAAACGCAGCTCATCTAGTTTAAACAGAGCCAGGTCTGCTTGTTTACCAAGAGCGATTTCGCCAAGGTCTTCACGCCCTAACACGCTTGCCGAGCCTTTTGTGGCCCAACGATAAGCATCGTAATGCGTAATAGCAGCGGAACCGTAACGCAGGCGTTGCAGATACATGCCTTGACGTACTTCCTGCATCATATTCGACTGATCATTGGAAGCCGAACCGTCTACGCCCAAACCGACTGCACAACCCGCCGCTTCCAGTTCCTTGACCCGACAAATCCCCGATGCCAGCATCATATTGGAATTCGGGCAATGGCAAATGCCGACTCCGGCTGCCCCAAGGCGCTGGATTTCTTCCTCATCAAAGTGAATGCCGTGGGCTAGCCAGGTCTGATGATTCAACCAGCCGACACTTTGTAAATAGTCTACCGTGCGCATGCCGAACATTTGTTGACAAAAAGCTTCTTCATCCAAAGTTTCTGCTAAATGGGTATGCAAACGTACCCCGTATTGACGGGCTAATTCTGCACTTGCCTTCATCAGATCGGTGGTGACCGAAAACGGTGAACACGGGGCTAGCGCAATCTGCACCATCGCGCCTTCCGCTGCCTCATGGTAGGTGCGAATCAGGCGTTCGCTATCCGCCATAATCACCTCTTCCCTCTGCACTGTGGTTTGTGGCGGCAATCCCCCTTGATCTACTCCCAGACTCATGGAACCACGCGTTAAGGTTACACGCATACCCACTTTACGGGCGGCTTGTACCTGCACATCAATCGCCTGTTCTAACCCCGCTGGAAACAGATAGTGATGATCAGCAGCAGTGGTACAGCCTGAGAGTAATAATTCGGTTAGGGCCACTTCGGTGGCTAGTGCCAGCATGTCCGCTTCCAGACCTGCCCATACCGGGTACAATGATTTCAACCACGGAAACAGTTCTTGATTCAACGCCCCAGGATAAGCGCGAGTCAGGGTCTGGTAAAAGTGGTGATGGGTATTGATCAGCCCCGGCAATACCACATGTTCATGGGCATCGAACACTTGCGTCACAGGGGTGGAAGGTTGTTGGCCTGCAGGCACCAATTCGATGATTTTGTTGCCCGCCACGACCACACCACCGTCAGCTTGCTGTGCATCATCAACCAGAATTGCCAATGGATTTTTGATCCATAGTGTAGCCGTATCAATCATTTATCAACTTTCCTCCCTAGATGGCAAGTATTTTGCATTAAAAATCCTGTCCGAGTAGACAACTTTTCCCGGATACCTGTCAATCCCCGGTATCGCGGGTTATAGAGCAGAGGTCACAACTATTATGATTAAACTGGAAACTGTACAAGCCATTCGTGCCCAGCGCGTAATTACCCCTGAAGGCGAACGGGCGGCCACAGTAGTGTTTGCCAATGGTGTCATTACCGACATCTTACCTTTTGCTACAGATATTGCTGTACCGGTGACCGAGATTGAACATGCAGTATTAATGCCGGGCTTGGTAGACACGCATGTGCACATTAATGAGCCGGGGCGCACCGATTGGGAAGGGTTTGATACCGCCACTCATGCCGCCGCTGCCGGGGGTATTACCACACTGGTTGACATGCCGCTGAACTGCATTCCGGTAACAACAACGGCCGAAGCGCTGGCAACTAAACTCGCTGAAGTCGTCGGCAAATTATGGGTGGATTGTGGCTATTGGGGTGGGGCAATTCCGCAGAATCTGGCCGATTTACCCGCCCTACTCGAAGCCGGTGTCCTTGGGGTTAAATCCTTCACCATCCATTCGGGGATTGATGAATTTCCAGCTGTCAGTGAAAGTGACCTGAAAGCCGCTATGCGCATTTTGGCGCGTTATGGCTTACCGTATCTGATTCATGCTGAATTGGATCAAGGCCAAGTGCCTAACCCAGCGATTGGTCGCTCTTACCAGCATTTTTTGCATTCGCGCCCACGTGTGTGGGAAAACGATGCCATTGCCATGGTAATAAAGGTGATGCGCGAATTAACCGCCGAAGGTCTAACTCCACGCGCGCATATTGTGCATTTATCCTCCAGCGATGCCCTGCCTTTATTGCAAGCCGCGCGTGTCGAAGGCTTAAAGCTGACCGCTGAAACCTGCCCGCATTACCTGACCTTGTTTGCCGAAACCATTCCTGATGGCATTACCCTTTTCAAATGCTGCCCGCCAATTCGGGAAAACGAAAACCGTGAACGTTTATGGCAAGCCTTACAAGAGGGCTTAATTGACATGATTGTGTCTGATCATTCGCCTTGCACGCCGCAATTAAAACTCATGGAAAGCGGTGATCTGGAAAATGCTTGGGGTGGCATTTCCGCCTTGCAATTTGGTCTGCCTTTGATCTGGACAGAAGGTCAAAAACGCGGCTTTACCCTCACCGATTTAGCGCGTTTGATGTGTGAACGACCCGCTGCAATTGCCGGTATTGCCAATAAAGGCAAACTTGCGGTGGGTTATGCCGCCGATTTCTGTGTATTTGATGATAAAGCCAGCGTGACTATTAGCGCCGCGATTATCAAGCATAAACACAAGATTAGCCCTTATATCGGCCATACCGTGAGCGGACAAGTATTACAAACCTGGCTTGCCGGTGTACCGATTTTTGCAGATGACCACTACTTAGGCTCAGCACGCGGACGCAGTCTGCTACGGCCTAATACGCCCTTACCTGTTTCTTCCTCCTCCCCCTCTACTCACTAAGGAGTTCCCTATGACCATAGCGGTTGATCCTGTTGATGAACGGTTACCGGCGGCTAAGCTGGCAACCTTAGGCTTACAGCATGTGCTGATTATGTACGCAGGCGCGGTTGCGGTTCCGCTGATTATTGGCCGAGCCTTGCAACTGACTCCCGAACAGATTTCCATGCTGATTTCAGCTGACCTGTTTGTATGCGGTATTGCCACCATTATCCAATCGCTGGGAGTCACACAGTGGTTTGGGGTGCAATTACCCGTCATGATGGGTGTCACTTTTGCGGCAGTAGGGCCGATTACCGCTATGGCCAAAGCCACCCCCGGCATGGAAGGCGCACAATTGATCTTTGGGGCGATTATAGGGGCGGGCATTATCTCGCTGATCATCGCGCCGATTGTTAGCCGTTTGCTGCGCTTTTTCCCCCCAGTAGTTACCGGCACCATTATTACCATCATTGGCATTACCCTAATGAAGATCGGTATTAACTGGATTTTCGGTAATCCGGTAGGCCCAACCGCACCGACTATTGTTAGCCCCGAACACCTGCAATGGCTGGAAGCGGCTAAAGCAGCCGCGCAAGCAGGCGCTACTCTTCCAGCGCCCCCGGAAGGTTTAGCAGTGGCACCGTCCATGCCTAATCCTAAATACGCAACCCTGACTAATATTGGTATTGCCTCGGTGGTACTGACCGCTATTTTGCTGATTTCTAAATTCTCCAAAGGCTTTTTATCCAATATCGCGGTATTACTGGGCATTGTGATTGGCGGGGTGATTACCACTGCCTTAGGCATGATGACCTTTGATAAGGTTGCCCAAGCGTCTTGGTTTGGCTTGGTACTGCCGTTCCAGTTTGGTCTACCGATTTTTGACCCCATGCTGATTCTAACCATGACGCTGGTAATGATTGTGGTCATGATTGAATCCACCGGCATGTTCCTCGCCTTAGGTGAAATGACTGGCAGCCCAGTCGATCAAAAACGTTTAGCACGCGGCTTGCGCACCGATGGTTTAGGCACTTTGATTGGCGGTATTTTCAATACCTTCCCTTACACCAGTTTTTCGCAAAATGTGGGTCTAGTCGCCGTGACTGGTATTCGTAGCCGCTTTGTGTGTGTGGCCGGTGGCTTGATTCTATTGGTGTTGGGTTTATTGCCGAAAATGGCGGCGCTGGTTGAATCGCTGCCTACCGTGGTACTCGGTGGCGCGGGTTTGGTAATGTTTGGCATGGTCGCTGCTACCGGTATTCGTATTTTGTCCGGAGTCGATTTCAAGACGAATCGTAACAATGCCATGATCGTGGCTATTTCCATTGGGGTGGGCATGATTCCGCTGGTAGCGCCTAACTTCAAGCAATGGTTGCCGCATGGGATTCATTCACTGGTGGAATCCGGCATTTTGTTAGCGTCCTTTGCTGCGGTATTGCTCAACCTGTTTTTTAATGGCGCAAAACAAGATATGCAGGCCATTATTCATGCTAGTGCTCAAGCCGAAGCTAGCCATTAAAGGCCACAACTTTTGAACGAAAACTATTCAAACGTTGTATGCTGTTTTACCCCGCTCTTTCAGCGGGGTAGAACTACACCGTATCATGATGCCTCCAAACCAAATGCTTATATAAAGGTAAATTATGAGTCAAACCAATCCTGAAGCGGATGTTAACCCGTGGGCTGCGCGCTACATTGACTTGCTGAATGAGAAATATGGCGGTCAGGCCCTGTCTTGCAGCGACGATTTTTTTGCCACCAAAGATAATCTGGTTAAGAACAGCAAGCCGATTTTTATTGAAGATAAATACACCAATCACGGCAAATGGATGGATGGTTGGGAATCGCGTCGTCGCCGTGATGGCGGTTATGACTGGTGTATTCTGCGTATGGGCTTACCGGGCAAATTACACGCGATTGCGGTTGATACCACCCACTTTAAGGGTAATGCGCCTGCGTCGGTGTCAATTGAAGCCTGTTTTTCCAAACAAGACCCGGACGAAAGTACCCAATGGACGCAAATCCGTGCCAATAGCCTGATTCGCCCGGATCGCCTCAATATTCTGGAAATCTACAGCGAGCAAGTCTGGACCCATCTGCGCCTGAATATTTTCCCCGATGGTGGGGTTGCACGTTTGCGGGCGTATGGCGAACCATGGCTGGATTGGAGCCATTTGCTCCCGGGTGAATTGGTCGATTTGGCTGCAAGCGTCAATGCTGGCCAAGCCTTAGCTTGTAGCGATATGTTTTTTAGTTCCATGAATAATCTGCTCGCGCCGGGGCGTGCTGCCAATATGGGCGATGGCTGGGAAACCAAACGCCGCCGGGGTACCGGTTATGACTGGGCCATTATTAAACTGGGCAGCAAAGGCGTGATTAAGAAAATCGAGGTCGATACTAATCACTTCAAGGGCAATTACCCGGATCAGTTCTCACTGGAAGCCACTTGCACCGACAAGGATGACCTCACCACTTACGATATTGAGTGGAAAACCCTGATTGGCAAAACCAAGCTAGGCCCGAATCGCCGCCACTTTTATCAGGATGAAATCAGCGACCGCGACACCGCCTTTACCCACGTGCGCCTGAATATTTACCCTGATGGTGGTGTTAGCCGTCTGCGCATTTATGGCTACCCGGAATGCAATACCCCACAGGATGCGCCGGATGAAACTTGAACAACTGAATGCACTTAGCGTTGAAGAGGCCACCACTGCCTTTATGCAGTGTTGCGTGGCTGAACGCTGGGTCAAAAAAATGGTGAATGGCAGACCGTATCTGAGCAGCGAAGACTTGTTCCAACGCGCTGATCTGTATTGGGGCAAGATGCTGGAAGCGGATTTACTGCAAGCGTTTGAAGGCCATCCCAAAATCGGCGATGTGCATTCACTTAAACAAAAATACGCCTCTACTAAACAACTTGCAGCGGGTGAACAATCCGCAGTGAATGCGGCGAATGATGAGGTATTACAACGGCTAGCGGCAGGCAATCAGGCGTATGACCAACGCTTTGGTTTTATTTTTATTGTCTGCGCTACCGGTAAGTCAGCAGCTGAAATGCTGGCCTTGCTGGAAGCCCGTTTACCGAATGAACGCGATGTGGAGTTGCTGAATGCGGCTGAGGAGCAACGCAAGATTACCCATATCCGTTTACAAAAATTACTGGCAACTTGAAAGAGGAGGACTGACATGAGCCAGATTACCACCCACGTACTGGATGCAAGCCTAGGCAAACCGGCGGCTGGTGTACCTGCAACCCTGTTTTATTTAGTGAATGACGATTGGCAAACTCTCGCCAGCGGTATTACCAATGCAGATGGGCGTATTCCCAATCTATTGGGTACACAGGAAAAGCCTTTGCCAGCGGGTACCTATCGGATGCACTTCAATACCCGCAGCTATCTACAGGCAAATAACCTGCCGGTTTTTTACCCGTTTGTGGATATTGTGTTTTGTATGTCAGGCGAGGGTGAACACTACCATATCCCGCTCTTGTTGAGTCCTTATAGCTATTCGACCTACCGTGGGAGCTAACCATGCACCTGATAGCCGAACCCCTGAGCGCCGCTGCTTTTGCCCCTTACGGCGATGTGATTGAAATCCGCGCTGATGTGAAACATTTCCCCATTAATTACGGCCATACCGAGCGCTATCACGATCTGGCCAATATTGATGTGAATACTGACAGTGGCAAAGCCATTGTTAGTTTGTTTCGCTCGCAACCGCTGCCATTGCCAATTGCCATTCGTTTAATGGAACGGCACCCGCTTGGCAGTCAGGCTTTCATTCCCCTCAGTGGTCGGCCTTATTTGGTGGTGGTGGCACAGGCAGGGGATTTTTCCCCTGCTAATCTACGCGCCTTTATCGCCGCCCCCACGCAAGGGGTAAATTATCAGCGCGGTACTTGGCACCATTTCTGTCTGGCATTAGAGGCTAGCAGTGACTTTCTGGTTATTGACCGCAGTGGCCCCGGCTCTAACTGCGACGAAATTCCGCTGGATGAGTTAGACATCTGGCTGGATCTATCCCCCACCCTTCCCAATGCTATGAGGTAACCCAATGGACCCTTATATCTCCGACTGGCTTAATCTGGTGATCCGGTTTTTACATGTTATTACCGGTATCGCCTGGATAGGCGCTTCGTTTTACTTTATCTGGTTGGATAATGCCTTACGCGAACCCCCAGAATGGAAAAAGCAAAAAGGCATTAAAGGAGATGTATGGGCTATACACGGCGGGGGTATTTATGAAGTCGCCAAGTATCGGTTGGCCCCTGAACAAATGCCTGCGATTTTGCACTGGTTCAAATGGGAAGCTTACAGCACCGGCATTACCGGCTTTTTGTTGCTGAGTCTGATTTACTATGTCGGTGCCAATACCTATTTGATTGACCCGTCTAAAGCCGCTATTAGCCCGTGGTTGGGCATCTTGATTGGCATAGGTGCTTTGGCATCTGGCTGGTTTATTTATGACTATCTGTGCAAAACGCCCTTGGTGAAAAAAGGCTTGCCCTTTGCTATCACAATGGTTGCCATCCTGACACTCTTCACGTTTTTACTGAGCCTGGTATTCAGTGATCGCGCTGTGTATATCCATGTGGGTGCCATGATAGGCATTTCCATGGTGTTGAATGTCTTAACGGTGATTATGCCTTCTCAACGCGCTTTGGTGGATGCGATTGAGCGCGGGGTGGAACCGGATGAACAATTGGCGCTAAATGCCAAGCTGCGCTCTACCCACAATAACTACGCTACCTTGCCGGTCATTTTCATTATGATTAGCAACCATTACCCCATGACTTATGGTCATCAATACGGTTGGTTGGTACTGGCGGCGATTATTGCCATTACCATGTGGGCACGGCACTTCTTTAACCTGAAGCACCGCGAAATTATCAAGCCTTACATTCTGGCTACAGCAGCATTGGCTTTCGTCGGCTTGGTCTGGGCCTTAGCGCCGAGTAAAGCGGCGACAACGGCTGCCCAACCAGTTTCCAACGCCGCTGCCATTCAGATTGTGCAACAGCGTTGTGCAACCTGTCATAGCAGCCATCCAACCGATGATGTGTTCAAAACAGCGCCTGCCGGTGTGATGTTTGATGACCCTGCTCAGATTGAAAAGTGGGCAGCACGCATCAAAGCACGCGCCGTGGATTCCAAGGATATGCCCTTCATGAACAAAACGCATATCACTGAAGAAGAACGCAGCATTTTAGGCCAGTGGGCCAGCCAACAGCATTAACCCACCGTCATAGCCATAGCCTGTGGTATCAGCGGGATTGGATACCACAGCCTTTAAGGATAATACGGGTCAGCGTTTCAGTTGCAATGGCAAAATCTTGCTGACCCAGTTCCATCTCCCCCTTACCCAAGGCTGCGCGGATTTGGCTGGCAAAATCCGCATAATGCTGGGTGGATGACCATAGCAAAAACATCAAGTGCGCCGGGTCCATTTCATCCATCTTGCCCTGTTGCATCCACGCCTTGAATACTGCGGTACGGCCATTAAACCACTCGACGTATTCATGCTGGAAATAGTCCTTCAAATGTTCCGCCCCGTTCATCACCTCAATCCCGAAAATACGGGAAGCCAGTGGGTATTGTCGGGAAAGCTCCATTTTGGCACGAATGTAGCTTGGTAAAGCTTCTGCCGGGTCATCTTCAGCCTTTAACTCGCTTAAGGTGCTATCCCATAATTCGAGAATGTTCGATAACACCGCCGCATACAGCTCCAGTTTGGAGCCAAAATAATAATGCACATTCGCTTTAGGAATACCGGCACGCTGGGCAATATCCTGAATACTCGCACCTTTATAGCCATGCAGGGCGAACTCCATTTCAGCCGCTTCCATGATTTTCTTTTCATTTTGCTGGCGGATACGCCCAGCCGGTTTGTCTTTGATGTGCGAGTCGACACGAATAAGCATGATATTTCCTGATAATCCTAGGGTTGCACCTAAAAATGATGAACCGCATCTTACTAGTGCACTGTTTCCTGTGAAAACACCTTGGCATACTACGGGTTATACATAGGCTTGTTAACTCTTTAAGCAAAATCCGTCAAAAAACGATTCTATTGCGAGTTGGCCTAAAAATTGCTTTTTCCATGGAAACCTATCCACATGGTCAGGTTCCAGAGTAGTGACTAGCAAATGAGGTAGACTGTTATGATATCAAAGGTTTTGTTGGCAACAGCGGTTGCCTTGGGTAGTTTCTGCGTCCAAACTGCTCAAGCCGAAACAATATGGAGTGATGCTAGCCTTTCCTATTTAAATGGTAACGATTACAAGGTAGGGGACAATAGTCGCCAGGTGCTCACCTTTGAACACGCCAGTGGTCATAACTGGGGCGATAACTTCTTCTTCATGGACCATTTACGTTCTGCCGATGGTAGCAAAGAAACGTATTTTGAATTGGCACCGCGCGTTAGTTTAAGTTATCTCACCGGCAAGCCCATGAAAAAAGGTATCGTCAAAGATGTCTATTTAGCGGGTACTCTTGAAGGTTCGCCTAACTTTGATAACTACCTGTATGGGGTAGGGGTGGGTCTTGATATTCCTAAGTTCAAGTATTTCAACGTAAACCTGTATAAGGCTAACAATGAAAAAATCTTGGATGATGAGCAGATTACCGTCACTTGGGGCTTACCATTCAAAGTGGGCAATGCAGAATTCCTGTATGACGGCTTTATCGATTCAAGCACCAAAAAAGACGATCACGCTGCCGAAACCAACTTCACTTCACAGCTAAAGTGGGATATGGGTAAACAACTGCTTCATACCAAAAAACCCATTTACGTCGGTTTGGAATACGCCGATTGGCATAACAAGTTCGGAATCAAAGACGTACATGAAAGCAACCCGTCTTTCCTGATTAAAGCTCACTTCTAAGTAAGAATACGGTATAATGAGCGACAACTTTCAACCATGAGTCATTAGGGGGGCGTAAGCCCCCTCTTTTTTTAAGCAATGGTAGTGACTAGCTAAATTTGCTTATGCTTACAAGCATAAACCCACCCCACAGACAAAAGCCTTTTTTCTGCCTAAACGGTCATAATGCGCAGCTAGACGCGAAAGCGGAGCAAGTCACAAACGCTTAAATAGTAAGAGGCCACTAAGGGCCTCTAAAGCAGAGCAACACAAACACAAGAAATTTGCTTATTAGACTGTTAGATAGCGTTGAATCAGCCCTTCATCCAGTTCAGGCATCGCG
>CAZCJE010000036.1:0-8519 GCA_964498805.1 uncultured Thiothrix sp.
TCTATTCAGCTGATAAGCAGGCTTTGAGCGTAGCCCAAAAACCGGCTGGGATTGAGCATGTTGTCTGACGGCTTGTTCCTCTGGCATGCGCCCGCCGTCTCGGCAGGGTCGTCGGCATCCATGCCTCCTTCAATGAGAGCAGGCTAATACCCTTAACGTAGTTGCTAGGATTACCAACACCCTGTTGGATGTGAGCAGCTGTTAGTACCGCCCCATAATGAGCTGGTAAGATATTCTCCTGCCCACAAGCCCGAGTCACTAAACCCTGTTCCGTGCGGTTTAACCGGTAAGTAATACCCTCCAACCGCTGATGCCTTGCCTTATATGCCTTTAACTGTCATTGTCTAATCAGTATTGGCTTGCATTTTCTTGGCAATTGCTTCATTAAAAATACATGTTATTAAATAGAAAAATATTATTAAATATAATCTATATTGACAAGCTAAATTAATAAGTGGCAATACTTAATAATAATAAACAGGGTGTGTATCTTACAAGGTAGTAAACTATTAAGCCTTTTTAGCCTATTGATATGGCGTAATTAACCCTATTTACGTGCACTTTACGTATAACTAAATTAGTGAAATAGGCTTTATTAATAAGTATGTTTTTTATTGTAATAAATGAGTGTATTAAAATGATGGTCGCTATTCGGCAGAATTATTCAGCAAAACCGATAAAGCTAGCCTGAGCACTAAAAACAATGACTATAATTCCCCATTATTGGCCCTGAACCGAAATGAGGTTGGCGTGAGATTATCCAATGACCTTTATAGTCGTATTAGGGGTAAAACTTAGCGGGACTTGGGACTTTTCGGCACGTGGTAAGCCATTTAATCAGGTTATGACTGTTGTGGATAGTTAAGGCCAGCGATTTATGAGTATTGAGGTATTGCCTATGCAGGTGGGTTATGCCCTCGATCCGGGTAAACGGACGCGTCAGGAAGATTATGTGGGGGGGCGTCAGTTGGACGACGGCGCATTATTGGTGGTACTAGCAGATGGTTTGGGAGGACATAGCGGCGGTGATATTGCCAGCAAACAGGCCGTGAGCTGTTTTTGTGAAGCTTTTCCTCAAACCACAGGCAGCATTCCACAGCGATTGCAAGCGAGTTTACAGACGACTCAGCAACACTTGTGTGCCTTGGCGCAAACAGACAAAAGTCTTGAACCAATGGGCACTACGCTGGTGGCTGTCTGGGTAAAGGACAGAGCGTTTTACTGGCTAAGTGTGGGCGATTCGCTGTTATATCACTTACACCGGCGGCAATTGTCGAAATGCAATGCAACCCATAATTTGCAGGAGCGATTCAAACGTTTGTTAGAGACCGGCAGTATTTCCACCGCGGAATACGAAGCTATAGAAGAACCACTCGCCCTGACCAGTGCGCTAGGGCCACATAAATTGCACGAAATCGACTGCCAAAAAGGACAATTAGAGCCAGGAGACCGTCTGTTAGTGGCCAGTGATGGGCTACTTACTTTACCTAGGGCTGCGATCCAAACTCAGTTGTCAGAACCCGCTTCTGCGCAAAGCGTGGCTGATCATTTATTGCAAGCAACCTTAAACCTTAAGCATGCGACACAGGACAATATAAGCCTAATTGTGATTAGCCCATCGGCTGCCGTTACAGCGGGTACGCAAGTGGATACCCTCCCAACCAGCTGGTGGACGCGTTGGCTGAGTTTATTGTTGGCAATCTTTCTGATGAGCATTGTGGCGGGTTTATATGGGTTATTTATTGTCAATGAACCCGCCCGTGTGCCTACTGAACCCCAATCATCACTGAAGCCTTATGCAAACCGACTGATAGGGATAACTCAGGCTACACAACCGCTGCAGACAAATCTGCCACCTCAGCCGTCTACTCCTGTGAAGGAGAGCAAGGATGGGACAAGGCAGATACCCGAGTTGCTGATATGGCCTAAGCCATCCTCATCTGCTTTAAACCACTGATATATTTAATAGGAAAATAACGAGGTTGAAACATGAAGTTTAAACATTATGTGCCTGTCATGCTGGGTCTGTGTCTGATCCAGCCCGTTACGCTACGGGCAGATAATGGCGGGATTAAGCAAACCCAAAGCAGTGCGGTTAGCGTTGAAATAGCGCAGAACGAGTCACGCTTTGCCAATCAACCAACCCCTTTGTCTTTACAGAACGCTGCTAAAGTAAAAGCTGATCAGAGCATTGCTGATAATCCTGTGGATAAATCCCGCGCATCTATTCAAATTGCCGGGCGTGATAATGGTTTAGTTACCCGCTTTGCCACTTTATCAACTACATTAATTGCATTGGTAATAGCGATTTTATCTGGGTCTTTACTGCTGTCTTTACGTCAGCCGCCACTTTTAGGTAGACCCGTGGTAGCGTTGTTACCCAAAAGTAGTAAAGCTGCGGCTTCAGTGATGTCGTTAACCGAACAAGATAAGCCCCGCTGTATTCTACGAGGTTTGGATGAGTTTGCTAATCTGATGATCCCGTTAGATCAGGAACAAATCCGTATCGGGCGTTCTAGTGGTTTAAATGATTACATCATTGCTGAGGATACGATTTCTCGTAAGCATCTTAGTTTGCGTTGTGAGCAAGGCGAATGGCTGGTCGAAGACAGTAATACCACCAATGGTACTATGTTGAATGGCTATGCCCTGATTCCGCATCGGGCAGAGCGTCTTGCCAATAATGATGTACTGCAATTAGGTCAAAGTGTACGCCTTGAATTCAGTCACGCTTAACTAGGAGTAGCGGGTGAATCCAATACAGGGAGGCAAATTCATGCAACATCGCCAAGCATTACCTAGCGGAACCCGTTTGCACGAATATGAATTGCTGCAAGTGCTCGGTAGTGGTGGGTTTGGCATTGTGTATCTAGCGCAAGATCATGAGTTGAATCAGCGCGTGGTTATTAAGGAATACTTGCCTAGCAGTTGTGCTATTCGGGCAGCGGGCAATACCGTAGTGCCAGCCCGCTCTAAGGATGAGGATATTTTTCAGTGGGGCCTAGAGCGATTTTTAGCAGAAGCGCGTGCTCTGGCAGAGTTTCGCCAGCATCCTAATATTGTCTCGGTTTTACGTTACTTTAAGGCCAATAATACCGGCTATATGGTCATGGAGTACGCCGGTGCGATTAGCTTGCAAGATTATCTGGACCAGCGTCATACCCTCAATGAAGCCCAACTAGAGATTATGATTTTTCCATTGCTGGATGCTTTGGCTAAAGTACATGAGAAAGGCATTATTCATCGTGATCTCAAACCGGCCAATATCCTCATTAATGGAGATGGCCAGCCGGTATTGATTGATTTTGGTTCGGCGCGTCAGGCATTTGGGCATAAAAGCATGAATATGACGGCGATTGTTTCACCCGGTTATTCGCCGTTTGAACAATACACTGAAACCGGCAAACAAGGGCCGTGGACAGATATCTACGCATTGGCGGCGGTTATGTATCGTTGTGTTACCGGTATGATTCCGCCAGATGCGTTAGAAAGGTTGGAATCCTCCACACCCTTAGCAACGCCTTCTAAAGCTGTCGGCCAATATTCACGCCGATTATTGGCTGGAATTGACTGGGGTTTGCAAATACGTATTGCCGACCGCCCTGCCTCAATTGAAGCATGGCGCAATAAACTGACTGAACCTGCGATTATTGAGCCGGTGGTGGTATTGCCGGTTAATGATAAGTCTGCCAATACCCCGATTTTACCTGCGATCCGCCAACAACTAGCGGGGGATAGACGTTTGTGGGCTGTACCCCTATTAGGTATAGCGTTGTTGATCGGTATGGGTATGTTTATTTCGCAATTTTTCCAGCAGCACCCACCGCAACCAGTTGCCGCTTTAGAGCAGTCAACTGTGAAAAATACTAACTCTGTACCAGCCGCCACTGTGCCAACGACTTTGCCCAAAGCCACAGCCGTACCAATAGCTGAGGCGACTCCGCCTGCTACTACCAATAATAAAACGCCGCCAGCAAAGCCTGATGCAGCCACCGATTCTGCGACCGAACTTCAGCGGTTAGTACTAGAAAAGCAGCAGAATAGCTTACGCGATATTGTTGCTAGCGCAGCAGATTTGAAGGCTAGTGAAGCAGGTTATCAGCAAGCACGTCAGAAATTGCTCGATATCGATAAAATACTAGAAAAAAGCAGGGATGAGCCTATTCCGGCAGCCAAACGTAAGGCATTTCTCACCGAAGTCAAACAAGCGCAACAACGCAATCAGGCTACGATTGATGATTATCAGCGCATGCTTAAACAATACCGAAATGCTATTGGTGAATTGTGCAGCTATGGCAATGTTAGCGTCGAGGTGATGGCACAAGGTATGCAAGGGGTCAACAAAGTCGAGGCCAAAGCCACTGAGGTGATTGAAAAACACCGACAATTATTGTGTGCTAATAGGCCATTGACTGACAAAGCACTGATTGATGATCTGGATAGCCTGAATTAGGAGCCTAATGTGAAAGGAAAATTGTTGGTAATACTAGGATGCAGTCTGGCGTTGCTAATAGCCGGTTGTGGCGCTAGTAACCCTGTGCATAATCGTCCTGTGCAGCGCAAGCCACCAACGCGCTATGTCCAGATACCAGAAGATGTAGGGCATTGTCGCTATGCCAATAATTGTCGCAAATCTTCAGGTAAACCTAAAACATCAGCTCACAAATCCAGCAGCCGTAAAGCAGTCAGTGCTGCCAAACCTGTACCGGTTACTAACACGACAACGACCCGGAAGCCTAAAAACAAGCGCGGTAGTTCCAGTAAGCCATCGTTTGATGTCGATAAGGCTATCGAGCAGCTGAAAAATATGTAAGTTCTGCCAAGGACAAAGATGACCACAGATAAACCGTTTGCTGTGGTCATCCGTACCAACTTAAAGCACGCCAGCCGCTTGTTGGTCGGCGTGATAAGAAGAACGCACCATTGGTCCACTAGCTACTTGGGCAAAGCCCATAGCTTGACCAATTTCGGCTAATTCAGCAAATTCTTCCGGGGTGACAAAACGATCAACCGGCAAATGATGACGACTCGGTTGCAAATATTGCCCCAATGTCAGCATGTCGCAATCGTGATCACGCAAATCCTGCATAGTAGCAATCACTTCTTCCTTAGTTTCCCCTAAACCTAGCATCAGGCCAGATTTGCTTGGAATATGCGGGAATAAGCGTTTAAATTCCTTAATCAGGTTCAATGAGTACTGATAATCCGCACCAGGGCGTGACTGCTTATACAAGCGTGGTACGGTTTCCATATTGTGGTTGAACACATCCGGCGGTGCAGTGGAGAGAATTTTCAGCGCCACATCCATACGACCACGGAAATCCGGGGTAAGGATTTCAATCTGAATGGAGGGATTCAATTCACGAGTCCGCTGAATACATTTAACAAAATGTTCAGCACCGCCATCGCGCAAATCATCACGGTCAACCGAGGTAATTACCACATAACGCAAGCCCATAGCCTCAATGGTAGTTGCCATGTTTTCCGGTTCGTTTTCATCCAGTGGTAGCGGTTTACCATGGGAAACATCACAGAAAGGACAACGCCGTGTACAAATATCGCCCATGATCATAAAGGTTGCGGTACCGTGGCTGAAACACTCGCCTAAATTTGGGCAAGCCGCTTCTTCACACACGGTATGCAATTGTTTATCGCGCAGAATTTGTTTGAGGCGTTTAACCTCGGGTGATGTTGGTGCTTGTGCCTTAATCCATTTCGGTTTGCGGCGAAATTCGGTGGTAGGTTCGACCTTGATGGGAATACGGGCAACTTTGTCAGCGCCACGTTCTTTATGGCCGGGTTCCTTGCGTTGTTGTTCCATAGTGGATGTTATGCCTCACAATAGCGGATTTCTTTTCATTATAAACGCTAGTTGCTGTTTATGTGCAAACCGTTCTCCTGATAAGGAAAATGCCGTGAATATAGGGCTAAGTGAACCGAAAAGCTTAATCATGCGTATAATAGACTTTATCTTGAGTGTCGGACACGGGTGAGACATGGACTTCAGTGATTATCTCTCTATCGCTGTCGGCGTCGTCGTCGTGATGCTGCTAACAGGCGTGTTATTCTCGGCGTTTTATCGTCGCGCACAAAAAGATACTTCCTATGTCCGTACCGGTTTTGGTGGCGAGAAAGTCATTATGGGCGGTGGTGCTTTTGTCTTGCCGGTCTTACATGAAGTGTTGCCAGTCAATATGCAAACCATGCGTATTGAAATTACCCGCGAAATGGATCAAGCCTTAGTGACTAAAGACCCGTTGCGGGTGGATGTAACGGCAGAGTTTTTCCTGCGGGTAGCACCGGATGAAAATGCCATTAGTACGGCTGCGCGGGCATTAGGGCGGCGTACCTTGGATGAACAGCAAGTCAAATTAGTGTTTGAAGCGCCTTGTGTAGAGGCGTTGCGTTCGGTAGCTTCCGGTATGGAACTGGATGAATTGCACCAAAAACGCCCGGATTTTGTGCATAATGTTGAAGAAGCCGTTCATGCCGAATTCCGTAAAAATGGTTTGGAACTGGTGTCAGTCTCACTGACACGTTTGGATCAAACCGAAAAAAGTTATTTTGATCCCAATAATTCGTTTGACTCACGTGGTTTAACCATTCTCGAACAGATTGTTTCCGAAAATGAACGCCGACGGCACTTTATCGCGCAGGAAAATGAAGTGGCCATTAAGCAAAAAAGCCTTGAAGCCACCATTAAAAAGGAAGAACAAGAATACCGCGAAACGCTCGCTTTGAATGAACGCAAACGCCAGACAGCCGAAAACGAAGCTGAAACCCAGCGCCATATTGAAGAAATCACTATTGAAAAAGAATTGGCGATTGAACGAGCGCAACAGACGGCCAATATTCGTCAGGCCGAATTAGAGCGTGAAGTTTCATTAGCATGGATGGAAACCAACAAAATTAAGGCTGAATTTGAGCGTATTAGTGAAGAAATTAAAACCGCGCGCGAAAAAGCCGAAGCCGAACGTAACCGTGTGATTGAAGTGATTAGTGCAGAAAAGGAAGCGCAACGCCAGCGGATTATTGCGCAAGCCAATGCTGATGTAGAACGTTTAGCCGCTGAAGCTGCCAAGATTCGCTACGAAATTGAAGCCGCCGGTAAGCGTGCATTGAATGAAGCTTCTAACCTGCTTTCCAATGAGCAAATCGGCATGCAGGTTAAATTAGAAATCGTTAAACAATTGCCTAATATTATCCGCGAAAGTGTACGCCCGATCGAGAATATTGAAGGTATTCGCATTATGCATATCGAGGGTTTACAGCAAGCCCTAGGGGCGGGTGGACGTGGTGGCAATGATAGCGGCGCTACAAACCCTAATGGGCAGAGTGGCAGCCTAGCCGACCAGGTGGTGGATAGTGCTTTGCGTTACCGAGCGCAATTACCCTTGATTGAAAGCTTGCTCGATGAGGTTGGCCTTAAAGGTCATTCCGTTAATGATTTGACCAAAGGCGTGCGTGAGGATATTACCTCTGCGTCATCCCGCAAGATAACGACTACTAAAAATCAAGCGGATACACCAACCGCTGAGGAAGAGGAGGATAGCTATCAGGATTAAACAAGCAAAACTGATGCAACAACGGACTTCTCTATCTGTAAATATCGTTAAAGTCGTTGTTTTTCCTGCCAATGAGGGCAATGATTATGTTGAAACTATCATTATTTGTACAGGTATGGGTGCATGTCTGAATTAGAAGTAAGTCTACGCGCTAAATTAATTGCTGCAGGTCAGTTATTCCATAAACGCGGATGGGTACCGGCGACTAGCAGTAATTTTTCTGCACGCTTAAGTGCGCAAGAACTCCTTATTACCAGTTCTGGCCAACACAAAGGGTTGTTGGATGAAAACGGTTTCTTACGCACGGATTTATACGGTCAGTCGCTGGAACCCGGTAAAAAGCCCTCTGCGGAAACGGGTTTGCATACCTTGATGTATCGGCGTGCTGCCACGATTGGCTGTGTATTGCATACTCATTCGGTGATGGCAACCGTGTTATCCCTGCGTATGGATGAAATCGTGCTGGAAGGCTATGAGTTGCAAAAGGCTTTTAGCGGCATACAAACGCATGAAGGGCGTTTGGCAATTCCGGTATTCGCGAATAGCCAGGATATTCCAGCCTTGGCTGATAAAGTGGCTACCTATTTGGACCAATATCCACAGACGGTTGCTTACTTGATTCGTGGACACGGTGTCTACACGTGGGGAGCCACAGTGGAAGATACCCAACGGCATATAGAGGCCTTGGAATTTTTGTTTGAATGTGTGTATCGACAATTAATGTTGGATAGGTAAGAGCATGAGTGAACTAAGAATTTATCCTGATACTAACCCCGCACAAGTGGAAGTTTATACCGACTATGCGGAGATTAGTGCGCAACTGCAAGCCATAGGTGTGCGTTTTGAACGTTGGCAGGCTAACGCGCCTTTGAGGGATGATGCTTGCCAAGAAGAAGTGATTGCAGCTTATCGTGCTGATATTGATCGTCTAATGGCAGAAAACGGTTTCCAAAG
>CAZCJE010000036.1:8619-29489 GCA_964498805.1 uncultured Thiothrix sp.
TTGCAGCTTATCGTGCTGATATTGATCGTCTAATGGCAGAAAACGGTTTCCAAAGCGTGGACGTGGTCAGTCTACAGCCGGATCACCCGGATAAAGCGGTCTTCCGCCAAAAATTCCTCAATGAACACACCCATTCAGAATACGAAGTGCGTTTTTTTGTGGATGGCCAAGGGATGTTCTACCTGCATCTAAATGATCAGGTGTATACCGTTTTGTGCGAAAAAGGCGACCTTATTAGTGTCCCGGCAGGTACGACGCATTGGTTTGACATGGGGCCAAATCCACGTTTCAAGGCGATTCGTTTGTTTACCAACCCAGACGGTTGGGTAGGCCATTTTACGGGCAGTGATATTGCTGAACGATTCCCAAGGTTAGAAAACTGATGACAATAAAAGCTATCTTGACCGACATCGAAGGCACTACCACTAGCCTATCGTTTGTCAAAGACGTTCTGTTTCCTTACGCCACTGACCATATGCAGGAGTTTGTCGCTACCCATCGGCAAGATACCGTGATTGCCGGGTTAATTGAGGACGTGCGCCGCGAAGTAGGCAATCCGTGTCTGTCTTTAGCTGATGCCATTGCCCAATTGCAGCAATGGATTGCTGAAGACAAAAAGGTTACCCCACTGAAAGCGATTCAGGGTTTGATGTGGGCTGAGGGATATCGGCGTGGTGCCTTTACGGGTCATGTGTATGCCGATGCAGTACGCAATTTACAGCAGTGGCATGCCAAGGGCCTTAAGCTGTATGTTTATTCCTCCGGTTCCGTGTATGCACAAAAGTTGCTATTCGGTTTTTCGGATGCGGGTGATTTAACACCACTGTTTAGTGGGTATTTTGATACTAAAATTGGCCATAAGCGGGAGGTACAAGCCTATCGCTGTATTGTGGCGGAGATTGGCTTGCCCGCTGAGAATATTCTGTTTTTGTCTGATATCGCGCAAGAGTTAGATGCTGCTCAACAGGCGGGTTTAAAAACATGTGCTCTTATCCGGGAAAATCAACCAACGGCAGGATTACAGCATCCTTGGGTTACCGACTTCGATAAAATAAGCTTAGATAATATTTAATTCTTAATGTATATAATTTAGTTAATTTAATAATGATTTCGGTGGCTTAATAAATACCTATGAATATATTTCCCATCATCCTCGCTGCGGGGCAGGGCACCCGTATGCGCTCTGCCTTGCCTAAAGTGCTCCATCCCATTGCGGGTAAACCTATGTTGCAACATGTCATTGAAGCTTGCCAAAGCTTAGATGCAACCAGTTTAGCGGTTGTGTATGGACATGGTGGCGATCTGGTGCGTGAACGCATTACCGCTAGCTTCTTGCATTGGGTATTACAGGCTGAACAAAAAGGTACAGGACACGCGGTCGCACAGGCGATTGACCTTGTTGAGGATAGCGATATCGTGTTGATTGCCTATGGTGATGTTCCGCTGATTCGTTCCACAACGTTGCAAAGTCTGGCACACGGTTTGCAGGATGCTGCCTTATGTATTTTGACCACTGTTTTGTCAGAGCCAAAAGGGTATGGGCGTATGGTGCGCAATACCGAGGGGCAGGTACAAGCGATTGTGGAAGAAAAAGATGCCTCCCCTGAGCAACGTTTGATTCAGGAAGTGAATACTGGTTTTATGGCAGCCCGTGGCGGTGACTTCAAGCGTTGGTTGCAGCAGCTCACGCCGCAAAATGCTCAAGGCGAATATTATCTGACCGATTGTGTCGGTCTGGCAGTGAGTGAGGGGGGCAAGATTAATACCGTGTTGTGTACAGACCCGGTGGAAGTGGAAGGTGCCAATAATCGTGTTCAATTGGCACGCCTTGAACGGGCTTGTCAGGCGCGACAGGTAGAAGCTTTGATGCTCGCTGGTGCAACGGTAGCAGACCCAGCCCGCTTGGATATTCGCGGTTCAGTCACCGTCGGTCAGGATGTTTTTATTGATATCAATGTGTTACTGCTAGGTAAGGTCAATATTGGCAATAATGTCACGATTGAGGCTAACTGTGTGATTCAGGACACTGAAATCGGTGATAACACGCATGTAAAGTCGCATTCTGTGTTGGAAAATACCGTGGTTGGCCAGCATTGCGATATTGGCCCATTTGCCCGCCTACGCCCTGATACGATTCTTAAAGACAAAGCCAAAATTGGCAACTTTGTGGAAACCAAAAAAGCCATTATTGGTAAAGGTAGTAAAGTCAACCACTTAAGTTATATTGGCGATACCGTCATGGGTGCGGATGTCAATATTGGTGCAGGTACGATTACCTGTAACTATGATGGTGCTAATAAGCATAAAACGATTATCGGTGATCACGTCTTTGTCGGTTCCTGTACGCAATTGGTCGCTCCTGTCGAACTAGGAGAGGGTGCCACTATTGGGGCCGGTTCAACCATTACCAAAAACGCGCCAGCAGGTGAACTCACCTTGTCTCGCGCCAAACAAATGACCTTGAAAGGCTGGGTCCGCCCCACCAAGGAGAAAAAATAATGTGTGGTATTGTTGGAGCGATTGCACAACGTCCGGTTGTGGAAATTTTGCTGGAAGGTTTGCGTCGACTGGAGTACCGGGGGTATGACTCAGCGGGTGTTGCGGTTATTCGTGATAGCGGAGATTTACTGCGTACTCGCGCAGTCGGTAAGGTCGCAGCTTTAAGCCAAAAACTGGCGGAAGAGCCGATTGATGGTAAATTGGGTATTGCTCATACTCGTTGGGCCACACACGGGGTTCCGGCGGAACGCAATGCACATCCGCATTTCAGTGGCGAGTGGGTCGGTTTGGTACACAATGGTATTATTGAGAACCATGCTGATTTGCGCAGACGCCTACAACAGAACGGTTATCGCTTTGATTCCGATACCGACACGGAGGTGGTGGCTCACCTGATCGAAACCTACCGCCGTCAAGGTAAAAGTATGCTGGATGCCGTCATGGAGTCCCGCACGGAGTTACATGGCGCGTATGCATTAGCAGTTATTTCGCCTGATGAACCTGATACGCTGATTGTGGCACGTCAGGGTAGCCCTTTGGTGATTGGTTTAGGTATTGGTGAGAACTTCATTGGTTCCGATATTCAGGCTATGTTGCCGGTCACCAGTCGTTTTATTTATCTGGAAAACGGTGATGTCGCCAAAATTACCCGTTATCAGGTTGATATTTATGATGCGCGTGGTGAACAGGTAACGCGGCCAGTCAAAGAATCCAGTTCTACCATGTTCTCAGCAGAACTCGGTGAATACCGCCATTTCATGCTCAAGGAAATCTTTGAACAGCCACAGTCAGTAGCCGCTACCTTAGAAGGCCGTCTTGCCGGTGATCATGTATTGCCATGTTTGCATGGAGTTAAAGATTCCATGGAACGCTTGGCGCAGGTGGAAGAAATCCAGATTATTGCCTGTGGCACCAGTTATCACGCTGGTTTGGTAGGCCGCTACTGGATTGAGGCTAATACCGATATTCCGTGTCATGTGGAAGTGGCTAGCGAATACCGTTATCGCCGTCAGCCGCCACGCAAGAATATGCTATTTGTGACCATTTCCCAGTCCGGGGAAACCGCCGATACCTTGGCCGCGTTGGAAAAAATCAAGGAAAGCAATGGTGCTGTTGCCACTCTAACCATTTGTAATGTGCCGGAAAGCTCGCTGACTCGTGAATCTGATATGGCACTGATGACGGTTGCAGGCCCTGAAATTGGCGTGGCCTCCACAAAAGCTTTTACTACCCAGTTAGTGGCTTTGCAGGTGCTCATGGCGCTGTTAATGCAGGCTAAGGGCGCTGATAAGGCTAAAGTAACGCAGATTGTTGAAGATTTGCGCAAATTACCTGCTTTAGTCGAACAAGCTCTTGATTTGAACACCAATATCGAAGCTATGGCCGAACATTTCCTAGAGAAACACCACTCCCTGTTCTTAGGCCGTGGTGAGTTGTACCCTATTGCTATGGAAGGGGCGTTGAAGCTCAAGGAAATTTCCTATATCCACGCAGAAGCGTATCCAGCGGGTGAACTTAAGCACGGTCCTTTGGCTTTAGTCGATAGTGAAATGCCGATTGTGACAGTAGCCCCGAATACTGGCTTGCTGGAAAAGCTTAAATCCAATCTGGAAGAAGTGCGTTCGCGCGGTGGTGAATTGTATGTCTTTGCGGATCGTGAAGCCGAAATTCAGCCACTGGATAATCTGCATGTGCTGGAAATGCCGCATGTGCCGGATTTGCTCGCGCCAATTGTTTATACCATTCCGTTGCAACTGCTGTCTTACCATGTAGCGGTACTCAAAGGCACCGACGTGGATAAACCGCGTAACCTTGCCAAATCCGTGACAGTGGAATAATCCACTGTAGTCGCTTGGGGTAGTGATTAAAGACTACCCCGGCTACTAACATGCAAATCTTTTTCCCGCCAAATTTCCTGAGAATAGGTTATCCATCACCAGTCCCCTACAGATACAAACGCTGCTTGTCTATGAAGACAGATACCCGGTAGAGTAGATGACTGAGCAAGTCATAATCAGTAGACAAAGGCGAAACTATGACAGTTAAAGTATTGTTTTTCGCAAGCTTACGTGAACGCCTACAAAAAGGTGAAATTAAGCTCGAGATTGACCAACCGTTGACAGTGCAAGAAATTTGGTACCGCAGTACGGGTGAGGCGCTATTGCCTACTAACATACTGATTTCTGTCAATCAGGATTATGCTGCTGCTGAGACTTTGGTGCAGGCTAATGATGAGGTCGCTTTCTTTCCACCGGTAACCGGAGGTTGAGATGCCAACTGTTGAATTACATGCTACTCAGTTTGATCCGTGGGGTTATTTAGCGACACGACAGGCTCAGCAGCAAGGTCCTAATACGCGTTCAGGAGCTAACGCTGTCTTTGTAGGAACAATGCGGGACTTTAATGAGGGGGATGATGTACAGAGTTTATATCTGGAACATTATCCGGGGATGACCGAGCGCTGTTTACAGCAAATAGCCATACGAGCTCTGCAGCAATGGTCATTAGACGATGTCTTAATAGTGCATCGGACAGGGTTATTACTACCTTCCGAAGCCATTGTGCTAGTCGCTGTGTGGTCAGCTCATCGTGCGGCGGCTTTTGAAGCATGTCGGCATATTATGGAAATCTTAAAACACAAGGTACCTTTCTGGAAAAAAGAGGTACTAGCCAATGGTGCAGTACGGTGGGTAGAGAAAAATACGGCAGGGTAATAAAAAATTCTTAATCCATAGATACAATCACGGTTACGTCGCGGTCGGTTTCAACCCGAAACAATTTTTCCTTGGTTTTTTGGTCGAAATTAAGGATAGCCATATATTTTCCTGCCGGTAATTCGAGAGTGCCACTATGGCGAGGCAGGGACTTAATTGGCGTTGTAGTATCCCCTACTTCAAAAATATTCCAAAAGGCGGGCCTTAATGCGGGTTGGTTACCTAGGGTGGCTACGAGGGTAACTTTGCCACTAGCATGGCTTGCGGATGCCGTTCCTAGCCAAAGAAAGGTAATCAAACTAATATAAAAGGGGTACTGGGGAGAACACAGTTTCATGCTTTCTCTCTCCTTGGTGGTAATGGTCTGTAAAAATGCAAATACCCCCGGGCAGGCGAAACTTGACACTGGGAAATTTCCTGTTGATATTCTATAGAGACAAACTATGAATGAAATTTAATCATAATTTGTCAATGAAGTACAGACTTGTTACTGGGAACGCTGCCAGTCACCAGATTTACCACCCGCTTTAAAAAGTAAGCCAATTCCCTCCATATGCATGCCCTTATCCACCGCTTTGCACATGTCATAAATAGTCAGCAAACTGATTTGAACGGCTGTGAGGGCTTCCATCTCGACACCGGTTTGTCCACGTGTTTCGACAGTGGCTTTACAATAAATGGCACTAATATCCAGTTGGGGAGTGAGTTCAATGTTGATGTGAGTCAAAGCCAGAGGATGACAAAGTGGAATCAGGTCAGCGGTTTTTTTGGCAGCCATGATACCCGCTAAACGAGCAATACCTAACACATCGCCTTTTTTATGACTACCCTGGAGAATTTTCTCCAAGGTAGCCGCTTGCATTTCAATCCGGCCCTCGGCAATGGCTACCCGATGAGTCATTGATTTCTCACCCACATCCACCATATGGGCTTGGCCTTCAGTATTGAAATGGGTGAAATCACTCATGGGCGTTGCAATCCTGCTTCAACTTGCTCACGTATAGCTTTGCCTTGCAAGAGTTCAATCAGGTGTAAGGCAAAATCCATGGCAGTACCGGGGCCACGGGAGGTAAGAATGCGTCCATCACTCTCCACAGATTGACCCGTAACTAGCATATTGCTGGTATCCAGTTCTGCCAGTGAACCCGGGTAAGCTGTCAATTTGCGTCCTTGCATAAGGCCGTGACTAACCAAAACTTTGGGGGCTGCACAGATAGCAGCTATATAACTGCCAGAGGCTACCAGCCGATCAAGTAATTGATGGATGCGCGGGTCAGCATTGAGGTGATCCGCACCGGGTAAGCCACCGGGCATAACCATCATATCGAAAGCTTGGTCCATCACCTGATCAAGGGTGGTATCAGCTAATAGACGCGTGCCCCGTGAGCAAACCACGGGAGCGTCCTGCAAACTGGCCGTGGTAACGACCAGTTTGGCGCGCCGTAATAGGTCGATTAGAGTGACCGCTTCGAGTTCCTCACAACCTTCGGCAAGAGGTATGAGTACTGTAGGCATCATTACATTACCTTTTCAGCCGTTGCTGCGGCTTTAGCTGGCTCGGGTTTGGAACGGTTTATAACCAGATCCATGCCTTTGAGGATATTCAGTGCTTCAAACAGCTGATAATCCTCTTCAGCCAAAGGTTTTTTATCCCCACCGGCTGCGTCCTTAGTTTTATCTTTATCCACGGCAGAGCTATCCGGAGTGGTTTTCTCCTCTGCGGGTGGGGTTACAGGTTCTGCCGGTTTGGTTTCTTCAGCCGGTTTTGAGGTGTTTTCCGTCTTATTGCCATTCGGATTGGCCAAGTGTTTGGTCAAATTGGCTTCAGACAGTGGGTCAAAGGCATCTGCTTCATCATCGCCTTTGACCTTAAGAGATTTGAGCTTGATATCTGGCTCAATACCTTCAGCCTGAATAGAGCGGCCAGATGGGGTGAAATAACGCGCTGTAGTCAATTTGACAGCGGTTTTTTCATCCAGTGGTAACACCGTTTGCACAGAACCCTTACCAAAGGTTTTTTGACCAACAATCAAAGCACGTTTGTGATCTTGCAGAGCACCGGAAACGATTTCAGAAGCAGAAGCGGAACCTTGATTGACCAAGACCACAATAGGCGCACCATTCAGCGCATCCCCTTTGTTGGCGTTGTATTCCATCTTGGCATCTTCTACCCGGCCTTCGGTATAAACAATTTTACCCGCATCAAGGAATGCATCAGAAACGCCGACTGCTGAATTCAGCACTCCGCCGGGGTTATTACGCAAATCCAGTACCAGACCACGCAGATTACCCTTATTTTCCTTCTTCAAATTATCCAGTGCTTCCAGCAGGGCCTCGGTGGTTTTGGCTTGGAAACTGGTAATGCGGATGTAGGCATAACCGGGGTCGAGCATGCGATTTTTAACGCTTTTGACTTGGATAATGTCGCGTTTGAGGGTGACTTTGAACGGTTTATCCTTGGCCTCGCGTACGACCATGAGATTAATACTGGTACCAGGCTTGCCACGCATGAGCTTGACGGCATCATTCAGCGTCATGCCTTTGACCGGTGTTTCATCCAAACGGATAATCAAATCACCCGGTTGCAAGCCAGCGCGTTGTGCCGGAGTGTCGTCAATGGGAGAGATGACTTTGACGAAGCCGTCTTCCATACCTACTTCAATACCAAGCCCGCCGAATTCGCCGCTAGTCCCGACTTGCAGTTCCTTGAATTCCTCTTCATCCAAATACGCAGAATGGGGATCAAGCCCGGTCAGCATGCCGCGAATAGCATTCGTGATCAGATCTTTATCCTTAACATCTTCGACATAGTTTTCCTTGATGCGTGCATAAACTTCGGAAAACTGTTGCAGCTCGTCTAAGGGCGGGGTTGCTTCAACCGATTGTTTGAAAGCAAAAACGTTCAAACTGATACTGGTTGTTACCCCAATCAGAACGCCTGCCATGGTTCCCGCCAGCACACGATAAGATTTTTGCATAAAATTCTTTCTCTCCGGTCTTACCCTACCTACTTCCCTGTAAGTAGAAAGTATTTTTGTATGGCAATAATGACAAGCAAGTTTAACATCGTGTGGTAAAAATGCATCTTGCTTGTATTAAATAGGTGACAATTACTGCAAAGTCATGCAGTACATGACCTTGACAAGGATTTAGCGACACCAACGTGCCGGGTTTTGCGGGGTTGTACCTTGGCGAATCTCAAAATACAAGGCATCCTGGCTTTGACCGCTGGAGTTACCGACTGCCGCGATGGTTTCGTTGGCCTGAACAATATCGCCTTCTTTTTTATAAACCGCTCGATTATACCCGTAAAGACTCATGTAAGTATGGTCATGTTCAATGATAACCAAATGGCCGTAACCATTGACCCAACCGGCAAATGCTACCCGGCCACGGGCAATAGCTTTGACTTTGGTACCACCATTAGCAGCAATGACCACCCCGCGCCAGCGTTGTTTTTCATTACGGGTAGAATCGTAGCTGTGAATGATTTTACCTTGTACCGGCCATGACAAGAGTCCACGCAGCGCTGTAAAGGGTTTACCGGGTGGAATACGCACCGCTACCGTCTCGGTGCTAATGGTAGCATCAGCTTTATCGGTCGCTTTGGCTGTTTTTTGTTCCTTAGGGGATTCTTTGGCCGGTTTGCTATCTGCGGGTACGGCTTCATTAGCGGTTTTACGGTTTTCGGTGACCGTTTCTTTAGCTTCAGCCTGTTCAGATTGACGTGCAATGCGGTCAATCATGTTCTGTAAGCCCGCTTCCTCTTCCTTGAGCTGATTAAGACGTTTCTCCTTAGAGTTCATGTCTTCCTTAATCGTCTGCAAGGCATTGCTACGGGCTGATAAGGTAGCCTGTAATTCGTTTTTCTGATTGGCTAAGCTCTTGTTCAACTCCTGTAAAGCCAAACGATCCTGCTCCATGCCAATATTGAGGGTGCCAATTTCCTTCACTGTGGTATTGACGGTTTTAATGCGCTTAAGGCGGCTAGCATTCATGTACTCAAAATACCGTACCGTACGGCTGATATCGGAAGGTTCATCCTGACGTAATAATAAGCGTAAGTGCGATTGCTCTCCGGCGGTGTACAAAGCTTGCAATTGTTGGGCTAAGCCGGTTTTTTGTACATTTAACTCAGCATCCAATTTGAGCTTTTTTTCATTGGCTTTTTGTAGACGTGACATAACGTCGTCAATTTTTTTTTCCGTCTGATATTGTTGCCGGGAAATATCGCCCAATTTTTGCTCTAGCCGCGTCATTTCCTTTTGCAGCGAATCGGATTCAGTTTGCTGAGAATTCAAACTGCTTGAAAGCTGTTCAATTTCGCGTTGCAGTTGCTGTTGTTTCTGCAAATCTGCTGCCTGAACGACGCCCCCTGCTGCCCCCAGCAGAATAATGAGTAAACAGAAAAACAATTTCACCGTTAATTTGGAATTCTTAAAGAGTAAAGGTAAATAAAGTCTATCATAAAAATAAAAGTGACACTGTGTCCGGTGCACTACATTATCGTATCCGATTATAATAATATGCTAAACTTGGCTTAGCTATACTATGGGATACCCAAAACCGTTATGTTGGATGAAATCATGCCAAGTAGCAATTGTGAATTCACAATTGATGACATGCTAGTCAAGGAAGAGGATATTGAACGTGCCTCCCGCTCGTTAAAAGCCATTTCGCATCCATTACGCCTGAAAATTCTGTGTGTGTTAGGGGATAAAGAAATAAGCGTACAGGACATTGTTGATCATGTAGGCACTTCCCAAAGTAACATTTCCCAGCACCTAGCCATTTTGCGTGACAAGGGTATTTTGGCCTCTCGCAAAGACGCCAACCGTGTGTATTATCGGGTAGGTGACTACCGTACTTTGCGTTTGATTAGCATGATGCAGGAAGTCTTCTGCAGTACTCCGCATTAAGCCTTTTCCCTGAATAGTAAAAATTACGGTACAGGGGTTTACGCCCTTTCTTGGGGTGTATATCTTTAGGTCCTATTTTTCATTAAAGGACTCATTGTGGAAGAGTATCTTGTCTTTGCCCAGAATCATCCCTTGTTACTGTTAGGGCTGGTGGCAGTCATTGGCGCTATCATATGGACTGAATTTAGCCGCTTTACCCGCAAATATAAACAGGTTAATACCACCGAAGCTGTGCAATTGCTCAATCGGGATGACGCGGTCGTACTGGATGTTCGCCAAGATTCTGAAGTACGTGCTGGTAAAATTCGTGGAGCACGTCATATTCCAGTCGCTAATCTAAAAACCCGTCTGTCCGAACTGGACTTCGCTAAGGAAAAACCACTGCTAGTCTACTGTCAAAGTGGCGTGCGCTCTGCGCAAGCTTGCGATTTATTGAGCAAATCAGGATTCACCAATGTCAATAATCTATCTGGAGGAATGACAGCATGGGAATCAGCCAATCTGCCCATCAGCAAGCGTTAATGATGGCCCCTGTTCTCATGTATGCAACCCGCCATTGCCCTTACTGCCAGCGTGCCCGCTTGTTGTTGCAACACAAACAGGTGCAAGTGCATGAAATTGACGTAGGCTATGACGCTGACTTGTGGGAACAAATGGAAAATGTCAGTGGACGTGATACCGTTCCGCAAATATTCATCTACGGTCAGCATATTGGTGGTTACGATGATATGGCTGCACTGGATCGTGTAGGCAAACTAGATAGCTTATTATTTAATCATAACTCCTCTGAGGGGCTTTCATCATGACTGAGCAACAACAAGAACAGCAATTCATCATTCAACGCATCTATGTTAAAGATGTGTCATTTGAAGCACCTAATTCACCCGCCGTGTTCACTCAAGAATGGCACCCGGACACTAATCTGGATCTGAATACCCAAGTTAATACTCTGAGCAATGATAACTATGAAGTAGAGTTATCTATCACCATTACCGTCAAAAGCAGTGATAAAGTCGCTTTTTTGGTTGAGGTTACGCAAGCAGGGGTATTTTATATTGTGGGTTATGCCTCGGATCAGTTGAATCATTTGCTGGCGGCTTATTGCCCTAACATCCTGTTCCCATACGCGCGTGAAGTTATCGCTGGTATGGTTTCTAAAGGTAGCTTCCCAGAATTGCATTTATCGCCTATCAATTTTGATGCTCTGTATGCTCGTCGCTTGCAGGAAAGTCAGGCTGCTAACAATGGAACACCTGCGTGAATAAGCGCATCCGTGCCATAGCCGTTTATGGGGCAGGGTCATGGGGCACAGCCTTGGCTTTGCAGTTGGCGCGTAATGGCGTTGATGTGCTGATGTGGGACATCAACGCCGAACATATTGCGCAAATCAGTATTGCTCGTGAAAACACCCGTTATTTGCCCGGTGTACCTTTCCCACCTAATCTGGCCTGTAGCAGTGACTTGGCAACGGTAGCGCAATTTTCGGATTACCATCTGGTTGTGGTACCTAGTCATGGTTTTCGGGCTTTATTGCAGCAGTTGAAGCCTTATGTGAGTACGCAAGATGCGGTCATGTGGGCCACTAAAGGTCTGGAAATTGATAGCGGCAAATTGTTGCATGAGGTTCTCAATGAAGAGTTACCGCAATGCCAAGCCTATGGTGTGGTTTCTGGCCCTACCTTTGCCGCCGAAGTAGCGCGTGGTTTGCCCACCGCTATGACCGTCGCGGCTAACCAGCCGGTATTGGCTCAACAAGTAGCCGCAGCTTTTCAGGGCGCTAATTACCGCGCTTATCTGAGCCAGGATGTGGTCGGTGTGGAACTGGGTGGTGCAATTAAAAATGTACTGGCCATTGCTGCGGGTATTTCGGATGGTTTGGGGTTTGGTGCTAATGCACGCGCCGCTCTCATTACGCGAGGACTTGCGGAAATGATGCGTTTAGGCGTTAAGCTTGGGGCGAAACCAGAAACCTTGATGGGCTTATCGGGTATGGGCGATCTGGTGTTGACTTGTACCGATAACCAATCGCGCAATCGTCGTTTGGGCTTAGCTCTTGGTCATGGTATTGATCGGGAAACGGCAGCAGCTGAAATCGGTCAGGCGATTGAAGGCGCTAAATCAGCCTTGGCAATTGGCAAACTGGCTAGCCATGCAGATGTGGAAATGCCGATTTGTCAACAGGTTTACCGTATTCTGTATGAACAGTTTCCCCCCCGTAAAGCCGTACAAGAGTTATTGGCCCGCGATATGAAAGCGGAATTCTGAACGAGTGGATCATAAACCCATGAGTGCAAACCCCTCTTACGCCATTGGTGTGGTCATGGATCACATCAATAGTATCAATATCAAGAAAGACAGCACCTTTGCCATGATGCTGGAAGCGCAGCGACGTGGCTGTACGCTGTTTCATATCCTACAAGGGGATATGTATGCTGATAATGGAGTGGTTTATGCGCGCATGAATGCGGTGACGGTTAAGGATGACCCTCAAGGTTGGTACGAATTTGGGGAATCTATCGTCAAGCCATTGCATGAATTGCCGGTCATTTTAATGCGCAAAGACCCACCGTTTGATATGGAGTACATCTACAGTACCTATTTACTGGAGTTGGCACAAAAACGCGGTTCTTTGGTTATTAATAGCCCGGAAAGTGTGCGTGCGGCTAATGAAAAACTGTTTACTGCTTGGTTTCCGCAGTTCTGCCCACCTACCCGGGTAACACGAGATATGGCGCTAGTACGAGATTTTCTCGATCAGCATCAGCATATTGTGGTGAAGCCGCTCGACGGTATGGGTGGTTCCATGATTTTCCAAATAAAAGCCGGTGATCCTAACCGCAATGTCATTTTGGAAACCATGACATCCTATGGCAAACGCATGATTATGGCGCAGCGGTTTTTGCCCGAATACAAACAGGGTGATAAACGTATTCTAGTGATTGATGGCAAACCGTTTCCGTATGCATTAGCCCGTATTCCCGCCGAAGGTGAAGGCAGAGCTAATTTAGCTGCAGGCGGAACCGGGGTTGGTGTTAGCCTGACTGAACGCGAGTTTGCTATTTGCGCTAGTATTGGGCCGGTGTTACAGGAAATGGGTTTATTATTCGTCGGCTTGGATGTAATTGGTGATTATGTTACGGAAATTAATGTAACAAGCCCCACTTGTATCCGTGAACTTGATAAAATTTATTCAGCTAATATTGCCAGCCTGCTATTCGAGGCTATCGAGCGCAGGCTGGACAATCATTAACGGCGCTTAAACCGTTTCACGCAACATTTTGAATAAATCGTCTTTCAAGTGCAGGCGCTTGAGTTTGAGTTCTTCCATATATTCGTCTGAATGCACTTCGATTTCTTGCTCGCTGCGCTGAATAGTCAGGTTAACTTCCTGATACTCTTCATACAGACGTGAGAAATGGCGATCTTCCATTTTCAGCTTATGAATTTGCTCTTTAAATTCAGGCAATTCATTTGCCAGATCATGAGATTCTCCAAACATTTAATATTCTCCTTTTATCAAGTCTTGGGCTAGATAGATGCATGATAGACGTGATAAAGGTCTTGAGGAAAGCCAAATACTCGTATTCTGGCAAATTTTTAAGGCTAAATCTGTTAGAATTGCTGCTTGTCAAAGATCAGGAGGAATACATGAAGGCACGAGTCAAGTGGCTGGATAACATGAGTTTTGTCGGTGAGTCGGGCAGTGGTCATGCCATCGTTATGGATGGGCCTCCTGAACTCGGTGGACGTAATCTCGGCGTCAGACCTATGGAGATGCTGTTACTAGGCCTTGGTGGCTGTTCATCATTTGATGTGGTATTGATTTTACAAAAGTCCAAACAGCAGGTCACTGATTGCGAAGTGCTTATTGAAGCCGAGCGCGCTGAACAGGACCCAAAGGTCTTTACCCGTATGCATCTGCACTTCATTGTTAAAGGTCATCAGCTCTCTGCTGATAAAGTAGAGCGGGCTATTCGCCTGTCCGCTGAGAAATACTGCTCAGCTTCCATCATGTTGGGCAAGACGGCTGAAATCACCCATGATTTTGAAATCCAACCGGCTGATTAAGGCGTTAATTTCACTTGCACGTCTAGCCATAGTTTTGCATAGTTCGCACCCAATACTGACTGTCTGACAGTCGGTTGGGTTTGTGTCTATATAGGCACAATCTTTCACTGACGGTATCATCAAGAGGACCATAAGAGTTGGTTGAGCGTCATCAAAAGCAGATACGTCTGCATGGTTTCAATAACCTCACCAAAACCCTGAGCTTTAACATTTATGATGTGTGCTATGCGCGTAGCCCGGCCCATCGTGAAGAATATCTGGCTTATATCGATGAAGAATATAATGCAGATCGTCTGACTAATATTCTGACAGATGTGGCAGATATTATTGGGGCGAATATTCTGAATGTTGCGCGTCAGGATTATGAACCTCAAGGCGCTAGTGTGACGATTCTGGTTTCTGAAGAACAAATCATTTCAGAAGAAAAATTATCCAACACTGCCCGCCCAGGCCCGTATCCAGAAGATGTGGTTGCACATTTGGATAAAAGTCACCTAACGGTGCACACCTATCCGGAAAGTCACCCAGATAATGGCATCAGTACCTTCCGCGCGGATATTGATGTATCGACTTGTGGGCGCATTTCACCCCTAAAGGCATTAAACTATTTAATTCATAGTCTGGAATCTGACATCGTGATTATGGATTATCGGGTACGTGGGTTTACCCGAGATGTGAAGGGGAAAAAACATTTCATTGATCACAAAATTAATTCTATCCAGAATTTTCTCTCCCCGGAAACCAAGCGGCGCTATTCCATGATGGATGTGAATGTCTATCAGGAAAATATTTTCCATACCAAAATGATGCTTAAGGAATTTGACCTAAGTAACTATTTGTTTGGTTTGGGTAAAAATGATTACTTTGAGCGTGATTTACATCAAATCGAAATGCAGTTACGCAAAGAGTTACAAGAGATCTTCTATGGTAGAAATACCGGTAGTCTTTAAGATTTTTTCTGTTTTTTGCTACCGGGAAAGCCAGATTTAAAGCTGGAATTTTCCCGGTATTAATCAATATTTCAGAAAAAATTATTTAAATTTGTTGCATCTGCACAACAAAGTGCTTGATTTAAAAGATTAAATTATTCAATAATTGCATTGAGCTAAATTTAAACAATAGCATTGTTTTTTCTATGACTTATTTGCTAAGGTTGAGACGACACTAAGGATAGTGTCAATTTCCTTAAATGGATTTCCGAAGGTTTAACCCTGGAAAGGTCGTAAAACTAAACTATGTGTAGTGTTAATATAAAGTCGGTAGTCCTGTGTTCGTTGGGACTGGTCACTCTTTTGTTGTCTGGTTGCAACGGCGAAACTACCAAAACCGCAGACGCTGCCGAGCAAACTAAAACTTATCATGTACAATTAGCGCAAGCTAAATTAAGTTCTGAGTCTGTCCCTGAATCTTCTTCAACCTCCTCCACTGAAGATCGTCAAATTTCCAGTCAAACCGTTGCCGTCAAGAAAATACCTGTTCGACAGAAACAACAGGTTACCTTGGTGGACCGTGTCGTGTGGAATGCACAAAAGCAACAGGGCAAAATGTACCGCTATGGTGGTGAAAGTCCGATTACTGGTTTCGACTGTAGTGGCTTGACTCAATTTGCTTTTGGTAGCGGCGCTGGTGTTTCCATTCCACGTACCGCTGCAGAACAGTATAAATCTGTGCAAAAAGTCTCTCGTAGCCAAGCTACCAAAGGTGACTTGGTGTTCTTTAATACCAGTGGGCGTCGTGTCAGCCATGTTGGTATTTATGTGGGTGATAACAAATTCGTGCATGCCCCCCGCACTGGCCGTGCTATTACCACGGAAAAATTGGAAGGTTACTGGGCCAATCGTTTGATTGGTTTTGGTCGTGTTCCAGGTGCTTGTAAGCCTGCTTATTCTTGATTTTTATTTGAAGGCTGCTGTTTGGCAGCCTTTTTTTCGAGTCGCATAAAAGAAAGGGGAAATCAGTTGATTTCCCCTTTTTGGTTATTGCTGTTTACTAACTGGCTCTAATCGTGCAAGCCAGTTGGCTACAAAACATATGTTAAGGTTGGGTGTTTTGGGGTGGCTGGGCTGATGTAGGTTCACTTGGATTAGTAGGCACCGGGCTTGGAGTAGTGGTGGCAGGCTCTTGTGGTGCGGCCGGTGTGGATGGGGTAGGGGCAGCTGTTGATTCTGGGATTGCTGGCTGACTAGGGGTTGGTGCAGGTTGGTTACCTGGCATGGCAGCAGGTTCCGGTGTTGTACTAGGTGCTGTTGTGGACTCTGGAGCAGCAGTAGGCGCTGCTGGTGTACTTTCTGGAGTTGGTGTAGGAGCCGGAGCAGCAGCTTCTGGTGCTGGACTAGGCGTCATGGACTCGGTCGGTGCTGGAGTCGCAGGCTCAGGCATAGGGGTAACACTAGGTTCAGTCGGTGTTGTTGGTGCCGCAGGTGCAGTAATCGCTGGGGCAACTTCAGGAGCAGCTGGAGTCGGTTCGGCAGCAGGAGTGCTAGCGCCTTCACTGCTAGGTTCCTGACTTGGAATAGTAGTGGTGGGAGCGACAGCCTCAGCTGGACTAGGTGCCTCGACGGGTGGGCGCATAATCATTAATGCGAGAACAACTACGGAGGCAACGGTGTAAATGACGGCTGCTGCTTTCATCTCCAAACTCCTAAAACATTATCATTCGTTTACATAGATCGAAATATTCAAAATATACGATTGGAAGCCGATCGTGATTTTATCTAGAGTATAATGCCAGAGAAGGTTTAATCAACCAACCGCACGGAGGAGTCCATTATGGAACTGAAAGGGAGCAAAACAGAAGGCAATCTGAAGGCTGCTTTTGCTGGAGAATCTCAAGCTAACCGCCGTTATCTGTATTTCGCGCAAAAAGCGGATGTAGAAGGCTATAACGATGTCGCGACCGTGTTTCGTTCCACAGCTGAAGGGGAAACTGGGCACGCGCACGGACATTTAGAATACCTCGAAGAGGCCGGTGACCCGGCAACAGGCTTGCCCATCGGTGCTACTGCTGACAATTTAAAAGCGGCGATTGCTGGGGAAACTCACGAATATACCGATATGTATCCGGGTATGGCGCGGGAAGCGCGTGATGAAGGTTTTGATGAAATAGCTGACTGGTTTGAAACCTTGGCTAAGGCGGAACGTTCTCATGCCAACCGTTTCCAGAAAGCACTGGATAATCTGGATAGCTAATTTCGGCTTAACCGCGACCGGTCGGTTCTTCGCTTAGAGAATACCGGTGATGGTTGTCCCTTCTGAGGAGGAGAAGGGACACCTTGAAAATACTACGGAGGAGAAACCCATGGCTGTACCGATTCGTGAAGGTAGCCTGGATGCCCCGACCCGTCATCCGCTAGATTGGAAAAATCCCGAATTTTATAACCAGGATGCCGTTATCCATGAAATGGAGCGTGTTTTCGATCTCTGTCATGGTTGTCGTCGGTGTGTCAGTCTGTGTAATGCCTTCCCCACCTTATTTGATTTGATTGATAACTCCGCAACCACAGAAATGGACGGAGTTGCCAAAAGTGATTATTGGCAAGTCGTTGATCATTGTTATCTGTGCGACTTATGCTACATGACCAAATGCCCGTATATTCCACCGCATGAATGGAATATCGACTTTCCGCATCTCATGCTGCGTGCCAAAGCTGTTAAATTCCAACAGGGCGAAACCAAATTCCGCGATAAATTACTCACTTCTACCGATACCCTAGGCAAGCTTGCAGGTATTCCGGTGGTAGTCGAAGCGGTGAATACGCTTAATCACAATGCCACTTTCCGCAAAGGTTTGGAAAAAGTCCTCGGTGTTCACCCGGATGCCATTGTGCCGTCCTACCACAGTAAGACAGGGCGTAAGCGAGTTGCTAAGCAGAAATCCCTTGAGCCTGCACAAGCCGAGCCTACTGCACGCACGACTGGCAAAGTCGCAATTTTTGCGACCTGTTATGGCAATTACAACGAGCCGCATCTATTAGAAGATTTATGCAAAATTTTTGAGCATAACCAGATTCCGGTTACGTTACTCGACAAAGAACAATGTTGCGGTATGCCCAAATTGGAGTTAGGGGATTTAGAGTCCGTTGCAGCCGCTAAACAAGCCAATATTCCCGCCATGCTCAAGCTGATTAATGAGGGTTGGGATATTGTTGCGCCAGTGCCTTCTTGTGTGCTGATGTTTAAGCAGGAGTTGCCGCTGATGTATCCGCAGGATGTGGACGTACATAAGGTGAAAAAGCGTATTTTTGATCCGTTTGAATACCTGATGCTGCGTCATCGTGAAGGCAAATTCAACACGGCTTTTAAACAGTCATTAGGCAAAGTTAGTTATCACACCTCTTGTCATTTGCGGGTGCAAAACATTGGCTATAAGACGCGTGAAGTGCTGGAAATGGTGCCGGATACCAAACTGGAATTGCTCGAGCGTTGTTCAGGGCACGATGGTACTTATGCGGTTAAGAGCGAATTCCACGCCGCTTCCATGAAGATTTGTCGCCCGATATTTAACAAGGTTAAAAAATCCAAACCGGATTATTACGGCAGCGATTGCCCTATGGCGGGGCATCAGATTGAAAATGGGTTAGACGACGATGCCCCGGCACCGACGCATCCATTGACGCTGTTACGTATTGCTTACGGTTTATAAGTCACTGCGTAACTCGTTAGTTGACGGGTTGCGTTTGGGAGGATTGCAGATGAACAAGTTGACTCGTGCGGACTTAATGAGTCTTGAACAGTATCATACTGAGCGCAAAGCCTTTCGTGCCAAAGTGATGGAACATAAAGCCCCGCGCAAGGTGTCGATTGGCCCGAATGCTAGCCTGTATTTTGAAGACCGTCTGACGATGCAATATCAGATTCAGGAAATGTTGCGTATTGAACGGATTTTTGAAGCTGAAGGCATTCAGGATGAACTGGATGCCTATAATCCGTTGATTCCGGATGGCCATAACTGGAAAGCAACTTTTATGGTGGAATTTCCGGATGTGGAAGAACGTAAGCGCAAATTGGCCGAATTGATTGGGATTGAACGACAGGTTTGGGTAGAGATTCACGGTTTTGCCAAGGTCTATCCGATTGCCAATGAAGATCTGTCGCGTGAAACCACGGATAAAACCTCATCAGTACATTTTCTGCGCTTTGAATTGACTCCAGATATGGTCGTAGCAGCGCGGGATGCTACCCCCTTAAGCATGGGCATTGATCATCCTGTTTACCAATATAGTATGGAAGTTCCGCTAGAAACCCGCAGAGCTTTGGCTACAGATCTGGCTTAATTGCTGGGGATGAATGGGGCGATAGGATTTGAACCTACGTACGCCCCCTACCTATTCATGCTACAGGCCGTCTATGTTTTAATGGCTACGGTTAATCGCAAACCAAGCTAAGGATTCTAATGCTTGCCGATAATCACTAATCGGCAGGCATTCTAGGCTGGCAATGGCAGCTTCGGTTTCTTGCTGGGCTTTAGCGACGGTATAGGCAATGGCGTCGGTTTGCTCGATCGCTTGCATAATGGTATCGATATATTCCAGTCCACCTTCTTCAATGGACTTACGCAATAGTGCAGCGGTATCACCACTGCTACGCTGCAAAGCAATAATCAGGGGTAGAGTAGGTTTACCTTCGGCTAAATCATCGCCTACATTTTTACCCATTTCAGCAGCATCAGCGGTGTAATCCAGCACATCATCAATCAACTGGAAGGCCGTTCCTAGGTGCATGCCATAACGCGCCATGGCCTGTTCTTGTGCATCATCCAAACCGGCTAGGACGGCACCGAGCTGGCAAGCGGCTTCAAACAGTTTGGCGGTTTTGGAGTGAATAACCTCCATATAGCGCTCTTCGGTAGTATCCGGGTCGTGGCAGTTGAGTAACTGCAAAACCTCACCTTCGGCAATGGTATTGGTGGTAGTCGCGAGTATTTCCATAACCCGCATATTGCCAACCGATACCATCATTTCAAATGAGCGTGAGTACAGGAAATCGCCTACTAAGACAGCGGCTTGATTGCCCCAGACATTATTCGCAGTTTCCTTGCCACGACGCATATCGGATTCATCCACAACATCGTCATGTAACAAGGTAGCAGTGTGGATAAATTCGACAATAGCGGCAATATCAATATGGCGTTCACCTTGATAACCGCAGGCGCGTGCTACCAATAACGCCAACAAGGGGCGCAACCGTTTGCCGCCACTGCCAATGATATAGTGACTAAGCTGGTTGATGAGCACGACTTCCGAATGAAGACGGCGCTGAATCAGCGCATTAACGGCTTGCATATCGGCGTCGGCAAGTTGGCGTATTGAGTTGAAATCCATTATAAAGCAGGCTGCTGAAAGCCCAGAATGCTAGGAATAGCCTTCACGCATGTCAAGCACTAGCCTCAAAACCGCTAAATATTTTATTTCCCGTTTGCTCTTGACAAGGTTCATGAGTATAATCCTGCGGCTCTTTAACAGGACATTTTTTTGGAGAACGCAATCATGTATGCGGTCATCGTAACAGGCGGTAAGCAGTACCGCGTCGCCGAAGGCGATACCATCCTAGTTGAAAAACTGGATGTAGAAGAAGGCGCAAGCATTGATTTCGCCAATGTCCTGATGGTCGGGGAAGGTGATTCCGTGCAAATCGGCGCACCTTACGTTGCAGGCAGCAAAGTGACTGCAAC
>CAZCJE010000037.1:0-10572 GCA_964498805.1 uncultured Thiothrix sp.
GTTCTCGATGAATGAGGAATCCCCTTCCTTTAGGGAGGGGAGGAAGTCAAGCATGTTCTCCTGCGCGTGCTTTAGTAATGGAGCGGCTTAATACCACCACCGGGATAATACCCACTGCCACAATCAGGAGTGCTGGCAAACCGGCATCGGCTAAACGTTCATCAGAAGCCAACTCATAGGCTTTGACAGCCAAGGTATTGAAATTAAAAGGGCGCAAAATCAACGTCGCGGGTAATTCTTTAAGCACATCCACAAATACCAATAAGATAGCCGTCAGCAAGGTGCCTCGCATTAGGGGCAGGTGTAGCTGTCGCAAAACACCCCAAGAGGTCAGCCCAAGAACACGCCCGGCATTATCCAGTGTGGGTTTAATTTTGCCTAAACCGGCTTCTACAGTTTGTAAGGATACAGCTAGAAAACGCACTTGATAGGCGAACAACAGCGCAAACACTGTTCCGCTCAACCATAAACCGCTGTGCAACACACTATCTAGGCGCTGATCCAACCACGTTAAGGGAATCAAAACCCCAACAGCAATGACGGTACCGGGTACGGCATAACCCATACCGGCCAGACGCACTATCAAATTCACCCCAGTCTCGCCTGCGATACGCTTGCCATAGGCTAAAATCAAAGCCAGTAGCAAAGCAATCAACGCTGCAACACCAGCCAGCAACAGACTATGCTGAACTAAGGCAATAAATTCAGTATTCAGCGTGCTACGCGCACTAGTCATACTCCAATACAATAATTGCCCTACCGGAATAATAAACCCTAGCGCTAATGGCAATGCACACAGCAGCACTGCCACTAACGCCCAAGGCCCTCGCAAGCTATAACGCGGTAAGTGCGAATGTTTAGCAGAATTATGATGATAACGAGCTTTACGGCGCGCCCATTGTTCCAGCAGCAATACCATGAACACCAAGCTCATTAGCAAAGCCGCTAGTTGTGAAGCCGCTGCACTATCGCCTAAGCCAAACCAGGTACGAAAAATCCCTGTGGTAAAGGTAGGAACCGCAAAATATTGTACCGTACCAAAATCAGCCAACGTTTCCATCATGGCTAAAGAAAGGCCAGTCATAACAGCGGGTCTAGCTAACGGTAAAGCTACCCGCCAAACACTTTGCCACGCATTCAAGCCTAAGGTACGGCTCACTTCCAGCACGCCTACCGATTGCTGCAGAAAAGCAGCCCGCGCTAACAGATATACATACGGGAATAACACTAGCGACAACATTAAAATGGCACCGCCGAGCGAGCGAATTTCCGGAAACCAGTATTCGCCATAGCCCCAACCACCGCTAAAGCGGATTAGACTTTGTACTGGCCCAGCAAAATCCAGCAAACCCGTATAGGTATAAGCGATGATGTAAGCCGGTAAGGCCATAGGCAGTAATAAAGCCCATTCGAAAATTCGCTGTCCCGGAAAATCACACAGGCTATTCAACCAAGCAACCGGCACACCCAATAGCAATACGCCGATACCAACCCCAAGCACTAGCCAAAGCGTATTCCACACATAATCCGCCAACACGGTCGCGCGTAAATGCGCCCAAACCTCAGGGGCAGGAACAAATACATAACCTAAAATCGTCAGTACCGGCACAGCTAAAATCAGCGCCAGACTAATCAGTAAAACGCGCCACCCTTGCAATTTCATGGCAAATCCTATCCATTTACCCTTAGGGTTTGCTGGTTTTGGCTGCACTAACTGGCGTGTGAAAGGCCATACAATCATTTACAGATAAGCCTGCACAACCATAATTAACCGCACCAGTAGCCAGTACTTTGCCAGGATCATTGGCACAACCCATTAAGATACCCACTAAACCACTGACTATGGCTAGCTTTGTCCAACGATAAAAATAGAGGCTCATTCCCTACCCCTTAGTTTCAATTCAAACGAAAATGCACTGGTACCTGCACAATGGAGGCAATATTCTGCCCATTGCGATTAGCGGGCATAAATGACCAGCGTCTCACCGCTTTCACTGCTGCCGCATCAAGGGCTGACGAACCAGAAGATCGATGCACATTAGCGGCGGTAACACTACCGCTAGCATTTAAGGTAGCGCGCACAATCACGGTACCCTCTTCGCCAGCCTCTAGAGCACGACGCGGATATTCCGGCTGACTTGGGGGACTGCGATAGCGCGGATTAGTCATCAAGGGCACTTCATTGTGTGAAGGAGTTGGTGCGTATGCGGTTGCTTCACGTTGTGCCCGCTGCTGTGCTAAACGGGCGGCATTAGCGGCTTCACGTTGGCGCTGCAAGGCTTCGGCAAACAATTGTTCCTGACGCTGTTGTTCTTGCTCCGCTAGCGCTTGTTGGCGTAACAACTCTTGCTGTTGTTCTTGTTGCTCCTGTCGACGTTGCTGTTCAACCCGCTTATCCGGTTCAGGCTTGGGTAAAGGTTTTTCAATAGGTTTAGCTTGAGGTTTAGGTTTGTCTGCTTTGGGCTTTTCTTTAGGTTTAGGTTTAGGTTTAGGTGGAGTGGGAGCCGCTACCGGCGGTGGCGGAGGAGCAGGTGCTACCGCTGGTGTTGGCTGTGGTGCTTGCGGCTTAAACATGCTTAATTCCAGCGGCAACTCGATAGGTTCCTCTGGTTTTTTTTCATCAGCAAATAACAACGGCATTAACAACAAGAAAAGACCAACATGTACTGCTGTAGAAAGACCAAACCCGGTCACATGCGTGTGTTTCATGGCTGCTGCGCCTGAATGGACAAATTATTGAAATTTTTAGCTTTGAGCACATCAATCAGTTTGACAAAATGCTCAAACACAGCCGCTTTATCAATTCGCAGGACAATCAGGGTATCTTGCGGTTTAGTACCAAGACGCTCGGTTAGCTGTTCTACGGTCACGCTTTCCCCAGCCATGAACAGCTGATTTTGCGCATTAATAGCAATCTCGAGCGGTTCTTTATCATCGGGAGCCTCGCTCACGTGCTCTGCAGTGGGCAAACTAACATCAATCAATCCTTGCGAGATAAAAGTGGCCGTTGTCAGGACAATCGCCAGCAGTACCAGCATTATGTCAATAAACGGAATCATATTGATTTGGTCAAAACGTTTCATGCCTTGCCATCCCGCAAAGCCAGCCAGCGTGAAGTCAGTACATCCACCTTACGCAACAGGCTGTTGTAGAATAAAATTGCCGGAATAGCGACCAACAAACCAGCAGCTGTGGCTTTCAATGCCATCGCCAAACCCAACATAATGGTATTGACGTCAATCTTGCCGCCTTGCCCCATCTCATGGAAGGTCACCAAAATACCCAATACGGTACCCAACAATCCTACATAAGGCGCATTCGAACCCACACTGGAAATAGTGGTGAGATTACGTGTCAAAGCCACTTTTAATAACTCAGGATGCTCAAACTGGCTCAAGCGGACCCGGGAAAAATACACATAGCGCTCAATGGCAAATGACAGCATCAGAAAGCTCATACAGCCGAGCGTGCCTAGCACCATAAAATCAAGATTGTTCTTGAGGAAGTCCATGGGTAGCAAAACCTTATAAGTAAATAATCGCTAAAGGGATTTTTGCTGTACCTTGGCTACCGCTTGGAGCACGGTTGACTAGTGATATCAGGCAATATTGGCCAAATGATAAATATTCTTATTTTCTTTTTCAAGCGTATTGACTGACAAATGCAAATGATTATCATGTAATAAAAGCATCGCATAGCCTGATAGCCACGGATGCTCAGCTTTTAACGTTTTCTATTTTTTGTCTTAAGGAGTATCCAGTGAGCTATCAAACCAAGTCTCTTGGCCTTAGAGGAACATCCGGTTATACGCAACCACCTCGCATTATGCTGGTTTCTGCCACTTTGGTAGCCCTTGCTACTGTTGCTATTCCTGCCCAAGCAGAAACCAAAAAAGCCACTGCTGCCGATACAACCGATGTAACGGAACTGCAAGGCGTTACTGCCACTGCCAACAAAGCACAGCCTGGTTCTAATCCCAATGCTGATAGCGAAGCTCCCTACAAGATTGACCGTTCTGGCAATGACAAATTTACCGAACCCTTGCTCAATGTTTCCAAAACCATCACGGTGGTGGGCAAGGAGCAATTGAAAGACTCTGGTACTACAGCCTTGCGTGACCTGATGCGTACCCAACCGGGGATTACCTTGGGTACAGGTGAAGGCGGCAATGCACAAGGCGACCGCTTCATTATCCGTGGCTTTGATGCACGCGGTGACATGTTTGTGGATGGTATGCGTGACCCAGGTGTTACCACTCGTGAAGTGTTTTCCACCGAACAGATTGAAATCGCCAAAGGGCCAAGTTCTACCTTTGCTGGTCGCGGGACTACTGGCGGTGCGGTAAATAATGTTTCCAAAAAACCGCAGGCGACCAACTTTGCTCGTACTACCATTACCGTCGGTGATGATAAGCGCATTACTGTGGATGCCAACCGGGTGGTTAATGACAAGCTCAAAGTTCGTGCCAATTTGATGAAGCAGGATTCAGATATTGCTGGGCGTAATGAAGTATTCGACAAACGCAATGGGGTAGCTTTAGCAGCGGACTACCAAGCAAGCGATAAGGTTGATCTGTTGGTGGATTACTACCATCTAGATACCGATGTCATACCAGATCGCGGCCATCCATGGGATCGAAGCACCAATGCGCCAGCTGCTATGGATCGTGATAATTTTTATGGCATTGTTGGGCGCGATTTCCAAGAAACCGGTGCCGATGTACTAACGGGTACTGTGGATGTGGCACTGTCAGAAGACACTAAACTCAGCAGTAAGACTCGCAGCGGTGAGACTACTAATGATTATGTGGTCTCCACCCCAGCTGGTATCAATTCATTAACAGCCACAACTACCATTCCCAACCGAGCCTCTACGGCTGGTTTTACCAACAAATTTACCGGTAATACCACACAGATTACGCATGAACGCCATGTGGGTAATACCGAGCACACCATTGTTGCTGGGGTAGAAATTAGCAACGAGAAAGTAACTAACCAACCTTATGTGCTGAATACACAAAGTGCCACTAACCCTACCGGCACACCAGCACCTGCTTTAAATGTGCTTAATCCGGATAATCACGCCAATGCTCCAGCAGTGATTGGCCGTGGTGATACCTCGTTGGTAAAGGCGGATGTGCAATCTGTTTATGTCATGGATACGGTCAAGCTGAATCCAAAGTGGGAAGTCTTTGGTGGTGTGCGTCACGATACTTTTGATCTCAAACGGCAGGCACGTGAAAGTACTTATGACGCCAATAGCGACTCGGAAGATAAAACCAGCTTCGTCAATGGTCATGCCGGGGTGGTTTATAAGCCTAAGGAAAACGGCAGCATTTATACCTCTTTAAGCACCTCATCTAATCTACCGGGTGAAATGTTTGATGCTGGCGCTGTTGACTACGGTGGTGTTACCCCATTGGTTGCCGCTTTAGATAAGCCAGAAGAAAACAAGAGTATAGAAATCGGTACCAAGTGGAATCTGGCGAATGACAATATAGCGGTCAATGCTGCTGTCTTTCGCACTGAAAAGAAAAACAAGATTGAAACGCTTGGCACTGGAGCGAACCAAACCGCCCATCAAAGTGGAGCAGTGCGAGTACAGGGTGTAGAAGTCGGTGTATCCGGTAATGTGACACCCAAACTGAGTTTGGCAGGTGGAGCAGTCTTAATGAATACCAAGGTCACCTCCTCTGTCGTACCCGATGCTGTTGGCAAGGACTTAGCAAATGTAGCAGAGAAAAGTGCCAGTATTCAGGCTAAATACCAAGCAACGCCAAAGGTAGCCGTTGGCGGTACTGTGGTACATACCGGCAAAATCAAAGGCGGTACCTTTGCAGCGACTACTGGCTTGGAACTGCCCTCTTCCAACCGTCTTGATCTAATGGGTGAATACAAAATCAATAACAAGTTATCGACTCAGCTCAACATCAAGAATGCTACCGATGAAACTATCTATGAAGCGTTTTATCGCAGTACCGCACCTTTCACCTATGTGGCACCGGGGCGTACCACCAATATTAGCCTGACTTATGATTTTTAAGGTTTTCTTTCCTTGATTCCTGGTTCCCTCTTTATTGTCATGAGCGCTAAAGAGGGGTTTTAAGTAGGGGGTAAAACTATGATGAGGAGTACCAAGCCATGCTGGTGTGTATACCCAATGTCCTGAGTAAACAGCAAGTCGCCTACTGTCGTGACCGTATGGCAACGGCAGAATGGGTTGATGGCAAAGTTACCGCAGGACAGCAATCTGCAACTGTTAAATACAATCTGCAATTACCGGAAGGTTCGGCAGTAGCTCGTGAAATCGGTGACCTGATTCTTGATGCCTTAGCCAATACTCCAGCATTTATTTCAGCCGCTTTGCCACTAAAGATATTTCCACCACTGTTCAACCGTTACGAAAACGGTGGGCATTTTGGCATTCACGTTGACAATGCTATCCGTTATGTACCGGGTACAGTGGTTCGGGTACGTACCGATTTATCGGCCACTTTATTTTTTGCCGAACCGGATGAATACGACGGTGGCGAACTCATTATCGAAGACACCTATGGTGCTCAAGCTGTGAAACTGGCTGCTGGGGATATGGTGCTGTATCCCTCCACCAGTTTGCATCGGGTCAAGCCAGTGACACGCGGTGCCCGTATCTGCTCGTTTTTCTGGCTGCAAAGCATGGTACGTGATGACGGTCAACGGACTTTGTTATATGACCTTGATCAAAGTATTCAAGATCTGGCGAATGAACAAGGTATTGAGCATGCCAATGTAGTGCGTCTATCCGGTATTTATCACAACTTGATCCGCCGCTGGGCGGACACGTGAGGAGAAAGCTCATGTTAAGAAAATTACTAACTGCCACTTTGCTACTAGTCCTAGGTAGCGCTGCTTTTGCGGAAGAAGTCAATGTCTATTCCGCGCGTGAAGAACAACTGATCAAACCTTTATTAGATGCTTTTAGCCAAGACACCGGGATTAAAGTCAATCTAGTTACCGGGGATGATGATCCCTTGCTGGAACGCCTTAAACGCGAAGGGGCCAATTCACCTGCCGATTTGCTCATTATGGCCGATGCCGGGCGTTTATACCGAGCAGTAGAAAATGGCAATCTGCAACCCGTGCAATCAGCCACTCTCAACCAATCTATTCCAGCTAACTTGCGTGACCCCGGTAATCGCTGGTTTGGCCTAACTTCGCGTGCACGGGTGATTTTTTACAATAAGGCTACAGTCAACCCGGCAGCATTATCCACTTATGAGGATTTGGCTGACCCAAAATGGCAAGGACGTATTTGTGTACGTTCATCCAACAGCATTTACAACCAATCCCTGTTGGCTTCGATGATTGCCACCAAAGGAGCCGCACAAGCTGAAACCTGGGCGAAAGGTTTAGTCGCCAATTTAGCTCGTCCCCCTAGTGGCGGTGATCGTGATCAGATCAAAGCCGTCGCTAGCGGTCAATGTGATATTGCTATTGCCAATACCTATTATTACGCACAAATGTTATATGGCGGTGATGCAGCCCAAAAAGCAGCTGCCAACAAAGTCAGTTTGTTCTGGCCAAATCAGCGTGATCGTGGTACTCACATTAATATTAGTGGCGCGGGTGTAACAGCCTCGGCCAAAAATAAAGCCAATGCTGTTAAGTTACTGGAGTATATGGTGCTGGATGATGCGCAACGCTGGTATGCCACAACCAATGGTGAATATCCGGTAAAACCCGGGATTGAGCCGAGTGCTGAGCTGCAAAGCTGGGGTAAATTTAAAAGTGATGCTTTGCAATTGACAGTACTTGGCAAGAACAATGCCCAAGCCGTTATGATTATGGACAAAGCTGGTTGGAAGTAATGCCCTCTTGGTGATAAAAGCAAAAGCCCCAGTAACGGGGCTTTATACTTAGCTTAGGCCAAAATCTTACTTAGCTTTGCTAACCATGAAATCCACTGTAGCTTTGACTTCTTCATCAGACAGCGTCGGATTACCACCTTTAGCGGGCATCGAGTTTTTGCCTTTCAAGGCTGAGTTATAAAGCGCATCCATACCAGTGGCAATACGCGCCGCCCATGCTGTTTTATCACCGAATTTGGGAGAACCTAACAAGCCAGTGTCGTGACAACTGAAACATAAACCCTTATAGACTTTCTCACCGTCTATCGGCTTGTTTTCGGCATGTGCCACAGTCATAGCCACCATTAGACCACAACCCAAAAGCAACATAATTTTGTTTTTCATAGTTTTAATAACCTGTCCGTATAAACTTTAAACGTGTTCACCAACTCACTCAACAGTGGGTCAACAGGTTTGTATAGTAAACACGCTTGATGGGCATCAACTTGATGCATCTCAAAAGCAGGTATAAAAATGCTTAAGCCGTCAGGACAGCCTCAAAGCCTTCAAACTGTGGGGGGCCAATGGTAGCCGGTTCAGCCGTTTTGCCTGCGTGGGAATGAGCTTTGCGAAACGCTTCAGATTGAGTCCAACCCACAAAGTGCGCTTGGCTTTCCCAAACAGTATGAGAGGCATACAGAATGTAGTCATCCTGTTGCGGCCCTTTTAATAAAGCAAAGGACTTGAACCCCTCTACCTCATGCAGATAACTATCGCGACTGCGCCACATTTCCTCAAAATCAGCGGTACGGTCTTTTTTGACTCGAAAACGATTCATAGCAATATACATCGGCATTTCACCTTAAAATGATCAAACTAATAGCCGATTTTATACAATAAAGGCTCTGGAAGTACGTCCACTTCTGCTTCCTCAGCAGGCGTTTGTGGACGCAATAAAATCCAGATAGCAATCACACTCATCAGTATCCCACTGCTAGCTGCTAACCACAAAATAGGCGGCCCAAACCACAGAAAGGATAAATAACTCGATGCCAATCCAATCAGTATTAGTAATTTGATTTTGAACTCAATCACCCCATATTCAATAAACAAACGCAGGGATTTACCCAGCTTGGGATGATTTAGCATTTTTTGCGTCATAGGTGAATTGCCTTTGGCCCAACACCAAGTAGCCAACATCCATAATAGAGTCGTAGGAAGTATGGGGATAACAATGCCTGCCATACCCAAACTGAAACTGGTCCAGCCTGTACAAGAATAGGCATATTGTTTGATGGATGATATCTGCATGGCCTTCAACTCTTTAGGGTGATTGGCAAGACTAATGTCGCAGCCCTTGTTTAATAGGACGGTTAAAATAATAAAATCGTTCACCACAAACTTTTCTCTATTAGCGAAATTCCTTACGTTTTAAGCAAAAATTCGCTATTTAGCCTGTAAGTCAGTTAGTTTTTTAACTATTATTACCAACCTGAGAGAGCATTATGCTGCCTGTATCCGCTGCGTCTGAACCTGCCAATCAATTAACTGTTTCAGTGGTGGATCAGGTCATTCGTCATCGGCGTACCCGGAAAATACTGGGCGATTTACACGCACCTGCCTGTATCCCGCCTGAATTTGCCGCTCAAGTTGAACAAGCGATTGAGGTTGCTGGTTGGGCACCTTTTCACTTACCCGCTAACAAAGTACATCGGCACTCGCCCCTGGATTCCTGTGTACCTTGGCGCTTTTATGCGCTGAACCATACCAGTTGTCTGCAACTGGCCCATACCTTGGTAGATAATGCTATTGGTAATTCCGCGCCGGAATCGACTATTATCCGCCTGTTGGCAGCGGCCGGGGCGCTGGTACTGTGTACCTGGTTACCAGAACCGGGTAGTAGCGAACATACCCAACAACTGAATGAAGAACATTTAGCGGCGGCTGCTGCCGCTGTCCAGAACCTGTTGCTGGCAAGCGAAGCGCGCGGTATGCAAACGTATTGGTCTAGTGGTGGCGTCCTGAAAACTGCTGCTTGTTTTCAATTATGCAACATTCCTGCCAATCAACATTTAGTGGGTGCTATTTTCCTATTTCCCGCTAATACGCCCACTAATGCTGATATTCATGAAGGCAAATTACGTCATCAGCGTGGTGGGGTTGAAACCTGGCGTAGCTGGATTGACCTGTTATCGCCCCCAACTGACGCTACCGAAACCTAGAAAGCTGTGAAATATTAAGGCTTCACCACACGACGGCCTTCTGCAAGCCATTGATTAATACCATCAGTAACATTGTAAACTTGCTGATAACCAGCTTGTTGCACCAGTAACTCAGCCCCTACCCGTGAGCGATTGCCGCTGCGACAAATTAGGATGACAGGCTGCTCAGGTTTCACCCATTGTTGAAAAGTGTCCAAAAAAGTAGGTTCAATTTTGCCACTTTCGTCAAAAAGTGTCAGGGGACGACTGCCTGCCACTATGCCTGTTTCTTGCCACTCCTGTGGTAAACGGATATCCACTAATACCACCCCTTTATCTAACAGCTGCTGTAATTCTTGATTGGAAATATCCTGAATTTTTCCCGCTTGGAAATTTGCTTTTGTTGCAACTACTTCACTTTGACTAACTGAAGACTTGTCAGTATTGACACAAGCCGACAAACCCATCATCAGTGTTACCAACACTAGCACGGCTATTTTATTCATAACCTTTTTCCCTATAGACAGCCAAAGCGCTTAACAATGA
>CAZCJE010000037.1:10672-29151 GCA_964498805.1 uncultured Thiothrix sp.
CTAGGTTGGCATTAAAAGCTCACTGACTGGTAGCAACCAGCCAGTGACCGTTAGGTTATTATTGAGTTGGCAGATTTTTCAATGCCTGCACAAAACCTTTTAAAGACATAGGTAAGACCACAGCCTTTTGTTTGGGCGCTGGGGTAAAAGCTACTAAAGCACGCTTACCTGTCGTGAACTGTTTTTGCATAACTTCATCCATGATAAAACCCGCTACGCAGTTATCCTGACCACATTTGCCCTGGAATTTAATGGTTGGATTTTCATCTATTTGCAGATGTACACCCTCCTTAATCTGTATACCTTTAGGCAAATGAATTAATACGGCAGGCATGGGTTTGCCTTTAGGATAACCAATGGCAGTTACCATCAATGGATGTTGCTCATCTTTACTTACCACTTGTTGCACATAGCAAGCATCCTCATCACAAACGCCGCCCCAATCGCCAAAATGCTTGCCATCAATACTGTTGCCAGCCGCTTGTGCAACCACTGCTGTTCCCATCAATAATCCAGCCAAGATTATCCCTTGCATGCTGAGACGCATGTCTTACTCCTGATTAATAAAAATGGCTATGATACTTGGTTTTTAGATTTGATACTGTTCAACACCATACCAACCGCTTGCAAAATAGGTTGATTCTGGCTAACAGTTAAACAAAGCTCCTTTACCTAGACAAAGGAGCTAACATGACAATAAAAAAATATTAAGATTTTTTATCTTTTTTATGAGTCGTCTTATCAGCATCCGCCGTTTTGCCAAACGGTTCTGGCTGTGGAGTATTTTTGGTTGAAGGTGGTAATTGTGGTAAAGCAAAATCAGGCTGTTTGCCAGTCAGCGTTTTCAAGAATGCCACAATATTACCGGCTTCTTCATCCGTAAATTGTTTGCCCAACTGGATTTTACCCATAGTAGTGACCGCTTGCTCCAGCGTAGCCGCGCCGCCATCATGGAAATATGGGTAGGTCAGCTCAACGTTACGCAAAGTAGGCACTTTGAACTTGAAACGGTCTTCATCTTTTTTACTGACACCGGCTACCCCTTCAGCAGGATTGCTGGTTTTGTAAGGCTCGATCAAACCCATTTTCTGGAAGCTAGCACCGCCTACTGCAACACCATTATGGCAAGCCACGCAACCACTATCCTTGAATAACTTGTAACCTTTCTGTTCGGTTTCAGTCAAAGCGGTGTCATCACCTTTGAGCCACTTGTCGAACTTAGCATCTGGCGTTACCAGCGTATTTTCAAATTCGGCAATGGCATCAGTCAGCATATCAATATCGACTTTGTCTTTGCCATAGACCTTTTTGAATTCATCCTGGTATTGAGGAATGGATTCAATCGTTTTAATAGCCAGTTCATGCGTAAAACCCATTTCTTTGGGATTAGCAATCGGGCCACCGGCTTGCTCTTTTAAATCTTTAGCACGACCGTCCCAGAACTGGGCAACGTTCATACTGGAATTCAAAACAGTAGGCGCATTGATAGGGCCTTGTTGCCAATGATCACCAATGGAACTAGTCAGATTATCAGACCCGCCCATGCTTAAGTTATGGCAGGAGTTACACGAAATAAAACCAGATTTGGATAAACGCGGATCAAAATATAATTTTTTGCCCAATTCTACCTTAGCCGGGTCCTTGGTAACGTATGGCGCTATAGGTTTAATGGGTTCATCCCGAACCGTCGTTGCTGTCTCAGCTTTCGGTGTTTCGGCCGGAGTAGTCGTGGCGGTTTCTGCCCATACAGAGGCAGCTACTATGACCCCAATAGCGGCTGCTGAAATCCTGATGCTGTTTTGCGCTTTCATGAGAGTTTCCTATTCTTACGTCAAACTTACGCTTTTTTGCAGTGCGTTCCGTGCGCAATCATAGACAATTTTCAATATAAGCGACGGCTAATTTTGACAATAACTTGACCAAATTGGACATCTGCCCCATAAAAGCTGTGTTATTATTAAGCGATTTGAGGCAACTGCCTAGTCACCTAGACAGTGCCTTAGCGCTAAAAACGCTCTGTCAGATTATTGCCCAATACCCAACAAAGCCAGTATGCCCAGTACCGCAAAAATAACGGCGGCAACACCATGCACAATATTAAGTGGTAATTTATGCGCCATTTTATCGCCTAATAAAACCGCAGGCACATTAGCAATCATCATACCAAGGGTAGTGCCAGCCACAACCGACACTAAAGATGCGTATTGTGCAGCTAAAGCCACGGTGGCAATCTGGGTTTTATCCCCCATTTCTGCCAAAAAGAAGGCTATTAAAGTCGTCATGAATATACCGTAATGCGAGGTATCCACCTTAGCATCATCTTCATCCAGCTTGTCAGGAATCATAATCCAGACCGCCATCGCCAGAAAAGACAAACCCAAAATCCAACGTAGCATCTCAACGCCTAACAAAGACGTTAACCACGCACCAACAGCACCTGCACCGGCGTGGTTGAATAAAGTCGCGACTAAAATACCGAGAATAATAGGAATAGGACGACGAAATTTAGCGGCTAACACCAACGACAACAGCTGGGTTTTATCGCCCATTTCTGCCAATGCAACAATACCAGTGGATACAAGAAAGGATTCCATAAATACTCCAAAGCCGGGCAGTGTTACCCATGACTACAACGCCCTCCCGGCTTTACCGAAGGCACTGTAGTCAAAGGTCTTGCCAAACCGGAGCTGTTTGCACCATGACCGAATGGTCAAGTGTGTTGATACAAACCCTTTTCAACGAAAGGAGGCTACTCCCCAATGACGGGGTGGATTTAAGCAAAGGTAAAGGTGAATGTCTAGTCCGAAATCGGCTGATTTAGCTAAGGTAGGTCATAATCTTGAGCAACAAAAAGCCACCACTGGTGTGGTGGCTAACTCCCTTTCCCTCTCCTGAGGGGATACGTAAACTGATACTAAAACTTGCTCATCCTTCAGTGATCAAGCTTGCCTTGCTTTTGCATCTTCTCGGCAAACTCGTGTTGTTCTTGCTGATAACGTTTAGCCGCATCGTAGTTTCCCTCACCCTGTACATCTGCCTGCGGATGTTCAGTGCGATAGTCATAGGGCTTGTTACGCTCATCGTCGTCATCAACTTCTTCAGAGTCAATCTTCAAAGCAGCAGCGCGTCGTTCTGCTTCTTCACGGGATATTTGGTAACGCAGTTGCAGCTTGCCTACTAGGGCTTCGCGTTTGCCTTCAATTTCCATAAGATCGTCATCGGTCAAATCGCCAAATTCTTCCTTGATTTTACCTTTCAATTGATTCCAATGAGCTTCAATGAAATTCCAGTTCATGATCGACTCCTTAAATTCATTTTAAAGAAGGGTCAACCTGAAAACAGATTAGACCCTAGACCAAGACGAGTAATCCAACTTTATAAATCCAAGCTTAACTATACTGAAGAAAATCTGAACTAACTTAACGAATTAATGGCTACGTTCAAAAACTGTTGGCTCAATAGATAGTAACTTTGTAGAATTTTGTTACTAACCAGTTTATTATGATAATTATCCTTTCAAGCTTTGTAGTTAAAGCAGAGTATAGAAGGTTTTTGGAAGTTTGCCATATACCGTTTTTTTGTCCTGTATATTATTAACCACAATTTATTTTTTAGTGTAGCTTAATTACGACTAAACCAGCACAAAAACAACAAACCCAATCTAAATTAAGCTACTCGCCATTATCCTCTATCTAAATTCAATCCCCTGCAATAAAAGCGACCAGCTGCCAACGCCCATCCACTTTTTCAAAAATAGCACGATAATCAACAGAGCTGCGTGTTAATGCTTTACTGACATAACCCGTTTTACCATTAGTGAGTTTAACCGCAACCAATTGTTTATTAAGGCCAACTTTATTCACCAAGGGTAAAATAGCATAGCTGACATTGGCCAATACTTTACCATTTAGAGTTGGAGTTGCTCTTATATTCACCTTATCACCAATAATGGCAATATTTTCAAAAACATCTACATTATCTGGCCACGCACTAAAGGTATAAGGCGCATTGAAGCTGCCAGTATGATCAAACGTACCGCCTAATGCTAAAACAGTACCTAGGGTTTCCCATAAGGGACTATTAACCTGATCGATTTTCCAGCTTTTCTTAAAATTTTCTATGCCGTCATTGCCACCAAATGAATTTTTTATGTTTTTATTCACTGCCGCCAATAACAAGTTTTTGTCTTTTTTAATGATAGCCGCCAATAATTGTGCACGAAAACTAAAAAAATCTGCTTTTCTATCCGCTTGATCAACGGGTTTTAAAATAGGCTGGGCATAAACAGTGATAGGTGTACTAATCAATAATAAACCTGTTAGGATTGCCACATAAAGAAAAAATCGTTGCTTATTTATTCTCAGCTTTTGTTAATAAGGGCTTAATACAACTTCATACATAATACTTCCCCTTTGTCTTAAAAATAGAGCGATTCTCTGACTTATTTAGAGATATTGTCGTTAAGTATAGTCTTTTCTACTCTATTGACGGCTTAACGCCATTGGAAAATCTTTGCAAACAACACCAAGGCAACTACTGTATCGATGCCTAGCGTTTTGCGTTAGGGGTATAGCCAATAAATAAACACCTAGAATCAGGGTAGGATTGCTAATGGCTATAGCTCAGTTAGAATAACGCCACTTTTAATCATTAAATAGCTATTGCCATGCTGGACGAATTGTTTGACAAGGTACAAAACGCAGGTATGTGGGTGGCAGGAATCGTGATGGTAGGTGCAGCCACCTGGCTTTATCCCTATATCAAACAGCAACTTGCCCCACAAGCGCCGCAAGCTTCAGCGCGTCCGGTCGCCAGCATTGGTGTGGCGCAAACCGCTGCTTTGATTCGGGGCGCAGAACCGAATGTGCGTGATGCCAATGGCTGGGCGACTGACCTGTTAAGTGTTTTGCAGGCTCATCGCATTCCTCAAAGTAAAGAAAATGTCTGTTCGGTTATTGCTGTCGTTGATCAGGAATCCGGTTTTGTTGCCAATCCAGCGGTGCCTAATTTAGGCAAACTGTCAGAAAAGGCCGTGATCGATAAACTGAATAAAATTCCAGTACTCAGTGGTCAAGCCGAGTCTTTTTTAGACCGTTTTCCCGATAAACAAAATAGTTTTATGCAACGTATTCGCAAGGCACGTACCGAACGCGACCTGGATTTAGCTTATCGTGACCTGATTGCGGGGCTGGAAAAATACGCTGCTCAATACAAACTGGGGATGCTGGTGCAAAATGGTTTTGCGCGTGATTTCATCGAAAGTCGCAATGAAATCGATACCATTGGTTCTATGCAGGTATCAGTGGATTTTGCCTTGCAACATGAAACCAGCGTACAAAAGAAATCCTTTACTTTACAGGATATCTATAACATCCGTGATCGTATGTACACGCGCAAAGGCGGTATGTACTACGGCACTTTATTATTGCTTGGCTATGATACCGGCTATGACAAAAAGATTTACCGTTTTGCTGATTTCAATGCTGGTCGTTATTCCAGTCGCAATGCTGCCTTCCAGAAAGTCATTAGCGAGTTACTGAAGCAGCCCGTGGCTACCGATGGTGATTTGTTGATTTACAAAGCAGATGGCGATGTTGCCCTAACCATGAGTGGTACTGAAAAAGCCTTAGCCAATCTAGTACAAAAATACGCGCTTGGCTTGAAAGAATGGGAAATTCGTCGTGACCTACTGCAGGAAAAACATCTGTATTTCAATAGCACCGTCACCTACAAAACAGTCATGGCCTTGTATCGTAAGGTCAAAAATGCCACACCAGCCTATGCCATGGTACCAGTGATTACGCTGACGAGTGAAAAAACTTCCAATATCCTCACCACACAAAAGTTTGCCAATAGCGTGAATAACCGTTATCAGCGTTGCCTGTCTCAAAATTAAGCATTATTTATCAGCAAAGTCCGCACACAAACCGCCCTATGCTAACTGAAAATCCCTAAAGCAATGGCAAAATTGCCCTAGCTTTGGGGAATATAGCGCCGTAATCGATCCGCGCTATACTTGCAACTATTCATCTAACAATAAAATCTGCATGTCGGCCGCTTGGTTTTGTTGACGTGTAAAACCTGTTTATTCCCAAAACTCCCTTTCACGACATTCACACCCGGAACTTCGGTTCTATGTCATTAAAAACTAGCGAGTTACACCATGACGGTAAACAGTGAGACCATGTTTGGCCGCTTAGTGGAACGGGGTACCAAACTTTTTGGCACTCCCAAACCACAAGACTATACGCAAGATGAATCCCCTTTACGTGCCGAACTGTTCAGTGCAGAACAGATGGAACGTTATGGACGCTTATTAGCCGCTTCTCACCGCTTGAGTTTTAAACCTGCCGGTGACCGATTACTCCTTAGGCTAGCTGAAAACGAAGCCGTTCTGGTCGACTGTTCCCGCGTGTTAACCGCGACGATTAGTGCAAACCGTCGCCTGACCCCGGCGGGTGAATGGCTGCTAGACAATTTCTATCTCATTGATGAGCAAATACGCACGGCCAAACGCCATTTACCGCGTCATTACAGTCAGGAATTACCGCGCTTATTGCATGGCCCTTCGGCGGGTTTACCGCGTGTGTATGACATTGCCTTGGAAACCGTAGCACATGGCGATGGCCGCGTTGACCCGGAAAGCCTCAGTCGCTTTGTGGCTGCCTACCAAACCGTGGCCCCTCTGAAACTAGGTGAATTGTGGGCTATTCCAATCATGTTGCGGCTGGCTTTGATTGAAAACCTGCGCCGTATTGCCGCTCGTATTGCTCTTGATCGGCTGGATCAAGATTTAGCGGAAAATTGGGTTAGCCAAATGATTACGGCTGCCAATGAAGACCCGAAAAGTCTGGTGTTGCTGATTGCAGATATGGCCCGTTCTAATCCACCGATGAGCAGCGCCTTTGTGTCGGAATTTACCCGTCGTTTGCAAGGCCAAAGTGCCGCATTGACTTTACCCATCAACTGGATTGAACAAACCCTAGCCGAAAGTAATACCACCATTGAACGCTTGGTACAAACCGAAATTCAGCAACAGGCGGCAGATCAGGTTTCTATTGGCAATAGCATTGGCAGTTTACGCGCCCTATCAGCGATTGACTGGCGTGAATTTGTTGAAACCCTCAGCGTGGTGGAACAGACCTTACGTGAAGATCCCGCCGATGTGTACCGCACGATGGATTTCAATACCCGTGACCGCTACCGGCATCGTATCGAAAAGCTCGCCCGTCATACCCATTATTCTGAAAATGATATTGCTCGCCTCGTGGTAGAACTGGCGGAAGCGGGTTTAAAAGGTCATAACGAAGATAGCCGCCATACTCATGTCGGTTATTACCTGTTTGATCGGGGTTTAGCGCGCTTACAGCAAGTTGCAGAAGTCAAACTGGGGATTCGAGATAGGCTCGCAAAGCTTTTGCAGCAGATGCCACTGTTGGTGTATCTGGGTGTTATTGCCTTACTAACAGTTGGGATGACCTATGGTTTGGTGCGGGTAGCCTATCACTCTGGCGTGCATAATCTGTGGCTGGCGTTACTAACATTATTGCTGCTATTGGCTACCAGCCAACTGGCGCAGGGTCTGGTCAACTGGCTGGCTACTTTGCTCATTACCCCTACCTCCTTGCCGCGCTTGGATTTTTCCGCTGGCATTCCCGCTCATTACCGTACCTTAGTGGTTATTCCTACCCTGTTGAGCAGTCTGAAGGGTATTGATGAACTGCTGGAAGATCTTGAAGTGCGTTTTCTGGCTAATCAGGATGAAAACCTGCACTTTGCTTTGCTCACCGATTTCAAAGATGCCAAACAAGCCGTTACCCCTGCTGATAACAGCTTGTTAACCAAGGCTAAGGAGGGTATTGAGCTACTCAATGACAAATATGCCGCTGGCAAGGCAGACCGTTTTTTCCTGTTACATCGCCCCCGCCAATGGAATTCGCAAGAGCAGGTATGGATGGGTTACGAACGCAAGCGCGGCAAACTGGCCGACTTGAATGCGTTGCTGCGTGGTCATACGTCTGCAGATACCTTTGCATTGATTGTCGGCAATACCCATTGTCTGCCTGAAGTCCAGTATGTCATTACGCTGGATACCGATACTCAGTTACCGCGCGATGCCGCTTATCAATTGGTAGGTACAATTGCCCACCCCTTAAATCGCGCCCGTTTTGATGCCAATAAACAACGGGTGGTCGATGGCTATAGCATTTTGCAACCGCGAGTAGGTGTTAGTTTATCGGGCTCTAATCGTTCGCGTTATGCCCGTTTGCATGCACAAGATGCCGGACTTGACCCTTACACCCGTGCTATTTCTGATGTGTATCAGGATATCTTTGCGGAAGGCTCATTTATCGGCAAAGGCATTTATGATGTCGATATGTTTGAACGTGCCCTTAAGCAGCGCTTGCCTGAAAATCGTATTCTTAGCCATGATTTACTCGAAGGCAGTTATGCCCGTGCTGGCCTGATTACCGATGTACAATTGTATGAAAACTATCCAGTACACTACAGTACTGATGTTAGCCGCCGTCATCGTTGGATACGCGGCGACTGGCAATTGCTGGATTGGATATTCCCGCGCGTACCCGATTTTGAAGGCAAACTCCAACCGAATCCCCTTTCACCGCTGTCTCGCTGGAAATTGTTTGATAACTTACGGCGCAGTTTGGTTGCCCCTACCCTGACCTTATTATTACTCCTAGGCTGGACCGTACTGTCGCCCGCCTGGTTTTGGACAGGCGTGGTTTTAACCATTCTGCTGTTACCGGCCATCATGGCGCGCTTTGTCAATATGTTGCGCAAACCGACGGATTTATTGCTGCGTCAGCACTTATTTGCAGAAACCCGTACGGCGGGGGAACAACTAGGGCAAGCGGTTTTAACCTTAACGTCTTTACCCTATGAAGCTTATTACAGCCTGGATGCCATTGGCCGCACGCTGTGGCGTTTATTGGTTAGCCACCGGCATTTATTGGAATGGAATCCTTCCAATGAAGCGCATTTACAAGCGCACAAAACCGCCAAAGATAGCTGGCGAGCTATGTGGATTGCTCCGATATTGGCCAGTATAACCGGCGTGTATTTGCTGCTAACCGCGCCGTTACCGTTGCTAGCGGCTTTACCTATCTTGCTGCTGTGGGGCTTTTCACCGGCTATTATGTGGTGGCTAAGCCAGCCTATTAGCCATCGACCCATACGCCTAAGCGAGGAACAATTACTCTTCTTGCGCAAGGTTACCCGCAAGACTTGGGGCTATTTTGAAACGCTCCTCAATGCCGACGATAACTGGTTACCGCCGGATAACTATCAGGAATATGGCAATGTTGGTGTTGCCCATCGCACCTCACCTACTAATATTGGTTTAGCTTTGCTTGCAAATTTGGCAGCCCATGATTTTGGTTACTTGAGTATGGGCGCTTTTCTGGAGAGAACCGGCCATACCTTACGTACCCTGTTGTCGCTGGAACGTTATCACGGTCATTTTTTCAACTGGTACGATACCCAAACCTTACAACCTTTACGCCCCCAATACGTTTCCACTGTAGATAGCGGCAATTTAGCCGGTTATTTACTCACCTTGCACGCAGGTTTGTTGAATTTACCCGACCAACCTATTTTGGGCTTACGCTGGTATGAGGGTTTGCAGGATGTATTGAATCTAATGCGTGAGGAAACGGGCGACGATACTCCCGCGCTTTTACAAGAATGCCAGTTAGAATTGGACTATGCCCGCAATAATCCTCATTTGAGCATTGTGGAAACCCATCAGTGTCTGGAACGCCTCACCAAACTCAGTGAGACTTTTGTCAGACAAATCGATAAATCTGCCAAAAATTTGCACCATTGGGGTCACATTTTGGCACGAGAAAGCCGTGCTTATTTAGACGAATTGCGCTTTTTACTGCCTTGGCTTGGCAATAATCACGATAAAAACCCTCACCATGCCGCACCAGAAGGGTTGGTAACAATGCCGACCTTGCGTGAACTGACCTTGTTACCGGCTACCAATACGCGAGCATTGGCACGGCTTGAAACCATTGAATTACTGGCTCAACAGGTCAGCGAACTGTCACACATGCAGTATGACTTTCTGTTTGATAAAAACCGGCGCTTGTTTGCGATTGGTTACAATGTTACCGAACGCCAGCGAGATCAAAGCTATTATGACTTATTAGCTTCCGAGGCACGTTTAAGTAACTTCTTGGCGATTGCGCAGCAGCAAATTTCTCAAGAAAGCTGGTTCTCCCTAGGCCGCTTATTAGTGACTACTGAAGGCGAACCGACGTTACTGTCATGGAGTGGCTCTATGTTTGAATACTTGATGCCACTGTTGATTATGCCGACCTACGAAAACACTTTGCTGGATCAGACTTATCAGGCGGTGGTGCAACGCCAAATTGAATATGGCCGTCAGCGTGGGGTGCCGTGGGGCATCTCCGAATCCGGCTATAACACCGTGGATATGCATCTGAACTACCAATACCGCGCCTTTGGCGTACCCGGATTAGGATTAAAACGCGGCTTGGTTGAAGATCTGGTGGTAGCACCGTATGCCTCGGTACTCGCCTTGATGGTAGACCCGGATGCAGCCTGTCAGAATATGCAACAGCTTGCTGAGGCTGGCATGCTTGGGCAAATGGGCTTTTATGAAGCAGTCGATTATACCCCTTCACGCCAACGACGTGGTGAAAACAACGTGGTTATCCAATCGTTTATGGCCCATCATCAGGGTATGAGCTTATTGGCTTTGGCGTATGTCTTGCTCAACCGCCCCATGCAAAAGCGCTTTATGGCAAATCCGCTTTTACAGGCCACGTCTTTATTATTGGAAGAACGCGTCCCGCGCGTAGCAGCTTTGTATACCCAAGCCAGTGAAGTAGCTGAAATCCTGTTAGCTTCTTCGACTACACCGTTGCCAGTACGTGTTATTACCACCCCCGATACCACTTTACCCGAAGTACAGCTACTGTCTAATGGCCGTTACCATGTGATGCTGACCCAAGCCGGGGGTGGCTATAGCCGTTACAAGGATATGGCGATTACCCGTTGGCGAGAGGATACTACCTGCGATCACTGGGGTTCATTCTGCTATATCCGCCATCTGGCTAGCGGTGCCTATTGGTCAACTGCTTATCAACCTACGCATAAACGGGTGCGCCATTACGAAGCCATTTTTACTGAAGGACGTGCCGAATACCGCCGTTCTGATCATGGCTTTGATACCCACGTTGATATTGTCATTTCGCCTGAAGATGATATTGAATTACGTCGGGTACGCATTACCAACCGTATGCGTATCCGTCGCACCATTGATGTCACTAGCTATGCCGAAGTGGTACTAGCGCCCGCTATTGCTGACGCTTTGCATCCGGCCTTTAGCAATCTGTTTGTACAATCGGAAATTATCGACCCGCTACAAGCCATTTTGTGCCATCGTCGCCCGCGTGCAAGTGAAGAACATACACCGTGGCTATTCCATTTGATGGCGGTGCATGAAACTGAATCCAGCGGTGTTTCCTATGAAACCGACCGCGCGCAATTTATTGGCCGTGGGCAAACCTTACAATCACCGCAAGCGTTGCTTAAATCGGGTCATCTTAATGGCAGCGAAGGGGCAGTGCTTGACCCAATTGTAGCGATTCGCCATCGCATTACCCTCGCCCCAGAAATGTCAGTAACACTGGATATCGTCACCGGTATTGCGGATAGCCGTGAAGCCAGCCTCGCCCTGATAGAAAAATACCGTGACCGACGTATTGCTGATCGCGTCTTTGATCTGGCCTGGACCCACAGTCAAGTGGTACTACGCCAACTCAATGCCACAGAAAGCGAAGCCCAATTGTATGCGCAATTGGCTAATGTGGTGATTTATTCACATGCACGCTTGCGTGCTGAGCCCACTATTATTGCCAACAACCATCGCCCCCAATCCGGTTTGTGGGCGCATGCCATTTCGGGTGACTTACCAATTGTACTGCTGCAGATCAAAAGTTCGAGCAATATTGAATTAGTACGGCAAATGGTCAAAGCCCATGCCTACTGGCGTTTAAAAGGCTTGATGGTGGATTTGGTTATCTGGAATGAAGATCGTGACGTTTACCGCCAATCGTTGCAGGAACAAATTCTCGGCCTGATTGCTTGGGGAGTGGAAGCCCATGTACTGGATCGCCCCGGCGGGATTTTTGTGCGCCAGATTGAACATTTATCCAATGAAGATCGCATTCTTATCCAGTCGGTAGCGCGCGTTATTATTAGCGATACCCAAGGTACCTTGGCTGAACAGTTAAGCCGCGCGACACCTTTAGAGGTACGTGTGCCGCGCTTTAAACCTATCCAAAGCCGTTTTGCCGCCGATATTCCAGCAGGTTCAGGTTTACCGCCGCGTCCTGACCTCATTCTCAGCAATGGCTTAGGTGGCTTTACCGCTGATGGACGCGAATATGTTATTACCACGCATACCGAACACAAAACCCCGGCACCGTGGGTCAATATCTTGGCTAATCCGTGGTTTGGCACAGTCATTTCGGAAAGTGGTCAAGCTTATACCTGGTGTGAAAATGCGCATGAATACCGCTTAACCCCTTGGGATAACGACCCGGTACGCGATACCGGGGGTGAAGCTTTCTATATTCGCGATGAAGCCAATGGCACATTCTGGTCGCCAACCCCATTGCCTTGTCCGGGTAGTAGCGAATACATCAGCCGTCACGGTTTTGGCTACAGTGTGTTTGAACACCATGAAAACGGCGTCTATTCAGAACTCACCGTATGCGTACCGCTGGATATGCCGGTTAAATTATTCTTCTTCCGTATCCGTAATACGTCGGAACAACAACGCCCCCTCTCCCTGACCGGTTATATTGAATGGGTGCTTGGCGATTTACGCCCGAAAACGATTCCACACATTATTACCGAATGTCAGACTCCCGGAAGTGCTGTGATTGCGCGTAATCTTTACAGCATGGAATTCGCCCAACGGGTAGCGTTTTTCCAAGTGGATGATAGTTCACGCAGTATGACCGGCGATCGTACTGAATTTATAGGCCGCAATGGTAATCTCCAACAGCCCGCTGCTATGTACCGCGCTGGCTTATCCGGGCGGCTAGGGGCAGCTCTTGACCCCTGTACCGCCTTACAAGTCCACTTTGAGCTCGCACCCGGTCAGGAACGCGAACTGGTCTTTACCCTTGGCAGCGGTATGAACCTAGCGGATGCTAATCACCTGATCCAGCGCTACCGTTATCGCGATGCAGCAGTCGAATCGCTGCGCCAAACCCAACAATACTGGGTCAAGGTCCTCAGTACCGTGCAAGTGCAGACTCCAGACCAAGCCGTGAATGTGCTTACCAATGGTTGGTTGGTGTATCAGGCCTTTGTTTGCCGTCTATGGGGGCGCAGTGGTTATTACCAATCCGGTGGCGCATTTGGTTTCCGTGACCAGTTACAAGATGTCATGGCTCTCATTCATGCCGAACCGCAACGAGTACGCGATCACATCCTTCTCAGTGCCAGCCATCAGTTTATAGAAGGTGATGTCCAGCACTGGTGGCATCCGCCCTTTGATCGCGGGGTGAGAACCATGTGTTCGGATGATTACTTATGGTTACCTTTGGCCACTTGCCGTTATGTGCAAGTCACGGGGGATCTAGATATCTTGCGTGTACAGGTGCATTTCCTCCAAGGTCGACGCCTCAATCCGGGTGAAGAATCCTATTACGACCTACCGATACGCTCGGAGGAAAGCGCCAGCCTGTATGATCACTGTATACGTGCTATCGAATATGGCTTGCGCTTTGGCGAACACGGTTTGCCACTGATAGGTTCAGGTGACTGGAATGACGGCATGAATCTGGTGGGGATTGAGGGCAAAGGGGAAAGTATTTGGCTGGCTTTCTTTCTATGTGAAGTGCTTAAGGAATTCACTGATCTGGCGACCCTACACGGCGACCAAACCTTTGCAGCGCGTTGTCAGCACGAATACCAGTTCTTACAACAAAATATTGAAGCCAATGGTTGGGACGGCAGTTGGTACCGACGCGCCTATTTTGACGATGGCACGCCTTTGGGTTCCAGCCAAAACAGCGAATGTCGGATTGATTCAATTTCACAAAGCTGGGCCGTTATTTCTGGGGCAGGTTCAGCTACCCGTACAGCTCAAGCTATGCAGGAAGTGAGTAAGCATCTGATACGCCGTGATGCTGCTTTGGTGCAGTTGCTCGAGCCGCCATTTGATAAATCACCCTTAAACCCCGGCTATATCAAAGGCTATGTACCGGGTGTACGTGAAAATGGCGGCCAGTACACCCATGCAGCGGTGTGGACAGCTATGGCTTATGCGCGTATGGGGGATAATCACACCGCATGGGCACTGCTGAATATGATTAACCCGGTTAACCATGCGCGCACCGTAGATGAAGTGCATATTTACAAGGTAGAACCCTATGTCTTAGCGGCGGATGTCTATGGGGTCGAACCGCATACCGGACGCGGCGGCTGGACTTGGTACACAGGCTCAGCGGGTTGGTTATATCGCCTGATTACCGAATCGTTATTGGGCTTGCATCGTCAGGCTGAGCGACTGTATTTAGCGCCCTGTTTATTACCTGATTGGCAAGAATTCCGCATCGACTATCGCTTTGGTGAAACCTATTACCATTTAACCGTTCTTCAACTGGATGCGGGTGGCAAAGCAGGCATTGTGTTAGATGGCATTGAACAAGAGGAAGGCTTTATCCCTTTGCACGATGATCATATTGACCATCAAGTGGAGATTGTGGTGATCAGAACGCCCTGACAGACAAACCGTAAAATCTTTGCGTATATGCATAAGCAGCTAGAACCTTATGCTAAGTTAAAACGCACAACACTAACGGGGAGTAGTCTATGAAAGTTAGCATTATTGGTGGTACTGGATTTGTCGGTTCCTACATTATCGAAGCCTTACTTAAGGGCGGGCATACACCACGGGTATTAGTACGCAAAGGCAGTGAACGTAAAGTGGCATTAGCCAGTCGATGTGAATTAGTCAGCGGTGATATTGCTGACCAAGCAGCGCTAGATAATTGTTTGCAAGGCACTGATGCGGTCATTTACCTGATTGGCTTGTTACGCGAATTTCCCTCCAAAGGCATTACCTTTGAAGAAACACAGTTTCAAGGGGTGAAACGCACGGTAGATACGGCCAAACGCTTAGATGTCAAACGCTTTATTCTTATGAGTGCCAATGGGGTTAAAGCGCATGGTACCCAATACCAAACCACCAAGTTCCGTGCCGAACAATACCTACAAGCTACTGATTTGGAATGGACTATCTTCCGCCCCTCGGTTATTTTCGGTGACCCGCAAGGCAAAATGGAGTTTTGTACCCAGTTAGTGGATGAACTGATTAAGCCGCCTATTCCTGCACCCTTGTTCTTTGCAGGTTTGGCTATACGCCAGGCGGGGCAATTCAAAATGGCACCGGCGCATGTGGAAGATGTGGCGGCTGCTTTTGCTAAAGCGCTGGATAACCCGGCAGCTATCGGTAAGATTTTTTTCCTGTGTGGCCCAGAAGCAGTGAGTTGGAAGAGCATTATTCAGACCTTAGCGTATGCGTCCGGTCATGGCAGCAAACTGGCGTTACCAGCACCAGCTGATCTGATCAAATTAGTCGCGAGTGTGTTTGAGAGCCAAGCCTGGTTCCCCATTACCCGCGACCAATTGACTATGCTGCTGGAAGGCAATACTTGCGCGGATATGTCAGCATGGCAAGCCTTTGGCATTCAGCCACGACGCTTTGCAGCGGAAAATCTTGACTATCTGAAGGCTTAACAAAAAAACGACTAATAGGGGAGCAAGGCTGCAACCTTCGCTTCCCCATTAGCTTATGACATCAATATTCGACTAAAATGTCTTCATCACGCGGAATAAACTGGCAAGCTAAACGCCATTTGCTTGGCAGATCATTCACAATCATGTCTTCCATGTCTTCTTTGCTGATCTTACCTAATTCCAGCAACAAGGCTTTTTCTTTCTCTTCCAAGTGATAACCCATAGGCGCTTTGTCACCTAACGGCGTTACCTTAATAGCACAAGTCCCACACTCACCGTTTTCACATGAGAAATCGATAGGAATCTTGTTGGTTTTGGCAATTTTCAATACGGTTTCGGTAAAGCTACCGGCAACCGCATACACGGTTTTATCCTTATACTCAGGATTGGAAAAGGTAATTAATGGCATGTCATTCTCCCTGAATCACGCGGGTTTAACTTTGCAATCGCCGAGGATTTGTGCCTGACAAGCCAAACGGAAATGACGACCCGCCATATTTTCGCGCAGAACTTTTTCTTCCAGCACAGAAGGCTCGGTCAGGTTATTCCAGCCTTCCGTGACTTCCATCATGCAAGTACCGCAATCACCTTCACGGCAACCGTAAATAACACCAGCGCCAATTTTTTCCGACACTTCAATCACGCGGGTACCGGCTGGGACATTCACGGTTTGGCTAATGTCCTCAAACGTAATCTTTGCTTTAGGCATATTGCTTTCCTCAAATCATGTAATGAAAAACGATTCAACGGGCAGGCTTAACCGAGGCTAGCGAATTCAATCACACCGCCACTTTGTTCCTTACCGATGAGAATATTGGCTATTTCCCTACCAAACCCTGTGCACTCATCCAATTCTTCTTGTGTCGGAATCAGTTTCACGCGTAACCCTTCACGCGGGACGCGCATTTTCAAGCCACGCATTCGATCTTCAATCATGCGTACCGCTTCGCCACTCCAGCCAAACGAGCCAAACGCCGCCCCGACTTTGCCTTTCAGGTTAACCACAGCCAGCGAAGACAATAAATCCCACACCGGCTTAACCGCATCGCCATTAATAGTGGGCGAACCAAATAGCAAGGCATCGGCTTCTTCAATCAAATCCACAAACGGTTCTACTTCGCCGCCTTCAAGGTCATACAACGACACGCGCACGCCCTCGACGGCATCCGCGCCGCTGTAAATAGCCTCAGCCATACGTGCGGTATTACCGTAAGAACTCATATAGAAAATAATCATGGATTTATCGGTATCGCCCAGTTCACGGCTTAAGCTTGACGTTGCCAACTCGCGGTAATGAGCTATATAACGACGCGGACGCTCGCGCAAAATAGGCCCATGCGTAGGCGCTACCATCTTGATTTTCAAAGGTTCAATCAAAGCCAGCGCTTCCATCACCCATTGTTTGAAAGGGCGCATAATGTGCGCATAGTAATAATCAAACGAGAAACGGAAATCGCCTACCTTGTCATTGAACAGACGCGAGTCACAGTAATGGCAACCAAAAATATCCCCGGAAAATAGCACTTGCTGCTCTTCCAGATAGGTACATTGTGTATCCGGCCAATGCAAAAACGGTGTATGCAAAAAGCGTAAATGCCGATCACCCAGGCTAACGCGATCATTAGTGGTCACGGTGGTGTATTCAAACGGTTCTTGGCGGTTCGGGCGCAGTAAGGCCTTGAGCATGGAAGTGGCACGCTGCGAAATATACAAACGCGCCTGTGGCGCACGACGCATTAACTCCGGTAACGCTCCACTGTGATCCGGCTCCAAATGATTGAGAACGATGACTTTGATTTCATCGTAAGAGGCGACCGATTCTAAGCGGCGAAAAAATTCCTCTTCAAAACCTTCCTTGACGGTATCAATAATCGCCACCCCTTCACTACCGCGTACCATGTAGGAGTTATAGGTCGTACCGTTGGCAGTCTTGAGAATAATATCGAAGGTACGCAAGGTGGGGTCTAGGGCACCAATCCAATAAATACCGGGGGCAAACTCCACCGCCTCTTTCCATTTCGAGACATCCAAAGGTGCGCTCATAAGCCCTCCGCCGCGGGTGGATAAACACAAGCCGAAGCGGCATGGGATTTCGGGCAGATTTCAATACCCGCCGGGGCGTCATACACCCCAAGCGCCTGCAACACCGGATTTTCATCAAAACCGCTGCATTGCCCAGCCACGCATTCAATCAATGGGCGGCGAATCAGCAAGGGTTCTGCGACCATTAAGGCTAATGCTTGCATTTCATCCAAGCTCGCCGGGTCAACTTCACCATCCCTGACCCGTGGAGCCGTATAGTTAAACCAGGCTGTTACCGGCTTATCCGCAAAAAACGGACGGAGACGCTCCGGCGTCCAAGGCGTACTGAGGAGATCTTGAGCACAAACCGTATGCCCCAGTTGCCGGAGTATTTCCTTCTGCTTGCGGTTGTTGATACAACCAGGTTTTTCGTACAAAGTAACTTCAGCCATGTCCGTCCCCTGCCAGACCAATGCTCAACAAGGCGCTATGCCGCTTAAGCAAACAGTTAGGTAAACCGGGGTAAGCGCGTTTTAAAGCCGGGTCGATGGTCGACTTACGGTGCAAACTGCGTAGCAACTTCAGTAAACGTAATGACATGGCTGAATCCTCATAATTTACCCCCTAGCCCTTCCCCACACGGGGAA
>CAZCJE010000038.1:0-28040 GCA_964498805.1 uncultured Thiothrix sp.
ACCCGGAAATCCATGAAAAAATGGAATACTTCTTTGCGGATACAGGCGCGGAGTTGGAAGAAACACTCGAGTTTATTGACGTGCTTGAGGATTATTTACGTAAGCCTATTATTCGTTTAAATGCAGAAAGAGATTTTGATCACTATTTGAAATTGCATAACAACTATTTGCCTTCACCTAAACAACGTTGGTGCACGATTAACCTTAAATTGATTCCCTTTGAAAATTTTGTCGGCACTGATGATGCAGTCAGTTATGTAGCGTTAAGAGCTGATGAACCCGACCGAGTGGGTTATGTCTCTAACAAAGATAATATTAAAACTCGGATGCCGTTTAGAGAAGATGGCTTAACAAAAGAAGATGTTTTTGAAATTCTTGAAGCCTCCGGTGTGGGTGTTCCTAAATACTATGAATGGCGCAGCCGTTCTGGTTGCTATTTTTGCTTTTTTCAACGTAAAGAAGAATGGGTTGGTTTAAAGAAGCATCACCCTAAGCTATTCGAAATGGCAAAGCAATATGAAAAGGTTGATGAAAATACTGGACGTCAATTTACATGGAGTCAAAACGGTACATTAGACCAGATTGTTTCTAGTTGTGATTTGGAATCATCAAAAAGTATGCCGAAAAAATCAAAAAAGCTCATTAATAACTTGATGAGTGAAGGCGATGATGATGGATGTTTAATTTGTACTTTGTAGTTTAGCTATTATGGATAGTTTGATAGGGCTTTTTCAAAATGTAACAGTTTACAAGGAAGCAGGTAAAGTTTCTTTGCATAAACCATTGCTGTTACTACTATATTTGGGTTTTTGCCAAAATGGACGTGAACGCTTAATAGAGTTTGCAGAAGTAAATACGAGATTGGCTGCTTTACTAAAAAGATACCACACTGATGGGGCAGCAATAGCAAATACACACTATCCATTTGGAAAGCTCGAAAATGATAAGCTCTGGGAAGTAGAACAAAGTGCTTTTTTACAAAGAACGAGTGTCGGTCATCTCAGTAAAGCAGAGTTAATAGCAAAAAATATAAAGGGTGGCTTTACTGAGTCTGTATTTAATGGACTAAAAAGTTATGAAGGAGGTATCACAAAAATAGTTCACAATATACTGGATAGCTATTTTCCAGTAGAGCAGCATGGGGAGCTACTTGATGCGGTCGGATTGCTACATACAAAACCTATAACTATTCCAACTAACTTGTATAGAAGGGAAGATACTATGGATTCTACCTCTGAAACATGTAATCTGATGAAACCCTCGGGTGTCAAAGAATTAAATAATAATTACTCTATTGGTCTACCATTGGTTTTTTCTGAGTCTGATAAAATGATGAATCATGATAAGCCTAAAAAAAATGGTTATATTGACTATCTAAACTCTCTTAGCAATGTGTCGGCTGACGGTTCTAATGCTTTGGCTGAATCACAAGCTTTAAATGAGTATTTTGGGGGATTGTATGAGCCATTTCCCTTAGCTGAGACTATCAAGCTAGTTTTATTAGACAATAATAAAAAAGATAAAATTATTGTTTTGACAGGTCATGCAGGCGATGGTAAATCAACGATTGCTTTAGATATATTTAAGCATTTGAAAGGCTTGTCTCCTGTAAGAAAGTTAGAAACAAGACTACAAGAGCATGAACAAATCAATGTGCCTAATCAGATGGGGGTTGTTCATATCATCAAGGATATGAGCGAACTAGCTATTGATGATCGTGTTAAATGGCTTAATAAAGCATTTGGTGAGCAGGGTAGTTGGCTAATTGTTAGTAACACCGGGCCACTATTAGAAAGTTTTAAAAGATTTGTTAATGTTGCAGGTTCAAAAAATTCTAATAATATAGACAGTAAAATACTCGAAAAACTTAATCTTTCCTATCAGGATTCTGATGAGGGTTTAGAAAAGCACGTTATTGATGAGCTATATTTGCCGAAATCATTAGTTATATTAAATATGACAAGGCTCAATAATGTGCGTTTGGGAGCTAGAATTCTGCAAAAAATGCTTGAGCATTCGGCTTGGGGTGAATGTTATGGGTGTACCGAAAAAGAAACATGTCCACTACAGCAAAACCGTCAAGCATTACAACAAAAACATGTTATCCAAAGAGTTCGTTGGATCTATCAACGCATTACGGAATATGAAAAGCGTCTAACCTTGCGGCAAATGGTGGCGCATTTGGCTTTTGCCTTGACTGGTGGGATGAACTGCCAAAAGGTACACGTCCATGCTAAGGTCAATCAAAAACTAGATAATATCCTATTTAGTGAAAGCTTTTTTGGCTATCAACAAGGTGCTATAAATAGTGCTACTGATAATCTGGTGGCTGTTGAGTGGACTAAACGAATGGATTTTGGTAGTCCATTTGAAGTCTTTTTTGAGCGTAAATTATTACAAGAAGATTTAACAGTTTGGCTCAATTTGCCTGAAGTTTTGACTCCCATTGTTAATCAATGGCAACGTAACGCTCAAGGTAGTGAAGGTTCACGTTGGCGCTTTGCGTTACGACGATTAGCATATATTTATGGGGTTTGTAATAGTGACGGAGAAAGTGAAAATGCTTTTGATCAGTTTCAAAATCATTTCTTACAATCCGCCCTATTACGTGGTTTTGATAAATGGCAAGAACAAAAAAGTTTAGTTCTACCTAGAAAAGAGAAAGAAATACTTAAAAGTACTATTTTAAGAGTTTTATTGGAAATCTATTCTGGCTTTAGGTCGGGGCAATTTAAAACAGATAATCCATACCTTTATTTGACCTTGCGACGTCCTGATAAATCTATAGTTCAAGCTACACAGTTAGTATTAGCCTCATTAAGTTATGATGATTTTTCCCTAGATTATGACGATGTAAATAATGTCCCTTGTCTTAATTATAAGAAGGGCAAAGCGAGTCTAAGGCTAACTCTACCTTTATTAGATTATATCAATGCTTGTGGACAGGGTAGCTTAGGTAATCAATTAGCCCCTATACATTCAAGTCAACTAGAGTGGTTTAGATCAAAATTACTGAAAATATCAGGGCAGAATGAAAAGAGTGATGATGATATTTCTTTGCTAAGGGCACGTATAACAGGGGAGGTCGAAAGGCATAAACTTTATATTGATAGTAGTAATGGTAGATTGGAACTAAACAACTAGGGGTCATCATGGAAAGTTCGGTTTTAAAAAAATTTCCTTCTATTGTTGTTGAGGAGTCCGGCAAAGAAAAGGATAAGAAAAATCCGGCAATTCAGCTATATGGTAAGCGATATTACTCTGGTCAGACACCTGTCGAATATTTGGCTGAGTTTTTACTTGTTTTTACTTCCCCAAAGTTTAAAGAAGTAGCCCAATCTAAAAGTGAACCAAAGTATTCAGGTCATTTTCAATTTTGTCTTGATTACGTTAATATGCGTTATTATCCAAAAGATAGAGTAGCCCTTAAGTTATTTGCTTTTTTCGCCACTTCGAAACTCGAAACTCGACACCCTGCACACCGTCAAGCTTATCTGAATGCACTAGATAAAATTAGTGGGCATATTGATGAAAAAAGTGATCAAAAGAACATAATTAATCTTTTGCAAAGCCTATTCAATGGTTTTGTAGGAGTGGCTAGTAACAGAACATGGGTAACTCACGCTTTCTTACCAGCCTCAGAAAATCTATTGGCACGAGAGATAAATTGGTTGCATGATGGAAAAACAGGGGCAAAGAATAAAAAATTATCGTGGGAGGATGATGAGTCAAGAAGTGAGTTAATGCGCTATTTCTCCCATGATAGACATAATTTTATGGCGAGAGGTGGAGAAGTTCTTTTTTTACAACTCGTTAATCTTTTTCAGAGCATTCAATCTGATGAAATAAAACAGCTAGTAGAATTAACTTGCTATCAACATCTTGCTGATGAATTGGATAACTTACAAAGTAAGATTGAGTATGAACTTAAATATTTGTTAACAGAAGGTGTTGGTGCATTGAATAATCTTGTGGAGTTTTTGGAGAATTCTTTGCAAGATTATAGTATTGATGAGCGTCCAGGAACATTAGGTTGGATACCTTCTGCTAGCAAGGTAGAGGCATTATTATTTGCTTCTGAAATTTTGAATATCTGTAAGTCCAGTTTAGGAAATCTGGAAAAGTTGGATTTGTTGCAGAGTTTATGTTGTTTGCATGTATTAAGAAGTCATTGTTTTCAAGCTAATCGTTTATCTGATACTAAACAAGAAACTCAAGGATTTATAGGAAATTACGTTTGGGTGGTTTCTAGCGAAACAGCGCCCTCTGACAATATTATTCGTAAAATGTCAGAAGAATCTTTCCAAAAAGTAGACAATATTCAGCGATGTATTCTTCATCATAATGCTTTGATTAAGCCCTCTAGTTATGAAGAGGCAAAAAAACATGGCTATGACATTTTTAGAAAAATAGCAAAGGAAATTGGGCTGGTTATTCCTAAAACAGGTGGAAAAGCTCGCTTTACCTTAAATCAAAAATTATTGCGCTTTTTAGTAACGGCTTTAATTCGCCCCGGTGAAAATATTCGTCTTGATCAATTCTATGAACGTATCTTTGCCCATTACGGTATTGCTATTGGTAATCAGCTTGCTGAAGCAGTGAAATGGATTAACTCGCAAGATGACAAGGATACTTATTCCGTGGCCTCTAATAACCAATGGATAGAAGAAGCCCTGAAACAGGGTGGCTTTTTAGTGGAACTGTCGGATGCGGTTTCAATGGTCAGAAATCCGGATGAAACCGAATAAATAGAAGAAGGAATCCTCGCATGAACTTGTTTGTAGAAGACTTGGCGGCTTATCTGATTAAGGAATGGAAAACTATTCAGGATAACCCCACCGGCACCCACGAAGCGCGTTTTGTCCTTGAAAGTATGGCCCCGGATGCGATTTTTGAATTATTGGCCTTATTAGAAAAATATCGCTATCAGGTTGAACAGCAGATTAGCCTTGAATGCCATTTCAAGGTGGCCAATGGCTTGTGGCAAAAATGGCAGGAACAAACCGGCCAGTCGCGGGCTGAACTTATCAAACAAATGCGGGCTTTGGGTGGAGTAGATGCTGACGGTTCATTGCGCTGGATTGATGAGGCGGATCATTTGACTTGGTATCGCAATCGAACGCGCCCGGACAATAAGGCCATGTTGGTGGTGGTATTGATTGGGATTGGCCACACCGCTGATAAAGGCGGGTTGACAGATTTCCATCAGGTGACTGAAGAGCGTATCTGGCAAACCTGCATGGAGGAGAGTTATCAATTCTGGCTGGAACGTTTAGGCGATACCTTAGATTTGAATGCCTCTGAGAACCAATTAAAACGCTTTGAAGAGGCGTTAATCGAATTGTTTATTGCGAAGCCACGCCGTTTATTGCCATTGGCCAAGTTTTTTGCCCAGCAGTTAATCCCGGCTTGTAAATATCAAGGGGCAGGGGATTTTGATCAGGTTTTGCAGGTTTTTTATCAATTATTGCCATTTTGGCATATTCCACCTTTGGTAATTGCCGATGATAAAATCCGTAAGACCAAAGATCTGACGGGACTGATTCGGGAAGCGGATATTTTAATTACCCATCAGCGCCTGAAAACATCCAGCGAACAGAAAAAAGCTTGGGAAAAAGTGGTAAAAATGCTCAATGATGCGGATTTTGAGCTGCCGACCACTTTTGATCCTAATGTTGCTTATAAGGATGAGCGGGATTACGAAAAAACTTTATGGGATTTTATTCATACCGGCGATAGCAAGGCCGCGCAGCGTTTAATGCAAACCGATGTGTATGCCTTAGTGAAAGCCCTAAAAAAGCCAATTAAAAAGACGGTGGTGTCAAAAGACAAGATTGGGCGCTTGCAAGGTTCTAGTATGGAGGCATTTTTGCAAGCCATTTGGCAGACTATTCTGCGTTTTGCCAAGGAATGCAAAGATGAAGGCGAAGATTGGTGGGATTATGTCGCTAGTCTTGATATTAAGGCTGAATATTTTGCGCATGATTTAGATGCGGATGATAACGATATTAGTGGCCATGCGTTAGCGCGTGAATTATTACACGGTTGTTTGGGCGGTTTAGCCGAGGTGCTGCAAGCGTTGGATTTGCGCTTGCCGGTGGATCAAGAGCAGGCGGACTTGCCATTTGATAGCTGGACAAAAGAAGTCACACAGCGTTATGACCTAATACCATCTTCAGATCATGATTATAAAACCAGTCGTAAACGTCCGCATTTGCGTTTCAAAGTCACGCTTAAAAGCGGTGAGCATGAAGAGGCGAGTCAATACACCTGTACTTATGAGTGGGTATTGGATGCGACTCATGCCGAGCGGGTGCGTTATCAATGCGCTAAAGCTGCGCTAGAGGCATGGCAACCTCATAAGGTTAATGCGGCGAGTATTTTGCCTGCCTTTACGCTGGATACGGAAACACTGACTGCATTGTATTACGCCGCCGATGAGGAGGAGGCTAATCGCTTACTGAATAATGCCCTCGGCAATATGGAAGTGAAGGATGTGCTGGCGGGTTTGGGTCAAGGGCCGCTAGATGCAAAGCTTACTGATGCCGTTAATACCTTGGCCTATATCTATTGGCAATGGTTAGCCGAGTATGTCAAGCAGGGCTATTATCAGGCGACTCAAAGCAAATATGGCGCTTTGCAAAATGCTTACGGGCAGTTAGCAAATGTGGTTTTAGACGCTGAATGTCACGGTAGCAGGGATGTATTGTCGCGCTTTTACAAAGCGTTTCTGCTAATAGATACCGAACAGGCTAAGCCTAGTTCCTTAGGGGAACATTATCTGCGTTCGGCGGTGGTATTGGGGATTACTCCGGCAATGCTGGAAATGACCGAGGCACGTGAGATATTCCTACGCAATCATTTCCCGGAAGTGTTGGTCGAGTATATCCACGAGCAGAATTTTAAAGGGCCACAAGCGAAGAAGATTTGGGAACGTTTGTTGGATTTGGTCACCTTGCAGCGTCCATTGGCAGGCTTACTGGTTAATGGTGATGGCAAATTGTCCGCGCAGATTAAGAATTTCAATCTGGTGCATTATCTCGGTGAGCCACCGGGTGGGGAAAAGAGTCTGGCAGTGCAGACCTTGCTGCGTGAAGACGATGACAATGATGATGACATTAGTGAAATCCGCCATGTCAGTGAAGACAGTAAGATTATTCATCTGGTCATTCAGGACTATCAAAAGCTGTATGCATTCGCAGCGGATGGTTTACGCATTTTGGCTGTGTATGTGGATGATGTGCCGCTGATTCTCTCCGGGGTGGATTATTTCTTAAAGCAATATTTACCTAAGAAAAGATCGTCGGATGACCCGGCATTTTTCTGTGAGGTGATGGTGTATTCAACTTCCTCCTCACCGCTAGCCATTGAAAAGAAATTGCTGTTGTGGCGCGATGCGCTGACGGAACAATTCCGCGAAAAAGGGCGGCGCTTGAATCTGGCAATTAGTCACCGTTTTGCCCCTAACCAAACCGCTATTACTGAATTGCTGAGAAAAGAACAGCGTTTGTACGATATTGCGTTCTTATTCCGTTTCTTAGGTGATCAGCTGAGTGGAAAAGTTGAACACACTCAAGCCTTCACTGTGGAATTTGGGGATCCAAGTAAGTTCCCGATTAGTGAGTACCCACGCCCGATTTATGAAAAAGACCCTTGCAAACGTGAAAATCTATTAAGTAACCGGCGTTTGCGTATTCAAAGCTGGCATACCAATTTGTCAGGGCGTTTGCGTACCCCAGATAATAATCAGACCGATTATTTAATGATTGGTCGGGTGGATTATGAACAATGGCGTGGTGTGATAGATCAGTTGCATCAACAAGCCCAATGGGTCGCGTGTGTGGATTCGTTTATTGATAAACGTCTGTTAACAGCAAGCGAGCAGGGTAATAACCAGCGCCGCAAGATTGTCGGTTTTACCTCTGGCCTAGGGGCGTATGGTGAATTGAATCTGGCGATTTCTACCCAGCACGATACGCTGAATCAATTGATTACCTCGGTGAAAAGTCAGCTTAAAGACCTGACCACCTTGGCCAATATTCCCATTCCTAATGCTGTGGCCGAGTGTATTGTCGAAGAAGCTGAAGCGGTGATTGGTTTGTCTTGTTTGCGTGCAGTCATGGGGCAAGGTGAGCGTATTCGTGAAGTGATTGGCTTTGCGGCTATTCAGCGTTTATTGGCCAAACCGGCGACGGCAGTTATGACTCAGTTATTGCCACTGGATGCCTTTAGTCATTGGCTAACAGGGGTTAAACCGGATTTATTGCAACTTTCCCTGACGCTGCGTGATAACGATATTCCGCTGATTCAGGCACAGGTGATTGAATGTAAGTTGGCTTATGAAAACGCTCGCTATTTGGATAAAGCCAAAGAACAGGTTCAATCCGGGCTTGAACAATTAACCCAGTTATTTGCGCCTGCTAACCAAGGCTCACCGGATCGCCAATTTGATCGGCGCTATTGGTGGGCACAATTGCAACGGGCTTTAACGTCGCGTGCGACGGTGCCTGTGGCTATGTTTAGCCAGCAAAAACAATTACATCAAGCCTTGGAAACCATTGTTCAAGGCGAGTATGAAATAGAATGGCGTTGTAGCATTTTCACCTTCTGGTTAAATAAATCTATTGAGCAGAACCAGGCCATATTGCTGGATTTACCTGCCGATACCTTGAAAAAGCCGTTTGCATTGCCGCCGGGTTTCAAACTGAATTATTGGCAATTAAGTAGTGAACAATTAGTAGAGACTTTTAAGCAAAAGATACCTGCCCCATTGGGCAATGAAGGTGAGCCTTTACGCATCAAAGCCTTAAAAGCAAACGAACGCTTTATGCCCAAACTTGTGACGGTCCCATCAGGCATAGAGGATTTAGACGATACACCGGTAGCCCCTGCGATTGTACCGCCTGTAGTGCCACCACAGGTCTGGATCGAAGACACTAAACCCGATGTTAAGCCGTCGGTTGCGGTTGTACCGCCTCCTATTCAACACCCTTATGTTGCAGTAATCGAGACTCCGTTATTTACGCAAGTGCCGGAAAAAATCCTGTTAGGGCGTAAAGCTTCTAATCAAGAGCCGGTGTATTGGCATTATGGCCATACAGAATTGAATAACCGGCATATGTTGCTATTTGGTTCTTCTGGTTCTGGTAAAACTTATGCCATTCAATGTTTGTTGGCAGAAATGACCGCCCAACGATTGCATGCGCTGATTATTGATTACACTGATGGCTTTATGCCTGATCATGTTGAGGAGTGTTTTCAGCAGCTGGCTAACCCGCAACAACATTATGTGCGCATAGACAAATTGCCGTTAAGTCCATTCCGCCGACAAATGCATGTGATTGACCCTGCTATGCCCGCTTTAGAAGAAAGTGCCTATGATGTTGCTTCACGGGTAAGCAGCATTTTCACTTCAGTATTCGCTAATTTAGGCCCGCAGCAAGCGGCTACTTTGGCACGCGTGTTGGAAGCAGGTTTGAATAAGCAGCCTGATTTTGGGTTAGAGGATTTGTTGGAGGCTTTACGTCAGGATAGTCAAACCGGTGAAACCTTAGCGAATCGGTTGGAGCCTTTTGTTAAAGCTCAACCGTTCCGTCAGGGTGAGGAGTCGTCTTGGCAGCATTTGCTGACGGCAAAAGACAATAAGGTGAATATTCTGCAGTTAAAAGGTTTGTCCCGCGATATTTATCGTTTAGTGACAGAATTTATCTTGTGGGATTTATATGATTATGCGTGTACCCATGGTAGCCGCAATCACCCGATTCCTATTGTATTGGATGAAATCCAGAATCTGGATCACCGCAGTGATTCGCCTATTGATAAGATGTTACGCGAGGGACGAAAATTTGGTTTGTCTCTCATACTCGCTACACAAACAATCAGCAATTTCGACCAAGAACAGCGCGATCGTCTATTCCAAGCCGGACATAAATTATTCTTTAAACCGGCGGATACCGAGATTAAATCTTTTGCCAAAATCCTCACTGTCATAACACCTAAAAGCTCTGAAAATGAGTGGGCGTCTAAACTTGCACAACTGAGAAAAGGTCAGTGCTACTCGGTGGGGTATGTGCTGAATTCGGAAAATAAACTTACCTCTAAAGTCGAGTTGGTAAATATCACTTCACTGGAAGAACGGCAGTTAGGGGGCTGAAATGGATACGCTGTGTTATTACCTGAAAAATGGCTATCTTGAAACCTGTCGAGAATCAACTAATCTATCAGCTAGATAAGATAAGTGTGGAGGATATTATGGCGCGGATTGCCAGATTGCCGATTAAAACCCAGCAGCAAATATGCCTGAATTTGTCCAAGCGTTTGTTGGAACAGCAGGATGCCTGACGCCGCTGCTGTCAAATTGGTGGGTAAACAAGTGGGGGCGCATACCTACTGGCATTACACCCTCACCGTTCAACAGCCGTCTGCCGTTCAGGCCAGTTTGCAACAAGTGGTTAACTTGGCGGGCTTACAAGCGGGCAAGGATTTCAATGTCATCAAATACGACCCTGCCGAAGCAAGCTTTTCGTTGCTGCATTATCCGGCGTTTTTTGACGATCCCTTTCCTGCTTTAAGCCAAAGCTGGACAGTGGATTTAGCCAAGCAAAGTGTTAAACGCCGCAGTTATGCCGAGTCCTTGAATCCGCCTATTTTGCATCGCAAGGAATTGTTTTTACCGGCAGATCATCCGCGTCTGGCGGAATACCAAGCCCTGACCGCTAGTGCAGAACAGCTGGGGCTCTTTGCCAATAGTCGCAGCATTGGTTTTCGTTTGGCATGGCAAGCCTTGATTGAACAGCACGGCTATTTTCTGGATGGTCACCAGTTATTACCGCTTGGTAATGCCACCACTGCTGAGGAAGAGGCAATATTAGCCGCGGATAGCGAACAGGTGGTCATGCGCCATCGTACTGCTTTAACCCGTTATAACTTGTCGGCCCCGATGCAGGCATTAGCGCGTTGTGGCTTTTTGGATGGGCAAAAAGCAGTATTTGATTACGGTTGTGGCAAAGGCGACGATATCCGTAATTTGCGAGCTAATCAGATTGAAGCGGCGGGTTGGGACCCGTATTACGCGCCACAAGAACAAAAACACAGCGCACCGCTGGTGAATCTGGGTTTTGTCATTAATGTGATTGAAGATTTGCAAGAGCGTGCTGAAGCCTTGCAAGGCGCGTTTGCCCTGACTGAAGAATTGCTGGTGGTATCCGCTATGCTCTACAACCAGAATTCGTTTAAGGGGCAGCATTATCAGGATGGGGTGCTAACCGCGCGCAATACCTTCCAAAAGTATTATTCGCAAGGCGAATTGAAAGCCTATATCGATGAAGTGCTGGGCGTGGATGCGATTGCGATTGGCCCCGGTATTTTCTTTGTGTTTCGTGACAGTGAAGCTGAACAGCGTTTCTTGCTAGGGCGACAACGTAGCCGTGCCAATTTATTGCGTTTGACCCAACGTCCAGCGCCTTTGCCTCGTGTCTCGCTACGCGATCAGCAATACCAAGCGCGTTTGGCATTGATCGAACCGCTGCGTAATCGCTGGTTGGCCTTAGGGCGACAACCGCATAAAAGCGAACTGGATGATTTGCTGGCGTTAACCGAATCGTTTGGCTCGGTCAGTAAAGCTTTGCGCTTTGTTGCCACCGAAACCGACCCACAATTGCTGGCGCGTGCCCGCCAAAACCGCATTAATGATTTGCTGGTGTATTTTGCGCTCTTTACCTTTAGCCGCCGCAAGCCCTATAGCCGTTTGGAAGCAGGGCTGCAACTGGATATTAAGGAATTCTTTGGCACCTATATACAAGCACTGGAACAAAGCCGTGCCTTGTTATTCCAGTTAGGCAATAGCGCGGCGATTGAAGCGGATTGCAAAGCCGCCGCTGAACAAGGGCTTGGCTATTACGACGATGAACGCGCCTTGTATGTGCCTAGTGAACAGGTGGAGCGGCTGTCACCCTTATTGCGCTTGTATATTGGTTGTGCGGCTTTGCTCTACGGGGATATTTCTCAGGCTGACTTGATTAAGATCCACATTGAAAGCGGCAAACTCAGCCTAATGCGTTATGACGATTTTGCGCATAGCCCCATCCCACGTTTGCTGGAACGGGTCAAAATCAAGTTCAGAACTTTGAATTTTGACTATTTCCAATACGGCGATGATTACGAACCAACCAATTTGTATCTGAAATCGCGCTTTTTGAATGAAGATACCCCCGGTTATGCCGAACAGTTGGAATTTGATGAAGCCTTACAGGCGCTCGGTTTATTCGATCTCAGTGGTTATGGGCCAAAACCAGCGGTATTTCGCCAACAGTTGGCAGAAGCGCGTTGGCAAATTGAGGGAATGAGCCTGATTCGTAGCCGCGCTATGCCTGCTCTGGATGCGCCTTGTGGACAGCATTTTACTTACCGCGATTTGCTGGAATGCGGTGAAACCTGGCAGCGTTTGCAACTGGCTAATATCCCGCAACAGGCGGATACGTATAATGCTTTGCAGGATTTGGCGGTGAATATTATTGACCCGGTGATTGATTATTTTGGCATGGTACGCCTGACTTATGGCTTTTGTTCCGCTGCCTTGGCCAAGCAAATCCCCGCGCATATTGCGCCTAAATTGGATCAACACGCCTGCCATGAGTTAAATCGCTTAGGCAAACCGATTTGCAGCCGTTTGGGGGCGGCGGTCGATTTTATTGTTGAAGATGAGGATATGTTGGAAGTGGCGGAATGGTTGGCTGCCAATACTCCATTTGACCGTTTGTATTTTTATGGTGCGGATAAACCTATCCATGTCAGTTATGGCCCTGAACACAAACGCGAATGGGTGGATATGCGGGTTAGTGCCAGCGGACGTTTAATACCATCTGTACGGCGTCGTTGACAGCTAAACATTACAAATGCGGCTAGCAGCGCCTATGGATTTGTCGGGTTTGACACATAAATCTGACAAAGCATGGGAAGTTTTTCAAAAAAATATTTTTAAATCATTGTCTTAAATTTTTAGGTCAGGGCGTTGCGCCAATTGGCTCGGTTATTGCTTGAGGCAGCTTTAGTTGTGCACACCAACGGGATGTTTCACCATGACGAGTATGCCGAAAGCCCCTACCGACGAGCAAACCTATTATCAATACCTGATGCAATATCGGGCTGGGCATACCAATGAACCTATGCTGGCACAAATGCTGGCATCTAGTTTATGTGCTAAAGGCGATATGCCGTTGTATTTGGGTTTGCCTTTGGATAGTTTTCGCCAAGTCATGGCATATTATTTTCCTAATCTGCCGCATTTGCCTTTACCTACGACTATTCGCCCACTGGATGCGGATCGTTTTCCGGAACTGGAAGATTTACGCCAGTTATTACGCCAGCATGTGAGTCAGCCAGAACCCATTGCGAGTTGGATGACAGCCATACTGTGTGCCGGTTGTATGGGTAATAACCACTTATGGCAAGACCTTGGTTTATGGTCACGCCAAGACTTATCCGCACTGATATACTATAACTTTTCCACGCTGGCAAAATTAAATAACAAAGATATGAAGTGGAAAAAATTTCTTTATAAACAAATGTGTATCGGTGAAGGCATCTATGTTTGCCGCTCACCTTCCTGTGAAATCTGTGTGGATTATGCGGCATGTTTTGGACCCGAAAATTAGTCACTGAACTGGAAAATGATCTGCAATCAATGCAGCGTGCGATTGCGGCCTATCTGGGGTTGGCGGTTGGCGATGCCTTAGGCGCGACGGTGGAATTCATGACTCCAAGTGAAATTCGCCATGAATACGGCGTGCATACTAACTTGATAGGCGGTGGTTGGCTGCGCTTGAAAGCCGGTGAAGTGACTGACGATACGGAAATGAGTCTGGCTTTAGGAAAAGCTATTCTGGATACACAAGCGGTGGAAGCGCGTAGCATTGCAGAGGCGTTTAGTGCCTGGATGAGTACCAAGCCTAAGGATATGGGCAATACGGTACGGCGCGGCATTGTGCAATATCGGCGTAGCGGTCAGACGCAAATGCCACCGAGCGAACACGATGCCGGTAACGGCGCTTGTATGCGCTGTCTGCCGATTGCACTGGTGACTTTGCGCAGCCCCTTAACCGCTGTGCAAGCAGCCTCCCGTCTGCAGGCACATGTTACCCATCACAATGCGCTGTCAGATGCTGGTACGGAATGCATTATCCAAATGACACAGGCGGCTATTCTTGGCGAACCGCGCTCTGAGCTGGAATTATTAGCCCGTGCCTTGGTAATGCAATACCCAGTGTTTGAATATCGCCAGCAACGCCAAGACAACCCCAGTGGTTATATTGTCGATACCCTCAAAGCTGTTTTCCAAGCGCTATTTAGTACCAACAGCTTTGAAGCGGCCTTGATTGATGTGGTCAATCGTGGCGGTGATGCCGATACCACCGGGGCCATTCTCGGTATGGTTGCCGGTGCGCTGTATGGCCCTGAAAGTATGCCTAGCCGTTGGTTAGAACGGCTTAACCCCAGTATTCGCGCTCAGTGTGCCGAACAGGCACGGGCGCTTTATCAATTTGCCCAACAAGGTCAAACGCTATGAGACTGTCTCGCAAAGATGAACATTCCATTACGGCTATGCTGATTCTGGCTCAGCATGAGCGTTCCATGGCACCCATTAATCTGACGTATTTGTCAGAATCGCTGGGTATTTCTACCTCCTATTTGGAGCATATGTTTAGCCAGTTGCGTCAGTATGGCTTAGTCGAAGGGCTGCGCGGGATTGGCGGTGGTTATCGTTTAGCACGCCCAGCTTCCCAGATCAGTATTGCCGATATTCTGTGTGCGACTCAGGCTTTGACAAGCGAAGACAATAGCCCGGAAATGAAGCTAACCGCGCATAATCGTGGCTTGGAAGCGGAAAAGGGTTGGTTAAAGCTAAGCCAGATGGTACGGGAATTTCTAAGCGAAATGAGCTTGGCTGATTTTGCTGGCAATAAGTCAACAAATGTGGGCAAATTGCGCGCTGACTCAATGAGTACCCGTATCAATACCATGTTCCCGCCACATCGTCTGCCTAATACACTACCTGCTTAAATGCCAACAGGCCTTTGTGCCTGTTGCCTCCCGCCTTCAGCGTATCCAGTCTTACACATTTGTTTAATATTCGACTAACGGGGATAAGGGTTCTGCCTTTACCTCGGTGCTGCTGTGTTAGCCGTTTCTAGCCTCTTGCAATGTCTGCTTAATGACAATCTTTCCCGAAAGCGTCTGTTTCAAAACTTACAAGTGTTTGCAAGTTTTTGAGAAAGCATATGAATTTAAATGAAAAATTAACTTGGCACAGGCTTTGCTTAATGATTTGAAAGCACATTACTTCGGGAGATAGCGAATATGATTACACTGACCGATAGCGCCCAGAAAGCTTTGGGTCGTTTCATCCAAGGAGCAGATAAACCGATTGCTGGCCTGCGTATTGGTGTATCCGGTGGCGGTTGTTCCGGTTTGCAATATTCTATGAATCTGGTCGAAGCCAAATCCGCAGGCGATGTCGAAGTGCCCTTTCCAGAATTGGTGGTTTTTATTGACGCGGAAAGTGCACCCAAACTAGCGGGTCTGACTGTTGACTTTATCGACAGTATTGATGGTAGCGGTTTCAAGTTTGAAAACCCAAATGCTACTAACAGCTGCGGTTGCGGCAAATCATTCTCAGCCTAATTTCACCCGGACATCGGACAGGAGACCCAAGTCATGTGGAATTATTCCGACAAGGTACAAGACCATTTCTTTAATCCACGCAATGCCGGTGCGGTTGCAGGTGCGAATGCTACGGGTGATGTAGGTTCACTCAGTTGCGGGGATGCACTGCGTTTAACCCTGAAAGTGAATCCGGAAACTGAAATCATTGAAGATGCCGGTTTCCAGACCTTCGGTTGCGGTTCTGCGGTGGCTTCTAGCTCTGCTTTGACGGAAATCATTAAAGGCATGACTATTGATCAGGCTTTGAAAGTTTCCAACCAAGATATCGCTGATTATCTGGATGGTTTACCACCAGAAAAAATGCATTGCTCTGTAATGGGCCGTGAAGCCTTACAAGCAGCGGTAGCTAACTATCGCGGGGTGGAATGGAAAGATGACCACGAAGAAGGCGCATTGATTTGTAAATGCTTTGCCGTGGATGCAGTGCTGATTGAAGACACCATTCGGGCCAATAACCTCAGCACTGTGCAGGAAGTCACTTTCTACACCAAAGCCGGTGGCGGTTGTTCGGCATGCTTTGAAGGCATTGAAGAGATTCTGAATAAAGTATTGGCCGAACGCGCTGAAGCGGCTGCTGCTGTGCCAGCACCAGAACCGGAGCCTGCCAAACCAGCTAAAGCGGCGTTGACCAATCTGCAACGTATGCGTCGTATCGAGCGCACCCTTGAAGCGATTCGCCCACAATTGCAGGCTGACCGTGGCGATATTGAACTGGTAGAAGTCGATTTCGATAAGAAAATCGCCTTTGTTAACCTTAGTGGGGCTTGTTCAGGATGCCAAATGGCGGCTGCAACCCTAGGCGGCGTACAACAACGCATCATGGAAGATCTCGGTGAATTCATCCGGGTCTTGCCAGCCAGTGAAATGTCCAAACTGGTTAAGCTAGGCTAAGGCGAGGGGTATGTTATGAGCGAAGGTATTTATTTAGATAATAATGCGACGACTATGGTTTCTCCGGAAGTCGTCGAAGCAATGCTGCCATTTTTTACCGAACAATTTGGTAACCCGTCATCCATCCACCAATTTGGTAACAAGGTTGGGATGGCGCTTAAAAACGCCCGCAAGCAGGTGCAAAAACTGCTTGGTGCAGAACACGATTCTGAAATTATTTTTACCTCTTGTGGTACTGAATCCGATTCCACCGCTATCCTGTCAGCTTTGCGCTGCCAGCCAGAGCGTAAGGAAATTATTACCACGGTTGTCGAGCATCCGGCCATTTTGACCTTATGCGAAAACCTTGAGAAAGATGGTTATACCGTGCATTACCTCAAGGTCGACAGCAAAGGCCGTTTGGATTTGCAAGAATACGCCCAACTGTTGACTGATAATGTCGCAGTTGTATCAGTCATGTGGGCGAATAATGAAACCGGCACCTACTTCCCGGTAGTGGAAATGGCTGCTATGGCCAGTTCCAAAGGCATTATGTTTCATACCGATGCGGTACAAGCGGTAGGTAAAATTCCAATCAGCCTGAAAGATACCAAAATCGACATGTTGTCCTTGTCCGGTCACAAGTTACATGCACCTAAAGGTATTGGTGTGCTGTACTTGCGCCGTGGTACGCGTTTCCGTCCTTTGTTGCGCGGTGGGCATCAAGAGCGTGGTCGGCGTGCCGGTACGGAAAATGCGGCTTCTATTGTTGCTTTGGGTAAAGCCGCTGAAATGGCGCTGGAGCACATGGAGCACGAAAACATTTGTGTACGGGCTATGCGCGACCGCTTAAAAGAAGGCATTCTCACGGCGGTTCCTAACTGCTTTGTTACCGGTGACCCGGATAACTGTTTGCCGAATACCCTGAATATTGCGTTTGAGTACATCGAGGGTGAGGCCATTTTGTTGATGCTCAATAAAATGGGAATTGCGGCTTCGAGTGGTTCTGCGTGTACCTCCGGCTCCTTGGAACCTTCCCACGTTATGCGCGCTATGGGTATTCCTTACACCGCCGCACACGGCACTATTCGCTTCTCGCTGTCCCGTTATAACAATATGGACGAAATTGAGCGCGTGATTAAAGCGGTACCACCGATTATTGCGCAATTGCGCAAGCTATCCCCGTATTGGGATGCGGCTAACAATGCACCACTGGAAGAGCCGGAAAAAGCTTTTGCCCCGGCTTATGCCTAAGTGTTCAACCTTCTCATTGCCATAAAGTGAAGCTCCGTGGGGGGAAATCCTCCACGGCTTTTTACACCTCAGGGACGCAATTACATGACGACGATTCAAAACATTCAGCCCGGTGATATGGTATTTGCTGCACAAGATATTATTAGCGATGGTCAGGTACCCGGTTATCCGGAAGGCGCTTTGATTGCCAAAGCCGGTGCGCGTGGTGTGCTCATTAATACCGGGCATTATGAAGAATACCCTGACGATGAATTTTATCTGGTGCGTTTTGAAAACGTTACCGGCGATTTGGGTTTTCCCATTGGCTGTTGGCCAGAAGAATTAACCCTAGAAGCTGCTTGATAAACTGCTGCTTATTACCTCAATAAGAATCCGTACAGCTCATTCACGGCCATTTCCAAGGCAATGGATTCCAGCGTGAAGCTTTGTCCTTCGGTATAAATTTCTTTGCCCCATTCGCTGCGTCGGCGATAAATTTCGATATAGGGAGTATCTTGAGAACAGAGCACGTATTCTTGCAAGGCAGGAATCAAACGATAGCCCATCAATTTTTCGGTGCGATCTTTGCGTGCGGTGGCTTCCGATAAAACCTCAATAATCAAGCAGGGTGAGGTATTGTAATAAGTCGCGGTTTCTTCTTCGCAAGTAACCTGTAAATCGGGGTAATAAAAGCGCGTGTCACTTAAGGTTTGAATCGCTACTTTCATATCAGACTGAAAGACTTCGCAAGGGCGATTTTTCAGGTGCAAGGATAATGCGACAAATAAGGCTCCCGCTACGCGATTATGACCACGACTTGCGCCTGCCATCGCATAAATCTGTCCATTAACATATTCATAACGCCCACTATCGGGGCGATCATTTTCACCTAATAAATATTCTTCGGCAGAAATATAACTGGATTGTGATGCTGCTCCCATAGCTATAACCTTTTGGCGTAACTGGAATTTTGAGGTTAGCAGCTTAGCGAAGGAGGGTCAAAAGACCCTCCCCATTCTTGATAGCAAGGGCAGAACCTGCACGGTTTACGAGCAAGTAGTGAACATGCCACAATCGTTTGATATGGCATTAGGTGGGTAAATAGTATGTGGCTTGTCTTGATTAACACCGTCATTAGTGTGGCAGGTGTAGTGCTCGGTATCTTTGTGGCCTCGGGTAGCGTGATTAGCATTGCCAATATGCAAGTGCCGTGGGCAGCAGCATTATTGTTGGCAGCTTTTGGTATCCCGGTTATGTTTGGGATTTCGGGTATTGGGGTATGGCTGGCGTATCTGTTTGGCGGACAGCCACTCATTCCCTATCTAATCGCTTTGCCGTGGGGGTATTCCCTACTATTTGTCACGGCAATGCTAACCACTTTTAACTACTTGTCTTAAAGCCTAACGGTTCAAAGCTGACGGTTGGTTTTACGGGTGGCAATGGCTTGGAGCGGGTCATCCGGCCACGGATGTTTGGGATAGCGGCCTTTCATGTCTTTTTTCACGTCGTGGTAAGAGGTACGCCAGAACCCGGCCAAATCTTGGGTAATTTGTAACGGGCGGCCTGCGGGTGACAGTAAATGCACGATTAAAGCCACCTTGCCATTGGCAATAGTAGGCGTTTGTTGGCAACCGAACATTTCCTGTAATTTCACCGCTAAGACCGGCGGGGTTTGGCTGTAATCAATCGCAATATCATGCCCGGAAGGGACTGGCAAACGTTGGGGTGCAAGTTGTTCCAAGCGTTGTTGCCTATCCCACGGCAATAAAGCATTAAGGATAGTGCTTAAATCCAGCTTTTTAAAATCTGCTAGCGTATTTACCTCATTGAGATAGGGTGCGAGCCAATCTTCCAACGTAGCTAGCAAGTGATTATGGCTAACATTCGGCCAAGCTTGAGTAGGTTCGACCCTGCGTAATAGGTTAACCCGTGCACACCATTGTTCGTGTTCGCTTTGCCAAGGTAATAATTCCAAGCCTTGTTTGCGGATGAAATGAATCAACGCGCTCGTTTTGGCTTCAGCTGGTACATTTTGCAAAGCTTTACGCTGAAGTACTAATGCGCCAACCTTATGTTGTTGTTCGGCAATAAAGCGCGCCGCTTTGTTATCCCATTCGACCACGGTTTGTACATGCACTTGGTCAGCAAGGGCGGTGTTAAACAATTTGTCATCCAGTGCGCTAGCAGAACGAATCATGTCGCTTTTGCTACCAGCCATGCTGCTCACTTCTGCAATTGCCAGCCAGATTTGATTGCCAAGCGCGTGTTTACCCACGAATTCTGCACTACGCCCATTTGCCAGTTGATAACCACCGGAATGGCGTCGCCGTGCAATACGATCCGGGTAGGCACACGCCAGCAAATAGCCATGAATCTGTTGCGCAGGCAGTAAAAAAGTCACGGCATTAGAAGGCAATGTTTGCTGACGCAGTTGTTCTGCAAATTGATTAGCCAATTGGCGGGTGCGTTGTAACCAGCCTTGGTATTGCGCTGGACATTTGGCATGGCCTGCGAGTATTTCTAAGGCTTGGCTAATGTCTGGATTGTCCTGGCTGAATGGGTTGCGATCGGATAACAAACTGGCAAGATTGGCTGCGGTCGGAAGGTGCCCAGTTTGTGCGCCACTAATCAGTAAATGCGCCAATCGCGGATGCACGGGCAGGGCAGACATCGCTTGGCCATGTGCGGTTAATACTAAGGATTTACCTTTGCGCTCAATCGCACCCAAACTTTCCAGCAAATCCACTGCTTGTTGCCAGGTACCGGAGGGTGGCGCATCCAGCCAACGCAGCTCTGCCGGGTCATCAATACCCCATTGCAACAATTGCAAGGCTAAGGGGGCGAGGTCGGCACGTAAGATTTCAGGGGTGGAATGGGCAGCTAATTGCTCTTGCTGGCCTTCTGTCCATAAACGGTAACAGCGACCGGGAGCCAAACGCCCGGCACGACCGGCACGTTGGGTACTAGAAGCGCGTGAAATACGCGTGGTATGCAAGCTAGTCATGCCAGTACCGGGGTCAAAACGCGCCTCGCGTACCAAACCAGCATCCACCACTACATCCACGCCTTCAATGGTCAAACTGGTTTCCGCAATATTGGTCGCCAGTACCACTTTACGCGCACCCGTCTTGGTCAATGGCGCAATCGCCTGTTGCTGTTCTTCCAAAGTGAGATTGCCGTACATCGGATACAAATATACATCGCGTAAGCGTCGTTCTAATAACCATTCGCCTAAACTTTCGGCAGTACGATGGATTTCAGCCTGACCGGGTAAAAAAGCCAGAATGCTGCTATCAGGGTTATCGGTTAGGGCTTGGCGTAACGTGGTTAGCATGCGATCGACAATACGTTCGCCGGGTTTGGCTGCTTGCCCGTAAATCATATCAACCGGATAAGTGCGGCCTTCACTGCGAATCAGCGGGGCATGATCCAATAAGTTGACCAGCGCGCTGCTATCCAAGGTCGCTGACATAACTAGCAATTTCAGTGGATGATCTGCGTCGCGGAACAAGTCGCGGCCTTTCAAACACAGGCTTAAGGCTAAATCCGCCTCCAAACTGCGTTCATGAAATTCATCGAAAATCACCAAGCCCACGGATTCCAGAGCCGGGTCTTGTTGCAAAAGGCGGGTCAAAATGCCTTCGGTAATGACCTCAATGCGAGTTTGGCGGCTGATTTTGTGTTCCAAACGCATACGATAACCGACGGTTTGCCCGACATTTTCGCCTAAAGTGCTGGCCATCCGATGCGCAGCTGAACGTGCAGCAATGCGGCGCGGTTCCAGCATGAGGATTTTCTTACCGGCTAACCACGCCTCATCTAGCAATGCTAATGGTACACGTGTGGTTTTACCGGCACCGGGCGGCGCTTCCAGTACCACTTCGTGACGCTCACGCAAGGCTTGTTTGAGGTCATCTAGTACTGCATCGATAGGCAAAGTTTGATGAGCAAATCCGTTATTCATGAAGGTAGTGACTGTTTTCAAGTAGCAACAATGGGCTACACGATAATTCAGTCACTACCTTCACCACAACCATCATAATGGCTGCGAGGGCTTAAGCGGCTTGCGCGGGGGCGAAACCGGCTGCGGTTAATAAGTCAGTGACGCTAGCGGGGAGGATTTCAATACCTTGACGTGCGCAGAAGCGTTTTTCCTTATCGGTTGCTTCTGGTAATAATGCCCAGCCTTTAGGTTCACCCGCCGCGTAGGTAATATCAGACATAACCATGCGTTCGGTATCGCGTTGGAAACGCATGCCAATAAACAGATATTGTTTGTCTTTGCGGTATTCTTTGAGGAAATCCGGAATCGCAAAGCCACCCATGAGCTCGGTAATGTAATCCACATAATCCGCGTCGGAGGCAATATACACCGCATCCGGGCGTGGGCTACCCATAGGTTTAAACAGAACCGGCAAGGCGGGATTCACTTCGGCTTGGGTAATTTCCCGATAACCGCTGCCCACGCTGTATTCATTTAAAGTGAAGCGGTAATTGGTCCCGGCAATGCGGGCAGTGCCGCGTACTAAAGTATGCGGCTGTTCAGCATAAGTATCTTGTAATTGGGTATCGCGGTTAATATCAATCACATACTGCGGTTTGATACTAGCCAGCCAGTCATGAATAGGTGCACGCGTCCATTGGCGTTTGCCGTAAGTTTCTTCTAAAAAGGTGTGTACGGCTTTGCGGCCACGTTTAAGTTCCACATCCATTGCCGCCCGCGCGAATTCCCACATGAGGCGCGGAGCCATCGGTTTACCGCCATTCATCGCTAGAATCAGGCTGTCACTGTCAGCAGGAATCGCTGCTTGGGTCATTTTATCGACTGAACCTTGCAAGGCTCCGGCACCGAGGTAGGGGACAACGCTATTATTCGCTATCCCGGCCAGCAGGGATTTGAGAGTGGTATCTGACATGACTATTCCTTCCGTATTGCAATATCTGGCTTAGGTCTGCAATTTTGATACCAATCGAAATAAGTCTTTAATATCAATATTTTGTTATTGTCGGGTTCATGACAATTAAACAGAGAAATGCAATACTGGCGGGTTGTTAACAAGTTGTGCTAGGAAAAACCAGGCTATGGAAATTGATCATATCTTTATTGCGGTCAAGCCACAGGCACCAGAAGCGGATGTATTGCGTGCCTTTGGTTTGCAAGAAGGCACGCCGAATCGCCATGTGGGGCAGGGTACCGCTAATCGGCGTTTTTTCTTTCACAACCTGTTTGTGGAATTATTGTGGTTAGAAGATGCTGCCGAGGCGCAAAGTCCTGTCACATTGCCGACACAGTTATTTGCCCGCTTGCAGCCTATCCAGCCACAAGTATCGCCATTTGGTATTTGTTTGCGCCCCTCGGTTGGGGAAGCGCCCACCGTGCCATTTGCGCATTGGTTTTATCAACCCGCCTATTTGCCAGCGTCTTTAAGCATACCCATTGCCACCCCAACGCCCTTGCAAGAGCCTATGTGGTTTATGCTTACCTTTGGTCAGCCACCCATTCATTTACCAGCGGAAAAGCGTCAGCCTTTGCAACATCAACCTGCCTTGCAACAGGTAACCAGCGTGCGTTTGCATCAACCGATTCCAGCAGTTTGGTCACAAGCAGCCGAATGTGCAATCACAGCAGGTTGTTTGGAGGTCATAGCTGCTACCGAACATTGGCTGGAATTGGTGTTTGATCATGCCAAAACCGGCAATACCCATGATTTTCGACCCCATTTGCCGCTGGTATTGCAGTATTAAGAGTGGGCAAAATCACCTAACAGCCGTGCATAAAACAGGAGAGTAGCCATGACCACCACGCTTGAATTCTGGTTTGATTTTGCCAGTACCTACAGTTATCCCGCTGCTATGCGCATTGAAACGTTGGCACAAACCGCTGGCCTTCAGGTGGCATGGAAACCGTTTTTGTTAGGCGTTATTTTCAAACAGCAGGGTTGGGATAGTTCACCGTTTAATCTGTACCCTGCCATGGGTCGTTATATGTGGCGCGATTGGGAACGAACCTGTCAGGCATTGAACTTACCTTATATTCAACCTTCACAATTTCCGCGCCAGAGCCTGTTGGCGGCACGTATAGCGAGTCCGTTTGCCGACGAAGTTTGGATAGCGGATTTTATCAAAGCGGTATTTCAGGCCAATTTTGTTCATGATCAGGATATTGCTGATCCGCTTATTCTCAGTGCTTATTTGGATTCATTAGGGTTAGATGGGCAAGCCTTACTTCAACAAGCGCAAACATCTACCAGCAAGGCATTATTGCGCCAACAAACCGAACAAGCGGTGGCTAAAGGTATTATTGGTGCACCCACTGTCATGGTAGGGGAAGAAATGTTCTGGGGAAATGATCGCCTTGAACAAGCGATTGCTTGGGCTTCATAGCTAACAACCTGAAGGCCGAATAAGTGGCGAGTTAGCTGTGCAAGGTAACTTCATACACCCCGCCGATCACGAGGTACTCGCCTTCGCCGCGTAGCAATTTGGGTAGCAGGTCATAGGTAGCGAGAATCTTGATCAAGGGAACACGCGCTTGCAGAATGTAATCGCCAAATTCATCAGCGCGTTCGCGACTGTTGGTGAAGGAACTGACATTGTTCAATAGTACGATCGCATTTTTTCCTTGACGTTGCAGCACACGATATTCATCCAGCGCATTAATACCCCGATACAAGGTTAGGTGGGTTTGTCGCGAATACGACAATGCCAATTCATACTGACAATAGGTATATACCAGATCAAGTTGGCTTTCTAGCGCATTGGTGCCAAACAGGCCGCTACTGCGATCAGCTAAATAGCGTTGATAAGCTTGGCCTTCTTGCATACCAATACGGTCTTGGTGGTATTGCGCCAAGAGGCCAAAGCGCGTTTCCACCCAACCTTTTAATACCGCTCCTTCACGTCCGCTCGAATCAAATCCCCAGCCACGTAATACGCGCAAGTAATTGGCATTAGCGCGCTTTTTACGAGAGTGGGTTTCAAGCCCTGCCTTTTCCAGTGTTTCCAGACAAAAGTGAACAGTCATGTAATCCATGAAGCGTTGTGCGCGGGTAGCATGGTCTGGTTGCGAATGTAGGTGTTCAAACAAGCTTGGATGGAGAGATTCAACCCCATCCAGTAATAAAGGAATAGGGTGTTGTTGAAAGCGCAGGCTACCGAGAATGCCAGCAGGTAGATTACAGCGGTTGAAAGGCAGAAAGGCACTGTCTTTACCCATACAAATTGTATCAGTATTGTCGGGAACATGACTTGAATCAATCGATGCCAATTCCATGATGCCTAGTCTATTTTTCTTTTGAATCAATTATTTGAAAATAAAGTGCCGCCTTGGCACGCAGCTTGCAAAGAAGTCATCGTCAATTCATTCTGATCCCATTAACACAAGGAGACCAAGATATGGCACTGCGTCAATGTGCAATCTACGGTAAAGGCGGCATCGGCAAGTCTACCACAACTCAGAACCTTGTTGCAGGTTTAGCTGAATTGGGCAAAAAAGTCATGATCGTGGGCTGTGACCCAAAAGCTGACTCTACTCGCTTGATCCTCCACTCCAAAGCACAAAACACCATCATGCACTTGGCTGCTGAAGCGGGTTCTGTAGAAGACCTCGAACTCGAAGACGTATTGAAAGTCGGCTACGGCGACATCAAATGCGTTGAGTCTGGCGGTCCAGAACCAGGTGTTGGCTGTGCTGGTCGCGGCGTTATCACAGCGATCAACTTCTTAGAAGAAGAAGGCGCGTATGAAGACGACCTCGACTTCGTATTCTACGACGTACTCGGTGACGTTGTGTGCGGTGGCTTCGCTATGCCAATCCGCGAAAACAAAGCGCAAGAAATCTACATCGTTTGCTCCGGCGAAATGATGGCTATGTACGCTGCTAACAACATCGCTAAAGGGATCGTGAAATACGCGAACTCCGGCGGTGTACGTCTGGCTGGCCTGATCTGTAACTCTCGTAACACTGACCGTGAAGACGAGCTGATCATGGCTTTGGCAGAAAAAATGGGCACTTTCATGATCCACTTTGTACCGCGTGACAACGTTGTACAACGTGCAGAAATCCGCCGTATGACCGTTATCGAATACGATCCTGCTGCGAAACAAGCGGACGAATATCGTCAATTGGCACAAAAAATCATTGATAACAAACGTTTGGTTATTCCTACTCCAATCACTATGGATGAACTGGAAGACCTGCTGATGGAATTCGGTGTCATGGAAGCCGAAGACGAAAGTATTGTTGGTAAAAAAGCGACTGACGAAGCCTAAGCCCAACACCGGGTATGTAGGGTGGGAAGAGCAAACTTCCCACCGTTTCCCCCCCATTCTGCCCATCACTTTGTCCACAGATTAGTGGCGGTGACTCAGGAGAAACGAGATGACAAACCTGACACGTGAAGAAACGCAAGCCCTCATTGCCGAGGTGCTGGAAGTTTACCCTGCTAAAGCTAAGAAAGACCGCGCTAAACACTTAGCGGTCAACGACCAAAGCATCGAACAGTCAAAAAAATGCATTACCTCTAACCGTAAGTCCCTGCCAGGCGTTATGACCATCCGTGGTTGCGCATACGCAGGTTCCAAAGGGGTGGTTTGGGGTCCTATCAAGGACATGATCCACATCTCTCATGGCCCTGTCGGTTGTGGTCAATACTCCCGCGCTGGTCGTCGTAACTATTATGTGGGCACTACTGGTGTTAACACCTTCGGTACTATGAACTTTACTTCTGACTTCCAGGAGAAAGACATTGTATTCGGCGGTGACAAAAAATTAGCCAAACTGATTACTGAAGTCGAAACCTTATTCCCTCTGCATAAAGGTATTTCGGTTCAATCCGAATGCCCTATCGGTCTGATCGGTGACGATATCGAAGCGGTTTCCAAAAAAGCCTCCAAAGAAATCGAAAAACCTGTCGTACCGGTACGCTGCGAAGGTTTCCGTGGGGTTTCTCAGTCCTTAGGTCACCACATTGCCAATGACGCTATCCGTGACTGGGTTTTGGACAAACGCGACAACGACAACAGTTTCCAATCCACCCCTTATGACGTATCCATTATCGGTGACTACAACATCGGTGGTGACGCTTGGTCTTCCCGTACTTTGCTGGAAGAAATGGGCTTGCGCGTCGTAGCACAATGGTCTGGTGACGGTACGCTGTCTGAAATGGAACTGACTCCAAAAGTGAAGCTGAACCTGCTGCACTGCTACCGTTCCATGAACTATATCAGCCGCCACATGGAAGAGAAGTACGGTATTCCTTGGGTTGAATACAACTTCTTTGGTCCAACCAAAATCGCTGAGTCTTTGCGCAAAATCGCCAGCTACTTTGATGACACTATCAAAGCCGGTGCTGAGCGTGTTATCGAGCGTTACAAAGCTGAATACGAAGCGGTTATTGCTAAATACCGTCCACGTTTAGAAGGCAAGCGCGTCATGCTGTACGTTGGGGGCTTACGTCCACGTCACGTTATCGGCGCGTATGAAGACCTCGGTATGGAAGTGGTTGGTACGGGTTACGAGTTCGCGCATAACGACGACTATGACCGTACCATCAAAGAAATGGGTAACGCTACCCTGCTGTACGATGACGTAACTGGTTACGAATTTGAAGAATTCGTCAAAAAGGTCAAACCCGACCTGATTGGTTCAGGCATCAAAGAAAAGTACATCTTCCAAAAAATGGGCATCCCATTCCGCCAAATGCACTCATGGGACTACTCCGGCCCGTACCACGGTTACGACGGCTTTGCCATCTTCGCCCGTGACATGGACATGACGCTGAATAACCCTTGCTGGGGCAAGATGAAAGCACCTTGGATCAAGGACGAAGCTGCACCGGCTGCTGTAGCCAGCGCTGCCTGATCCCGTAACGAGCGCGTAGCTGTTTACTTAACAGTTACGTCTCATGACAGAACGTCCCTTGTGGGGGTGTCAAGCGTATAGTCGGCACCCCGCACCCGAATTCAACCGACTACCCGTTGTCCGTGGATTGACGGCGCGGGAGGAGATACGAAAATGAGCCAAGCTGTTGACAATATCAAACCCAGTTACCCTTTGTTCCGCGATGACGAGTACAAAGCCAGTCTGAAATTCAAACAAGACAACTTTGAAGAGCGTCATTCTGCCGAGAAAATCCAGGAAGTTTTCAACTGGACCACTACGCAAGAGTACAAAGAACTCAACTTTGCGCGTGAAGCCTTAACCGTCAACCCAGCCA
>CAZCJE010000039.1:0-1229 GCA_964498805.1 uncultured Thiothrix sp.
ACTGGGTAACGCTTCTAACTAGCATAGGCAACAACTTGGCGGCGTGCAATGGCTGGCAAAAACTATTTTGCCCCTGCCCGCTTAAGCGCACTATTTTCCTGCTAAATCAGGCTATAACCGCCCTGAAAGGCTGCTGCAAAGCCAGCGCGAGAAAGGCCGGTTTTCGGCTGGAATGCAGAGTTTATCGGTCGAATAGCGCCACTCATCGCAAAGATGGGTAATAAATAACATTTTTGTGATTAATAAGCGTAACGCCAATATCAATTCTAATAACAAACGTCGCCTATGAAATCAGTCCTAATGGCACTTTTTTGCTGTGGTGCCTATTACACGCAAGCACAAGCTTATTTCTCACAAGCCTATGTTGAACATTGGGTGGCCGAACATTCCCACAAAACCATTGCCGGTGATGCCAACGCCTGTGACGATTTTGCCGACAATGTGCAAGCCGCGCTGGAGGCCGAAGAGGGGCAAGTGTGGAATATTAAAGGTGGCAAGGCGGAAATCTGCCGCTATTTACGCCAATACAATACCGTGCTAGCGCAGGCGCATTCGCAGACCTTAATCAAAGACTTGAATATTGAATCGTCTGGGTTCCCGTGGCTTGATGCCAAAGTTTCTTACAAAGAACACACGCGCGTGCGTGGTGAGAATACCGCCACCTTGGAATTTGTCAGCAAAAACGAATTGCAACTGAGTCGTACCTTGTCGGGGCTAAAAATCATTGCCATGGTCGCCAAAACCGCCAGCTAAACCAGCAGTTTGTTATAACAATATCTGTGATCTGCCCTCCCCCCTTGCGAGGGAAAGGCTGAGAATAGGGGAATTATTTACCCTTAAACCGGCGCGTCAGGTGGCACAAAGGGCGTGCCATCCAGATTCACACGCGGCTCATTACTGGCCAGATTCTGCTTATAACGCGGATTCTGCGTGTGTTGGCGCAAGAGCTTTTGCACCACGCGCTTGGACGCGGATAACTGCAAGGCGGCAATATGCTGGAAGATTTGTTTTTCCACGCCAATAGCCAGCGGCTGGTAATTTAACCAAGCCAGAAAACCATTTAAGGAAGCATCCAGATTGCCAGCCCGCAAATCGGAAGGCGGGGTCTTTTTGGGACGTGGCGGTTTGCGTGGCTTACGCGCTTTGTTGTTCTTGGCCGGTGGCTTGCGCGGGGCGGTTTTAATCGTACCGGGCTTTTGCACATTGGTAAGATCTTCCCGCTTGATAAT
>CAZCJE010000039.1:1329-27770 GCA_964498805.1 uncultured Thiothrix sp.
CGGGGTTACGGTCGCCGCTGGCGTTGCCGGAGGTGTTGCCGGTGCCGCCGGGTCAGCCGGTTTGCGCTTTAAGGTCAAGGTGCCGGAACTGGTCGGGGTTACGGTCGCCGCTGGCGTTGCCGGAGGTGTTGCCGGTGCCGCCGGGTCAGCCGGTTTGCGCTTTAAGGTCAAGGTGCCGGAACTGGTCGGGGTTACGGTCGCCGCTGGCGTTGCCGGAGGTGTTGCCGGTGCCGCCGGGTCAAGCGGTTTGCGCTTCAACGTTAAGGTTTTACGCGGTTTTTCATCATTACTCATGGTTTTACTCGCACCAAAGTCAGCAAGATTTTCCCAAAACGGGTGTTGTATGCGCTCGAGTGTAGCAGAAATTGCTTAACCACACGGCGGGAACGGTTAAGCTGCGGTGACTTTAGTCTCGGCGAAATCGCTTTGCTCTTTATTATCCACCCAAATCACTTTCACAATATCGCCCTTTTTGCCTTGGTACTTGCAACCTATAAAGGGCAACTTGGAAACCGCATTACTCCAGTGCGCCAACATCACGGTTTCACCATTGGCGGTGATAACAATCTGGCGAATAAAATGCGCTTCAATCGGTTTACCATCGTCGGTTTTGCCTGAACCACTTTCCATGGGGTGATCAATCAGGGCTTTCACCTCGACAATGCCATCTTTGTTCACCACTGCTTTCATACGAATACTTTTAGCCATGCCTATTCCCCTGCTTAAAGTTGACAACCGACCGCCACTTTGACCGTGTGTTTGGCCAAAAATGCTTCGCGAGTGGTTTTGACAATGGCAATAATGGTGGCATCCCCTTGCAGGCGAATCCGGGTATACGCCATCGGTTCGGCTTTAGCCCCGAGGAAAAAGGCCGCCGCTAACGGATGCGGGTTTTCTGGTACCACAATCAGAATCTGGCGGGCATCCTCAATACTGGTGGTAATGCGTACTGGGATAACAGAACCATTTTCCGCTAATTCCGGCGCTTTAATGCTAATGTCTTTGCTCGCCTCTGGCGCTAATGCCATGCTTTTGTAAGCCTCTTCCAAGGTAGGCGCATCAAACGCTGGCGATGCGGTCGCTGGCGTGGGTGCGGTGGGCAGTTCCGGTACCGAAGTTGGTGTCACTACCGGCGGCGGTTCGGGTTCTGGCGGTGGCGTGGATGGCTTATGTTTATGCTTGGTCGCTGCGTGTACGTCACTTACCCCTAAGCAACCAACACTAACCGCACTCGCGGCTAGCGAGCCCTGTAAAAATGTTCTTCGTTTCATATTGTTTATTCTCAGCGCAGCCCTGTACGAGCGATTGAATTTAAAGTGATTATTTGAGCGGTAATTGTTTATTCCGAGTTTCTAAGCGCGCAATTTCCTGCGCCATTGCCTGAAAACGTGCCGCCGTATGCGCCGGTGTCCCCGGTAAACGTGTGGCTTGTTCGAGGATAGCGCGAGCCTGTTTGTATTCACCCATCCGTAGGTTACGTTCCGCCGCAGAACGGTACGCTTCAGCCGCTTGGCCTGCTTGTTCTGCTACCCGTTGACGCAAATCCAGAAAATCCAGCGTACTTTGTTCGGTTAGCGATACCCGGCTGACCCATTGCCAAGCGCGCGCGGCCTGCTCCAGATTAAGTAAGGCTTCTGCCAGTGGTGCGACGATTGCCTCCTGATTGGGGCGGCTATTGGCTAGGGGCGTGAGTAACTTTTCGGTTTGTTCATACTGGCCTACATGGTTGTAAGCCTGTGCCAAAAGTAAGGCTGACGGTAAATGCCCGGCACTGGCTCCTAGGGTTTTAATCACGGCCGCATCCTGACCATTCGCCAATTGCCGTGCGGCTTGCGCATAACGGCTTAATGCCGGGTCGCCATCTGTGACCGGACTGGCACCGGGCTGAATAAGGGTGCGTAATTTTTCCCGCATATACGCATAATCAGCCTCTTCTTGCACCGGGCGTTTACCAAGCTGATTAGCCCGGGTGCGCGTATCACTGAGGCGGTCAATCGACAGCGGATGCGTGCGCAAATACTGAGTTAGATCGCCGTATTGATCCATCGTGCGCCGGTCGAGCTTTTCCATGAATAGCGGCATGGCCTGTGGGTCAAAACGCGCGGCGGATAAAATGCGTAATCCTACTCGGTCGGCTTCGGTTTCCATTTGTTGGCTAAACACCAATTGTTTGTGCGCCTGTGTCGCTAACGTGCCAGTAATCAAAGCTTGCGCGGCATCCGGGCTTTTACTTGCAGCGGCTGCCCCGGCTAGTACTCCAAGCCCTGCTACCCACGGGCTACCTTTGTCATTCATAGCCATACGCGCTATATGGCGCTGGTTAACGTGGGCAATCTCATGCGCCATTACAGCCGCCAGTTCACTTTCCGAATTGGTGCTGAGAATTAAACCGGCATTTATCACCACCACGCCACCGGGCATGGCAAAAGCGTTAATGGCACGATCTTTGCTGATTAGAAAATAGAAGTTACCACCAGTACCGGAACTGCTGACAAGCCGATTACCTAAAGCGCGTAACCAGCCTATTAGTTCCGGGTCTTCGATCATGGGGCTTGAACCGCGTTGTTCGCGTACCAATTTCAAACCCAAAGCGGTTTCTTCGGTCGTGCTAACGGCGCTGTTAGCAGGATCACCTAAATCCGGCAAATTCAGATCTGGCACATCCAGTTTCAGTTCTGCATGCACGGCGGGGTTTAAACCACTGAGGACTAAACCAATGACACCAATTAATACTAGACGTTTCATGACTTAACTATATTACATGCACGTTATTCTTGACAGATTCTTGACAGCTGATATATGTCAATTAGAATATAAGTATATTTTGATATTCATAGGGTAAGCACCTACTATGTTCGGTATCCGTGAAATTGATTCACATGGTTTAAAACAAATGCTTGATTCCGAGCAGAAAGTCCATCTGATTGATGTGCGTTCTGCCACCGAATTCGCCCAGGGGATTATTGAAGGCGCGGAATTAATGCCGCTGCACATGTTGCCCGTGCGCATGAACGACCTGCCCAAAGATACAACGATTGTATTCTATTGCCGCAGTGGCGCGCGTTCCGCCCAGGCCTGTATGTATCTGGCACAAAATACCGGCGTACAAGCCATTAATCTGCGTGGTGGTATTATGGGCTGGTATCAGTCCGGCCATAAGGTAGTGGTACCGCCTAAAGCTGCCTAAGCAGCCTGATTCTGTTAAAATCGCATACTTACTGCAAACAAGCGGATTCTCACTAAGAATCCGCCAGTTATTATTTTCACCGAGATATAAGTAAGTATGAAAAGACTGGCCATTATTGCCACTAAAGGGACATTAGACTGGGCTTATCCCCCGTTTATTCTCGCTTCTACTGCCGCCGCATTAGGGTATGAAGTGCAGATATTCTTTACCTTTTATGGCCTGCAATTGCTGAAAAAAGATCTGGATTTAAAAGTCACGTCCGTTGGCAACCCTGCTATGCCAATGCCTGCGCCTATTCCGGTATTGTTACAAGCCTTCCCAGGTATGCAAACCATGATGACCAACATGATGAAAAAGAAAATGGCCCGCAAAGGCGTGGTTGATCTTAAAGAATTGCGTGAACTGTGTCAGGAAGCAGAGGTCAAATTTATTGCCTGTCAAATGACAGTGGATTTATTTGACTATGGAACAGAGGATTTTATTGAAGGTATTGAATACGGCGGTGCCGCCACCTTTCTGGAATTCGCTGGAGAATCCGATATTTGCCTGTTTATCTAAATCTCATGGGCTTACTGGACAGGGACAAGAAAGCCGGGTATACCCCGGTTTTTTTGTGAGGAATAAACGGACGGATGAAAATTACGATTATTAGTGGTAGCCACCGCTATCAATCCCAAAGTGAAAAAGTCTCTCGCTACATTGCCCAAGCGTTACTGGATAACCACCAAGCCACAGCAACAGAAGTGATTACCTTAGCGGATAATCCGCTACCATTATGGGATGAAGGTATTTGGGCGCAGACAGAACAATGGCAAACCCTGCTTAACCCTTTATCTGAAAAACTCGCTTCTAGCGATGGTTTTGTGGTGGTATCCCCTGAATGGCATGGACAAGTCCCCGCAGGACTCAAAAACTTCTTTTTACTCTTAGGTGCAGGTTCAGAGCTTGCGCATAAACCAGCGCTAATCGTCACTGTCTCTAGTGCCGATGGTGGGGCAAATCCAGTCGCGGAATTGCGCATGAGTAGTTATAAAAATAACCGCATCTGTTATATTCCTGAGCAAGTCATTATTCGTCATGTGGAATCTGTCCTTAATGCGGACACCGACAACAATAACCCGGAGGCGGATGCCTACTTCCGCCAGCGCATTACCTACGCAGGGGGCATTCTGTGTGCCTACGCTGAAGCGCTCAAGGCCGTACGGGCATCAGGTGTTACTCACACCGACACCTTCCGTTTTGGCATGTAAATTATCGAGGCTGTATTCATGTTAAAAGCTGCAACCAAAACTCCACAACGGATGTTGAACCGTATTGGACGTCTGAGTTATTTCCACGATTCCCGTCATGCAGAAAGAACCAATGAAATCCGCTGGCTGGTGGAAGAATTTGTGGAAATTCCGGTTAAAAACCTACCACCTGCTTTGGAAGGTTTTACCATTGTGCAACTCACCGATATGCATTTACGGCCTTATACCCAAGTTGAACATATTCAACGCGCCGTGGAAAAAACCAATGCGCTTAAACCGGATTTGGTGGTATTAACCGGCGATTATGTTTGGCATGATGAAGAAGATATTCTTGATCTCGTCCCGGTATTAGCGCATTTAAATGCCCGTCATGGCGTTTTTGCTGTTATGGGTAATCATGACATTAAAACCGATGCACGTTTAATAGAAGAAACTTTTGTCAGAAACGGTATTCCAGTGTTACGTAATGAAGGGCTGGATATTCAATATGGCAGCGGTATTTTGCATTTAGCCGGTATTGATGATGGTTGGTTAGGCAAACCGGATATTAAAACCACGCTGGATAAATTACGCGGTAATAAACCGGTCGTGTTGTTGGCGCATGAACCCGATATGATTGATTGGTATGCCAATGACCCGCGTATTTCCTTGCAGTTATCCGGTCATACCCATGGCGGTCAGGTACAGGTGTCGCCGGGCAAGCCCTTTATCCGGCCTTTCTTAGGTCGAAAATATGTGCAAGGTTTATACCGGGTTAATGAATCATGGGTTTATACCAGCCGTGGTATTGGGACTACGGGCGTTCCTTTGCGTCGAAATTGCTCACCAGAAATCACCCATATTACCTTAGTAGCCGGAGACTTTTATCCCTCATTGGCATGACGTTCATCCGAAAGGTTTTGGATATTGGCAGCAGTCCAGTAAACTGTTGACATAATAAAAATGTGTAAAGGGCCATCTATCGGCGCTGCCACACCTTTTACGGGTATGGATTAGTCGGTTCGCCCGACCAATCTAAAATAATTACAAAAATAACGAGCTTATGAGTGTGAATACGTCTGCTTCCCAAACTAACATGCCTGAGCGTAGTCTAACTGGCTTGAAAGTCGTGGTAGTTGATGACAGTAAAACCATTCTGCGCACGGCTGAAGTACTGCTGAGCGAACAAGGCTGCTGGGTAGTGACGGCCAGCGACGGGTTTGAGTCATTAGCTAAAATCGCCTCTTTTAAGCCCAATGTCATTTTTGTGGACATTATGATGCCGCGCCTCGACGGGTATCAAACGTGTGCACTCATCAAGGCCAATCGCCACTTTAAAGATATTCCGGTCATACTGCTTTCCAGTAAAGACAGTATTTTTGACATGGCTCGTGGACGGCTGGCTGGCTCGGATAAATACCTGACTAAACCGTTTACCAAAGAAGACTTGCTGTCTGCCATCTATAAATATGTTCCTATGGTAGACCTACCCGCCAAACCGGATTCGACAGCACCTGGTACGGTTAAGTCAGACATACCTGCTAAGGGATAATGTGTCATGGCCGCGCCTCAAGTACCTCACGTCCTTATTATTGATGATTCTCTTGCGGAAACCCGTATTTTCACAGTATTGCTGGAAAAGAACGGTTATCGAGTCAGTGTAGCCTGTAATGGCCAAGAAGGTATTGAAGTGGCCAAAGCACGACAGCCGGATTTGATTCTCATGGATGTGGTTATGCCTTTAGTCAATGGCTTCCAGGCAACGCGGGAACTCACCCGCACACCACAAACGGCGCATATTCCCATTATTGTTTGCAGCTCTAAATCGGCAGAAACCGATCGCTTATGGGCACTTCGCCAGGGCGCGAAAGAATATTTGATTAAACCGGTTAGTTCCAAACTGCTGCTTGATACGGTGGCGCGCTTTGCCGCAAAGGCAGGCCGCAATGGCTAATCCTTACGAATTACTCGCAGGTTTAGCACTATTACGGGAGAAAAAACGCCGTTTACAACAACGCAATGATACTGAACTACAGGAATGGTCTGGCTTCCAGATTCAATTAGGCAATGTCGCTTGTTTGATTCCCTGCACGGAAGTCGAAGAGGTCATTACCCCGGAAAACATTGCCAGTGTACGTGGGGTCGCAAACTGGATACGTGGGGTAGTTTACTGCCGGGCACATTTGGTGACGTTAATTGATGTCCCACGCCTGTTACTTAATGAACCCGCTAATCTGTCATCCGGGCGTATTTTTGTTATGCGCGGGCAACAGGAATGGTTTGGGCTACAGGTCAGTACCTTTGATGGTGTGCGCCATATTTGGTCAGATACACCAGTCTGTGAAGCTCCCGCCAACCATCAGGGAGTATGGTTACAATATGTTCAGCAATGGCTTTTGCTGGATAACAGGCCAGTGGCGGTACTCAATGCCAAAATACTGGTCACAAAATTAGAAAAACAAGAAAAAATTGGGGTAGAGGTAGGGGTATGACAGTCCTGAGCTATCAGGTACTGGCAGGAGTGCTGATAGGCATCATACTGGTTTTGTTAAGTTTACTTTTACGCATACGTAACCAGATGCAGGTACAACTGTCAGGGGGGGCAAGACAACAACAACAAGCGGTATTGCGCTTGTTGGATGAAATGAGTTCATTAGCAGACGGTGACCTGACCATGCGGGCTACCGTCACCGAAGACGTAACCGGCGCGATTGCCGATGCGGTTAACTACGCGGTAGATGCCTTACGTACGCTAGTAGTCCGTATGGATAACACCTCACATCGTCTGACCAGTTTTGCGCAGACAGCTGACCAGCGAGTTACCCATCTGGCTAATTCCAGTTCGCAACAGGCGCAGGAAATTGCAGTGGCAACCTCAGCAATTGCCACCATGACACAATCCATCCAGAAAGTGTCACGCAATGCCGCTAGTTCAGCGGATGTTGCGCGTAAATCGCTGGAAATATCCCAAGCCGGTGCGCGCACGGTACGCGCTACGATTGCGGACATGGTAGCGATTCGCGAACAGATTCAGGCAACGTCCAAACGCTTAAAACGCTTGGGCGAAAGTTCGCAGGAAGTTGGGGATATTGTGCGTTTGATGAATGATATCGCCGAACAAACCAATATTCTGGCGTTGAATGCTTCCATCCAGATTACCGCCAGTCAGTCTGGACCCAACAGTGGTTTTCGCCGCCTAGCTGACGAGATGCAGCAATTAGCCCAGGAAGCCGCCGGAGCATCCCGCAAAATTGATGTACTGATTCGAACCATGCAAGCCGATACCAATGAAGTCATGGCTTCCATGGAAGAAACGACAGCCAAAGTCGTCAACGGTGCGCGCAATGCCGAATCTGCCGGTAATGCGTTGGACGAGGTAGAAAATGTTACCGTAGGTCTGGCTCGATTGATCGGTAATATTTCGGACGCTGCCAGCAAACAGGCTGATATGGCGGGCCGAGTGGGTGCGAACATGCAGTCCATACAGGGCATCACATCCCAGACAGTGCAATATAGTCATGAAACCAAAGCACTGATTGCGGATTTGAACGCGACTGCAGCAGATTTACGCGGCGCTATCGCGGATTTCAAACTGGGCGATGAGAAAAATAATACACAGGTGAGAAATGATTTCTGATAAATCGAGTTTGGCAAGCCGTCTAGGCTGGATCATGAACGACATTGAGCAGGTCATTGAGCAGGCGCGCCGTTCTTTCAGTCAATATGTTGATTTGGCTACACCAGGGGCTTTAAATGCTAGCCGCGAAAGTTGCCGCCAAATTTCCGGCATTCTGGAAATACTCGGTGCTAATGGCTCATCCATGCTCAGTCGGGAAATTCTGCTGCTCGTAGATGCTCTGATTCAGCAAAAGGTACACAATGAGCAGGCTGCGCAACAGGCTGCCGCCGAAGGGCTGTTGCAATTATCCGACTACCTGAAACATTTGCGTGAAGGTTATGCGGATTTGCCGGTGGTCGTGTTACCTACCCTCAATAACTTACGCGCCGCCCGTGATGCTGACTTGTTATCCGAGCATTTGGTGTTCCTGCCAGAAGATGGTCACGCAGATGACAAACAAATCGGCACTACCGAATACATGGCCCTGACGACGGATCAGTTATCCCAGGTCACTACCAAACTGCGTTTCTATTTCCAAAAAGCCTTACTGGGTTGGTTCCGTGAGGAACAACCGCAAAAAATGCTACAGGCTACCGGCAAAGTCGCTAACAATATCTTGCGCCTGAATCGTTCGCGCCGCTTGCGGGCTTTGTGGTGGATTACGTCCGCTTTGTCTGAATCGCTTGAGTTGAATCGCCTTGAACACAGTGTGGCGATCAAAATGCTCATGGGGCGTATGGAACGGGAAATCCGCCATTTTGGTGAAATGGGGGAAGAAACCTTTAATGAACACATTCCCGACGAACTAATCAAAAACCTGTTGTATTACATTGGCTTGGCCGAATCCGGCTCTACGATTACTGATCAGGTCAAAGCTGCCTACAAACTGGATTTGTACCTGCCGCAGGGTGAAACACTGACGGAATTGCGCCAGCATTACACCACGCCGGGGCGTGATTTATGGCGAGCAGTTTCCACTTCCGTGATTGATGAACTCAAGGGTCTACAAAATCTGCTCGAAACGATGCAGCAGGATCACTCACGTCAGCCTGAATTGCTCGCTAAACTGGCTGAACGTAGTGCTAATCTGTCCAGTACGCTTGCCATGCTCGGCCTTGGTCATGCCGCCGACTTAACCGATTACCTTAGTAACGAGCTTAAAACCAAGGTCGAAAGCCACGAAGAGCAGGATTTCGATCGCCTGCTTCAGATCAGCACTCACTATGTCAAACTGGAAAAAGTACTCGAAGAGTATGCCGAAACCGGTTATGACACCACGGATACCGTCTTTGGTGGCGAAAATGCTGAAGGTAATCCGGTACAGGCCACCGAACGTAGCCTCTTGCGCACTACACTGGTAGAACTGGGTAAAGCCCAAACGCGTACTGTGGATTTCTATCGCAAGGGCTGGTCCTTCTTTGATCTGGAAGGCGTGGTCGCTACCCTAGAAAATGTCAATGGTGCCCTCACTGTCGTCGATGCCAGCGAATTGTTACCCATGGTGAATACAGCATTGCGCTATGCACGTGAAGACTTGCTAGCGGCCAAACGCGAACCACCGGTGGGTGAACTGGAAAAGTTTGCCGATGTCTTAACGCTGCTAGAAGCTTGTATTTCTGCCAAATTGCAGGGCGATGACTATTTGTCGCTGCTGCCAACCGGCATTGATAAACTGCGTGAACTGGATCAGGCCAGTCATCTGGATTTACTGGATTCTATCGACCTTGAGGCACTGGAATCTGAGATTGAGGCAAAAAAAAAAGCGATGCCGCGTCTACCACCGAGCCTTTACCAACGGCTACGCCATCCGCCAGCCCACAATCCGCAGCCAACTTCAGCTCAAAACCACCAGCAGTCAACAGTCAGTCCAGTCAGTCTGTAAAGCCAACCATCCCCCTACCAGCGTCTCCCAATCTGCGTGAAACGCTGGGGGATGAAATCTTTGAAATTTTCACCGAAGAAGTCAGTGAAATTTGCCAAAATCTGGCAACTATGTACCCGCAATGGAACCAGACACGCACTAATCGGGAATTATTGACGGATATCCGGCGCGGTTTTCATACCCTCAAAGGCAGCGGACGCATGGCGGGTGCCTTTGCGCTAGGGGATTTTGCCTGGGCGCATGAAGATATGCTCAATCAGGTACTCAATGGACAATTACCAGCCGATGATCGCATGTCGCGTCAGCTTAAAGCCGCGATTGATGAAGTGAACTCGCGGCAGACGTTCTACTATGAGGCCCAGCAAAAGGATGCGCGTGTCGAACAACTGATTGCCCAAGCCAATGCCATTATTAAACGGGAAGAAACCCTTGCTAAACCAGCACCGATTTCACCACCAGCACCGCTGGAGTTGGAGACAAACTTCGATTTAGCTAGCGAGGCTAACGATTTTAGTTTAGTAACGGAAACCAACTCGACAGCACTTCAGGAACCAGACGACGAAGAATTACTTGATTTCTCTTCACTGGATGAGCCTACCGATAAAATAGCTAATACCGCAGAACGACCTGCTACCACAACCGTTAGCAAGCACCCTGAGTCTGCCACTACCCCGGCTCGCTCCGCCCAAGGCACTCCGGCACGTTTTGTCTTACCGGATGAAATGCCTTTACCTACTATACCCGCCGCAAACGAAACTAAAGGCAGGGAAGTCGCGGCAAATCCGCCGTTACGTAACCCAGGTACCCCAGCGCGCTTTATCTTACCGGATGAACGTCAAGCGCCTGCCGCTAAAAATGACCCTTCCCCTTGGGCGACTAAAACCGCCACTGAGTCCACAAGCGCCGCCCCAACACGCCCCGCTACCACAAACACACCGGCTGAGCGCTCTACTTTTGGCGATTCTGCTAAAACCGAAGCTTCACCGTGGGCAAATCTGGTAGCAACTGCTACTAATAAACAGGAATCTGCCCCCTCAGCAACAGCCTCTTCCAAGCCTGCTAACGATAAATCCAAACCTGCCGTACCCACTACACCGACACCCCCTGCTGAAACACCAGCCAAACCGGCCACGGCGGCGGTAGCCGTCACCACGGTTAGTCTGCCTAATCAACCAACGGAAGCCGTCAGACCTACCTTGCCTGATTTGGAGTTTGATCTAGCATTTGAAGAACAAACCATTGTTGTAGAGCCAGCAAACTCAGCGGTGGCAGATAATCAGTCAGACCTTGATTTCACCCCTGATCCAACGCTTGTTAGCAAGCCCGTTACCTCATCCATTGTGGATTTGGATAATCTAAACTCGGTTACCCCCGCGACAGGTATGGATATACCGACCCTGGATTTTGACCTGCCAGCGGATAATGGCCCACCAAGATCTTTACCCGACTTTGATAGCTTAGCCGCTACTGCTCAGGTATCCGACATACCTGCTTTTACCCCAGCAGCCCTACCAGACTTTGACGATCTGGCCTTGCCTGTCACCGCTGAAACGCCATCGCCAGCCCCCTCCTTATGGGATTTTGCTCTTGAACCAGCAACCGAGGTCACGCCAGCTATTAGCGCACCGCTGGATTTTGCTACGCTGAATCCGCCTACAGCGCCAACAGCCTCTAAAGCAGCCGCCGCTATTAATGAGTTTGCCTTGCCTGATACGTTGGAGTTTTCATCCCCTATTGCGCCATCAAAACCTAGTCAGCCAGTCACGACCACAACCGAGGCATTACCAGAGCTGGATTTTATTACCGACGATACCAGTGATGAGGATGGGCTACCGCTGTTTGATCTGAGTGCAGAGGATCTGCAACAGCCAGAACCTAACCCAGTGGTTCAGACCCCGCAAGCACCTGCAGCTAAACCCTCATTCAGTTCGACTTCACCCTTTTTGGAGGATGAGGAAGAGACAACTTCGCCCGTGCCAGCGCTTGCCGCTGCCAATGCCGAACCTGACTTTGCCGCTAGCCTGGATAAGGTAGAACTGGAACTGCCAGAACTCGAACCACTGGATTTGAATACACCCGTTGGGGCGGATGATTGGTTATTGGCAGATCAAACACCGGCGATTGCTCAAGCGACAACGCCTGCACCAGCATCTATGCCTGCCACTCAATCGCCTGCTGCAGATGACATGGTGGATTGGATGGATTTTGAGGTTCCAGCAACGCAGACAAGAGCACCTGTCATAGAGCCTACACCGACCTCTCAACAGCCAGCTATTACTGAAGCACCGGTGTCTACTTTGCCGCTGGAGTTAGAGGATCATCAAGATCAACAAGCAAGCCTGAATAGCATTGATTTTGACGATTTGGATTGGGCAACGCCTTTAGCTAAAGACAACAAGGCTACGGAAGTTCCTCACTCGCCTGCAAAACCGGATTTAATTGATCTAGAGTTGACTGTACTGGATACCTCAGTGCAGCCAGATATAGCAACAGCACTACCCAATACCGCCACTAATACAGCAGACCCACAGGATTTTCTGGATTTCTTCTCGCCATTAGAAAACGAAACAGAGCCAACCACGGCTACTATACAGCCGGAAGTATTGGTAACTGCTCCTGCTATAGCCGGACCTGCTGATAACGACGACTTGTTAGATTTCTTTAGCAAAGAAGAAGTCGCCCCAGCTGAATCACAGAATGAAGAATGGCTGGATTTTGCGGAAGAAAAACCCCAAGCAACTACCAGGCTTGCAACAACACCTATAACAGCAGCGGTCGAGGCTAAATCTGAACCTGCACCTTCCCGTACGTCAACCGTTGATAGCCACGAACACACCGCAGCATCAACACAGGCCAAGGCACCTGTTGATGCGGTTAAGGCTGTCGAAGCTCCCGTTGAGGCAACGCCCCCTGCGTTAAAACCGGCGGCCAGTCTGCCGAGCGAATCGGATTCCGAAGCACGCCTGATCTGGCAATTATTCTGGGAAGAGTTCCCGGATCAAATCCAATCATTGGATCAGCATTTGCAACAGTTGCGCTATGATCCGGGCAATAATGACATCATTCATGAGCTAGAACGCGAATTCCATACCATTAAAGGGGGGGCGCGTATGGCACAGCTGTCGGATATGGCTGATATTAGCCATAATGCCGAAAGCTTACTCAACCAAATGCATTATGTAACCACAGTTGCGGAACCAGAACTTAATACCTTGCAACAAGCGGTTGACCAGTTACATGAACTGGCTGAAGCTTATAGCCGCTTAACAGCTCCACCGCCTCCAGAAACGAAAACACCGAATAACAACGCGCCCGAACCCCCTCCATCGGTAACAACTGCACCAGCCACACCGCCAGTAACCACGGTTGTGCCGGAAGCGCTTAACCTGAAGCAAACCGTTAATCAAACCTGGGCACGACCCCGTTCTAGCAAGGATGAATTCGGCAGCATGCTCGAACGTCTGCTAGTAGAGCAAGCGGAGAGTTTGCCGGATATCCGCGTGTTAGATACAGCCGCACGTACCAAACAGACCGCACCGGTAGAAGAACAAACCAATAGCACGCAACCTGCTGCCAATCAGGAAAGCATTCGTCTCTCCGCAGCCTTCATTGATAACCTGATTAATCGGGCGGTTGGCTTAAACATGCAGCAAATTCGCATGTCCGAGCACTTAAGCTGTATGGGCATGGATGTGGATGAACTGATTCGCACGGTTGCTCGTCTGCGCCAACAGGTACGCGCACTGGAGCTAGAAAGTGAAGCACAGATTCATTCTGGCCGTTCAGCAGTGGCCGCTACCAATCGCCATGCGAATAACAACAAAGATAAAGACGCTTTTGACCCGCTGGAAATGGACCAATACGCCGAAATCCAGCGTATTTCCCGTTCACTGGCGGAAAGTCTCAATGACTTAGTCAATCTGGAGGCCGATTTAGCCGCCCAGTTACGCAAGGGTGAACAATTATTGCAGGCTGATATGCAAACCACGCGTCAACTGCAACAGGATTTACTCGATACCCGTCTGGTAGCCCTGACCATGTTAGTACCACGTCTGCGCCGTTTAACCCGGCAGACGGCAACTGAACTGGAAAAGCAGGTCACGCTGGAAATCGAAGGCGAGGAATGCGAACTCGACCGTAACTTATTGCAACACATGACCGCGCCTTTGGAGCATCTGATTCGCAACTCCATCTCGCACGGTATTGAACTCCCGGATGAACGCGAGCGCGTAGGCAAAGCGCGTACTGGCAAAATTGTCTTGAGTGTTAGCCGGGATGAGGCCGAAATTGTCATACGTTTCCGCGATGATGGTTGCGGTTTAGATCGTCAGCGTCTTTTGAAAAAAGCGCGTGAACAAGGCCTAGTTGGTGCGCATGAAATCTTGTCCGACAGTGAAATCGAACGTCTGATTTTGCGCCCCGGCTTTAGTACCGCTCAATCCGTCAGCCAGATTGCCGGGCGCGGTATTGGCATGGATGTGGTGTATTCCGAACTCAAAGCCCTCGGTGGCAGCCTGCAAATCCATTCTGAACGGGGAAAAGGCATTGAATTCACCATGCGCTTGCCGTTCACACTGGTGGTAAACCCGGTATTGCTCACCGAAGTCCAAGGGCAAACCTATGCATTACCCATTAGCGGTATTCAAGGCTTATCACGTATCAATGGCAAAGATCTCAATGAAGCGGTTCAACAACCGAATGCTTATATTGATTTTGCTAACCAGAAATACCCGCTGTATCACATGGCCGACTTAATTGGCCAAAATCCGGTGGCCAACGAATTCCCCGCTGATGAACATTTCCCGGTTATTTTCATTAATCTGCAAGGTCAATCGGTGGCGTGGATTATTGATAATCTGCGCGGTCGCCGTGAGGTTGTGCTGCAACCATTAGGCATTATGTTCCGTAACTGCCGTTTGTATTCAGCTGCCACCGTCTCCCCGGATGGACGCGTGTTTTTAGTACCGGATATGGCTGAATTAGCGCGTCAGGCGATCCAGCAAAATAAAGTGGCCGCCATTGCTGATCATGTGCCTGAAACCAAAGCGCCTGAAGTGGCTGGCCCAGCGCGCATTATGGTGGTCGATGATTCGATTACCGTCCGGCGCGTTACCGAAAAATTCCTAGCCTCACAAGACTATATTGTCGGTACTGCCAAAGACGGCATGGAAGCACTGGAAAAAGTCGGTGACTTCATGCCGGATGTGGTGTTGTTAGACATTGAGATGCCGCGTATGGATGGCTTTGAACTGCTTGGTCATTTACGTCGTGACCCGCGCTGGGTGAATTTGCCGGTCATTATGATTAGTTCACGTACTGCCAATAAACACCGTGAACACGCCGCTAGCATTGGCGCGACCGGCTTTTTGGGTAAACCGTACCAGAATGATGTATTGCTTTCGGCCATTAGTGAAGTATTGGAAACCGCTTGTTAACCCTTGACCGCATGGAAAAATTCACAAATGGACAATAATAATCCTGCTATTAAAAGCCTGATTGTACGCTTGCAGAAAGCCAACCTGATTATGCCATTGAATATTATGGCTGAACTGGTAACGGAAAATGCCCTCAGCCCTTCAGAACATCCGGGCATTGAAGGCTGGCTACAATGGCGCAACCGCCAGATTCCTGTGGTTTCGCTGGAATCCCTTTGCATGCTGGAAGACACCATTGCAAGCGCGGAAGGCAAATGCCTGATTCTGCATACAGTATCTTCACTGCCGGGCTTACCTTTTATTGCTTTGCGGGTACAGGGCAGCCTGAATACGCTGGAAATTTTGCCCGATACCTTACGCGATGATCATAGCGGTAATGTGCAACGTTGCCCGTATGTCGCTCGGCAAGTACGGGCGTCGCATTTGCTGTGTTTTATTCCCGATTTGCCCGCGATTGAAGCAGTATTGGCGGAAATCCTTAACCTCACCGCTGAACAAGAAATGCTTGAAGCCTTAAATTAATACCAGCGAAAGCAAAATCACCAAAGCAAACGTCAGCATAATGGCGGCATTGGTATCATTTTGCTTGAGCATATGCTCCATGAAGACGCTTTTTTCTGCCACATTGCGCATGATTTCTAAGCGTTGCTGCACAGGGAAAGTTTCAGGCTTATCAAAGCTGGCATTACCCCCTTTGATATTGATCAAAGGGATGAGCATATTGATATTGAGATGAGCCTGAATGGCATCTTGGGTAGGCGTGTCGTAATTCAATGCCCAAGGCGCTGCATATTCAAAGGCCTCCATCATAAAGGCCTCGCGCATTTTATCCTGACTGGTCTTGATAATATCCCGATTATGCTTAAGCGCTAGCTCCAGTTCAGCTAGCGATGTCATTGGCAACGGCGCAGAGGTGTGTACAAAGTATTCACGCCCTCGTACGGTTACTTTTACCGTGCCCACATAAGAGGATGGCCCCGTATCCTTTTTTGCATCACCCATAGTCGTCACATGGAATACTGATTAATTGTCGTTTATTGGTATCGATTCGAAGTGCACTGAGCTGCCCGCCCCATACGCAGCCTGTATCCAGTGCAATGACTTGATTTCCTTCATAATAGCCTAAAGTTGACCAATGTCCAAACAACACCGTCAAACCAAGCTCTTGTCTGTTTGGATAGTTAAACCAAGGAATAAGTTTCATGGCCTTAGTCGGTTTGCCTTTTTCTGCAAATTCGAGGCTACCGTCCGCGTGGCAATAACGCATGCGGGTAAAGGCATTGAGAATATAACGATGCCGATCAAACAAGCCATGCTGTGGATTCCAGTAATCCGGTTGATCGCCGTATACCATGGCTAGCCATGTGGTCGGATCAGGGCTGGATAAATAGGTTTCCACCTCAGCGGCACATTGCTTAGCCGTGGCTAGATCCCATTGGGGCGGAATACCGGCATGGGACATGGCATAACCGGCTTGCAAGTCCACATGCAGCATCGGGCGATGCGCTAGCCATTGCACTAATTCGGCGTAATCCGGTGCTGCTACCAAAGCCTTAAGACTTTTATGTGGCTTACGCAAGCCATGAAAAGCCGCTATTAAACTAATGTCGTGATTACCCAATACGGCTACCGCTGCTTGCCCTAATGAACGGATAAAGCGCAAGGTTTCCAGCGACTGCTTACCCCGATTCACTAGATCGCCCACTAGCCACAACGTGTCGACAGCGGGGTCAAACTGCACCTTTTGCAACAGGCGCATTAGCGGATCGTAACAACCTTGTACATCACCAATAACATACGTAGCCATGTGTCTATCCCTAAGCCAATAAAAAAGCACCCACAAGGGGTGCTTTTGCATAGTTGAATAATCGTTACCAAACGGATTCTAATTAATCGTCACCCGATAGGCTCATCATGAACTGAACAATGTACCAGAACAACAGGCCAACACTAGAGAACAGCGATAAGGACGCGGCTACATGTTGTTCCGTGTGGTATTCATGAATAATATTGGAAGTGCTGTATAACACTGCACCTGCAGCAAAGATAATCATGGCACCGGAGAAAACCGCTCCGAGGGTAAAGCCAAACAGCATGCTAGTAACAATCACCCCTAAGGCAATCCAACCGCCTATGCTGAGAATAGGGCCAAGGAATGAGAAATTTTTACGGGTGGTAAAAGCAGTAAAAGTTAAACCACCGACCAGCATTAAAGTCAGCAAAGCGGCATGGCTCAATACATCTGGTGCGCGCTGCAAGGCAATATAAATCAGCGGCATGAACACAATCGCTTCCGCTACCACAAATAAGCCTAAGCCTGCGTACTGCATTTCTTTAGAAATGGCTGAATGGGCCCAGTTATTGGCAACCGTAGACACCACCATGAATAAACCCAAGACAATCAGCCACATCCACATACCACCTTTTAATAGGTGAATAAAGGATTCAGCCACACCGGATTGGATTAAAACAGTTTCAAGCCCGGCAAATGCCAAAATGGCACCCGCTAGATGCCAATAGGTACGTCGAATAAAGCCCGCGCGCTCGGTTTCGCTGGCATTGGCTACCAGTACACCAGCGTTAATATCCAATTGCGTCATGATTAACTACTCCTCTTACGCAAGTTATTGCTTTTATCATTACATACGTACCGGCAGAGGGCTAATTCCCATGCCAGATAACGTTTGTTCCCACTGACTCATAAGCTCCGTACTATCCGCCGGGCCGACTCGTACCCGAAACCACGTATCCCCATTAATAGAAGCTTTTTCCACCCGTGTCGTCATACCATTGCGTTTGAGGCGGTTTTGCATCGCAGAAGCCTGCTCCAGCGTTTTATACGAACCAATCTGGAAGCCATTCATACCCGTTAGCGGTTTACTAGCCGCGGGTTTTGCCGGCGTGGTTGATGTCTCTTCAGGCGTATTGGTTTTCTTATCCTCAGTCACCACCGGTTTTTTAACGGGTTCCTTAGCAGGCTTAATTTGACCCGTTTGAACCGATACCGGAATCCCCACTTCCAACTGTGGCAAGACCGCATGGTAACTAAAGGCTGGGCCTTCACTTAAACCTGCCGGTGAATCCGCTACGACCCCGGTGCCTACCCCATTAGCGGTATCCGCATTCGACACATTGGCCGCAAGTGTGGTAACGCCCGGTGTGGATGGCGTTGCCCCTGCCACTTGCTGCTGAGGACTTGCCACACCCGCATTGGCAGACAAGTTGTTTTTGTTGGCAAGTGCATACATGCCTAAACCAACCAGCAATCCAATGGCAATACCGCTTAGCATCCAACCCAATCCGTACTGCCCGAAATTGCTTGCGGGCGCGGCTTGCTTCTTAAAATCTTTGCTCATTGTTGTCGTCTCAAGTTGGCAGTGTTTCTATTGGATTATAGCTAGAACAATCGGTTATAGGCACAGCTTGCGCTATCGGCAGATCATTTAGCTAAACTCTATGGGGTCCACATCAATGGACCAGCGAATCCCAGCGCGTCCTGGCAGCTGTTTTTCCTGTTGGTGTAGTTTATATAAGACTTGATGCAAGGCAGCACGTTTGTGGCTTCCAACCAGCAATTGGGCACGGTAACGATTAGCCCGTTTTTCAATCGGAGCGGGAACCGGCCCTAAACGTTGGATATCTTGGGTATTAATATTGGCAATCAACTGACTGATTTGTTCCAGCCATTGCAAGGATTTTTCCATGCTGCTACTAGCACTCGCCCGAATCAGCGCATGATACCCAAACGGTGGATACCCCCAACGTTGCCGATACCCCAATAATTGTTTGGCAAACGCGGTATAGCCATGCCCAATTAGTTGATGAATCAATGGATGCTCTGGCTGGGTGGTTTGTAAAATCACCTGCCCCGGCTTTTCTGCCCGCCCCGCCCGGCCTGCTACCTGTACCAACAATTGGCCTAGACGTTCCAACGCCCGGTAATCAGTACTCAATAATGAATGGTCAATGTCCAAAATAATGACTAAGGTAAGATTGGGAAAATCATGCCCTTTCGCCAGCATTTGCGTACCCACCAACATCAGTGGCGCATTACTACGCACTACTTCCAGCTTTTCTTCCAGCGCGCCTTTAGGCTGGGTGGCATCGCGGTCAAAACGAATCACCGGAAACTCACTAAAATGGCTTTGCAGCATCATTTCTAGCCGTTCAGTGCCCTGCCCGTAAGTGGTAATTTGCGTGCTGTGACACTGCGGACAGCTTACCGGAGTATTTTGTTCAGCCCCGCAGTGATGACACATCAGACGATTACGCCGTGCATGCCAAGTCAGATTAACGCTGCAATGCTCACAAGTGGCTTGCCAACCGCAGGCCGGGCAATACAAGGTGGGAGCAAAGCCGCGTCGGTTGAGGAAAATCATTACCTGTTCGCCGCGTTGTAAAGTCTGGCGAATAGCTTGCAAGCTGGCTGGCGTTAAACCAGCCTGCAATTCAAACGGGCGTGAATCCTGAATCTGCAGATTGGGTACGCGTACCATACCGGGCCGATGTTTTAGACAACTATAGTGATAACGTCCTGCTTGGGCATTATGCAAGGATTCCAGCGAAGGAGTAGCGGTACCGAGCACAATAGGAATTTTCAGCATTTGCGCCCGCTTGATGGCTAAATCGCGCGCGTGATAACGAAAACCCTCCTGCTGTTTGAGAGAAGCATCATGCTCTTCATCAATTACAATCAAACTGAGCTGCGGCGCTGGAGTGAAAATCGCCGAGCGCGTGCCAATAATAATGCGTGCCTGACCCTCCCGCGCTTGTAACCACGCTTTAAAGCGCGCCCCGTCGGTAAGCCCCGAATGCAGGCAAACCATGGGTGTATCGGCAAAATACTGCTTAAAGCGCATTAATAACTGCGGGGTTAGGCCGATTTCCGGCACTATCACTAACACTTGTTGCCCTGCGTTAACCAAAGGCTCAAGCAAACGCAGGTAGATTTCGGTCTTACCGCTGCCGGTAATGCCATGCAATAGAATGGGCTGTTTATGCTCGTGTTGAATCCACTCTTGCAGCGTTTGCAGACATTGTTGCTGCTCAGCGGTTAATTGCAGAGTAGCCGCCGCATCAACCGCTGCCTTATCCACCACCACGGGTTTAGGAGGCTTGGTATGGCGCTTGTTAATCGGTTTGGCTTTACGCAAAGCGACTGGCAAAGCGGTGAATAATACTTCGCCAATTGGATAGTGGTAATAACGCGCCGCCCACTCCAGTAAGGCTAAAATGGATGTATCCACCAGCGGGGTTTCATCCAAGCTTTCCGTTACTGCCTTCAATGCAAAGGTATTTTCGGCGACTGGCTGGTCTTGCAAAGCCATCACCACACCCGTCAATTGCTGCCGACCTAAAGGCACAGTCACACGCCCCCCAACCACCGGCGAAAGCTGCGGCGGGACACTATAACTGAGGGTAGTCGGCAAAGGACGCGGGACGGCTACCAAGGCGATGCGTTGAATCTGACTCATGACTACAAGTGTAACGGAATTGCCGAATGGCGCATGCATGACTTCAAGCACAAAGTTTAAGCATACGCTGTCATTATTCAGCAAGTTTTTGTTTCTGCGGATAGTTATGGAGTTATGCACAAAACCTGTGGATAACTCTGTGGAAAACCCGTGACAAGTGTTCGTTAAGCCTTGTCTCACAAGCCTTTTTTGCGATTGACCAAAAAACAATCATTAAAATTTAATTTTAAAAATCAAATAGTTATACACAATCAAGTGTGTCGTTTGATGTAGGTCAGGCTTTTATTAAAAAAATGTCATGATGTGGAAAACTTGCTGGAAAAGCCCGTCAAAACGGGCTTTTTTTCCGAAAGTCAAGGCTTGAAGTTCACAGTTCTTTGAGATTTTTGATTAAATCATTAGCAACGGCTTGACCATCGCCATATAACATACGGGTGTTATCGGCAAAGAACAGATGATTTTCAATACCTGAAAAGCCAGCACCTTGGCCGCGTTTGACCACAATGACGTTTTTAGCATGATCTGCATTGAGAATGGGCATACCGAAAATCGGGCTACTAGGGTCAGTACGCGCTACCGGGTTAACCACGTCATTCGCACCAATCACCAATGCCACATCAGCGGTATTGAACTCTTCGTTGATTTCATCCAGATCGTAAATAATGTCGTAAGGCACCCCAGCTTCAGCTAGCAACACATTCATATGCCCCGGCATACGTCCTGCTACCGGATGAATAGCAAATTTGACGGTAACGCCGCGTTCTTGCAACTGCTTGGTCAACTCCCATACTTTATGCTGCGCTTGCGCTACCGCCATGCCATAACCGGGAATAATGATTACTTTCTCAGCAAACGCCATCATAATAGCCGCATCCGGTGCTTCAATCGCTTTCATGCTGCCGGTTACTTCCTGCGCTGCCCCGCTACTTTCACCAAATTGACTAAATAATACATTGGTAATAGGGCGATTCATGGCTTTAGCCATTAATTGCGTCAACAACGTACCGGCAGAACCGACCACAATCCCGGCAATCATCATGGCAGGATTTTCCAGCACATAACCTTCCAAGCCTACCGCTAGCCCGGTAAAAGCGTTATACAGTGAAATTACCACCGGCATATCCGCCCCACCAATGGGCAAGGTCATCATGACCCCAAATACCAATGCCAAGGCAAAGAAAATCGCTAAAGCGGGCAAACTGTAATGAATACTGCTGAGGGCGATTAATAAACCCAGCAATAAAGTCGTGGCAAAAATACCAGCATTAACCTGTTGCTGACGTTTAAAGCGCACTGCCTTACGCAAGGATTTAATGCCTTGCAATTTACCAAACGCAATCAGCGAGCCGGAAAACGCCACTGTGCCAATTAACGCCCCCAACACCGCCAGCAATTGAACACTCGGTGACAGGCTTTGCTGCTTAAGCAATTCTACCCCGGCAATAGCAGCCGCGGCACCGCCACCCATACCGTTATACAAAGCAATCATTTGCGGCATATCTGTCATGGCCACGCGTTTGCCGGTAAACCAGGCAATACCGCCACCGATAGCAATAGCCACCAACATTAACCCATAGTTACGGCTGATTTCCGGGTGTACAAAGGTCACCAATGTAGCCAAGACCATGCCAATACCGGCCCAAATAATCCCGCGTCGGGCGGTGACTGGCGATGACATCTGCTTAAGGCCAAGGATAAATAGCACCGCAGCAGCAAAATACGCACTTTCCACCACTATATTCATGATTTATCCGCCTTTTTACTGCTTTTGAACATATCCAGCATGCGCTCAGTGACGACATACCCACCGACGGCATTACCTGCTGCCAATACCACGGCAATAAAGCCAACTACCAATTCAGTGGTGGTTTCAGCTTGACCCAATGCCACCATCGCCCCGACCAGTACAATGCCATGCACAAAGTTGGAACCCGACATCAACGGGGTATGCAAAATCACCGGCACTTTGGAAATGACTTCATAGCCGGTAAAGGCCGCTAGCATGAAGATATACAAAGCGATAAAACCTTCCATTAGTGCGCTCCTTCTACCAATTGACGGATGGCTTCGTTAGTAATACGCCCTGCATGTGTAAGCAAGGCCCCGGCAATGACTTCATCCTTGAAATCCGCTTGATACTGGCCATCCTTAAGCATAGGGGTAAGAAAATTCAGCAAATTTTTCGCATACATTTCTGAAGCATGTACCGGCACCTGACTGGGTACATTCAAGGGTGCATGAATAATCACCCCATTGTGTACCACGGTTTGCCCAGGCTGGCTGAGCGTACAGTTACCGCCACCATCGGCTGCTAAATCAATAATCACCGCACCGGATTTCATACCTGCAACCGTGCTCTCAGGAATAATTTTCGGTGCAGGGCGACCCGGTACTGCGGCGGTGGTAATCAATACATCCGCCGTGGCAATGTGTTTGGCCAATTCTGCTTGCTGTTCCTGCTTTTCTGCAGCGGTTAATTCGCGGGCATAACCGCCTTCACCTTCCGCTTTAATACCAAGCTCAATGAATTTGGCCCCTAAAGATTGCACTTGCTCTTTAGTCGCCGAACGCACGTCATAACCTTCGACTACTGCACCTAAACGCCGTGCAGTCGCAATCGCTTGCAAACCCGCCACACCAGCGCCAATCACCATGACTTTAGAAGGCCGAATCGTCCCAGCAGCGGTGGTTAACATAGGAAAAAAGCGACTGGATAAATCCGCGCCCATAATGGCAGCTTTGTAACCCGCCACTGCCGCTTGCGAAGACAACACATCCATAGACTGGGCGCGCGAAATACGCGGAATCAGTTCCATCGCAAAGCTGGTAATATTTTTTGCCCGCAAAGCCGCCACGAGTTCTGGGTATTTATACGGCTGCAAAGTAGCAATCAAGACACTGCCTTCCTTAAGCAAGGCAATTTCCTCCAGCGTCGGTGGCTGTACTTTTAGCACGATATCCGCGCGTTGGTAGAGTTCAGTGGCTGAAGGTAATACCGTAGCCCCGCTAAATGCTGCATCCGGAATATGGGCGGCACTACCGGCACCGGTTTCAATCAGGACTTGTGCACCTAATTTCTGCAATTTGGCAATAACGCTGGCTTCCATTGCCACGCGACGCTCGCCTTGCATGCTTTCTTTAGGCACTGCCACGGTAATGGGCATATGTCTGTCTCCAGAAAGGTGTAATGAAAAAAGTTGATTATAGGCGGGAAATACAACAGCGGGTCAAAGGCCCTGACAGGGGGCAAGGTAGTAGAACAACAGAAATCGAACTTAAATCAAGCAAGCAAGAGAAAAACAGAAAGCCGACACGAGGTCGGCTTCCCAAGGGTTGATTATAAAATCAAGACACCCTTAACGGCGAGTACCGTGTGCTTCAACATCTACACGACGGTCACGCGCACGCTCTGCAGAAGTTGCTGGCGGTTGTTTGGCTTGCGCTTCACCGAAGCCTTCCACTTTCAGCGCCTGAGCAGGGATACCTTGGCTGGCCAAGTAATCCGCTACTGCAGTAGCACGTTTTTCAGACAGTTTCTGGTTATAAGCGTTGGTACCAATATAGTCGGTATGACCACCGATGGTAATATCACTGACTTTAGCGCCACGCAGGTCAGCAACGAATTCGTCCAGTGCAGCCTTACCAGCAGGTTTCAAGGTAGCTTTGTCAAAGTCGAAGTTCGCATCAGCACTCAAGGTGATTTTCTTCAGTGGTGGAGGCGGAACGGGTTTTGGAACTGGTTTTGGTGGGGGTACTGGTTTTGGTGGTGGCGGAGGTGGTGGCGGCGGAGCAGCTTCACAGCCTTCTGGCATGCTACCAAACTGAGCCTGGACACATTCCCCGGCGCTGTTTTTGACAGCTTCACCGGAGCCATTCTGAACATACTTGCCATCTTCTGCATGGCTAGTCATGGACATCATGGCCACCATGAGAGCGGCTATACTGATGCCAGCAACTTTCTTCAGAGTCATTGTGATCTCCTTGAGCTTTGGATTTTAGATTTACATTGTTGAGTATTGTACCCTGCAACAGTCAAAGCTGGGCCTGATGCAGCCAGTTTACTTAATGAGCAAGTGTCTTAAATATACAACAACCTGTACGATTATAGGTTAAATCAACTTTAAGTTCCTATAGGGCGTAGAAATTTTCTTAAGCGCTTAAGCATAAAAAAGCCCCACCATCAAGGTGGGGCCTACTATTTTTTTAGCAAACAATTAAACCGGATAAGGGTTTTTACGATTTAGCGTTTGTATTGTTGCAGTGCTTCACGGCTAGCTGGGTCAACAGCAACCGGACCACGATAATTGCCTTTCACCTTAGGTTTTGGTACATAAGGCTTTTTAGGTGGTGCAGGGCGAACGACGGGTTTAGGTGGAACCGGCTTGACAGGAGTAGGTTTTACAGCTGGAGGAGCCACTTCACAGCCTTCTGGAGAGCTACCAAACTGGGCCAGTACACATTCGCCTGCGCTATTTTTTACCGCTTCGCCAGCACTATTTTGAACATATTTTCCATCTTCAGCAAAAGCAGCGCTGGTGGCTACTGCCAATAAGGCAGCCAGGCTAATGCCTGCAAGTTGTTTGGTCAGAGTCATGGTGATCTCCTTAAAATCTGGTTTTGAGTCAAAATATATATAAGGTTTTTTAGTGACGTGGCATTAATACAACACTTGTGTATATTGCACTACAATCGCACAATACGCCACAGGTAAACGCTATGCAAGGCAAAAACCGATCAAGTCTGCCCCCGATTATCCAATTATTAGAGCTTATGTCTAGCCTGCGTGACCCGATTAACGGGTGCCCATGGGACATCAAACAAACCTGGCAAACTATCCTGCCTTACACCCTCGAAGAAGTCTATGAAGTCGCCGATGCGGTTGATCGCAACGACAGCAAAGCCTTGTGTGATGAACTAGGGGATTTGTTATTTCAGATTGTATTTATGGCACAAATTGCCCAAGAACAAGGCTTGTTTGATTTTAATGATGTGGTCACGGGTATTACTGATAAGATGCATCGACGTCATCCGCACGTATTTGGGGAAACGGTGTATGAGGATGAGCAAGCACAAAAACAAGCATGGGAAAGCATTAAACAGCAAGAAAGGAATGACCGGCAAGAAAATGAACATTTCTTTACCGGCATTCCTCAGGCTATACCTGCGTTACGCAGAAGCCAAAAACTACAACAACGTGCGGCCCGTGTAGGCTTTGATTGGGGCCATTGGCAACAAGTGCTGCCAAAAATTCACGAGGAACTCGACGAGGTGATTGATGCAGTCAATCAGGGCGAATCCCGTCAACGCATTGAGGAAGAAGTGGGCGATGTGCTAATGGGTGCTACTAATCTCGCTCGCTTACTCGGTGTCAATGCGGAAAATGCTCTACGCTTATCCAATCACAAATTCGAGCGACGGTTTCTACGCGTAGAAGCTTTGCTCCAGGCTCAAGGTATGACGTTAGAAGACGCCAACCTTGATCAAATGGAAGCAGCCTGGAATATGGCCAAACAAGAAGAGAAAACGATAAAAGGTCATTAAATCCGCTTCGAAAAACCAACCCCCGACGAACGGGGGCAGTCAACACGGGCAAAAGTCATTATTATTGTTATTTA
>CAZCJE010000040.1:0-27391 GCA_964498805.1 uncultured Thiothrix sp.
TGTGGTACCGAAAGTGTCTGTGATGTGATTTCTTGCATCAAATGTTGCTTTTTCTGCGTATTCCTCATCTTTCCCTATCAGGGGGGATTTTTTTAGCTGCTAAATATCGGTATCTTTAGCCGCCTACCAGTGTCGTTGAGCTTATTCCCCGTAAATCGTCACCGTCAGTTTGCGTTGAAATCGCCCCGTTCGATGCTCATACAGATATAATCCTTGCCAAGTGCCCATGGCACTACGACCTTGTGTAATCGGCAAGGTCAGTTCGGTGTGCGTTAACATACAACGTGCATGCGCTGACATGTCATCATCACCTTCGTAGTCATGCCGATAGGCTGGGTCTGCGTCTGGAGCGAGTCGACGGAGGATAGTTTCGAGATCCTGACGCACTAAAGGGTCAGCATTTTCGGTAATGAGCAACGAAGCACTGGTATGATGGATGAATACGTGGCATAAACCTGTTTTGATGCCACTACGGCGAATCAAGTCATCTACTTGGGAGGAGAGAGGGTAGGTGCCACGTCCTTGGGTGGGAACGCTCAGGTTTTGTTGGTATATAGTCATGCCGCTCTTAATAATTCCTTGTAAAAAAGTAGGATATTTACACACTGGAGCATAAGGCATAACCGTATCATGTCACAACAGTTACCACCCTTGAATGCCCTACGTGCGTTTGAAGCGGTCGCACGTCACCGCAGTTTTACCAAGGCCGCCGCTGAACTTAATGTGACGCGTGCAGCTATCAGCCATCAAATCAAATATTTGGAGGATTATTTGGGATTTGATCTGCTGGAGCGTAAAAATCGGAGCATTTTATTAACCCGCGGGGCGGAAATTGCCCTGCCTAAATTGCGTATGGCGTTTGATCAGCTTGCTGAAGCCGTCAGACTCTTGCGTGGTGAAAAACAAACCCATCGTTTAACCGTATGGGCTGCACCTTCCTTTGCCTCTAAATGGTTAGTGCCACGTTTGCACCGTTTTTCGCGTAAACATCCAGAAATTGATATGCAAATCAGTGGCAATACTAATTTAGTGGATGTTGATAATCAGCCGGGACAAGGCGAAATGGATGCTTGGTTCCGTCAACATGATGTCGATGTGGTCATACGTTTTGGTACCGGGCATTATTCTGGTTGCAGAGTAGAAAAACTATTTCCTGTCTCCGCTATTCCGCTGTGTAGCCCACGCCTGTTGGTTCTTGATCAGCCTCATCCTTTGCAAAAACCGGATGATTTACGCTTCCATGTATTGTTGCATGATGATACTGAATATGTAGGACACCCGACATGGACGCGTTGGTTAGAATGGCAGGGCATTAAGGGTATCAATACTTACAAAGGCTTACATTTCAATCATGTAGCATTGGCTATTGATGCAGCTGTGGACGGTCAGGGCGTATTATTAAGCCTTAAAGCTCTTGCCCAAAGTGACTTAGATGCGGGCAGATTATGCATTCCATTTGATATGCCTATGCCCCTAGAGCAGGCGTATTACATCCTGCAGCCTAAACAAGCTGAAGTAAACCAAAAAGCGGTACAAGCCTTTGTGGCTTGGCTACAGGATGAAGCCCAACAGCAGGTAGCAGATGCTAGTGGTTAGTATTGCTAACCACAGGGTTGAAAAATTCTAGCTTGTCGGCAAACCCTAAAATTCATACTATTTGTTGCATTGCAATACATGAGTGATTGATGGTTCTCTCCTCCTCCTCCTCCTAACCATCAGTCATCTTGCAAGCGCCTTACAGGCATGGTACGAGACTTATTCCTCCTCCTCCTCCTCCGAGTCTCGTACTTGCCTGTAGGCGTTCTCTTATTAAATTTCCTAGCGGTTCAGCAGTGACGCTCGCAAGCAAGCTAAAAAAGCTAGCGTGATACGTGCAGTCGTGCCCCATAATAGCTCATTATCGTATTCCTGAAAATAAACCACTGGTACAGGTTCAGTGAGACGCGGTATAGGTCGGTAACGAACCTCGTGGTGCTCTGGTTGGGCTAGCCAATGCAAGGGTATGGTAAAAGCGCGTGCTACTTCCAGCGGATTCAGTGTCAAGGCATAAGGCCAATCCAATGTTCCTACGGTAGGGGTAATGCGAAATTGGCTAATGCTGTGATGAGGAGTCAATTGACCTAACACCTGTACATGTTCGGGTTTGACGCCAATCTCTTCATAAGTTTCGCGCAATGCCGTTATCATCAAATCGGCATCTTCCGGGTCACGTTTACCCCCTGCAAAAGCTACCTGTCCGCTGTGCATATCACCTTCATAATGGGGTCGGCGAATATACAGCACATGCCACTGTTCCTGTAGGCGTACCAATGGTACTAACACAGCGGCCTCTCGATAGGTGAGACTTTCCACACTAGAAGTAGGTACGTCGTAAACAGGCGAGGCCTGAACACGCAGGCATTGCTGAATATCCGCAATGGTTAATTGGTCAATGATGGACACCGTTTGGTTTCCTTATGTGACAATCGAATAACCCTTAAGGCGTTGCGCAAACTGTTCTAATGCGGCAATCCCGGTTTTTTCTGCATTACTAATCCATTCCTGTACCGCTGCTAGACGCGCTTCTTGGCTAATAGCGGTGCGTTCCCAAAGCTGATACAGATTGCGTTGGTATTGATACACCGTTTGGAGTGCCTGACTTTCCGCCAGAATAGTCTGATGACGCAATTCAGCTTTCGTCACAGGACGAATGACTTGTTGAGCAAAACTTGACAGTACTTGCAAACGATTGCCCAAAATAGCGGTAACAGTATCAAAATCCACGGTCGCTTTATGGCGATTAATCCGGATACGCGGTGCGACCTTGCGTACTTTGGCCATACCAAACGTTTCCAACAGACGAATGTAGAACCAACCAATATCAAACTCATACCAACGGCAAGACAGACGTGCGGAAGCCGCAAAAGCATGATGATTGTTATGCAGTTCTTCACCACCAATCAGAATACCGATAGGGAAAATATTGGTAGAAGCATCGGTAGTCGTCCAGTTACGATAACCCCAAAAGTGCCCCAGTCCATTAATAACACCGGCTGCCCAAAATGGAATCCAGACCATTTGTACCAGCCAAATAAGCACACCTGCTAACCCAAATAGCATCACGTCAATCACAAGCATTAAGCCAATCCCAAGGCCGGGAAAACGTGCATAGATATTTTTTTCCAGCCAGTCATTCGGCGTGCCTTTGCCATAACGTTCCAAAGTATCCTGATTGTGCGCTTCCTGCCGATAGAGCCATGCACCGCGCCATAACACTGTATTCAGGCCACGGGTTTGCGGACTGTGTGGGTCTTCCGCGGTTTCGCATTTAGCGTGGTGTTTACGATGAATCGCGACCCATTCACGGGTAACCATGCCAGTGGTTAGCCATAACCAGAAGCGGAAAAAATGTGCTGGAATTGCGCCTAGATCAACTGCCCGGTGTGCCTGCGCGCGATGCAGGAAAATGGTAACCGCTGCAATAGTAATGTGGGTCATACCCAGCGTGATAAGCACTAATTGCCACCAATACAAATGATTCAATAAGCCCATAGAACTCTACCCCTAACCTCATTTGCAAAATTTACACTGTACTACACTTAATACAAAAGCACATGTGTGAGGTTGAGTGTTATGGGTAAAGCTGAGTCCATTGAGTATGCCATATGGCAACGTTCCCTGTTTTGGTTAAGTTGGGTAATGTTGTTCTTACCGGGTTATTTTATCTGGTATGGATTTTCCATGATTGGTTCCCTGGTTTTAAATGGTTATAACGATACCATTGATTTGGTGTTGCTCTTAATCATGGGAGTATCCCTGCTTGAATTGTTATTGGTAGCCCTTTATACCCTGACACGTTTTTGGTATCAGGAGCGTTCTTTTAGTCATTTGTTGTTATGGCTAATGCTAGGTGTGGCTGGCATTCCATTGGTCACGACCTTGGGAAGCATTTTTTCGTATGCAACTTTGGTTTTGCACCACTAAAGCCTATCTCATATGAGGATAGTGCTGGTAAATAACAGATAGTTGATTTAATCCCTCCCTTCGCCAATGAGGCTTTGCAATGCATAGTGCATTATTGCTGGTACTAATAACGGTGCTGATTACCCCTGTACAGGCTAAATCGGTAGACAAGCCGATTATTGATCTAACCATCGACAGTTGTCTGCAAACCAACCAATCTACAGCAGGCATGCTGGAATGTTTTACCCGTGCTGAACAAGCGTGGGATGAAGAATTAAATCGTGTCTATAAGGCACTACAAGGCCGCCTGAAGCCTAATGCACAGGCTGCGCTTAAACAAGCACAACGGACGTGGATGCAACAGCGTGATCAGGAATTTGCACTGATCAATGCTATTCATGAACAGCTAGACGGAACCCTGTGGATTCCCGTCATGGCTAGCAAACGGGCGGATGTCGTCAAACAACGCGCCTTAGCGTTACAGTCATATTTATCTTTACTGGAAGAAGGCAGCAGCCTTTAACCGTCAGGATACAAGGTTTGTAGTGTAGTTAAAAAGGAAGTCGCATGGACAAGCGAGTAAACGTAAATGGCTTGAAAGCCAAGTTGCTGTGGATGGTTGTGTTAGTCAGTTGCGGTGCTATGAGTGGGTGCACCCTTATCAGAGGCAGTGATAGCGCGGATGCTACACTTGACCCACAATTACTGACTTCTTACGTCAGCAATCAGGAAGATGTTTATCAAGCTTTATTAAAACTAGCCGGTTTGCCGGATTCCCCTGCCAATGCTGCTGAATGGAATCAATTCATTATGGCCGGTGTACAATATTCCAATCAAAAGTGTGAAGCTTATCTGTCCAGTTCCCGTACAGGGGCTGATGCAGCCAATGCACGCAGTCTAGTACACGGTTTGCAGCAACAATTTGTGGAAAAATTGAATGCCAACCAGTACACCAACCGGGTAGCCGCTTTCAGTGTTTTGCAAAGCTATATCAGCTTATGTTTACCGGGCAATATTGAAGCTGCCGCAGCAGGAAATGCGCGTGTGGTGCAACCGGGCAAATCAGCCGATGGCAGTTTGAATAGTATTCCGTATGTAACCACCAACTAAGTTGAATCTACCTACACTCGTGTCGTTGAGGGGCGCGAGTGTATTGGGTTAAAGGTAAGGTTTAAGCTATGGCTTATCCTGATTACTTTCATCCCAATGCAGTAAATGCATAACCCGATGCAAAACTGGTGTGAAAATCAAACCTGCGACCACAATAAAAACCAATCCGGCATAAAGCGCATATAAACCCGCAAACAATTTGCCTGCTTCCGTCTGGGGTGGATTGACCGGCCCCATTCCACCTAACAACATGGCTGAATTCAAAAAAGCATCCATCCATGACAGTTGTTCAAACTTGATATAACCAGTCATGCCAATCGCTAAAGACCCACCTAGTAAGCTACAGGCTAACAGGAAATGCCCGAGTAAGCGTTGCAAAAAGTGGGTAATGGATAAGGGTACTTGGTAACGGGATTCGTACATGCAGGTATCACTGTGGGTGGCGGTAGTCAGCTAAAAGGGCACCAATGACTGGTATATCTTGTTCCTGTTCGTCATCGCGACAGGTTTCTTGTAAGGCTTCAGTTTGCCACTGTTGCATGGAAGCTAGCTGGAGTAATCGCTGGCAATAGGCTTGGGCATCAGGGCTAAGATTCAAGCCATAGGTTTGTACACGCAAGGCGACGGGAGCAAAAAACGCATCCACCGCCGTAAAAGTTGCCCCTGCTAAGAAGGGTCCGCCAAAACGTTGTAAACCCTCTTGCCATAATGCTTCTAGTCGCTGCAAATCCGCTTGTAACGCTGCCGTGTGGTCGTGCAGGCGTATGCGTACCCCAGTATTCATGGGGCATTGCTGACGCAGGGCATAAAAGCCTGAATGCATTTCGGCACTGGCTGAACGCGCCCATGCTCGGGCTGCCTTAGCATTTGGCCACACGCTGGTATGACGTTCAGCCATATATTCAGTAATGGCTAGGGAATCCCAAATAACCAGATCTTCATCTTGCAGGCAGGGCATTTGTCCAGAAGGGGAGAATTTCAGGAAATCGGCTTCGGTATTCAGGCTAAACGGATGAAACACTTCAACAAATGGAATCATTAACTCGTGTAGCAACACCCAAGGTCGCAAAGACCATGAAGAATAGTTCTTGTTGGCAATGTGCAGGACATACATAGTAAGTTCTTCCTTGAGAAAACCTAACGATTGGGAGTAATTATAAAGCATGAAAGCCCTTCTTATCATTGCTCACGGTAGTCGCCGCGTGGAATCTAATGCAGAAATTCGTGCCTTAGCGGACAAAGTCGCTCAGCAGGCTGGGGGGCGTTATGGTGTGGTGGGGTGTGCTTTTCTGGAGCTGGCTGAACCTTCTATTTCAGCAGGTATCCAACAATGCATTGATCAAGGCGCTGATGACATTACCATCATGCCATTTTTCCTGTCGGCGGGTCGGCATGTGGTTGAGGATGTACCCGCCCAAGTACACAGCAAACAAGACGAATACCCGCAAATTACGATGCACATAGCGCCTTATTTGGGGGTGTCGCCATTAATGCCAGCCTTGATTTTGCAAGCCTCTGACATAGCCTGTACTTGTAGAGGTGTAAGCTGTCAATACCCAACCTGTCTGGCGAAGTAATGGGTCTAAGCTTGCTTAGATGGAGTGGAGCCTATTTGCTGGTTGTCAAAGGTTAACGTTATGATGTCGCCTTTTTTGCAACGGGTTGGCGGGTGTATTAAGGCTAGCCCAAGATTTTACGCGGAGTTTTTTACATGAGTGCGTTTATTCAGGAGACGGTTTTATCCGTCCATCACTGGAATGAGTCCCTGTTTTCGTTTCGTACCACACGCGAGCAAGGTTTTCGCTTTCTCAATGGCCAGTTTGTCATGATTGGTTTGGAAGTGGAAGGCCGACCGCTGATGCGTGCTTACAGCATTGCCAGTGCCAACCATGAAGAGCATTTGGAATTTTTCAGTATTAAAGTGCCGGATGGCCAATTGACCTCGCGTTTACAGCATCTGCAAGTAGGTGACCGCGTTTTAGTCAGTAAAAAGCCTACCGGCACACTGGTATTGCGGGATCTTAAACCAGGTAAACGCTTATTTTTGTTTGCTACTGGAACGGGTTTAGCGCCCTTTATGAGTCTGGTGCATGACCCGGAAATGTATGAAAGTTTTGACAAGATTATTTTGTTGCACGGTGTGCGCTGGGTCAGTGAACTGGCTTATCGTGATTACTTGGAAAACGAGCTACCAAACCACGAGTTTTTAGGGGAAATGGTGCGGGAAAAGCTAGTTTATTACCCAACTGTTACACGCGAACCGTTTATGCACGAAGGTCGTATTACCCATCTAGTTGAATCCGGTAAATTGTTTATTGATCTGGATGAGCTGCCTTTAGACCCGGCAACAGATCGTGGCATGATTTGCGGGAGTCCGGCGATGTTGGCGGATATTTCTGCGATGTTAGATAACTACGGGTTTGAAGTTTCGCCGCATATTGGGCAAATGGGCGATTATGTGATTGAGCGGGCATTTGTTGAAAAGTAATGCAGGTTCAAACCATTGCCTTTCTATTCAAAGAGGGGCAGTGGGTGCGTAATAAATACGCATAAAGCGGGACACACTCCAAGAAATCGTGGGAGACTTCGACCTTGAACCAATGGTTCAAGTGGGTGCGGCGAGTGGTTTTCAGGCTTACCGTCTTGCGGTCATGCACACCAAGCCATTACAACCGCTCCCGGGGTAAAGTATTAGGCTCAAGGATTATACCCATCCCCTCACGCGTTCCCCAGAGGTGTCCGTAAGCATCATACTATTACATTTATGGCTGGGGCGAAAGAATTGACAAACTATCAGGCTTTATGCTTTGCCAGTACCCAATCCACGCGTTGTTTTAATTCTTGCAGATGTTCGAGGACATCCGGGGCCGCAGTTGGAACAGTACGGGCGTTGTGCAGAAGTTCATGTGCGAGGTTAAGTGCCACCATGACAGCAATACGATCAGTACCTAGTACCTTGCCAGTATCCCGTATTCTGCGCATTTCACGATCGACATGATGCGAGGACGCAATCAAGGCTTCCTGTTCCCCTTCAGGACAGGCAACCATGTAGTCCTTATCTAGGATACGGACAGTGACGGGCTTGATCGTTTTTTCCATTTATTGCTTCAACCCATGCTGCTGGTGTTTGATTTGATTAATCAAATGTTCTAATTGGTGACTGGCCTTGGTATTACGTGCATGCAACTCTTCGCAATGTTGAACAAGGACTTCCTCACGCTGTTTCAATTCATTATTTTCTGCTGATAACTTCTCAACCAGTTTGAGCAAGCGCTCCACACGCCCACACAAGGATTTGATCTCCTCCTCAAGCGTGTTGTCAGGGGTTTGTGCATTCATGCAATAATGGTAGTAAAGAGTAAGGAAGTCGGTCAATCATCTCATAATAAGGTTTTTTAAGGGAGAAAAGTTTTGGAACATCAACTACCTGATTATGCAACAGTAACCGAAGTCCTTGAACGGATTGACAACGGTTATTCCGCTGCAGAAATCCATGGCAGCTGTTGCGGACTGCTGGTGGTGAATCAATCAGCTGATCAAAATAGTTGGTTGAGGGAAGTGCTCGAAGGAGATGCGCAAAATTTCCACTTTCAGGAAGCGCGCACTTTATTACGTGAATTATTTGTGATCACACGCCAGCAATTGAATGACCCTGGCATGGGCTTTGAACTGTTATTACCCGACGAAGATGAGCTCGAAGCGCAAGTGGCAGCCATGCAGGATTGGTGTCAGGGTTTTGGTTTGGGTTTGACCATAGCCGGTATCAAGGAAAAGGATATGCAAACCCTGCCAGCCGATTCCAAGGAGTGGGTCGAGGATGTCGTTCGCATTGGCACATCGGGTGAGCTGGATCTCGACAATGAGGCCGAATCTGAAGATGCTTTGGCAGAAATTATTGAGTATTTGCGTGTGGGTGTATTAATGATGAACGAAGAAATGCAGCCGCTAAAATCTGCCCCACATGTGCATTAATGACTAAATAAATGATGAGGTTACCGTGGATAAGCCTGTTATACCTAAAGAAGAATACGCTGCCCGTCGCCGCCGTTTACTGGAAAAGTTAGGTAAGGATGCGATTGCGGTAGTGCCCTCTGGTAGCCTGAAGGTACGTAATCGCGATGCTGAATACCCGTTTCGTCAGGACAGCGATTTTCATTACCTAACCGGCTTTAATGAACCCGAAGCGGTGGCGGTATTGGTACCGGGGCGTGCAGACGGTGAGTATGTGCTGTTTTGTCGGCCTAAGGATGAATTTGCCGAACGCTGGAGCGGCATTCGCGCCGGTATTGAAGGGGCTATGCATTGGCACGGTGCGGATGATGCACATCCGATTAGTGATCTGGATAAATTATTACCGCAATTGCTTAGCGGGCGTGATCAGGTGCATTACGATTTAGGCGCTAACTCAGAATTTGATCAGCGCATGATTCAGTGGGTCAATACCTTACGGGCGCGGGCGCGCTCCGGGGTGCGTGCGCCGCATGCGATTGTGATGCTAGATTGTATTGTGCACGAAATGCGCTTATTTAAATCCGCGCATGAAATTGCCGTGATGCGTCATGCTGCTCAAACTTCAGCGCGTGCGCATACCCGTGCCATGCAGGTCTGCAAACCGGGCCTATATGAATACGAAATTGAAGCCGAATTTTTGCATGAATTCCGTCGTGCGCGTATGGAACCTGCCTATACCACCATTGTCGGCGGTGGTGGTAATGCCTGTGTACTGCATTACATTGAAAACAAGGATGTACTGCGTGATGGCGATTTATTGCTGATTGATGCAGGAGCCGAATACGCTAATTACGCTAGTGATATTACCCGTACTTTCCCGGTGAATGGCAAATTTAGCCCTGAACAACGGGCGTTGTATCAACTGGTATTGGATGCACAAAAGGCGGCGATTGCGGCGTGTAAACCTGGTAATACCTGGGATGATCCGCATCAGGCTGCTGTCAAAGTGCTGGCTCAAGGGTTATTGGATTTAGGAATTCTTGCAGGTACGTTGGCAGAGGCCATGACAGTACCGTCTGCTGTGGCGGGGGAACCTGCTCAAGATGCCCCTTATCGCCAGTTTTACATGCATCGTACCGGCCATTGGTTAGGCTTAGATGTGCATGATGTCGGTGATTATAAAGTGGAAGATAACTGGCGTACTTTGCAACCGGGTATGGTGCTGACGGTAGAGCCAGGTTTGTATATTTCACCAGCAGAAAATGTTGATTCTAAATGGTGGAATATTGGTATTCGCATTGAAGATGACGTGCTGATTACTGAAGATGGCCACGATATTCTGACCCGTGATGTCATCAAAGAAGTAGAGGCTATTGAATCGTTAATGGCAGGTTGATTAAATTTATTTTCCACATGCTTATTAAGCCGCGTTTATAACCCGCAATCTTAAAGGGATGCAATGTTATTTGCGTGGCTTTTTTCATGAGCGAAATAAACGGGCTACCATGTTTGCCTAATTAACTAAAAAGCATGGAGCACTACTATGCGATTAGCCAATGCTGAAGGAGTAGGCTTGCATCGTATTGTTATTGTCGGTGGGGGTGCTGGTGGGGTGGAATTGGCAACCGCGCTTGGCGAACAATGTGGGCGTCAGCAACAAGCCCATATTACCCTGATTGATCGCAATCCTGTGCATATCTGGAAACCTATTCTGCACGAAATAGCCGCAGGTAGCTTAGACTACACTCATGATGCGCTGGAATATGCTGCTTTAGCGCACGCGCATCATTTTCGCTTTCATCTAGGGAGTTTTATCGGCCTAGACCGTGAGCAACGCCAGATTCAAGTCGATGCTTATCTGGATGAAGACGGTAACGAAATCATTCCCGCCCGCCGTTTTGCCTACGATACCTTAGTCATTGCTATTGGTAGCTTGTCCAATGATTTCAATATTCCCGGAGCAGCGGCTTGTACTTATCAGTTAGATACTGCCGAACAGGCTGAACGGTTTCATCAAAAACTGGTGAATATGTTTCGGCGGGCTAATGATCAAACCTCTGCATTGCGCCCAGAGCAGCTAAAAATTGCCATTGTCGGTGGTGGGGCTACCGGCGTGGAATTGGCAGCAGAATTGCATGGCAGTATTCGCGCCTTGGTGAGTTACGGGTTGGATAATATTAAAGCCGAACAAGATGTTATGCTTTCGGTGATTGAAGCCGCACCGCGCATTTTGCCCGAGTTACCCGAGCGAATTTCCGCCCAAGCGTTACGTATATTGCAAAAGCTCAAGGTGAATATATGCACTCATTCCCGCGTCACTACCGTGCATGCTAATGGTGTGCAATTGGAATCAGGGGACTTTATCCCCGCCGAATTGGTGGTATGGGCAGCGGGTATTCGCGCCCCGGCTATTCTGCATGAATTAGCTGGGTTGGAAACCAATAAGGTTAATCAACTGGTGGTGAAACCAACTTTGCAGACCACACGCGATGACACTATTTTTGCTTTTGGTGACTGCGCGAGTGCACCCTGGCTAGGGCAGAAAACGGGTATAACCGTACCGGCACGCGCACAAGCGGCGCATCAACAAGCCAAGTTTCTCAGCGCACAGTTACAGCGGCGCTTGCAACACCAACCGCTACAGGTATTTCGCTATCAGGATTTTGGCTCATTGGTGTCATTAGGTGAAAATTGGGCGATTGGTGGGCTAATGGGCAAGATTGCACGCGGGACATTTTTCATGGAGGGGCATCTGGCACGGCTGGTATATGACTGGCTTTACAAGGAGCATCAGTGGGATTTGCAAGGACTCTGGAAGGTGACGGCTAATACCCTGAGTGATTTTTTACGTCGTCGTACCTCGCCACGCGTCAAACTGCATTGAAACGACTTACGGTGTAACATCTGCGTACTATCAAGGTGAAAAAGGTGACGTGGATGTTTGATGTCCTGATTGTAGGCGGTGGCATGGTCGGTGCTAGTCTAGCGGTAGCACTCAAACCCTTAAAACTGAAAGTAGGGCTGATTGAGGCTTATCCTTTTGGGGTGGCTGAACAACCGGCTTATGATGACCGTTCGATCGCACTGTCTTATGGTTCGAGTCGCATTTATCAAGGAATGGGGCTGTGGGATAAATTACACACAGGTATAGCCAGTATTCAGCATATTCATGTGTCGGATCGGGGGTATTTTGGTGCAACCCGTTTGGATGCTGCCCGCGAACAAGTACCCGCTCTCGGTTATGTCGTCGAAAGCCGCGTGTTGGGCAAGGCTTTGTATGAGGAGTTGGCTAATAGCCCCATTGAGCAAATCGTTCCGGCCAAGGTCTATGACGTTCAACAGGCAGCGGGTATTGTCACGGTAAGTCTGGAACGTGCTGGTGTCATCGATAATCTGCAAACCCGCTTGCTGGTGGTATGCGATGGTACTAAGTCCGCTATACGCGATATGCTCGGCATTCAAGCCAGCCTACGCGATTATCACCAAACTGCGTTGATCGCCAATGTCACTACCTCTGAACCGCACCGCCAAACAGCCTATGAGCGCTTTACCCCGCAAGGCCCATTGGCATTATTGCCTTTAACAGACAACCGTTATTCGCTGGTGTGGACGCATTGGAATCAGGATGTGAATGATACTTTGCAATTGGATGATGCGGCATTCTTGCAAAAATTGCAGACAGCATTTGGTTATCGCCAAGGTACGTTCATCAAGGTGGGACAACGCGCCACTTACCCGCTGGTTTTGCAGAAATCTGCCCGGGAAGTCGCCGGACGCGCGGTATTAATCGGCAATGCTTCGCACGCATTACATCCGGTAGCCGGACAAGGTTTAAATCTAGGCTTGCGTGATGTGGCGCAATTGGCCGATTTGCTCGCGGATGCGGTACAAGCCGGACAAGACCCGGGTAGTCCTGAATTGCTACATCTGTATGAACAGCAGCGTCAACCCGATTATGCCACCGTTATTCGTTATACCGATTCATTGGTACGGCTCTTTTCCAGCGATTTTGCCCCTTTAGGTCATGCGCGTGCCGGTGGTTTGCTGGCAGTGGATCGTATCCCTGCCTTGCGTAATTGGTTGACTCGTCAAAGTATGGGTTTACGTCACCGTCAAGCCCGCTTGTCACGAGGTTTAAGTCTGAAATGCTAAACAAGTTTGATTTTGAATCGATCGTGGAGGCATTAGCGGATACGGGCTGGCTGGTGCTTCCTGATTTTTTCCCGGCGGCAACAGTCGCTGAATTGCGTCAGCAGGCATTAGCACAATGGCAAGCGGGTGAGTTTCATGCTGCTGGTATTGGCCGTGGGGCTGAGCTGAATGTGAATACCGCTGTTCGCGGGGATCAGGTGCAATGGTTAGAACCCGTAGAGCAAGGCGCACTAGCGGATTATCAGCAGTTTGTTGAGCAATTGCGCCTAACCTTGAATCGCACCTTGTATCTGGGTTTAAAGGATTACGAAACTCACTTTGCTTTGTATCCGCCGCAAGCGTTTTATCGCCTGCATGTGGATAATTTTCGCGGCACATCCGCGCGCTTGGTCACCACGATTTTGTATCTGAATGACGCTTGGCAGGCAGCCGATGGTGGGCAATTACGCTTGTATACAGATGGCACGGCAAGCGGTGAATATCGGGATATTGAACCGCAAGGCGGGACCTTAGTGCTGTTTTTAAGCGAGCGTTTCTGGCATGAAGTCTTACCGGCACAAAAATCACGCTTAAGTTTGACCGGATGGCTACGCAAACCAGTAGCTTTGTTGTAGTGTAAAGAAGGGTTTTTGTTCGAAACTGCTCGTTGCCCATCGTGATGTAACTATCCGATGGGCTTGTTTTTTTAGAGCATAAGGCGTTTATTTGCCGATATAGACCAAGGTATTCGGTTCGAGCAGCTCATAAACTTTAATCACATCCGCGTTTTTCATACGGATGCAACCGTGTGAGGCTGGTTTGCCAATCAAGCCTTCTTCAGGCGTACCGTGGATATAAATGAAGCGGCTTTTGGAATCCACCTCACCGCCTTTATTCTTGTTCGGTTCTAAACCATCCAACCACAAAATGCGCGTAGTGACATGATCAGTCGGGACATCCTCAGGGTTGGTAAGAATTTCAGCTTTTTTTCCTGTATCCCTGCGCGATTCGAAAATCGTGCCTAATTCAGCGGTATCCCCAAATTTTTCACTGACAATGTGCGCGCCTAATGGGGTTTGATCACTACCGGCTAGATTGCCTGCGCCATTAGTAGCCGTAGAAACCGGGAAAGAAGCGATTTCCTGATCCTGTTCATACAAGGTAAGGCGCTGTTGATCCACATCCACCAGCGCAATCTTGCCTTTGGCATAATCAGGAAAACGGGTATGCAGCATGGCTAACGTGGGTGCCGGATTAGCCGCCTCAATGATGTCGGCCTCAGTAGACAAGGGTATGACCTTGCTAGTGGTAGCCGCTTTGCCATCATCAAAGCTTTTCAGTAACCATTCACCTTGCTCACGTTGCAGGTGAATAGTGCCTTTGAACGCTTGTGGCTTGTCGTTGGAGGTGACCTGAATATCGGCAGCTACAGCAGCATTAGTACCATCATTGCTTAACTCTTGTAGAGAGCGGATTGTGGCTGCTTGCAACTTTTGGCAACGTTCTTCCGGAAAGCCCGGACGCAAACGCATGGCAGCCGCACAATCTTTCTCGGCAGCGGTAGCAGCAGTGTAAAACTGACGTATGCTTTCTTCCGGTGAATCAGGGCTAGCATAAGCTACTTGCGCCATGACGACTAATCCGGCATACAACCAACGTTTTGTTAACATGCTTCAATCCTTTGCTAGGGGTTTATCGTCCAAATACGGCAACGCCATAATGACAAGGTTCCCGTGAACAGCTACGCATGGTCACTTGTAGATTAAAAGTGCCTGTCCATTTAGGGGTAACGGTTAGGGTAGGCAAGTCATCATCGGAAAAATCGGTGTCGATTTCATTGCCGTTTTCATCACGCAACTGCGTATCCAGATCCGTGCAGTTGTTATCGCAGGCGGTGAGGATACGATAATCCTTACCTTGCTCTAATTGTAGAGAGTATCGCTTGTCTTTGCCGCTGGCGAGCTGACCTTGTTCCAGATCATGGCTAATAACATAACCCTCGGTTTTAGCAGCAAGGGTGAATAAGCCTAGCTGCATGGCGATTTCCCGATCCAACTGACTAGAAGCAGACACGGAATTCACCCCGGTACGAACATTATCCATAGGCTCTAAAAACGCATCGAAAACATAGCCAGTGGTATTTTGCCAGCTGACTTTCACCCAACGTCCTGTGCGACCACCAATGGATTCACGGCTGCTTACCACTTTGAGAACCTTAATCTTGCCATCATAAGGGACGCTGCCGATTTGCTTACCGTCAACATTGGGTTGACTGCGGACGACCAGACTCGGTTTAGCATTAGACCGAAACCATTCGGCTTCGTTCTCCTGGGAATTAGCAACGACCTTGTTATTAACCGCAGGCTCGGTCTCCATTGCCTCCAGAAAAGCATCAAAGGCATAGGCAGTGGTATTTTTCCATTGAATCTTGACCCAGTGACCTTCGCGTCCACCAATGGATTCTTGCGAGCTAACCCGCTCCAAAACCTTAACGCGCCCGTTATAGGGTACAGTACCGAGTTTGCTACCATCGACATCGGGAGCATCCCGTACGACCAGACTGGGTTTGGCGGTGGCTTTGAACCAATCAGCAGCGTAAACGGTATGGCAGCACAATAATAACCCGGCTGCCCAGATTGCCATCTTCTTCATCGTCAATATCCTTACTTGGTTGCTTAGAAAGGGTTACCCGCACGCGCTGTTTGCACCTTTATAGGTAAGCCTGCCGTGATGGCACACGTTGTTTTAATCAAAGGAAGTAATGAGGTTTTTCAGCCAATCAGTGACTCAGCCCGTACAAAGTGCAGCAAGTGCTTGTAAAAACTGCAGCAAATGCAAAATGCCCCTGAGAAAATAGTAAGGTAATGAAAAACTTGTTAATTAATCTACAGCCCGTGATGTAATCCGTGTACTTGGGTTTACAAGTGTATCTATAGAACATATTTATAAATTTGCCAAATTTATTTAAAAATTTTTTAATCACAGACAAAGCGCTTTTGTGTAAACTTTTCTACCATCATGAAATCTATCATCGCCCTTGATCGTCGCCACGTTTGGCACCCTTTTACTCAGGAACAAACCGCTCCTGATCCGATTGAAATTGTCTCGGCTCAAGGTATTCATCTGCATACAGCGGATGGACGCGAATTCCTCGACCTGATTTCGTCCTGGTGGGTAAATATTCATGGCCACGCCCATCCGACGGTGGCCGCTGCGATTGCCAAACAGGCGCAAACGTTGGAACAGGTCATCTTTGCCGGGTTTACCCATCAACCGGCGGTACAACTAGCTAGTGAATTGGTCAAGCGCCTGCCGCAAGGTTTAAGCCGGGTGTTTTACAGCGATAATGGGTCGACGGCGGTAGAAGTGGCGCTGAAAATGGCCTTGCAATATTGGCATAACCAAGGGCAAAGCCAACGCACACGCTTTCTAGCCTTTGCAGGGGGTTATCACGGTGACACGGTCGGGGCAATGTCAGCGGGTAAAGGCTGCGGCTTTTTTGATACCTATGGCAGCATGACCTTTGAAGTTGGTTTATTGCCATTTCCCGCGACCTGGGATAATGACGCAGAGGTTGAAGCTAAGGAACAAGCAGCCTTAGCTAAGCTTGAACAGTATCTAACGCTGCATGGCGATACGCTAGTCGGGGTAATTATGGAGCCTTTGATACAAGGTTCCGCCGGGATGCGTATGTGCCGCCCTGAATTCCTACAAGCGTTAGCCAAGCGTTTGCGTGCAGCGGGTATTTTGCTGATTTTTGATGAAGTCATGACGGGTTTTGGCCGCACCGGAGCCTTATTTGCCAGTCTGAAAGCGCAAGTCACACCGGATATTATTTGCCTCTCCAAAGGGCTGACGGCAGGCTTTTTGCCGTTGTCAGTAACCGTTGCTACTGAAGCTATTTACAACGCCTTTCTGGGGGAAAGCTTTGATCGAGCCTTGGTACACGGGCATTCATTTACTGCTAATCCATTAGGTTGTGCGGCTGCCTTGGCTTCTTTGCAGGTATTTGAGGACGAACAGACCTTGCACAAATTGCCACAGATTGAGGCTTGGCATCGGCACTATTTGGCGGAATTGGCCAGTTATCCGCAAGTGCGTCATACCCGTGTTATGGGTACGATTGCCGCTTTTGATGTGGTCACTGCAGATGAAGGCTATAACTCGGCTATCGGCCCACGCCTGAAAGCGTTTTTCCATGAGCGCGGCTTGTTATTGCGGCCTTTGGGTAATGTGGTGTATCTGTTACCGCCTTATTGCGTTACGCAAGCGCAGTTACAGCAGGGTTATCAGACGATAGCGGCAGCTTTAATGCAGCTGGATCAAGCGTAATGCGCACACTCACGCCACTGCCATTTGCTTGATTGCTAATCTCTAAGCGGGCTGCGAGTTTGTCGGCCCGCTTGTGCATACTGATTAGGCCTTTGCCTTTGGATGCGTTATCTGGCATACCAAAGCCGTTATCCTGAATTTGTACGATGATTTGCTGACTGTCCTCCAGTTGCCAAGTGCTGACGGTAATACAGTTACCGCCGCTGTGTTTGAGTGCATTGGTAATGGCTTCTTGCACAATACGCAATAATTGCAAGATTTTTTCCGCCCCCCATTCGGTAGGCATGGTGATGTCCTGTACTTGCCAGCGCAGCTCAAAACCGGCTTGACGAATTTTACGGCTAATGCGGTTACGCAACATGCCAAGAGCGGTGGTAATGTCCTGTGAATCAAAATCCAGTGAATCAATCACCAGCCGTAAATCGGTCAATGCATCCTGTAAGTTTTGCTTGATGTGTTCAGGGTTAGCATCTGGTTGTTCCAGCATGGCCAGCGTGGATACCAAATGCCCGCCAAAGCCGTCATGAATATCGCGCATAATGCGTTCACGTTCGGCTAAGACAATCTGGCCTTGTTCCATTAGGCGAATCTGCTGGTATTGCGCTTGTAGTTCTTGTTCTCGTGCAGTGACTAACGTTTCCAGATGAGTGGCGTAAAATTGACTGGCACGCAGACTATGGGCAAAGCGCCGCACCAACAGCGAATATTGGGACAGTAAGGTGAGCATAGCGGCAAAATGCAGTACATAAATGCCCTGCAAATCGGGATTCATCGTTAAGCGCGCATCATGAATACCAAATACCAGCATGGCTACCCCGCTGAGTATGAATAACAAGCGGTTAAAATTTTGTTGTTGCCAATATAGCCAAATAATGTAAGCCAATGTCAGGCTAAAAATGGCGGTTAGCAGGCTATACCAAACAATAGTGTACTGAAAACGCGCGCCGGTTTCATACGGTAAGATAAATAAGGGTAGGGCAAATAGCAGGAGTCCTAACCATGCGTAAAGCACACGGCGATTGCTGTGAGGGGTTTTTAGCTGTATCGCTATTAGGTAGTAATACATCATGGTAATAAAGGCTAACAGGCTCAAACCAATCAAGCTTGGCACTATAGCCGCCCATAAGGCATCGCTACCAACGGGATTGGAACGTATAACCAGATTGCTAGTATGCGCTGCCCATAGCGAGGTACCAATTGCATACCATAAATATTCGCGTTTGCTTGGATATACCAGCCACAAGCTGCCAATCAACAAAGCTGTGACCAATAATAAGGTAATGGTGACTTTAACGACTCCTTGGCGTAGCCATTGATTGCGCTGCCAAATGGGTTCCAGTTCGCTAGCAGAACCTAGGTATACCTGGGCGAGTTTGAGGGTATCAGAGCGGGTACTCACCACCGCAAAGTGTAAGCGTTGACCGGGTTGCAACGCCGGTTGATAGAGGTGAAACAGTAACGGACGATGGCGATTACGTGCTACCGGTGGCTGCATGCTACCCCCCGTTCCTGCTAAGGTGCCATCCGGGTAATAGACCGCTACATTTTGGCTAACCGTCATTATCAATAAGGCGGGGTCTTGCAAGGTTTTGACGGATGCAGGCAAGACACTGGTGTAATGCTGGGGATTGGCTTGATCCAGTTGCAAGGGCAATTGCCAGTGCGCAGGCAAATCCATTTGGGTTTTATCCACTTGTAACGCTAGCCAATACAAAGCTACTACATACAACGGTAACCACCAGAATAAGCGCACACTAGCAGCACAGATCGGCTTCACAGCAAATGCCTTTTGACGGCTTCATGCACCGCTTCGGCCCGCGAAGTAATATGCAGTTTACCGTAAATGTTTTTAATGTGTGAGGTAATGGTGTGGTAGGAAACCGATTTCATTTCTGCTACTTCTTGCGCGGTAAAACCTTTAGCAATCATGCGCAACACTTCTAGCTCAGTTTTGGTTAGTTTGACCGCTTCGGTTTCTGGGCGTAAGCGTTTTAGCAAATGACTGGCTACCGCAGGGCTAATCGGTGAACCACCGGCACACAATTGCAAAATGGCTTGTTCCACTTCGGTATGATCATCATCCTTGAGGATATAACCGCTCGCACCGGCTTCGATGGCAGCAATCACATGCTTTTCATCGCCAAACACACTAATCACCATAATGGGCATTTGTGGGCGTAAATGCGCGGCTAGCTGTATCACTTCCAGACCGCTACCGTCTGGTAGGCCTAAATCCACCAGTAATACATCGGTTTGATCTTGGAATTCATTGAGGGCTTTGATGGCTGTCGCCACATTGTTACAGGTGAACATCAACTGGAAATGGGCGCTATTGACTATCATGCGGGTGAAACGCTGCAAGACGGTGGGGTCATCTTCGACAATCATAATGCGGGTCGGCGTGCTCATAAGGCTTCACACTCAGATTTGGGCTTAACCAACAGTGTAAGTGTAGCCCTATTAGACCTTTAATCCCTAAAACAGGGGATATTGTCGGAAAAAATTACCCTGTTTTGGCAATATTAGCGGTAAGTGTAATTAAGCATAATGAAAGCCATAAGAAAGCGGTTAAGAGAAAACACAAGTGATAACAAGCAAAGCTCAACCGTCGGTGTAAAGGGGTTAAAGCAGCGGCATAGTCATTGGGGATGCCGGGCTAGTAGGGGGTAACACCGGCGGTTGTATTTTCGGGGGAAACAGATTCGTTATTTGCACCTGTGGTTAAAGTATTCGATTCCTTTCATGTTCATCTGCATTGAACTGCCAGTTGGGTTGCATCCGCTGGCAGTTTTCTTGTGTGCGTCAATGATTTTTAGACAGTTTTTCCACCCAGAAAGCCGTACCACCAGCCACACCCACAGGCATAGCTAGAAAGTTCAGTACGGGTATTGTGGTCATGAGCGATAAAATCCAGCCAAATCCTAAAGCCTCAGGTACATTCTTTTTCAAGGTGGCCTTTTGTTCTTGGAAAAACAGATTATGGTTGCCCATAGGATAATCAGCATATTCAATCGCCAGCATCCAAGCGCCATACACCGTCCAAGCCACTGGGGCAATCACATTCAGGCCTGGTATGAAGGTAATCAGTAGCATTACGATCAGCCATTTACCCATGTACCATAATTTGCTGGCTTCGCTTTTAAAGGTGCGTACCATCAAGCCCGGAATGCTGCCATAGCCTGCAAACGCGGGAATAGGCAAGCCATTCAAATGTGCTTCTACCTTTTCTGCTAGCACCGAGTTGAAGGGGGCGGAGAGCAGATTAGCCAGTAAGGTAAAGGCGTAAAACACCACAAAAAAAATCAGTAACGCAAAAATTGGCCACAGTAACCATTCCAGCCAGATTAACCAGCTCGGTAATAAGCGTGCCATCCAGTTATCCAGTTGCGTAGCAGCCAGCCATGTACCACCGGCAAACAGGACAATATTGATTAATAAAGGCACTAACACAAAAGGGCGAATACCGGGCTTGGTAATCAATGACAGCCCAGTACTGACATAGCCGAATCCTTTAAACATATCCGTTATCATTTTTGTTTCCTGTTCTTGCAAATATAAGGTGTGGCTATACTGTAGCGCATTCACCGACCTGTTTTAAGTTAAGGAGCTTTTACTATGTCCACCTTTCTGGAAGCCATGAACTTCCGTCATGCTTGCAAAAAATTTGACCCAACCCAAGCCATTCCAGCGGAGCAATTCCAGCAAATTCTGGAATTTGGACGTCTATCACCGTCGTCATTTGGGATGGAGCCGTGGCGTTTTGCCGTGGTGCAAACGCCTGAATTGCGTGCCCAGTTAAAAGAAGCTTGCTGGAACCAGCCACAGATTACCGAAAGCAGTCATGTGGTTGTTATTCTCGCTAAAACCAGTGCGGTCAAACCCGGTACCGATTATGTCGAAACCATTTTCCGCCGCCGGGGTTTACCAGACGATATGTTTAAAGGTTATCTGGCGCGTTATGGTGCGCATCACGAACATGAAGTTGAGCCTTATATCAATACGCTGGGTTGGAGTTCCAAGCAATGCTATCTTGCTCTGGCCAATATGATGACGGGGGCGGCGAGTCTGGGGATTGATTCTTGCCCTATCGAAGGTTTCTCTAAAGCTGAAGTCGAAAAGCTGTTAAAGGTTGATACGGCTGATTATGGCGCGGCGGTGGTGGTGGCTTTTGGTTATCGGGCGGGTGAACAGACGCCACGTCTGCGTCAACCGCTGGAAAATATGGTTGACTATTTATAATCCAGCTCTTAGGCAGGCTATTGCAGCCTGCCTAAACGACCGTTTTAATACCGCTATTAACTGATTTAGCTGAGTCGTTCAGTTATTACCAAAACATTAAAGTTATGTCTTAAAGACTATTATTGGCATTTTATTGCCCTACAATTGTAATGCCCTTTGTTTTAATTAAAATAATGCTTTTTTATTCAATATTATAAAAAAATAAAAATAACTTAAGGATGTTTTTAGCTTAATAACCTGTACATTGGGGATATAAAAAAAGAGGGTTATAGGTTTGTATTCGTTAATTGGTTATAAGTGACATGCCTTTTTCATTACTGAAAAGGGTTTTGTATTGATAGAAACTGCAAATTTGAATTATGAAATTCTGATTAAATTCAGAGAGAATATACTGTCTATTGAGCAGGCTTTTTAAGCTGATTTAATGAGAAAGTTGGCTCTATATGGCTTACCACCAACCGTATGGTATTAAATAGAAAATAAAGGAGTTGAATATGAAACGTTTGCTAATGATTTCTATGTCTAGCGTATTGCTTTTATCCTCTGCTTTAATTCAGGCTGCCGATACAGATTCCAGCACGACCACAACTTCGCCAGGTATGACAAGTCCTGGTTCTTCCTCGTCCACTATGACATCGCCTAGTACCACTACGTCTCCGAGTACTGGTAGTACTTCTGAAATGACCACTACCACAACTACCACACTTGAGGGTGTGCCCTTAAATGAATTAACCACAACAGTTACTGGCTGGAGTGCCAAGAAAAATATTCTTGGTAAAGAAGTTGTTAATGACAAGGATGAAAAAGTCGGTGTGATTGATGATATTATTATTAGTCCGGATCAAAAGATGTCATATGCTGTTATTGGTGCAGGCGGCTTTCTAGGTATGGGTAAACATGATGTTGCTATTAAAACCGACTATCTTCACACTATGAATGATAAGCTGGTTTTGAGTGGGGCAACCAAGGATTTGTTGAAGCAATTGCCTGAATTTAAATACCCTGAGAAATAAAAGCTAGGCATGTAGTGAATTATTGACTGCTAATACTAAAAATAAAGGGTTTTGTTGATTAGGCAAAACCCTTTTTTTAATACTGATAAATGGAAATGCCTTTGCGGGTTAATAGGTGAACACACTGGGGCTAATACTGATTTAAAGAGGGCCAATAATGGCTGAGTTTGCTTTGAAGCAAACTAAATTCTGCTGACAAGCAAGCCACATTTTGTTGGGGTTATGTCGGTTCTTACACGCTGAATTGCTAATATCGGTAGCGTGTGCCGATAACTTGCAAAAGGAAGCTTTAACCATGAAATGTCCTGTGTGCCGAAGTGTGGATTTGTTAATGTCAGATCGAAATGGCATTGAAATTGATTACTGCCCGACCTGTCGGGGAGTGTGGCTAGACCGTGGTGAACTCGACAAAATCATTGAACGCGCCACAGCCGGTGGGCATTACGCGCAACCGGCACCACCATCGCAACCGACCCACAGTGGGACAGGTTTGTTTGGTGGTTATCAACCACCACCACAGCCTCCACAACCCAACCCCTACCCCCAAGACCCACATTACAGCGGCCATCAACAACACCATGACCCGCGTTATTCTGGTCAGCAACCGCATCATCACGACCCGCATTATGCGAATCAGCCGCATGGCTACTATAAAAAGAAAAAGCGTGAGGGTTTCTGGGATGACCTGTTTGACTTTGATTGATCAAGCCCTGCATAGGCTGAGTTAGGGCTATCCTTGAGTTAATTCGGGAAGGTTATCGTTAGCAACTGCATGTAAAAGGGTAGGAGGGGAAAGAAACTTTCCGTTATCATACCCTCCTTGTTGAACTGCCCCGTTGGTTGAACCCTATGCTGATCCTTCCCGGTAGTGTTGCTCTTTCTGCCTTCCGCCGTACCAAATTGTTAAATGCCTTGCAAACCGCTGTGCCTGAAGTCACCGGCTTGCAAGCCGAATATGTCCATTTTGTCCGTACTGCCCGTGAGTTGACGGCAGATGAACACAGCCGCCTGCAAACCTTGCTGACCTATGAAGAAGTGCAAGGTAACCACCAGTTTAGCGGTAGCCTATTTTTGGTGACCCCGCGTACCGGTACTATTTCACCTTGGTCGAGTAAAGCCACGGATATTGCCCATAACTGTGGCTTAAGCATGATTGAGCGTATTGAGCGCGGTATTGCCTATGATGTGCAAACCAGCCCAGTGCTTAGTGATGCCCAGCGCAATCAGTTAGCGGCGTTATTGCACGATCGCATGACTGAAATGGTGCTGGCTGATACCCAGGATGCCGTGATTCTATTCAGTGAAGCTGAACCCGCGCCGCTGCGTTATGTTGATATTAGCGCGGATGCTAAAGCTGCTTTAGCCAAGGCTAATACCGACTGGGGTTTGGCACTTTCTGCGGATGAAATCGATTATTTGGCTGAAAATTATGCTGAATTGGGGCGTAATCCGACCGATGTCGAATTAATGATGTTCGCACAAGCTAACTCTGAACATTGCCGTCACAAGATTTTTAATGCTGACTGGATTATTGATGGCAAGCCACAGCCTAAATCGCTGTTTGGCATGATTCGCAATACCTATCAACACGCTCCGGAAGGCATTTTGTCTGCCTACAAAGACAATGCTTCGGTGATTGAAGGCCCACAAGCCACACGCTTCCAGACGGATGTACACACGGGCGAATACCATTATTCAGAAGAACCTGTGCATTTGTTGATGAAGGTGGAAACCCATAACCATCCAACCGCGATTTCACCGTTTCCGGGAGCTGCGACTGGTTCGGGTGGGGAAATCCGGGATGAAGGTGCGACCGGAATTGGTTCTAAACCGAAAGCCGGTTTGTGCGGTTTCTCGGTTTCTAACTTGCGTATTCCCGGTTTTGAACAACCGTGGGAACAGGATTTTGGTAAACCGGGTCGCATTGTTTCGGCATTAGACATTATGCTGGAAGGGCCAATTGGGGCAGCAGCCTTCAATAATGAATTTGGTCGCCCGAATATCGCCGGTTATTTCCGTAGTTTCGAAATGCTGGTACCGGGTGCTAAAGGTACAGAACTGCGCGGTTATCACAAGCCAATTATGATTGCAGGCGGTATGGGTAATATCCGCGATGGCAATATTGAAAAGAAAACCCTGCCTGAAGGCACACCAATTGTAGTGCTCGGTGGCCCCGCCATGTTGATTGGTTTAGGCGGCGGTGCGGCGTCTTCCATGGCTAGCGGTACAAGTGCGGAAAACCTTGATTTTGCTTCTGTACAACGCGGTAACCCGGAAATGCAACGTCGTTGTCAGGAAGTGATTGACCGCTGTGTCGCCTTAGGTGCGGAAAACCCAATTCTGTCGATTCATGACGTGGGCGCAGGCGGTATTTCCAATGCCATTCCGGAAATCATTAATGATGCCGGGCGTGGTGGCCGTTTTGAATTGCGCACGGTGCCAAACGATGAACCGGGCATGGCACCGATGGAAATCTGGTGTAATGAAGCGCAAGAACGCTACGTGCTGGCGATTGCTGAAGAGCGTTTAGACGCATTCCGTGCGTTGTGTGAACGTGAACGCGCGGTGTATGCGGTAGTCGGTACCGCAACGGCGGAACAGCAATTATTGGTAGGTGATTCGCTGTTTGAAAATAATCCAGTGAATTTGCCTATGAATGTATTGCTGGGCAAACCACCGAAAATGTTGCGCAATGTGCATCATCTGACTTTCCATAAGCCGGAAGTGGATCTCAGCCATATTGAACTCAATGAGGCGATTGAGCGTGTATTGCGCTTGCCAACAGTTGCTTCTAAAGCTTTCCTGATTACCATTGGTGACCGTACTGTTACTGGTATGGTGGCGCGTGATCAAATGGTAGGCCCTTGGCAAGTACCGGTGGCGGATGTTGCTGTGACTGCCACCGATTACAGCACTGCATTTGGTGAAGCCATGGCCATGGGTGAACGCACCCCGATTGCGTTGGTGAACCCGGCTGCTTCCGGGCGGATGGCAATTGGTGAGGCGTTAACCAATATTGCCGCTGCTGATATCAAAGCGATGCGTAATATTCGTCTGTCTGCCAACTGGATGGCGGCGGCAGGTTATCCGGGTGAAGATGCAGCTTTGTTTGACACCGTTAAAGCGGTTGGTGAAGAGCTTTGCCCGCGTTTAGGCTTGGCGATTCCAGTGGGTAAGGATTCCTTATCCATGAAAACGGTCTGGCAGCAAGGCGATGAACAGCGCGAAATGACCGCGCCCTTGTCCTTGATTATTTCTGCATTCTCGCCAGTTGGTGATATTCGCAAAACCCTGACGCCGCAATTGTGTACCGATCAAGGTGATACCGACCTGATTCTGGTGGATTTAGGCAAAGGTCGTAATCGTTTGGCTGCCTCTGCATTGGCACAAGTGTATGGCCAAGTCGGTCATCACGCACCTGATCTGGATAATCCGGATGCACTGAAAGCTTTCTTTGACACCATCCAAGAATTGCGGGCTGATGATTTGATTCTGGCGTATCACGACCGTGCGGATGGCGGTTTGCTGGCGACGTTAGCGGAAATGAGTTTTGCCGGTCATGTGGGGGTGAGCGTCTGTATTGGTCAGTTTAGTGATCAATTGCTGCCCGCTTTGTTCAATGAAGAACTCGGTGCGGTGTTGCAGGTTAAGCATTGCGATACCGATACGGTGCTGGAAGCCTTCCGTGATGCTGGGTTGGCACAATGCACCCACGTCATTGGCGAATTGAATGATACCGATGAACTGGTACTGACGTTTGCCCATGAAGAAGTATTCCGTGCCCCGCGTGCTCAATTGCAGCAAATCTGGGCGGAAACCAGCTATCGCCTACAAGCGTTACGTGATAATGCCGATTGCGCGGCGCAGGAATTTGAGCGTTTAGCCGATGCTAATGATCCTGGTCTGCCGGTGAAAACCTGCTTTGACCCTGATGAGAATATCGCCGCGCCTTACATTAAAACCGGCGCACGTCCGACGGTGGCGATTTTGCGCGAACAAGGCGTGAATGGTCAGATTGAAATGGCTGCAGCCTTTGATCGTGCGGGCTTCAAGGCTATTGACGTGCATATGACCGACATTATCAGCGGTCGGGTTAGCCTTAAAGATTTCAAAGGCATGGTCGCTTGTGGTGGCTTCTCTTATGGGGATGTACTTGGTGCCGGTGGTGGCTGGGCAAAAACCATTCTGATGAATCCGCAAGCTAGTGATGAATTTGCCGCCTTCTTTGCACGGGAAGATTCCTTTGGCTTAGGGGTGTGTAATGGCTGCCAGATGTACTCGCAATTACGCGATATGATTCCGGGGGCGGCGCATTGGCCACGTTTCTATCGTAACCGCTCTGAGCAGTTTGAAGCGCGTTATGCAGCGGTGGAAGTGCTGGATTCGCCTTCCTTGTTCCTGCAAGGTATGGCCGGTTCCATTCTACCGATTGCTGTAGCACACGGGGAAGGACGTGCGGTATTTGATGCAGGGCTTGACCCGGCACAAGTGTTGGCGGAAAAACTGGTAGGCTTGCGCTATGTCGATAACTATGGCAATGCGACTGAGCATTACCCCGAAAACCCGAATGGTTCACCATTAGGTATTACCGGCCTAACCACCACGGATGGCCGCTTTACCATTATGATGCCGCACCCAGAACGCTTATTCCGCGCGGTACAGCATTCTTGGCT
>CAZCJE010000041.1:0-26717 GCA_964498805.1 uncultured Thiothrix sp.
CAACCTTGGCAAGGTTGTGCTCTACCACTGAGCTATTCCCGCTGAACAGGCTGCGAATAATAAAGATACTTACTTGACCTGTCAACACCTAAGTGTAATTTTTTTTAAGTTTGATTATAAGAGACTCAATAACACCGATAAAGCCTGTTCATCGAGGATTTCAATCCCCAAACTTTCGGCCTTTTCCAGTTTAGAACCGGCACTTTCGCCTGCAATCACTGCCGTAGTCTTTTTGGAAACACTACCCGCTACTTTTGCTCCTAAGGCTTCCAAATCCGCCTTAATATCATCACGCGAACGGCTAAGCGTGCCGGTGATAACATACGTCTTACCCGTCAAGGGTAATTGCTCAGCTGGTTTCACTTCATAATCACGCCAATGTACCCCAAGCTCCTGCAAACGAGTGATAGTCTCGAGGTTGTGAGGCTCACTAAAGAAATGCGCAATATTCGCTGCTACTACCGGACCGACATCGGGTACACCTTTGAGGGTTTCTTCATCTGCTGACTGCAAGGCTTGCAGTGAACCAAAATGCTTGGCTAAGGCTTTCGCGGTAGATTCCCCTACTTCCCGTATTCCCAAGGCGTAAATAAAGCGTTCCAAAGTGGTAGAACAGCTTTTGTGTATGGCATTCAGCAAGTTTTCGGCAGATTTTTGCCCCATACGCTCCATCGCAGCGACTTGCTCAGGTTTCAAACGATACAAATCATCCACATGCTGGATCAAGCCAAGAGCAAACAGTTGCTCAACCAGTTTATCCCCCAAACCATCAATATTCATGGCACGGCGCGAAGCAAAATGCTTGATGGCTTCTTTAACCTGTGCGGGGCAATACAAACCGCCACTACAACGTGCCACCGCCTCACCTTCGGGCCGGGTCACTTCTGACGCGCACACCGGACAATGCTCAGGCAGTGTAATAATCTGGGCATCCTCGGGACGCTTGTCTAAAATCACCCGAGCCACTTCTGGTATCACATCCCCAGCCCGCCGGATAATCACGAAATCGCCAATTCGCACATCTTTGCGTTCAATTTCATCCATATTGTGCAACGTGGCATTACTGACCGTGACACCACCGACAAATACCGGCTTAAGGCGCGCCACCGGCGTCAGAGCGCCCGTACGTCCGACCTGGAATTCGACATCTTCAACCGTGGTAATCTCTTCCTGGGCTGGAAATTTGTGCGCAATCGCCCAACGCGGGGCACGACTGACAAAACCGAGAGTTTGCTGTAGAGCCATGGAATTAACTTTGTAAACCACGCCATCAATATCATACGGCAAGCCTGTGCGCCGCTCGCCCATTACCCGATAATAATCCAGACAACCTTGTGCCCCCTGCACAATGCGACTATCTGGGCAGACACGCAAACCCCAATGTCGGAATTGCTCCAGAATCGCTGCATGGGTATCCGCGACTTCCCCACCTTCAACTTGCCCTACTGCATAACAAAACATGGCCAAAGGGCGCTGAGCGGTAATGCGTGGGTCTAACTGGCGCAAGCTACCGGCGGCGGCATTGCGTGGATTCACAAAAACTTTAGCTCCGTCTTTACGCAATTTATCATTCAAGGCATTGAAACCAGCCTTAGGCATATAAATTTCACCGCGTACCTCGAGCACATCCGGCCAACCGCTGCCTAACAGATGCAAGGGCACTGTTTTGAGGGTACGCACATTTGACGTTACATCTTCACCGGTTTCACCGTCACCGCGGGTAGCGGCACACACCAGAACACCTTTTTCATAGCGCAGACTAATGGCTAAACCATCCAGTTTAGGTTCAGCCACAAATTCAATGGTCTGTGCGGATTTCAGACGATCATGAATACGTTTTTCAAACGCCAGCAATTCCTCATCATTGAACACATTACCTAAGGACAACATGGGAATAGCATGTTTGACTTCGCCGAACTCACTTAAAGCCTTGCCACCGACACGTTGAGTAGGCGAATTGGCATCCACCAATTCCGGATGCGCAGTTTCCAACGCCTGTAACTCGCGGAATAAACGGTCATATTCCGCATCAGGAATCGCGGGGTCATCCAGTACATAGTAAAGATAATTGTGGTGACGTAATTCAGCGCGCAACGCTTCAACTTGTTGTTGCAGGGTTTGTTCTGACGGTTGTTGCATGGGTTTAACCTGTAATTCACTAACCTTTAAGCCTAACCAACCCCGTTTAGACCTGCAAGCGGCTCAGATTAGGGGCAATCAAAGCCCTCAGAATTGCCACTGGTCGCTTTGGATTTGCATCTACACCGGATTGGCTTAAGGTTGGCAACGGGTCAGGAACCGACTTGGTATCCTTTATTTGGACTGCGCTTATAACTTTTACAAAAATTAAGGAGACTCACTATGCAAAAAATCCTGCTGTTAATGCTACTGAGTATTAGCGCATTAGCTATGCACCCTAGTCATGCGGACGAGCGCTTAACACCTGAACAAAAAGATAAACTCGATACCGCTCTTGCTCAACGTTTTGCCAGCGCCGACGTTAATAGCGATGGGCAAGTAACTCGTGACGAAGCTAAAGGCCTCATGCCACGCGTCTATAAACATTTTGAACGTATTGATGCGGATCACAATGGCGCGGTCACGCTGGAGGAAATTCGTCAGGCGCTCAAGCTATTGAGTACTTTAAAGTGATTCACATGCACCCCTGCAAGACAGGGGTACATATTTATACCCTTGGAAATCAACCATTAGCGGCGTTCAAATACCGCAATAGACTCAACATGCGAGGTATGCGGGAACATATCCATTACCCCAGCGCCAACCAAGCAATAACCGTGTGTATGCACTAATTCACCAGCATCACGCGCTAAGGTCGCCGGGTCACACGACACATACACAATGCGGCTAGCTTTGAGTTTGCCCATCTGGGCAATGACTTCTTTGGCCCCGGCACGCGGTGGGTCTAACAGAATTTTGTCATAGCGGCGTTTAAGCCACGGTTCACGGCCTAAATCCTCTGCCATTAGATTGCAGGCGTAATAATCGGTATTGTGAATATCATTGGCATGGGCGGCAGCACGCGCGCGTTCAACCATCGCCATATCCCCTTCCACGCCAATCACTTCAGCCGCCTGACGCGCTAACGGCAAGGTGAAATTACCCAAACCGCAGAATAAATCCAGTACGGTATCAGTCGGTTGAGGCGCTAATAATTCCAGTGCCCGAACCACCATTTTACGATTCAGCGCCTGATTGACCTGAAAAAAGTCCAGCGGTGCAAACTTAACGCGAGTATTGAACTGTGGATGTTCGTAATACAGTTCAGGGCTTTGCGGGTAAATACAATGCACTGTATCCGGGCCTTTGGGTTGCAGATACAGCTGGTAGTTAAATTCACGCGCAAACTCCAGCAATTGAGTACGATCACTGTCTGAAAGTGGCTCCATATGCCGCACTACCAAAGCGGTGGCATTATCACCCACAGCCACTTCGATCTGCGGAATGGTTTCGCGCGCCTCTAGGCCGGTAATCAAATCCTGAAAATCGGTCAGATGTTCGCCCAAAGTAGGATGCAGAATTTCGCAACGGCTCAGATCTGCTAGAAAACGCCCATCCTTTTCGCGGAAGCCTACCAATGCTTTGCCTTTAGCCTTAACCCAACGCACCCCTAAACGGGCTTTACGCCGGTATGCCCAACCATCTGCCACCAATGGCTCAAACACGCTTTCCGGTTCGACTTTGCCAATATGCTTAAGATTATTCAGCATAGCCTGCTGTTTGTGCTGAATCTGAGCATCCAATGCAATGTGTTGCCAGGTACACGCGCCGCAGACGCCAAAATGTGCACATTTTGGTTCCACCCGTTCAGAGGAGGGCACTAACAGGGTTTCGACTTTGCCCTCATCGTGTTTTTGCTTGTAAGAAGTGTAACGAAACGCAACGGTTTCACCCGGCAAAGCCCCTTCAATAAAGACAGCCTTGCCATCAATACGCGCTACCCCTTGCCCTTCCAGCGTTAGGGATTCAATGTGCGCTTCCACTAAAGGACTGTTTTGCACGCCACGCGGTTTACGGTTTCGACTCATGCGCCTTGCTCCCATGCCGATTCAAACGCTTGCAGATGAGCTTTGCCTGATTGTTTCAATACTTTTCGCACCAATTCACATTCCATTGCATATTTTTCGTGAGTAATATGACCACGCATTAACTGAAAACGTAGGTAAACCAACCACGTATTCAATACGTCAGTCTCGCAGTAATTACGGATTTCCGAGAGCTTGCCTGCCTGATAGGCCTCCCAGACTTTGCCACCACTCATGCCCATTTTGCCGGGGAAACCATACAGAGTAGCGAGTTCATCCAGCGGCGCATTCGCACGCCCACTATACAAAGCCAGCAAATCCATCAGATCGGTATGGCGGGTATGATAGCGGCTAATGTAGTTATTCCACTTAAAGCTTTGATCATCTTCGCCCATATCCCAATAACGAGGCGCTGCAATTTTGTGCAACATGGCGCGATAATGAATCACCGGCAAATCAAAGCCGCTCCCATTCCAAGACACAATCGTCGGGGTATAACGGTCAATACCGTCAAAAAAGCGCTGGATAATCTCTTTTTCGCTGGCTTGTTCATCGCCTAGGGTCCACACCTTAAACTCATCCCCACGCCCGCGAAATGTCACAGAAATGGCCACAATACGATGCAGATGATGTGCTAGAAACTCCGAACCGGTTTTTTGCGCACGCAAATGAAACATGGCTTGAGCAATACCCTCGGCATCAAGGTCGCCAAGGTTATACAGCTTGCGCCCGCCTTCAATGTCGGGAATGGTTTCAATGTCAAAGACTAAGGTGTTCACTCGTACCTTCCAGCCTGCAAAAGGCCAATTATACCAGCGTCACTGGATTTGCTGGAATTTATCCTTGTCTTGCGCTTGCATACTAAAAAACACAGCAAACTTAGAAGGAGTTAGGTGAGCTACCTAGGGTTAATCCTTATACCCTAGTAATTTGGTATGGTAAATGCAGGTATCTTCAAGCCGCATCGGTTACTGACCAATACGGCAAAACAAATCATTGCTAGTTCAACGAGTTAGGCTTTGAAGTAAAAACGGAGAGTTTGCTTTAGGGCCGCTCACTGTAGTGCAAGCGGGAGGAATCGGCACAATATCTGTGCAGATCGCTTGCCGGAGGAAGATGCTATGCTGAGTCTGAAAGAATGTACCGATTTTTGTGATCTGACTGATGATGAAGTGAAAGCCATCGAAAGAGGAGCGCACGTATGCCCGGTAGAGGCGTGTGCATTAGCGCATGAAGCGGAGGGAAAACCCAAAGATTGTCGCAAACTGCTGAAATATATGCATCAATATCTGGAATATGTGGAAAGTCATGAAGACACGCGTCGCTCGCGTGAAGTCCACCAAGCCATCCAACATTTCACCACCACACACCGTTTTATCTAGTTTAGTTTTCCACCTTGTTCAGCCATAACAACAATGGGCTAAACGGGTTAGAACACCTATTAGGGTGTTCTAACCACCCGTAACCGCTATGCCTTAGTCGCTTTATGCTGCATATAAGCTCGCCAACCACCAAAATCGGTAATATCGGTCGCCGTTGCCAGCGCATAGGATTCACAAATAAAACCGCTATACCAATGCCCATCCGCCAGTTCCACTTTGCCTATTCCCAAAGGTGCAGGAATACCGGCTACAAAAGAACCAAACTGAGCGGTTGGCAAGCGCCAGATTTCCACTTCAATTGCAATACCATTGGCTTCATCCCTTACCATACCGGGACGAAACGGCGGGCCACCTGCTAAGGCATACAGACGATAGCACGGCGCACTGGTGGTTTTTGCTACCAGCTCACCACCACGTTGAGTCAATTGCCAGTTTAGGGGGAGACCTTGTAAGTGTGCTCCGCATACCACTATCTCAATACGATCCTGTACACCTGCACCAATGGTTTTAGCCGCCGGTAACGCTTTACCTGTCGCCCCTAAGGGCAATTGCAAAGCCTGTTGCAAGCGATTAGCTAGACTTAATAAGCGGGTATCGCTAAATGCGCGTGAGAATAACGTCACCCCAAATGGCAAACCATTAGCCATAAATCCTGCAGGTACAGCTACAGCACTGCAATCGAGCAGGTTCATAAAATTGGTGTAATAACCCAATTGGCTATTCAAACGAATCGGCTCTGCCTGTACCTCGGCAATGGTATACAACGTACCTGCTGTTGGCGTAAGCACAAAATCAAACCCCTCCAGAACCGGCTGCACTTGTTGATAAAACGCCTGTAACTGGTATTGCGCCTGAAACAGTTTTTCTGCATTAGCATCGGCTTGACTGGCTAAAATGCGGCGGATTACCGGCAATAGCGCGTCAGGATTGACCCCTTGTGTAGCAATACGCCGCTCTGCTACCCACGGCCCTTCATACAATAATTGTGCAGCTTGCAGGAAAGGTGTGAAATCCATGCATTCCACTTCCCCGCCTAATGCCTGCAATTGCTCAACAGTCGCTGTAAACAAAGCCGCCGCATCGTTATTGGCGAAAAATTCCAACTGTTGTGGCTGCGGAATGGCAAATCGGAATTTAGAATCCGGCAAAATGCCATAATTACGCCGGTTAGTATCCCGATTAGGGCGCGCAAAGGCATCTTTAGCATCAAATTGCGCTGCCACCTCCAAGACTTGATGCGCATCGTCAGTGGTTAAGGCAAAAATACTCACACAATCCAGACTACGACACGCAGGCACTACCCCTTGAGTGCTCAATAAGCCCTTACTAGGTTTAAGGCCGATAATATTATTGAAAGCGGCGGGTACGCGCCCAGAACCGGCAGTATCCGTACCTAATGCAAAGCTAACCAAACCCAATGCCACCGCTACCGCCGAACCAGAACTAGACCCGCCAGCAATATAGTCAGGGTTAAAACTATTTTGGCATACCCCATACGGCGAACGTACCCCAACTAATCCGGTAGCAAATTGGTCCATATTGGTTTTACCCAAAGGGATTGCTCCCGCCTGTAGTAATTGCGCTACCACAAAAGCATCTTCTGTCGGGGTATAACTAAAGGCTACACAAGCGGCGGTGGTGGGAATAGCTGCTAAATCAATATTGTCCTTTACCGCAAACGGAATGCCATACAACGGTAAGCTATCTGGGCTGTGGCCTTGTAGTCGTTGTAGATAGGGTTGAATTTGCTCACGACTTAGGCGTGTAATCCATATCGGGTTATCCGCATATAGATCGCAACGTTGTAATAAGGCTTCAATCAGCTCAGCCGGGGTGAAAGCCTGCTGACGATAGCCATTATGAATGGCCGTAATGGTCATATCCACAGTATTCAAATCCATTTCAGGCCTCCAATACCAATAAACGTTCACCTGCAGCAACTTGCGCACCGGCTGGTTTTTGAATGGACAAAACCACACCATCGCATGGGGCTTCCAGCTTGATTTCCATTTTCATGGCTTCCAGAATCAATAAGGTATCGCCTGCTTTGACGACGGTTCCCGGTGCTACCAATACCTGCCAAATAGAACAAGCTAATGGACTATCCACCGCTGTCTGATGATCTGCTAAGGCTTCTAACTCACTTTCAGCTGTGCCACTTTGTGACTCACTTTCAAAATGGAACTGACCGCTATCCAGCCAATGCTGCAATTCAGCATCAAAAGCCGCCTGACGTTTGCTCGTGAATGCGCCAATATCCTCGGCATGTTCAGCTAACATGGCATTGTAAGCACGCAGGCTAAAGGTGGTGTCTTCAATCTTCAGCGCATAACGGCCTTGCGGGAAATCGCGACGAATTTGTTGCAGTTCCTCACTGCTAACTTCATAGAAACGAATCTGGTCAAAGAAGCGTAATAACCACGGTTGGGTAAATTCGCGGGTTTGTCGGTAACGATTCCACATTTGTAAGGTACGACCCACAAACTGATAACCACCCGGGCCTTCCATACCATATACACATAAATAAGAGCCACCAATGCCCACGGAATTTTCTGCTGTCCAAGTACGTGCCGGGTTGTATTTAGTCGTCACCAACCGATGACGCGGGTCTAGTGGAGTCGCCACCGGCGCACCTAAATACACATCGCCTAACCCCATCACCAAATAACTGGCCGCCAATACAATACCCTTCACTTCTTCAATTGAAGCCAAACCATTAATACGGCGGATAAATTCAATATTACTTGGGCACCATGGGGCATCTTTACGCACTGATTGTATGTATTTCTGAATAGCTTCACGGCAAGCAGCGTCATTCCAAGACAAGGGCAAATGCACAATACGCGCTGGCACTTGCATATCTTCAATGCCTTGGAGTGCTTGTTCAGCCTGTTGCAGCCAAGCCAGTAAGGTATCAAGCGGTAATTGCTGATTGTCGTAATGAATTTGCAGCGAACGAATGCCGGGGGTTAGTTCACGCATTCCCTGAATCTGCTGTTGTTGCAGCCATAGCATTAAGGCATGCACTCGGAAACGCAGATTAATATCCAGCACCATTTCGCCGTATTCGACTAGCAGATAATGATCACCTGACGGTCGATAGGTTACCCCAACTGGATGTTCACCGACTGCAACGCTTTTAAGTACCGGCGTGATAAGTGGGGCTACAGGTGCCTCAACCGTTTGGGCTTGCAAACTGGCAAGGGTTTGTAATTCGGCAGCTTCCAACGCTGCAGCGGTTGCCAAACTAACCGGAATAAAGCGAATGGTATCACCAGCGCGCAATTGTCCTAACTTCCATAATTCCGCACTAATAACCGTCGCAGGGCAAACAAATCCCCCCAATGATGGCCCATCTGGCCCCAAAATCACCGGCATATCCCCAGTAAAATCAATGGTACCAAGCGCATAAGCATTGTCATGTAAATTGGAAGGATGCATTCCCGCTTCACCACCATCCGAACGCGCCCATTGCGGTTTAGGCCCAATCAGACGAACGCCGGTACGACTGGAGTTATAATGCACTTCCCAATCAGTAGCAAAGAACGTAGCAATATCTTCATCGGTAAAGAAATCCGGCGCACCATGCGGGCCGTAAATCACCTTAATATCCCAATGCTGCTGAAGCTGTGGCTGTATATTCGCAGGCAAAGGCATAATAGCGGGCAAATCCGCAGGCAATGGTAATACGTGCAATACATCCCCACTACGCAAGACCCGCCCGGCATGACCACCAAACTGACCTAACGTGAAGGTAGCCCGCGAACCCAAATATTTTGGGCATTGCAATCCACCCTGAATGAGCAAATAAGCCCGCGCCCCCGCCGCTTGCAGTTTGCCCAGTTTCAGAATACTGCCCGCGGCTACTGTCAATACTTGCCAAAAAGGCACAGGCTTACCCTCTAAAGTGGCATCCATGACCGCCCCTGTTAGCACCACGCGCGTAGCAGTATTAAAGCGCAATTCCGGGCCGCTTAGGGTAATCTCCAAACCTGCACAGCTTTCAGCATTGCCTAATAAACGATTACCCAAACGGAAAGAAAGCGCATCAAATGGCCCTGAAGGTGGCACACCAATATCCCAATAACCCACTCGCCCCGGATAATCCTGAATAGTGGTTTGAGTTCCGGGGGTACGCACATCAATACTTAACGGTTGCCACACAAAACTATTTAAATAACGTGTGGTCATGCGGCCTTGCTGGAAAACTTCGGTTGCCAAGACATGGCGTACATAAGCACTATTGGTTTCAATGCCATAAATTGTTGTTGCGGCCAAGGCTGCATCTAACTTGTGACAAGCCGCCTCACGATCCGAGGCATGACAAATGACTTTGGCTAGCATCGGGTCAAAAAACGGTGAAATTTCCAACCCCGCCTCAATCCAATGATCAATGCGCAACCCTTCCCCTTGAGGGAATTCAACATGACTGAGTAACCCTGCCGCCGGTTGGAAATGTTTATTAGGGTCTTCAGCATAGATACGAGTTTGAATGGCGTGGCCTTGTGGTGGTGGCAAAGTGGCTGGGAAGGTAAATTCACCTGCGCCCAATTCCAGCATCCAACGTACAATGTCCACGCCATAAACCATTTCGGTGACGCCATGTTCAACCTGCAAGCGCGTATTGACTTCCAGAAAATAGAATTGCTCGTTTTGCTGGTCATAGACATATTCGACTGTCCCCGCACTACGATAATGCACTGCACTCATCAGGCGAATGGCAACCGCCTGCAATTGCGCCCGTATAGCGTCAGGCAAATTTGGGGCTGGCGTTTCTTCAATTACCTTTTGATTGCGGCGTTGTGCGGAACAATCCCGCTCACCTAATGCCCACACCGTACCCTGGCCATCACCAAATACTTGGACTTCAATATGCCGCGCTTGAGTAATGAATTTCTCAATGAACACGCCGCTATTGGCAAAGTTATTTGCGCCTAAGCGTCGCACACTTTCATAAGCCGCGCTTAATTCCTCGGCATTATCACAGCGTTGCATACCAATACCACCGCCACCGGCTGTGGATTTAAGCATAACCGGATAACCAACCGTTGCCGCGTTATCTAAGGCCTGCTCCAAGGTTTCAAGCAAATCCGAACCCGGCAATAACGGCACCTGATTCTGCAAAGCTAAATCACGGGCGCAATGTTTAAGGCCAAACGCTTCCATTTGCGCGGGGGTTGGGCCTAAAAACACCACGCCAGCAGCTTCACAACGACGCGCAAATTCCGGGTTTTCACTTAAAAAACCGTACCCCGGATGCACCGCTTGCGCGCCACTGTCTGCAATAATTTGTAGCAAACGGGCTTGATTCAGATAGGTATCCGCAGCAGCCCCTTCGCCTAAGGAATAGGCAGCATCAGCTAGCCGTACATGCAAAGAATCACAGTCAGCTTCCGCATAAACCGCAATGGCTTGCACACCGAGTTGGCGCAAGGTACGAATAATACGCACGGCTATAGCGCCGCGATTGGCAATCAGGACTTTGGTAAACATGCAAGGCTTCCCGGCTTAATTCCAGATCAGTACTTCGATCGGGGTAGGGTTATAGGCATTACAAGGGTTATTTAATTGCGGGCAATTGGAAATCAGCACAATGACATCCATTTGTGCTTGCATTTCCACGTATTTGCCCGCCTCAGAAATACCATCGGCAAAGGTCAAACCACCCTCAGGCGTGACGGGCACATTCATGAAAAAATTGATATTGTGGGTAATATCGCGCTTGCTCATACCAAATTCAGGGTGGGAAGCAACCGCATACATCCAGCTATCCCGGCAGGCATGCATACACTTTTTTTCCAGCGCATAACGCACCGTATTGGATTCGGTCGCACAAGCGCCCCCTAAGGTATCATGCCGTCCACAGGTATCAGCGGTAATCGTCAGCATGACATTGCCCAGATTCGATAACAGCTCTGTGCCTGCACTCAGATACACATTACCTTGTTCGCGAATAGTATCAACGGCTGAGTAACGCTCGGAAGGATCATGAGCATTGTAAAACAGCGTATCAGCAGCCTGATTGCCTTCTAAATCCAGAATGCGCAAGGTTTGCCCGGCTTTTACCACTTGCATCCAATAATCCCCAGCCGGTACTACTTGGCGATACACCGCATCGGCTGCCATCAATGCACTTGCCTTAATCATATGCCGCCTCCTTTAACAACAACCGTGGTGATGATGGCCACCGAGTTGATAGATGGCATTATTTTGGAATCCGCGCTGATTTTCCGGGCGGAAATTACGGCAATAATCATCCTCACCCACAGGAGCCGCTTGGCCTATTTGATACGTCAGCGCTTTTTTAGGGTAGTCCGCCGCCGGATTCAGAGGATGTGGGCAGGTATGCAATAGCACCAGCGTATCCATTTCAAAGCGTAATTCAATGCTATCCCCGGCTTTGCTATGGTTGGGTACAAAATGCAGATTGCCATTCTCATCCGGGGCAACCTTGCTAAATAGATTGAGATTTGCCGCCATATCCCGCCAGTTTAACCCATACTTGGCCAGTTCCACCAAAAAAGCTTGTTCACCGCTAATGGTCCAGTCATTACGATGTGCCTGGTAGGTTCTAACCCCCCATTTACGTTCCAGCGCTTTATGACTAAGGTTGCCACCGACGGTATCGTGCCAACCTACGCTATCGGCAATAATGGAGCAGAAAATCCGCCCCATATCCGAATACAAACAATGTCCGCGTGTCAGTTTAAAAGTATGCTGGCATTTGAGCGTATCCGGTGCGTTATAACGCTCCAGCTTTTCTAGCGGGTTATAAAACAGCATACCAACATTGGCACCGCCTTCCTCATCAATCAGGCGCAAGCTAGTGCCTTGACGCATTAACAAAGACCAATGGGCCCCACCGGGGATACGATCCTGGTAAAGCACGGCATTATCGGCCGAGAGCGTAGTCATGATGTCCTCCTAGCAATGTGGGATGTCCGGCAATTTTGTGGCGTTCACTGTGATCTAATGGAATGTCATACGTAATGGCTGCACCGTAGCGGTTCGGTGCATGTGGGTCATGGCGGCGTTTATCAAATACCCACAAGCGGGTTCCGAGGGAAAAGCCTTCTTTCAGATCATGGGTAATCATGAAAATGGTAATACCCATTTCCCGCCAGATTTTCTGAATCAACTGGTGCATATCGGCCCGAATGCCGGGGTCAAGCGCACCAAACGGTTCATCCAGTAATAAAATGCGCGGCTGTTTAATCAGTGCTTGGGCTAATGCCAGCCGTTGTTGCATACCACCGGATAATTCCGCTGGGTATTTATTTACAGCGTGCTCAAGACCTACTGATGAGAGCATGGCAGTGGCTTGATCACGAATTTTGCGACGCTTATTGCCAAAGGTACGGCCTAATAGTGGAGAGGCCGCAAATTCAGCCCCGAGCATGACATTTTCCAGCACATTTAAATGCGGAAACACCGAATAGCGCTGAAACACAATGCCACGGTCAGCATTAGGTTCATCGGGAAGGACATGGCCATCTAGCAGTAACTGGCCACGGCTAGGCGTTTCTACCCCTAATAGCAATTTAAGAAAGGTGGTTTTACCACAGCCGGAAGTACCGACAATGGTAATAAACTCCCCGGCTTTAACGCTTAGATTAATATTTTCCAGTACGACATTATCGCCATACTCTTTCCACACATGACGGGCTTCAATCACATTGCTCATGACTTGCCTCCGCTGAAATACCAGGGAAAACTTTTACGCGTCAGCAAGCGCAACAGGTAATCGGTTAGAAACGCTAACAAGGTAATCCACAGCACATAAGGCAAAATCACGTCCATAGCCATGTACCGGCGCACCAGAAAAATCCGGTAGCCCAAACCTTCAGTCGCGGCAATAGCTTCGGCCGCAATCAAGAACAACCACGCCGAACCCAAACTTAGGCGTACGGAGTCCAGCAAACGCGGCAATATTTGCGGCAAAATCACCCGTACAATGGTTTGCCAGCTATTCGCCCCCAAGGTTTGCGCTTTGATGAGTTGCTCTTGCGGCAATTCCACCACCCGCTGCTGCATATCGCGAATCAGTACCGGAGCGACACCAATCATGATTAATGCCACTTTAGATAACTCACCCAAACCAAACACAATGAACAAAATAGGCAGGATTGCCATCGGTGGAATCAGCGCAATCGCGGTTACCAAGGGGGAAATTCCGGCACGTAAAAAGGGAATTGCGCCCGTAGCAATACCCACCACTAACCCCATCAGGGCACTTAACACTACCCCAAGGCCAAGCCGTTGCAGACTAGCCAAAGTATCAGCCCATAGCAGGTAATGGCCACTACGCTTATCCTCTTCAAACGCCATTTGCCAGATAGCTTCACCGAAGCTACTAAACGCGGGCAATAACTTGTCATTAGCATTGAGTGCCAAGCGGCTCTCGGAGGCCAGCATATACGCCAGCAATAGCAGCACAAATGGCAGTATTCCCAACACAATCCAGCCCGCCCGGGAAGGATATTGGTTAATCAGTCGTTTCATAGGCATCATCCTGCCGGAAGGGCGGTTATAGTTTGCCGTCCGCTGCCAATTTCATGTAAGTGCTATCAAAACGCAGTTTAAGGTTAGCCTTATCCCCCGTAACTTTATCGCCGCTAAAGGCCATACCAACCACGTCCGCACTCTTTGCCCCATTACCTAATAAGCCATGATCAAACGAGAACTTGCTAACCATTTCCATGGTTTTGGGTAATTCAGCGCTGTCATTGAAAGCCAAAGCATCTTTAGGCTCATAGAACATCTTGGTGGTTTCCAGCTGCTTTTTATAACCTTCCAAATCTGTACCGGCAGCTTTAGCCATGGCGGTTAAGGCATCTTTGTCGCCTTTTTTCATCAAGCCCATGATTTCATACCAAGCACCTGCTAAGGCTTTACCAAACTTAGGGTTATCCTTAAGGGTTTCAGTATTCACTACCATCAGGTCAATAATTTCCCCGGGGGTTTCACTGGAATCGAATACTTTAGTGGTATCAGGCAAAGCAGCGATTTCAGACAGCAGCGGGTTCCAAGTCACCGCCGACGTGACGTCTTCTGAGTTAAAAGTAGCGACCATATCGGCATCAGAGGTATTAACAACGGTAATGTCTTTTTCGGATAAACCGTTTTTGCTTAATGCGCGAGTCAGCAAATAATGAGAGACGGACAATTCGACCAAATTGACTTTTTGCCCTTTGAGATCGGTGAGCTTTTTATCTTTGCCCTTCAGAACAATGCCATCATTACCATTGGAAAAGTCACCAACAATTAACGAAGTAGAATCCACACCACCAACCGCAGGAATGGTCAGGGCATCCATATTGGTCATTACACAGCCATCAAATTCGCCTGCGGTGTATTGATTGATGGATTCCACGTAATCATTGATTTGGACAATATCCACCTTAATACCGTACTTGTCTGCCCATTTTTTCATAATGCCGGAGCTAGCCGCGTAATCCCACGGCATCCAGCCTGCGTAGATGGACCAGGCAATTTTGAAGGAAGCTTTGCTGTCGGCGTGTGCACACGTACTGATTAACAAGGTTGGTAACAGCAGTAACAGGCTAAGAACTTTGAGGATAGGACGCTTCATTAAGGCGGTCTCCACAGGGTTAATTCGGTTTTCAGGCGCACGAGAGTATCGAAAACGATAATCTCCCGGGCTTTTGTCCCGCCGTGTAACCTCGTGTGAAGGTCGGCTGCTCTCGGACCAGCATCAGCTCACCTGACCGGAACCCTAGCAACCCATTAAGCTAAATTGTTTTTACGAGCGTTGTCATGGTTAACGTAATCGACCACTCTCAGCGTCGCCTAACATTAAGCAAATCCTGTGCCAACCTGCAAAAGGCACAGAAAGGCATTGTGAGGCTGATTTATCTGTGCTTATGCACGATGCTTGTGCCTCATGCCCTATTTCAAGGCTTAATGCAGGTCTTAACCCACTTATTTACTATTTCCGCGAATCATCGCCAGCATGTCCTTAGAAGATAATTTGCCACTGATATCGCTACCTTCGAGCAGGCTATCCGCCAGATCGCGTTTAAATTGATGCAATTTAACGATTTTTTCCTCGATAGTATTTTCTGCCACCAAGCGATAAACCGTCACCGGGCGTTGCTGGCCAATACGGTGCGCACGATCGGAAGCTTGATCTTCCACCGCTGGATTCCACCACGGGTCCATATGGATGACGTAATCCGCTGCGGTCAGATTTAAACCAAAACCACCGGCTTTAAGGCTAATCAGGAACACATCCCCTTCCCCGCGTTGGAAAGCTTCTACTCGCTCCTGACGTTGTTCACGCGGGGTCGAACCATCCAGGTATTGATAAGGAATCACTTGTTCATCCAGCCACGCACGAATTAATTCCAGATGTTTAACGAATTGGCTAAACACCAAGACCTTATGCTGATTTTCTCGCAGTTCTGTGACCAGCTCCCCAAACATCTGCAATTTGCTAGATGGCAAGCCACTTCCCGGCATGGCTAGCTGTGGGTGACACGCCGCCAAACGCAAACGGGTAATCTCGGCCAGCACTTCCAGATGCTTGTGTTCCACATCGGTTGGTGCTTGGGCAAAACGGGCTAATGCTTGTTGACGCAAAGCTTCATATAAAGACTGTTCTTCCGCCGATAGCTTAACCGTGAGGGTAATATCGGTGCGGGGTGGCAATTCCTGCAATACCTGATTCTTGGTACGGCGCAAAATGAATGGCTGTACTAGTTTGCGCAAATGCTGGCGGGCTTTATCGGCATCCTGCGTTTCTAATGGCACCATAAAGCGTTCGCTAAAGGTTTGCTGAGAAAACAATAGCCCCGGATTAAGGAAACGGAACAAACTCCATAGCTCACCCAAATGGTTTTCAATCGGCGTACCCGTTGTTACCAAACGAAATTCACCTTGCAATTGGTAAGCCGCTTGGGTGCGCTTGGTAGCCGTATTTTTAATGGCTTGGGCTTCATCCAGCACAATTGTGCCCCAATGCACCGCTTGAAACGCTTCCACATCCTGTTGCAACAAGCCATAACTGGTAATGACCAAATCCTGCGCTTGTACGCCATCCAGTAATTGCTGACGCTCGCGCCCCTGATAAAATACCTGCCGCAAACTTGGGGCAAAACGCTGGCATTCGCTATACCAGTTATTGCAGACCGAGACCGGCGCTACCACCAAAGCAGGGCCACGATGGGCACGAGCTAATAACATCGTCAAGGTTTGCACGGTTTTACCCAAACCCATATCGTCGGCCAGACAGCCACCGACACCCCATTCAGCTAAACGCATCATCCAGCGATAGCCCTCCTCCTGATAATCGCGCAATTCCACTTGCAATTCGGTCGGAATAGGCGCTTGACTATCACGAATACGCTTTAACCGCGCCAGTTGCGCTTGCCATTGCGGGTCAAGCTCCAATTCACCCACTTCCTGGAAAAAACTTTCCAGATTCAACCCGGCTAATGCCCCAATTTTTAGGCCATTATCGCTATCTTCCGCATAAGCTCTCAGCGCATCAAGGCGCTTTTGGAATTGCCGGGTTAAGGCCAGATATTGACCATCTGCCAATGGAATAAAACGCCCGGCGGCATTACGACTTAAATCCAGTAACTGGCGCAAACTCAATACCAAATCGGCATTAACCTGCAATTGACCATCGAGTTCAAACCAATCACCGGCTTGGCGCATACGCAACGCTAATTGGTTAACCCCAACCGTTTGGGTAAGACGCAAGCGTTCACCTTCTGGCCAAGCCAAAACAATGCGCTCACCTAGCGCGTGTAATTGGCCAAGGGCTTCCAGACAGATTTCAGCCTCACTCAGCAATAGATCTTCACCGACATCTTCCCAACAAGCCAGTGCTGGGCATTCAAGCAATAAACTTTCTGCTTGTTGGCGTTCTTGTGCCAATTGTCGAGTGGTTTTAAACAGTTTTTGCTCAATTTCTGCCAATACATGTGGACGCCCCATTCCCGGCGGGTACGCAGGCCCATGACTGCCAAACGGTTGTACGCGCATTAACAAGCGTAAGCCATTGCCCCACGGCAGCATATGTAAATGCAGACGTTCATCGGGCGGGATAAATTCGGCATTATCCATACCGGCAATATCCGATTGGATGGCAATCATCGGTGCAAGCGTTTCCAGTGTCTGGCGTACAGAAGCTTCCGCTTCTTGGGGCACCAATAAACCATCGCGCCCTAAAATCTGATGCAACTGCAAGACAGCACTGGTTAATTTATACAAACGCAATTGCAATGTTGTTTCTTCCAGCACATGGTAACTATCGGTCTGATAGCATTGACTCACGGGCAATTCGGGAAATAGCTTGATGCGCAATTGCCCTTGTTCACGCAAAATCAACAGCTCTTCACGACCTTGACGAATATCCAGCGGCGTATTCAAAGCTTCTGCCCAATACACCCGTGGATGCCCAATTAAATGCGGCCAAGCATCCGCTAAACATAACTCGTAATTTTTTTCCTGGGTGCTATAACCATTGAATTTAATGGTCTGACAAATGCGCTTATCTTCTTCGGTTAGAAACGGCAAGGTTTCCGGTTCATTGACTAAACGTTTGAGTGCTACATTACGCCCGTCACTCCAGCTGCCCTTGGTATTTTTTTGCAATTTAGGGACTAAGGTATAAAGCACAGCAGCGTCATCCTGACGTTCTTTTTCCAATACCCATACCAAGCGCTCAGTACTGGTATTGACCGGCGTTAGTGGTACTCCGACCGCTGCCCCTAAACGTTGCAAAGCTTGTAAGCTGCGTTCCCATTCCGCTTGCGGCTGATACAAACTCAACAAAGGTTGGGTATTGGCATGGGAATGAATAGCCTCCGCCAGTGCTGTGTAAATCGCTTTACGTTGATCATTTTCTGGTAATAAACGCGCTAACAAGGCAGCATATTCACCCGCCAACCAAGTATAACCAGCCTCTTGCGCTTGTTGATAAAAGGCTTCGACTCGCTCCAGCCAAGGCGCTGGTACGGTTTGTCCCAGCCAGTAACGCACTACAATGGCAAATAACAGCTGTAAGGAAAGTTGCTGGTTTTGTTCTAATTCTTCTGTCAGTACCGGCGAACGTCCGGTCAGACGCGCTTCGGCATAATAGGCCAAACAAACATAGATAGGTTCTTCGTGGGTACGTTCACGGATGTAATGTAATGCCTCCTTAAGGGATTTATCCTGCCCATCTAGCAACAACGCTAACACATAAAAGATTTCCAAGCGGTTATTAAACAACATACGACGACTGGCATGACGACGCCGTAATAACCGTAACCCGCTCTGGTAGGTTTGCACAGTGGCTTGCGGATGGCCTTGGATTAACTGACGTGCAGCCGCAAAGACTAGGGCTTGTTCCTGCTGTATGCTCGTTGGCATTCGGCTAGTTTCATCGCTTTGCCCGCGTAGAAACATCTGTTCGTAATAGGTAGCCCCACAGATTTCCCACAATGGATTCACATCAGCATTATGGTCATGTAACAGTTTTTGACAATATTGCCATAAACCGACCACTTGTATGCTCATATCTTGGGCAGCCAAGGTCAAATAAACCGGGGCAATTAATTGCAGGAATGTCGCCTGTGGTAATAGTTCAAACCAGGCGTTATCCGGTGGATTACCCCAGATATGCAACCACGGATGAGGCTGATAAAGCGGATGCTGGGCGTATTGTTTGCCCGCACGCTCCAGTAATAACTGAACGTTTTTGTTATCACCAAGTAATACCTGCAAACGCAAATCACGCAAGGCTGCTTCTACGTGAGTCCAGACCTGTTGACCCGCCCACCAGTTTTTAGGCTGCTCGGGGCTTAAATGCAAATCGACCACTTTGGCCCAGGCATCGAAACGCCCCCCACTGACACTGTGTTGAGTCAGAGCATCGCCAATACCCGGTGCACAGGCATAATGCTGAGTTTTGCTTACGGTTAACCAACCCGTCTGTACTAACTCATTCAATAAGCTATGTAACTGGGTTAAGGGTATAGCGACTGGCGATAACTTAGAGAGTGAATTAGCCGTAATGGGCGTGTAGATGATGGATAGGAATTCCAGCAAATGCTGACTGCTTTCAGGCAATCGCAAAAAACGTGTTTCATCAAACATGAACTATCTGTTGCCCCCTTCAGGCAGGAAACACGCCTGTGGAAATATATCGGTCACCGCGATCACAAATGATTGCAACAATCGTGGCATGCTCAACCTCCTGCGCTAAACGCAAGGCAGCGGCGACTGCGCCACCGGAAGATACCCCACAGAAAATACCTTCTTCAGCGGCTAAACGACGCATGGTTTGCTCCGCCTCCTGCTGAGTAATATCCATTTCACGGTCAATGGCCTCACGTTGAAAAATTTGTGGCAAATAGTCTGGCGTCCAGCGGCGAATACCGGGAATTTGATCGACTGCGGTTGCCGGTTGCACGCCAATAATTTGAATGGCGGGATTTTGCGTTTTCAAAAAGCGACTAGTGCCCATAATAGTGCCAGTCGTCCCCATACTACTGACAAAATGCGTTACTTGCCCTTGTGTATCACGCCAGATCTCCGGGCCAGTACCGACCGTATGCGCGCGCGGATTATCCAGATTGGCAAACTGGTTTAAGACCTTACCCTTGCCTTCGTGCTCCATCTGCAAAGCTAAGTCACGGGCTCCTTCCATGCCTTGGGCTTTGCTCACCAAAATCAACTCAGCACCATAAGCTTTCATAGCTGCCCGGCGTTCAGCACTCATGGTTTCCGGCATAATTAACACCATTTTGTAACCCTTGATGGCGGCAGCCATGGCCAAAGCAATGCCAGTATTACCACTGGTGGCTTCAATCAAGGTATCACCTGGTTTAATTTCAGCGCGTTGCTCAGCACATTGAATCATGGATAAGGCAGGGCGATCTTTAACCGAACCAGCTGGATTATTGCCTTCCAGCTTAACCAGTAGGGTATTGGTGCTTTGTCCGGGCAGACGCTGCAAGCGCACAAGTGGGGTATTGCCGATGAATGCCTCAATGGTCGGATAGTGCATAAGCCAGGTTGCCTTTGATTACCGCAAACCTTGAAGCTTACCTGTGACCCCAAAGCAGCACAATCCTTTGTTGCTGACAGGTTATGCTCTGTTCAGAAAGTGCCATTGTCACAGGCACTTATTAGTATCCAGAAGCGGCTTACCATGTTTATAAAAAATAGGCTAATAATTGATCTTAATTGGCGCGGCTTTTGCTTGATTTTTATTCAATTGTATCGGTATATTGTTACTTGAGTAGTGGGAAATACTGACGCTTTAGCAAAGGAATATGCTTGTCAGCTCCTGTTCGGTTTTAAGTCTAGCGCGCAAGGCTTACCGAGTATGCCAAGGCTCACTATCGCCCCTTATTGCAAGCAACTAATACTAATTAAGCGGCGGTTATAGCCTCTTATGCGCGTGCCTGTGTCCTAACATGCTGCCGCCCTAGGAAGGTTATAGGCGTCAATGCACAAAAAAGCGGTGGATAAATCATGACTGTTCTTTTGACATCTGTGGACAAGCCTGTTTCAGCACGTTTAGAGACTTCTGCAAGCTCTAATACAACGGTTAAACCTATAACCATTATCTTGATAGGGTTTACCGATTCTCGTACTTTGATTCCGCTCTTAACCCTATTTACCCACGCCAATCGCTGGCAACAACCCTGGAAGCTGGTAAATGAAATTACCCATGCCGAATTTTTTTTGATTAATACCGACCAACCGCATACCTCAGCTTCCCTGCAAAGTTTGCCTTATCAACGCCTCATTGCTTATTCCACTGAACCGTCCCCACAAACCCGCTGGCATTTACCTCGCTCTCACCATAATCCTGCTCCTTCACCCTTAGAATTTACCCTACTACTCAAACAGATCGGTCAAGTCCATACCACCTCTGAAGTTATCCCTAGTCCACCCGCTGCCATTAGTTCCTGTGTTCAAACGATTCCCCCGACTGCCCTCACTACTCATGAAACCACCGTTTCTTTATCCACCTCACGGAATACCTCAACACCAAATGCTGCATCACCGCTTGAAACAGTTTCAACCGCTACTCAACCTAAACGTTTAAAGCTACTCATTATTGGCAGTGTGGGTTCAGGCAAAACCACAGCTATTCATACCTTAAGCCAAAGCCCGGTTGTTTCCACCGAAGTCAAACCCAGTGACCATGTGCAATTACAGAAAAAATCCACAACGGTCGCCATGGACTTTGGTACCTCTTGGCAAAATGAACAAACCCAGTTAATGATTTATGGGGCCCCAGGACAAAGACGTTTTGACTTTATGAGTCAGATTCTACTGAACAAAACGTCTGGACTTATTATCCTTATTAGTAACACAGCGAGTAATCCTCTCTCGGAACTGAAATACTATCTTGACGCTCACCAAGAGTTTTTAAAACAAAATAAAGCAGTAATTGGCATTACCCATAATGACCTTAAACCCACCCCTTCCTTAAGTGAATATAATGAATTTATTAAAGAACGCGGAGAAAATTGGCCGGTATTAAAAGTCGATGCCCGTAACACCGATGATATGCAGAAATTACTCTTGGTGTTACTTGACACTATCAACCGCTGATATTAATTTAGCCGCCAATTATAAAGCCATATTTTTAATATGGCCTTATAAATATATTTTTTGGCTAAGCGGAAATAAATAATGGTAACAGTCGATCATTTAAGAAAGCTCGACGGCTTTTTAGCTGCATCTTTAGTAGACTCTAGTAGTGGCATGACCCTAGATACGCTCAGTATCGGTAATTTCCCGATTGATCCTGCCTCAGCTGCTAATACTGAAGTAGTAAGAGCAAAATTACGTGCGATGGAGGCTATTAATCTTAGCGACGATACTATCGAAGATATTCTCATCAGCTTAGGTAGCCAATACCATTTAATTCGGCCATTATCCTCTAACCGCGATATCTTTATTTATGTTGCGCTAGAGCGTAATCGTGCTAATTTGGCTTTAGCCCGCTTAGAACTAAAAAAGCTGGAAAGCAGTATTAAGAAATTCTGATTTTTTGTTAACACCGATTTAAATCCCTTGATTAAACCCAAGGGATTTATTTTAATTTTAAATATTATATCGTCGATCTTAACTCAATCTACATCAAACCGCTTAACACCACAAACGCCAAAGCATGGCTGCGTTCATCTGCTACCGACAAATCATATTTCGTCACACCTAAACATTGCGCTGTCACCAGAGTCACTCCATGCAAGCGTAAGATAGGCTTGCCACGTTCATCATGGGCGGTTTCTATGTCTTGCAGATGCACATCCTTACCAATGCCAGTACCTAACGCTTTGGCCACCGCTTCCTTAGTCGCAAAGCGTTTAGCCAACCACGCTGCTTTAGCCGTTACTTGACCAAACGTTGCTAATTCTTGAGCGTGCAAAATACGCTCGGCAAAGCGTTGCGGATGGCGTTCTAACAAAGCTTCTATGCGGCTAATTTCGACAATATCCGTACCAATACCAATAATTCTCATGCTTGAGCACGAGCAGCCTGCATTAATGCCAGCATTTCGCTAGTGGCCTGTTTGATACCAACAAAAATGGCTCGTGCCACCATAGAATGACCGATATTCAGCTCACGAACAGAAGGAATAGCCGCTATTGCTTGCGTATTCTGATAATCCAAACCATGACCGGCATTAACCTGCAAACCTAGGCTTTGGGCAAACTCAGCCGCTTGCTGGATACGCTCTAATTCGCGCAGACGTTCATCGCCACTAGCATTGGCGTAGCTACCAGTGTGCAGTTCAATCACAGGCGCACCGATATAAGGTACACGACGAATGTGCTCAATATCAGGTTCAATGAATAAGGAAACGCGAATTTTGGCTGCACTCAAACGTTCAGTCGCCCGGCGGATGCGTTCAAACTGACCAATCACATCCAATCCACCTTCTGTCGTGCGCTCTTCCCGCTTTTCCGGCACCACGCAACAATCATCTGGCAAAGCTTCACAGGCAATCATTACCATTTCATCGGTAGCTGCTAGCTCCAGATTCAAGCGGCGCGTACACATTTGCCGAATCGCATAAACATCAGCATCCTGAATATGCCGCCGGTCTTCACGTAAATGAATGGTGATAGCGTGCGCACCCGCCTCTTCAACCTGACGTACTGCTTCCAATAAATCAGGATAAGCAGTGCCACGAGCCTGACGTAGGGTCGCCACGTGATCAATATTGACACCTAGTTCAATCGTATTCATCCAACAATTTTCTCGCATTCAATGGTTTGCCTTTTAATAGCATTAGCAACAGGCGATCCAATACCTGACGTAATTCCCGTTGCTGCTCCAGATTCAGGGTCGACGGATTACGCAATGCGATTAACAGGCTGCCGGTAATAGGTACGCCCTTATCTTGCGCCTCTTCCGCAAACAAACCCTGCTCAGGCAAGAAACGATAGCGCATTTGCGGCACAATTTCTTGTCCGCTGCCATCATCCTGATACAGATTCAGTACAAAACCCGCATTAGCCAGCACTTCCAGCTCAAATAAAGGCATGGCTAGACGATCTGACAAATCTAACAAGCGTTGCAAGGTTAACTGGTATCGATCAAACAATTCCGGCTGTGGCTGATGCGGCCATAACGCTCGTAACAGTAATTCATTCAGATACAAAGCACGCACTAAACCGTGCTGCTTGAGAGCAAAGCGATGCTTTTCATCCGCATGGAACAGGGTAAAAACCTCGCCTTTCCCGACCCAGCTCGCTTCTAACAGGCGAAACGGTTCCAACATGCCTTTACTACGCAAGCCGTTACCTTTAGAAAACTTAGCCACACAAGTCATCCTGCCCGCTTCACGCGTGAACAGATCCAGCAACAAGCTATTATCCCGAAACGGATTACGGCGCAGAATAAAAGCAGGGGAAAGTTTGGGTATGCTCATGTGATATTGGAGGGCAAACCTACTAGCATTCTTGGCTAGCAGGTTTGCTTAATAGGATTAGGATGAAATGCCTAAAGTATGCAAATGTCGCGGGCTGTTTTCCCAATTTTCCTCCACTCTAACCCACAGCTTGAGCATAACTTTGGTCTGGAGAAATTCTTCCAAGGCAATACGCGCAGAACTACCAATACGCTTAAGACTTTCGCCTTTCTTGCCAATAATAATGCCTTTTTGACTTTCCCGGCTGACCCAAATGACTGCATGAATCTCAGTCAAAGTTGGCGTTTCGGTGTATTTTTCGATCTCGACAGCGGTTGAATACGGCATTTCCTGATGCAAATAAATCATCAGTTGTTCACGAATCAACTCACTAGCAATAAAACGGGTAGATTGATCGGTGACATCATCTTCTGGATAAATCCAATCTTGTTCCGGCAAGGTTTTAATCAAAGCAGCTTTTAATGCCGCCAAATTAGTGCCCTTAGTCGCAGATAAAGGGAAAATTTCTTTGAAAGGATATTTTTGCAAGATCGTAGGCAACCACGTTAGTAGTTTTTCCTTTTTCTCTACCCGATCCACTTTGTTTGCCAGCAAAAATACCGGGCATGTTACATGACCTAAACGTTTAAGCACCAGATCATCTTCATCGGTCCAACGCATGGCTTCTACTAACATAACCACTGCATCCACCCCTTCTAGCGCCGCTACTGCTTCCATATTAATGGTCTTATTGAGCAAACTTTTAGAAGTGCGGTGCATACCGGGGGTATCAACAAAAATAATCTGATAATGCTCTTCGGTGAGCAAACCACGAATATTATGCCGGGTAGTCTGCGGTTTATTGGCAATCGCTGAGACTTTAAAGCCAATCAGCTCATTCATGAGGGTGGATTTGCCTACATTAGGCCGTCCAATAATGGCAATATGCCCACAGAGCTGTTTCATTTAGCGGTTACCTGTTCATAAGCTTTAGCGGCGGCTTCTTGCTCAGCCTTGCGACGACTGCTAGCAACACCACGAGTATGAATCTGAAGGCTCGCAATTAAACATTCCGCTGTAAAGGTTTGTTTGTGTGCTTCGCCCTGCACTTCAATCAGCTGATACTCTGGTAAATCATAGCCACGCGATTGCAGGAATTCTTGTAAGCGGCTTTTGGGATCTTTTAGATCGTGCTCGGCTGGTAAATCTTGCAAGCGCTCATTATAAGCGGTCAGCACAAACTGATAAGCTGCATCTAATCCTTGTTCCAGATAAATACACCCAATTAATGCTTCAAAGGCGTCCGCTAAAATGGATTTGCGTCGGTAACCACCGCTTTTCAACTCACCCGGCCCTAAGCGCAGAAATTCACCTATAGCCAATTCCTGAGCAATACTAGCCAAGGCATTCTCATTAACTAAAGAAGCGCGCAACCGACTCAGATAACCTTCGCTAGCCCGCGGAATCTTCTTATAAAGCTCCGTGGTGATAATTAGCCCTAGCACGCTATCACCAAGAAACTCCATACGCTCATTATGCTTACCATCAGCACTGCGGTGAGTAATGGCACGGATAAAAGTATCCGTGGCCATTAACTCCCGACCTAATAACTTTGTCAGTCTATTCAAGAAGCTCCAGCCTTACCCAATTCTACTGAATAATTAAAAGAAGTTAAAAAATCGATATTTGCTATCCAATGTTTGCGTACTTCATAGTTGACTGCAAGTGCCCGTACATTACTTTTGCCTGCTACTTGTTCTACTGAAAACGCACTTGCTGTCAAGGTGTATAAACCATTGACGTTCAGATAATCATCAACTTTACGCCGCAGCTGCTGAGTATTTGCACTGGCAATGCCGGGTTCCATAGCAATTTTTTCTACCATGGAACGCACCGCATAGTATTCCAAATACAAGGGGACCAATTTTACAAACGTAATAAATAGCAGGATAACAACCCCTATACCGGCAACCCAGGTTATAAAGCTTGCACCTTTTTGCTTGCGCATGACCATGTCCTTTATTGTTATCATTTGGATAGGTCAGCGGCAACTCAATACGTTATGGTATTGACATCCCCATGCGTGAGAATTTAAAGCCATCACCACCTAGATTCATGTGCATCCAGACGTAAGTTGCCTTGCCAACCAAGTTACCCTCAGGAATCAGACCCCAGCTACGACTGTCATTACTCATATCACGATTGTCACCCATGGCGAAATAATGGCCAGGTGGAACCGTAATGGAGCCTTGTCGACCACCGGTGTTGGGCACAATCAGAATATCATGCTTAACGCCCAATAAATCTTCATTTAGACGGATGGTAGGATGAATAGAGTTACTCTGATCCAGTGCATTGTAGTCACCAATCAGATTGCGCTCAAGCTCAACTCCATTGATT
>CAZCJE010000042.1:0-26639 GCA_964498805.1 uncultured Thiothrix sp.
CCATTAGCAGGTTTGCTGCGCGGTGGTCTGTCAGAACGCGGTTTGTCGGCACGTGGCGGTCTGTCACTGGCTGGTTTATCGCTACGTGGACGACGTTCGCGCTCGGCACGTTCAGGTTTGCTGCCATTGTCATCGCTACGACGACGCGGCGGTGCATCACCGCGTTCACTACGTTCGCCACGTGGCCGACGGCTGCCCTCGCTGTCGCGACGCTTACCACCGCCATTGCCTTTACGGCTAGGGGAATAATCACCCGCCGCTTCACCCGCCGGTTCAATATTCAATTGACGGCCAGCCACCCGCGCTTTTTTCAGATATTGCAGAATTTCTGCTGGCATACCTGCTGGTAAATCCACCAGACTGTATTCGTTCTGAATATCAATGTAACCGATAAAGCGGCTATCCAAACCAGCTTCATTGGCAATGGCACCAACGATATTGCCCGGTTTAACGCCGTGAGTACGACCTACCGCAACCCGATAGCGTTCCATCTCAATGTTATCTTCTTCATTGATATGGATGGCATTAGTTTTCTTTTTGCCTTTTTTGCGGGATTGATCGGTCTCGCGCCCAACCGGGTTATAGGCCGGATGCTGAACCTTTTCTTCCAGTAACAGCGGCTCATTACCTTGCAGCAAACGTGCTAAGGCAGCGGCAATTTCAATCGCCGGTACATCGTGCTCGCGCTCGTAATTGCTCATCAGTTGCAGATAGAAATCCAATCCTTCCTCTGCATTGAGGGTATCAGTAATGCGTTGATTGAACTGATCAATACGGCGGTTGTTAATGGTTTCGGTCGAAGGCAGTTCCATTAGCTCAATACGCTGATTGGTTGCGCGTTCAATCGCCCGCAGCAGGTACTTTTCACGTGGCGATACAAACAAAATGGCATCGCCATTACGCCCGGCGCGTCCGGTACGGCCAATACGATGCACATAAGATTCAGTATCAGTCGGAATGTCATAGTTAATGACATGGCTAATGCGTTCTACGTCCAGACCGCGTGCTGCTACGTCGGTAGCAATCAAGATATCAATCTTGCCACCTTTGAGCTGTTCAACCGTACGCTCACGCACATTTTGCGGAATATCGCCATTGAGAGCAGTCGCGCTATAACCACGCGCTTGCAGTTTTTCAGCCAATTCCACGGTTTCGGTTTTGGTACGCACGAAAATAATGGTGGCATCAAACGGTTCAGCTTCCAGAATACGGGTTAAAGCATCCAGTTTGTGCAAGCCACTGACTAACCAGTAACGTTGGCGAATGGTTTCGGCGGTAGTGGTTTTAACTTGGATTTTGACTTCAGCCGGGTTATTCAGGTAGCTCTGCGCAATACGGTGAATAGCTGGCGGCATGGTGGCGGAGAACAAGGCAATCTGCCGCTCGGCAGGTGTTTGTTCCATAATCCACTCGATATCTTCAATAAAGCCCATGCGTAACATTTCATCGGCTTCATCCAAGACCAAGGCTTGCAGGCTATCCAGCTTAAGGGTGCCACGACGCATATGGTCCATGACACGCCCCGGTGTACCGACGACGACGTGTACACCGCGTTCGAGCTGACGGAATTGAGTACGATAATCCTGTCCGCCGTAAATGGGCATGACATGGAAGTTGGGTAAATTCATGGCGTATTTCTGGAAGGCTTCAGCGACTTGGATAGCCAGTTCGCGGGTGGGTGCCAATACCAGAATTTGCGGACCGCTTTTACTTAAATCTAAACGGGATAGTAGAGGTAAAGCAAAAGCAGCGGTTTTGCCTGTACCGGTTTGAGCCTGGCCTAATACATCGCGCCCTTCAAGCAGATAAGGAATGGTTTCAGCCTGAATGGCAGAAGGTGTTTCATAACCAATGGTTTGCAAGGCTTGCAGAATGGGAGCGGCTAGGCCGAGTTCGGTGAACGCAGGCAGTGTATTTATTTCGGGGGTCATTTGGAGCGCAAAAAAATCAGGAGGAAACTGTGCATTATGCGGAAGTTTTCGCAAGAGATAAATGTGTATTTATCAGCAAACAGATGAACTATGCTTATAGGCTCACAACTTAGAGGGGTATATAGTTTATGAGAGGAGTAGGAAAATACGGGCTGCTATGTTTAAGCCTCTTTTTTTTAAATAGTTTTATGCCAGTTGTGCAAGCGGCAACGCTTGATCCAACTAATGTAGTGGCGATGGACAGCCAAAAAATTATTATTGCTTCTGCTGTACAAATGCGCACTGAACCGCAGGTGACCGCTAATGTGCTGACACGTTTGAAGCTCGGTACCGTGGTACGGGCTACCAAACGTACCAAGACGGAGGAATTGATTGGCGGGTTACGCAGTTATTGGTATTGGGTAAGTCTCAATAATACTCAGGGTTGGGTATTTGGGAATTTTTTGCGAGATTTTGATCCGACTGACCGTGAAACGATTTGGTTACGCTTAGCGCATGAAAGAACCGTGAATAACAGTCTAAGTTTTAGTGACTATACCGATAATTACGGCTTTATCAGTTCGATATTGCCGCAAGTGAAAAACCGTTTGAAAGCCACCGAATTGCAATTTAATCGTTTGATTAGTTTGCAGCATTCGCTGGAAAAGGTGCCATTGGATCAAGCTAAAAACCAACCTTACAAGGGCTGGCTGGCAGAGCGTAACAAGGAAATCTTTTACGATGAGATTTCCGGGCGCTGGTTAGTACCGCAAAAATCCTTCTGGTTATTAGCTGATAGCGTCCCGGCTACTGGTTTAGGCGATGAGATTGCGCATTATGCCATGGATGCCCCTTTAGGCGGTGAATGCGAGGGCGATATTGCCTGCGGGTTGCGTTTAGTGCTGGATACTGATGGGCAATATCTCAAGCGTTATCCGCAAGGTCGTTATGTGAAAAGCGTGTTGACGGCTATGAGTAGTTCATTAGCCGGTATTCAGGATGATGTGCGCCAACAACCTAATTATTTCCGTGATGACAAGGATTCCGGTGGCGTGCTGCAAGAAACGATGCGCCTTGTGAAGAGTACTAAGCCTATCGAACGTGACAAGGTATTAGCACAGTTGCAAAGTTTACTGACGGCTTACCGCAAGTTCCATTAAAAACTTGCGGCTATAAGTGCAGGGCTTAGTTTATAAGTCCTGTGCTAAGGTGCTGAAATAGGTATTCAGATATTCGGTGTAGGGTTTAATGCAGTTACTATGCGTAGATGGGTTAACAATGCATTCATCGAGCTGAATATCCGTGCCTAATGTCCGCATAGCATCAAGAGTGCGGGTGGAATTTTCAAACGGTACGGTTTCATCATCGCGTCCATGGGTTAGGCGAATGGGAATCAGGGCTTTCCAGTTATAGACGCTATTTTTAGCCATGGTTTCATAGTCATCGGCCATGTAATCCATGAGGAATTTTTTGTCGAATTTGACATCGCTATCCCCCGGAATCAAAGCCTTCATCACCAAATCCACAATCACTTCATCCAGTGTACCGGGATATTTGGCGGCTACGTTGGTTTGCACATTGGCAGGACGTAAACCAACGGCATCGGTAATAATTTTCTTAATATTGCTGCTTGAGAACAGGATTTCTAACGTACGTTGCAAATCATAAGGGCCAGCCCCTGCAACGGTAGCGGTAATGGTCTGCCCAGCATCCTGCAAAGCTTTATGCGCGGCCATGGTGACATAACCACCTTCAGAATAACCCGTCAAAAACAATTGTCCATTAGTGGAAATACGTTGTTCTGCGAGCCATTGCTTAGCTGCAGTCAGGAAATCAGTCACAGCGGCAGCAGAAGGGGTTACTTGCAAATAAGGGTGTTTCTTGCCCATCGACGCGCCATAACCTACATAATCCGCCGCCACCACGATATAGCCAAGTGAGGCCAGAATGGGGGAAGGATTAGTGGCGGTTTGATCATTACTAGGGGCGTTTTTATCGTAAAAAATGGTGCCATGCTGGAAACTTAGCAACGGGCTTTTTACGCTAGTGGATTTTTGCGGAAGCGAAATTAAACCTGAGGCTTCCGTCAAATCGCCATTGCCATCCACGGTTAGATAAGTAAGGCGATAATTCTTAACTTCATATAGCGGAATCACGCTTGGGGCTTTGGCTGCTGGGTCAAGAATGGCTTTGCTAATAGCACTGATGCTGTCAGTTTTGAGGAAAGTCTCTTGCAATAGTGCGCCGCGTGCATTGGTAATACGGGGTGGAATAGGGGTCGATTCACCGTTGTTGGTGGATGAATCCGTTGATGTGACCTGGGTATTGGAATTTTGGCTGCTGTCATTATTGGCATTGTCATTGTTGCCACCGCCCCCGCAGGCAGTCAGCAAAGCACACAGGCTGAATGCACCCATAAGGCGCAGCATAGAACTGGGGTGGACACTGAACATGGCTAACAAGCTCCGGGGTTTTTTACTATCGATTAACTATAAAATATTTTTAATCAAAAAAATTATTATGTAAATAATAAATCACAATACGATGGATCAAGTCAGTTGAAATACGTTGACTTTTTGAGTGTGGCAATGGAAACGCAGACTGTCTTTGTTTAAACACAAATTTGGTAGCAAAGTACCGCTGTAAGGTTCAGGGTTAACCATTAAAGCTATGAAAAATGGCAGTTTAGCGAAAGTGGCTTTTTAGGTGGGAATAAAGGGGGCGAATAGCTAAGGGCAGAAGCATTAAAGAACCGGCTTCTGCCCTTAGAAGATCATTAGTCGTCGTTCATGCCAGACATGCCAAGGATATTCCAGCCGCCATCCACATAAGTGATTTCGCCTGTGATACCGGAGGCTAAGTCAGAGCACAGGAACGCCACTGTATTGCCGACTTCTTCAATGGTGACATTGCGGCGCAGTGGTGCGTATTTTTCAAAATGGCCAAGCATTTTGCGGAAACCGGTAATACCAGAGGCGGCCAGAGTACGAATCGGGCCAGCGGATACGGCATTAACGCGGATACCTTCAGGGCCAAGATCAGCCGCCATGAAACGTACTGCGGCTTCCAGACTGGCTTTGGCCATACCCATGACATTGTAGTTAGGAATGGCAGAGACCGCGCCAAGATAGCTTAACGTCATTAAAGCCCCATTGCGGCCTTGCATCATAGGGCGCGCATAACGTGCCATTGCTAAGAAACTGTAAGCACTAATATCGTGGGCAATGCGTGAGCCTTCCTTGGTGGTATTATTGACGATGCTGCCTTCAAGTTGCTCTTTTGGTGCAAAGGCAATCGCGTGTACCACGATATCCAAACCATTCCACTGTTTACCGAGCAGGTGGAAGGTTTCGGCGATATTTTCATCGGTAGCAACATCACAGGGCAGGACAATATTGGAGCCAAATTCAGCAGCAAATTTTTCCACCCGGCCTTTCAATTTATCATTTTGGTAGGTGAAAGCCAGCTCGGCACCTTCACGATGCATAGCTTGGGCAATACCATAGGCAATGGAACGGTCGCTTGCTAATCCTGTAATCAGCGCGCGTTTACCAGCGAGAAAACCCATGAGAACTCCTTGTGTTGATGCTGCACCCCAACGGGGTTAGTGTTATGCTGTCATGTATTTTGGATGGTGTAGTATACAAATAAACGTATGCAAAAACGATTGGAAGCCCGTCAGTGGGTACTTTATCTGTTGGTAGCCTTGGTGCTGTTGCTGTTGGTACTGCTGATGTATCAGGTGGACCGGCAATGGAGTAAGTTGGCTGATATGCAAACTGCCATGGCCGAACAAGCCCGTGATATGCGTGAATTGCGCACATCGGTGGCCGCTGGTCTGGCAAAGGTACAATCTGCGCCTGTGGCAGCGCCTGCTAGTGAACCGGCTAAATCCGGGGTGGCGACGGCTTTTCAGCGTGCTGAGGCAATGACTAAATTACCCGACTATGCGCAGGGTGATTGGAACGTTAATGCCTTTGGTACCAATCTCAAAACCATCACACCGCTGGTTTCTACCGATGCTTATGCCTCTGATGTACAAAGTTATGTGCAAGAAGGCCTGATTACGCGTAATCCGGATACGCTGGCATGGGAAGGTTTGATTGCCAAATCTTGGCAGGTGAGCCCGGATGGTTTAACCATCACTTTCAAAATGAGGGATGATGTAACCTTCTCTGATGGCACCCCATTGACCGCTGATGATGTGGTGTTTAGCTTCAATTTTCTTATGACAGACGCTATTCAGGCCCCGCGTCAGCGCGCTTATTACGAAAAAATCAAAGAAGTAAAAGCCAATGGCAAATATGAGGTGGTATTTGTCTACAAAGAGCCTTATTTCGAGGCACTGGAACTAGCGGGTTCTTTATCTATTATGCCTAAGCATTTCTATGAGCCTTACCTAAAAACGCCGCAACAGTTCAATGAATCCAAAGGTTTATTATTGGGCAGCGGCCCTTATAAGCTGGTGGATCCTAAAGGCTGGACACCGGATAAAGGTAATGTGGAATTGGTGCGCAATGAACGTTATTGGGGTGATGTACAGCCTTCCTATAACCGTATTCTGTGGAAAATCATTCAGAATGACAGCGCGCGTTTAACCACTTACCGCAATGGCGAAATTGACGCCTATAGCGCGCGTCCGGTTGAATACAAACAGCTCAAAGAAGATGCTCAGATTATGGGTAAAAGCCATAATTTTGAATACATGCCACCGGTAGTAGGTTATAGCTATATTGCCTGGAATCAGGAAAGCGCGGGCAAACCTACCCGCTTTGCTGATAAGCGTGTGCGTCAGGCCATGACCTATCTGACCGATGTAGGGCGCATTATTAAAGATGTCTTCCTTGATTATGCGGAACCGGCGGTTAGTCCCTTTAGCAGTACCAGTAAACAACATGATGCTAGCTTACAGCCATTTGCGTTTAATCTGGAAAAAGCGCAAGCCTTACTGAAAGAGGCTGGCTACGAAGACCGCAATAAAGATGGCGTGCTTGAAGACAAGGACGGTAATGCGTTTGCCTTTAAGCTCACGTATTTTGGGGATAATGAAGATACCAAGCGCATGGTGCTGTTACTGAAGGATTTGTATGCCCGCGCAGGTATCAATATGCAACCTTCCCCGCAAGAATGGCCGGTAATGCTGGAGTCAATGGACAAGAAAAACTTCGACGCCATTACCTTAGGTTGGACAAGCGGTATTGAAACCGATATCTATCAAATGTTTCATAGCTCGCAAAACAAGCCGGGTGGAGATAATTTCATTAGCTATAAAAATCCGCAACTGGATAAGCTGATTGATCAGGCGCGTGCAACGGTGGATGAAGCAACGCGTATGCCTTTGTGGCAACAGGCCGAACGCATTATGTATGACGATCAGCCGTATACGTTTTTGATGCGGCGTAAGAGCTTATCTTTCATTGATAAACGCATTCATAATCTGCAAATGACCAAGCTGGGGTTGAACTGGGGCTCTTTGCCTATGGAAACCTATGTCCCAGCTAACGCACAGAAATACACACAATAAGCCTAGTTATGGGATTAAAATTATTGGTCGACGTATGCCCGTTGTTGAAACCAAGAACGGGTGTAGGTAACTACATTTTCTATTTATTACGGGAAATCCTGCGCAGCGAACGGGTAGAGGATGTCGTCGGCATTTGCGGATTACGCGTGCTAAACCGCCAAGCGTTGGAACAATTAGTGTTTGCGACTCCCGCCCCGGTTGAAGCTAAAAGTAAACCCCAAGGCTTGGCGAAATTACGTCATTTGCCCAAAGGGATGTTCAAGCATTTACCGTATGGGCGTGAATTACGCTCGGGTTTGCAATCCCTGTTACTGCGTTTGCAATGGCGCAAATACCATGATTATGTTTTCTGGGGTGGCAATTACGATATCCCATGGGTGCCATTACCAAGTGTACTAACGATTCATGACTTATCGCATGTGCATTACCCGGAGTTTCACCCTGCTGACCGGGTAAAATTTTTAAATAAGCATTTGGCTAAGACTATTCAACGTGCTACCGTTATTGCTGTTGTATCCGAAGCTACCCGACAGGATGTGCTGGTTAATCTGGGTAAACAGATGCCCTTACCGCCAATAACGGTGGTTTATCCAGCAGCCGGGGTGGATTTCCAAACCCAGGATGCCGCACAAGCAGAGCAAGTCAAGGCACGGTATGACTTGCCAGCCCAATTTGTATTATCCGTCGGTACGCTTGAACCTCGCAAAAATGTGCCCCGTTTGCTGGAGGCTTATGCGTCTTTACCGGAAACCGTGCAAGCAGAGTGTCCGCTATTATTAGTGGGAAGTCAGGGCTGGTTAACCCAAGAGCTAGCCCAGAAACTAGGTACCTTGCAATATGTCCGTTGGTTAGGTTATGTGCCTGATCAGGATATGCCCTATTTGTATAGGGCAGCGACTGTTTTCGCCTATGTTTCTCTATTTGAAGGTTTTGGTATGCCAGCGCTAGAAGCCATGTGTTGTGGCGTGCCAGTACTGACCTCGACCAGCAGTTCGTTGCCAGAAGTAACAGGACAGGCTGCTTTGCGGGTTGACCCGCTCAGCGTATCAGCAATTGCTCAAGGATTGACCGATTTAATGCAAGATGAGGGCTTGCGTAAAAAACTGTCGACGTTGAGTCTGTTACAAGCCAAGCAATTTGACTGGCACGTATCAGCCAACCGGTTACTGGATTTGTGTGCCTCTCTTAATACCACTCGCTAATTCACACAGGTCATGGCCTGTTGGGTGTTAAATGACGACAAAAATATTGATTACCGGCGCTCAGGGTTTTACCGGGCGTTATCTGGCGGCCTTGTTACAGCAGTCGGGTTATGACGTAGTAGCCTTGCAAGCGGATATTCGTGAGCTAGACGTACTCGTCAATGAAGTCAAAGCGGTCAATCCCACCCATATTGTGCATCTGGCCGGGATCAGTTTTACCCTCGATGGTAAGGATATCAATATCTACAAGGTACACTTAATTGGTAGTGAAAATTTGCTCAAAGCGTGTATGGAAATTAAGCCACGCTTGCAAAAGCTCATACTGGTTAGTACCTCGCATGTGTATGGTTTTGGGCAAGGCGATTATCCGCTCGATGAGCAGGCCCCGACAGCGCCACATACTCACTATGCCATTAGCAAGTACGCTATGGAGTGTATTGCTGCCAATTATCGGCACGAATTGCCTTTGATTATCTCCCGACCTTTCAATTACACCGGTTACGGGCAAGCCGGGCGCTTTCTAGTGCCTAAGCTGGTGAATCACTTCAAGTTAAAAGTGCCGGAAATTCAGTTGGGCAATATTGATGTAGCACGCGATTTTTCCGATGTGCGCTGGGTAGCACAGGTGTATCACGCGCTATTGCATAGCGAATTCGAAGGCATTGTTAATCTGTGTTCGGGGCGAGCGGTAAGTATTCGCTACATGCTTGATTACCTGCGTCAACGCACAGGACACGATTTAAAAATTTGTCAGCAACCGGATTTAATTCGTAAGGAATGTATGGTGCAAGTAGGTAATCGCGACAAATTGGATAACTGGGTAGGTATTGAGCCTTACCCGATTGAATCAACCTTAGATTGGATGCTGACTGGGGAAGGAGAGTGAAAGGAATGCTTGCGGCGGTATGGCAATTCCGCCATTTCATTGTGTCGTCTATTTGGAATGAGTTCCGCTTGCGGTTTATCCGTAGTCGCATGGGTGGTCTGTGGGGAATTATTAACCCACTGATGCAGGTAGCTATTTTTGCGTTCATTTTGTCGCATTTAATGGCTAGCAAATTACCCGGCATTAACAACCCGTATGCCTATGCGATTTATCTGATGTCCGGGACTTTGGCCTGGAACCTGTTTGCTGAAAGCATACAGCGTTCGCTCAACTTATTTATTGATAATGGCAATCTGTTGAAAAAAATAGCCTTTCCACGCATTAGCTTGCCGCTGATCGTGGGTGGGGGCGTGTTGCTCAACAATATGTTGTTACTGATTGCTACGGTGACCATCTTCCTGCTGTTAGGGCATGTGCCCGGTGTACAGATTTTGTGGTTGCCGGTGCTGACCTTGCTGGCCTTGGCTTTAGGTATGGGAACCGGTTTGGTATTGGGCATTCTGAATGTGTTTTTGCGTGACGTCGGTCAGATCGTACCTATTGCCCTGCAATTCTTATACTGGTTCACGCCAGTGGTCTATATGGCACATATTATTCCGGAACACTATCGCCAATGGCTCGTCTTTAACCCCATGTATGCCATCGTAGAGGCTTATCACAATATTTTGGTGTTCAATCAGCCACCTGCCTTATTGGGCTTGGTGTTAGTCAGTTTGTTAACCGTGTTGTTGTTAGCACTGGCGTTTAAGCTGTTTCGCAAGGCCAGCCCGGAAATGGTGGACATGCTATGAATATTCTTGAAGTACATCAGTTAGGCAAATCCTATCGCCAGTACAAATCGGAATTGCGCCGGGTATTAAGCTGGTTTGGATTCAATTTTTCGCCAGTTACCGAAAATTGGGTATTAAAAGACATTAGCTTTAGCATTCGCCCCGGTGAGGCGATTGGTATTGTCGGTCAAAACGGTGCGGGTAAAAGTACCCTATTAAAGCTGATTACTGGCACACAATTTCCTAGTACTGGCTATGTCAAGGTTAATGGGCGTATTGCTGCTATTCTCGAACTGGGGATGGGTTTTAACCAAGACTTAAGCGGTCGCCAGAATGTGCTACATACCGCTGGTTTAATGGGTTTTTCCCGTGAAGCTATTCTTGAGCGTATGCCGGATATTGAGGAATTTGCCGAAATCGGTACCTATTTTGATGAGCCAGTGCGTACTTATTCTAGTGGTATGCAAATGCGCGTCGCGTTTGCGGTGGCAACGGCATTCCGCCCGGATATTCTGATTGTGGATGAAGCCTTATCAGTAGGCGATGTGTATTTTCAGCATAAAAGTTTTAACCGGATTCGGGAATTTCAGAAAGAAGGTACTACGCTCTTATTAGTATCCCATGACCATAACTCTATTCGCACCGTATGTAACCGGGCCGTTTTATTGGAAAAGGGACGCTTGCTGAAAGAGGGAGAACCCGGCGAAGTTGTAGATTTTTATAATGCCATGATTGGGGAACGTGAAGGCGAAAATGATAGCACCATTCGCCTGGAAACAACCGAACATGGCCAAACCCGTACAGTGTCAGGTACGGGAGAAGCGGTTGTTGCATCCATTCATATGTGTGATTCAAAAGGCAAAATCATTGAGATGGTGCCGGTGGGCGAAGAAGTCATTCTGCGCATTAAGGTTAAGGTTTCTGCCTTTATCCCGCGCCTGATTATGGGTTATATGATTCGTGATCGCCTTGGGCAACCTATTTTCGGCACCAATACCGATTTGCTTGAGCAGCCACTGGAAAATGTGCAGGCGGGGGAAATACTGACCTACGATTTCCACTTCCGGGCCAATATGGGCCATGGTAGCTATGCTATTTCCACTGCTTTAACCAGTACCGCGACCCATTTGGTGAATAACTACGAATGGCGCGATCTGGCATTGGTATTTGAAGTGGTCAATATGAAACACGCTTACTTTGAGGGATGTAACTGGATGTTGCCTGCTGTGGAGATTCAACGCGCATGACCCTAATATCCTATGCCCGAAATGCTGAAGACATCCTGCTATGGCGGGCGTTTCAGACGGTGGAAAAAGGATTTTTCATTGACGTAGGGGCTAATGCCCCACAACAAGATTCAGTTACTTATCTGTTTTATGAGCAAGGCTGGCGCGGGGTTAATATCGAGCCAGTGGTGCAATGGTATGAAATGCTGGCGGAGATTAGGCCCGAAGATATTAATCTCAATGCCGCCATTGCTAGCCAAAGTAACTTGCTAACCTTGCACGAAGAAGTGGATACCGGGCGCATGACGCTGGATGCTCAGCATGCCGCTAACCATTACCACAGTGCCGCTGAGGGTCTAACGCATACGGTAGCGGCTTTCCCGCTGGAAACGGTGTGCCAGCGTTATGCCCCTGCAACGATTCATTTTTTGCGCATAGGCAGTGCCCAAGTGGCGTTGATGGTTCTACAAAGCCTTAATCTTGCGCGTTATCGTCCCCAAATTATCTTAGTGGCTAGCTCGGCCGAATTACCGACTGAATTAAACCAGCTTCTGCTGGATAACGGCTATGAGCATGCCTATTTTGATGGTCAAAGTCGTTTTTATATTGCCAAGGAGTGCCCGCAATTACACAGTGCCTTTGCTACCCCGCCGCAAGCACAGGATGGTTTCAAACCGTACCGGGAAATCCTGCAATTACAACAGATTGAGCGTTTACAGGCGCACCTGGATGCTGAACGTCAGTTAAGTACATCAGCTGATTTTCGCCCAGTGGATTTGGCAGTACTGGAACCCTTGGCATGGGCAGCTACCCCTAGGCAAGGCGAAGCGGCTGCTTTCCAGCAGGTTGGTGCAGGTATTCGCTTAGTGTTCCAGCAGCAGGAGCGTATGGAGCAAGCCATGTGGCGCTTGGCACAGCTACAGGCTAAACAGACCGCACTAGAAGCCGAACGCTTACGCCAGCAACAGGCTGATTATCAGCGGCGTATTTTTGATCTTGAACAAGAAAATCGTTATTTGCAGGAACAGCAACAACGCCTGCAACAAGATCAGGAACGTGCCCAACAAGAAAGTATGCGTCTGCAACAGCAATGGCAGCAACAGTTACAGCAGGAACGCCTGCATTTCCAGCATCAGCAGGAATTGCTATTGCGTGATAAAGAGATCGTCGTGCGTGAATTGCAGGGCGTTTACCATGGCAATGCCTGGCGTCTTACTAAGCCTTTGCGTGTGGTAGCGGATGGTATTAAACCTATTTTCCGCAAAGTGCGCGATGGTAGCAGTGCGTGGATCCGCCTGACGCCGGAAAGCCGTCCTCGTCGTACCGCCCGGCGTATTAAACAGATGGTGAAAGCTGCACTCGGGCGTATAGTGCGTAAAGGTAAAGCTTTCGGGAAACGCTATCCTTTGGTCGATAAGAGCATGCGTGCTGGGTTGGAGCGTTTTCCCACCCTGCGTCATCGCCTTAAGAGGGTAGGTGGTTTGAATCCACCGGTGGTAGTGGTGTCCCGCTATGGCGGTCAGGTCTCTAATTTGAGTGACCAAGCCGCCAGTGTGTACCGCAAATTACAGAGCAACAATAAATAATCGGAACAAACCGTATGAGGATTGTACTGGATTTTCAGGCTCGCCAGTCCTATGGGAGTCATCACCGAGGTATTGGCCGTTATGCGCTGTCCTTATCTCAGGCCATGGCACGTAATGCCGGAGATGATGATATCCATTTGCTGGTTAATGCGGCCTTCCCCCACTATGCACATGAAATCAAGCAGGATTTTAACGGGCTGATTCCACCGGAACGCATTCATGCTTTTACCATTCCAACCCCTACCATTGGCAAAACCCCCGCTAATGCGTGGCGGGCGCGGGCGGCAGAATGGATGCGGGAACATTACCTGCTGAATCTTAAACCGGATGCGGTACATATCAGCAGCCTATTTGAAGGCGTGGATGATGATATTGTCACCTCGGTGCATTTGCCGCAGTTGGCGGATTTGACGGCGGTTACTTTGCATGACTTGATTCCGCTGATGCAGGCAGATCATTACCTGCACGAAACCACCGTCAAGCATTGGTATTACCGCAAGTTACAATCGCTGAAAAATGCGGGTTTGATTCTGGCGGTATCTGACTATTCCCGTCAGGAAGGTATTGATGTACTGGGGTTGGATGCTGATCGCGTCTTTACCATTCATAATGCGGTATCCGCTGATTTTCGTCCGCTGGATTTAGCGCCTGAACGGGTGCGCAGCCTGCAAAAGCAGTACGGGATTAATCGGGCTTTTATCCTCTATATTGGCGGGGTTGAACATCGCAAAAATGTCGATAACCTCATTATTGCCTATAACCGTCTCGGCATGGATTTACGCAAAAAATACCAGTTAGTCATTGCCGGTAAATTGCGTGATTACCAACGCGACCATTTACTGAAAATGGCGCAAAAAAACCGGCTTGGCCCGACTGATATGGTGATGACTGGGGCGATTGATGATAATGAACTGATTGCCTTGTACAACATGGCCTCTTTATTCGTGTTCCCATCCTTGTATGAAGGCTTTGGCTTACCGGTCTTGGAAGCGATGGCGTGTGGTTGCCCAACGATTGTGGCCGATAATTCCAGTTTGCCGGAAGTGGTCGGTTGGCGCGAAGCTACCTTTAATGGTCTGAGTGTGGAAGCCTTAACCAGCAAAATGCATCAGGTGTTGACCAATAAGGATTTCCGTCAGGCTTTAATGACCAATGCCCAAGAACAAGTTAAAAAGTTCTCTTGGGATGGTTCAGCGCGTCAAGCCTTGGATATTTTCCGTGAACAACACGCAAGGAATCAGGCGCAAAACCGCACGACGGTCAGTATGCCGGTGAAAAAGCCCTTGCTGGCATTTGTGGATAATCTACTGGATTTGCATGCGCGTTATTTATTGCCAGCGTTAGCCCTGTATTACGATATTGAGATTATTACCGAACGCGATACCTTGGCGGATGCATGGATTTTAGCCAACTTCCCATTGCGTTCGCGCCAATGGCTGCATGAGCATCCGCAGCGTTATCAACGTCGGGTGTATAACCTGCATGAAACGCATTGTGATGAAGGTGTGTTGGCATTAATGCGTGAACAGCCCGGCACCTTACTGTTACACAGCTTGTATTTACCGACACTGCAGTCTGATGCTTCCATGCTGTATCTGTCTCATGGTTATGAGGCATTGATGCAATTAGCTGAGCAAGGTCATACGGTTAATTTCACGCCGTATCCAGCGAATAAACCGTTTTTGGATAATGCCATTGGCATTATTGCCTTGCAGGAACAAGATCAGGCGGGTGCACAAGCTTACTACGGTCAGGCTTATACCCCTTACTGGGCGCATTTACCGCCAGAAAGCCTAGGCCCACAAGCTATTTGTATGAGTCGCGCGACTGGGCAACAGTATTTCCAAACTATTGAGCAATTCTACGCGCAGCATCCATTAGCCCGTGAACAAAGCTTGCTGGAAGTGGTGGATACGCTGGCATTGCCGGTAGAACCGTCGACCGATGATTGGTTAGGGGTTGCCCAAAGTGTGGTGGATAATCGTCAGTTACCGCGCGATGGCAAGGCGACTTTGTTCTATGAAGTATCGATTTTTGTCTGGGGCGACCATGCGACCGGTGTGCATCGCGTTACGCGCAATGTGCTGGAATATCTATTGAAAAATCCGCCGGAAAATTACCGCATTGAACCAGTCTATGCCAGCGAAGGTCGTTACCGTTATGCGCGCAAAATGACGCATGAATTGCTTGGGCTAGAACCACCTGCTTTGCCAGATAGTATTGCGGATTTCCACCGCGATGATGTGCTGTTGCATGTGGATTTAGGCTTGCATATTGCCGCAGATATGGAAAAAGAAATGGAATATCTGCGCACCAAAGGTGTCCAAGTGTATTATTTGGTGCATGATATTTTGGCTGTGCGTTTGCCTCAGGCTTATTTTGAAGCAGGCGTGCGCAAGTATTTCCGTTCGTGGCTGGATATTGTCACGCGCTTAGCTGATGGCCTGATTTGTACTACCCGCTCCGGTCTGTTGGATTTGCAGGATTGGTTGCATCAACACCCGCCGCAACGTTTTGATACCCCGCGTATGGGTTATTGTACGTTAGGAGCGAATATTCCGCAGTTACATGAAACCATTAGCCTGAGCGAAGAGCAGGAACAACAGCTGGCTTTGTTACAACAAAAACCCACCTTTTTAATGGTGAGTACCATTGAGCCGCGTAAAGGTTTTGCTCAAGCGGTTGCCGCCTTTAGTCAACTGTGGGAACAAGGGCTGGAGGTGAATCTGGTACTGGTCGGTAGACAAGGCTGGAATGTAGAAGAATTGATTGAGCATATTATCAATCACCCAGAACAGGGTAAGCATTTGCATTGGATGAAGTTTATTAGCGATGCCATGCTAGTGCGCTTGTATGAAACCTGTTCTGCTTTGCTAATGGCTTCCGAAGGGGAAGGCTTTGGCCTGCCTTTGATTGAAGCCGCGCAACACGGTTTGCCAGTGATTGCCCGCGATATTCCGGTCTTCCGGGAAATTGCTGGGGAACACGCCTTTTATTTCAAAGGCACAGAACCACAGGCATTAACGGATGCCATTCAGCAATGGTTGGTATTATGGCAACAAGGCAATGTTCCGCAGTCGCAGGATATTGCTTGGATTACCTGGCAAGAAAGTACTGAACAGATTAAAACCTTTCTGTTCGGCAATAATAATGGGGGCAAAGAGGCTTGAGTCGGATTCGTTATCAGTTTGAAGGGCCATTCGATAGCAGTTACAGTCTGGCCGTTCTGAACCGGGAAATGGCGCGCGCTGTGGAAGCCCTGCGTCCCGGTAGTGTGGCATTGCATTCCCGGGAAGGTCACGGTGATTACACCCCCGACCTGAACTGGTTAGCACATGACCCATCCACTATTGAATTGTGGCAGCGTAGCCTGCAAGCGCAGGACAGCACACCGGAAGTCACATTGCGTAACTTGTATCCGCCACGTGTAGCGGGTATGCGTGGGCAATGGCATGTCATGAATACCTATGGTTGGGAAGAATCGGTTTTCCCAGCCGGGTTTGTGGATGAGTTCAATCAGCATTTGCACTTAGTCACGGTGATGTCCAACTATGTGTGTAAGGTATTGATTGATAGCGGTGTTAATGTGCCGGTAGTGACAGTGGGCGTGGGGGTGGATCATATCCTGCGTTATCCGGTTGAGCCGGTGGCATTGCCGACTGATAAGCGTTTCCGTTTTTTGCATATTTCTTCCTGTTTCCCGCGCAAAGGCGTGGATATTCTGCTGGAAGCTTATACGTCTACCTTTAGTGCTGCTGATGATGTGGTCTTAATCATTAAGACTTTCCCTAATCCGCACAATACGGTGGCACAGCAGATTGATGAAATCCGCCAGCGTAACCCCGATTGCCCGGCGATTCATCTGATCAACGAAGACGTTGGTCTTGGGCAAATCAATAGCCTCTATCAACAAGCCAATGCCTTGGTAGCCCCTTCGCGTGGGGAAGGTTTTGGTATGCCGATGGCCGAGGCTATGCTGTGGGATGTACCGGTCATTACCACTGGCTATGGCGGGCACACGGATTTTTGTACGCCTGAAAATAGCTGGTTGATTGATTATCAGTTTGCTAAAGCCGAAACGCATATGGGCCAGTTTGACTCTATGTGGGTAGAACCGGATACCCTGCATTTAGCTGCCCTCATGCGCAGTGTTTACGAACAGTCTCAACACGAGGCTGGTCGTGAAGCGATGCGCCTAAAAACGGCTAAAGCTCGCCAAACCATTGAAAATGGCTGGTGTTGGCATCAGGTAGCGGGGCGTTTGCTGGCAGCGGTAGATCAGTTACAGGCCACTCCAGTGGCTAAACCTTTCCTCAAGGAACCTTCTGATACTCGTATTGCCTGGGTTAGCACCTGGAATACGCGCTGCGGCATTGCCAGCTACTCGGAATTTCTGCTCGATTACTTTTCAGTACCCGTCAGCGTGCTCGCCAATCGTGACAGTAACCTAGCGGGCGAAGATGGGGATAATGTTATCCGTTGTTGGGAAACCTGTGGTGGCAAGCCCTATGTGCCTAAACTCGATCAACTGCTGGATGTGATCCTGACCCACCGTTACACCGCTGTGGTATTTCAGTTCAATTTTGCCTTTTTTGATGCGGTGGAATTACGCAAGCTATTAACCCGCTTGCATGAACAAGGTATTGCCACCTATGTATTTTTCCATGCCACGCAAGATGTGCTGCAAAACGGTCAAATTGTTAGCACCTTGCGGCGTTTAGGCAGTATTTTAGCAACGTGTCGGCGCTTATTAGTACACGGCATAGAAGATGTTAACCGTTTGAAACGCTTTGGCTTTGTCAATAATGTTACCTTGTTGCCGCATGGGGTTATTTACGCACTGGATAGGCTTACGCAGTATCAGCCTGACCCCAATGTTTTCCGCATTGCCACTTATGGTTTCTTATTGCCGGGTAAAGGTATTCCAGAGCTGATTAGCGCCTTTGCCTTATTGCAACAACGTTTACTAGCGGAAACGGCCCAAGGTAAAACCTATCCCAAGGTAGAACTGGATTTATTCAATGCTTTATACCCGGGGAACGTGTCTGAAGAAGAACGCATGAAATGTGCTACTTTGATTCAGATGTCTGGGTTTGCTACTTCAATGCGCTTGCATACTGAGTACCGCGATAATGGACAAACCCTGATTGCCTTAGCCGGTTGTCAGGTAGTGATATTCCCATACCAAAAAACCCGTGAATCAGCCAGTGGCGCAGTACGTTTGGGCTTAGCGGCTGGGCGTCCGGTGGCTTGTACACCGTTGGGCATTTTTGGCGATGTCGGGGATATTGTGCATTTTCTACCGGGTATTAGCCCACAAGCAATGGCAGAAGGCCTATTTGAACTTATTGATAACCCAGCATTATTGCTTGCTACTCAACAGCGCCAGCAACAATGGTTGCAGGATCATGCCTGGGAAGTTATTGCCGATAAATTACAAAAACTGATTTTATCCTCGGCATCTCCAATACCAACGACTAAAACACCAGCCTCAGCACCCGAGGAAGCTATTAGTTAATAAGTCTGACTTTTAAATCCTCTAGATACACTATTTAAACTTCTAAAGGGAACAATCCTAAACCCATTGTTCCCTTTATGCTGTGGTGTTTATGCTAGAACCTTAAGCCTAAAACAGCGCCTCGTTTGTGTGGTTATTAGGTTTTAGCCAGCAATGAATTTGTGGTCTTATAATTTAAGAGAATTTAAATTAATTAGTTAATTATCTTGTTATTTTTTCATTTTTTATTATATATAAAATAATATGAGTGTAATTTTGCAATCAACAAGGAACTAAAAATAATACAAATAGTCACACATTGTGTTTTTGTTTAAATTTTAAACAAGCATCTTTTATCATGACTAATTGAATTTGTTTAGTGATGTGAGTCACACTAGTAACCTGATGATTTGTAGTACTATGGGGCAGGGAGTTATTCCATTAAACAGGAGGTGTCCCGTGAGGTTCACACAGGCTATCTTATTTATCGTATTAATAACGGTAGGGGCTTGGGCAGTCGCAGCGCCTAATTCTCCCGGCCAACCGGTAGGACAGGTTATGTTCATTACCGGCAAAGCGTATGCACAAGCTGCTAAGAAAGAAAAAACAGAATTGAAAACAGGTTCGTCTATTTTTGTTGGACAAACTCTTTCAACCAATACGGGTGGACATTTATATGTGCGCATGATTGATGGCGCTTTTCTCAGTTTACGCCCTGATGCGGTTGTCTCTGTTTTTCGTTACACCGTTGACCTGGCAAATCCTTCTAGCAACCAGATTCGTCTGGATGTACAAAAAGGGGTCGTACGCTCGGTTACAGGTAAAGGCGGAGAAGCGAATAAAGCCGGTTTTCGTTTGAATACGCCGGTAGCGGCGATTGGCATTAGTGGCACCGATTTTACTGTTTTTACGGATCGACAGAAATCCAGTGTCAGTATTCGCCAAGGTGGAGTGGTTGTCTCCCCTTTTACCGATGGCTGTGATCGTAATGCGTTAGGTGCTTGTGATGGCAGCCAAGTTGTCAGGTTATTTGCCAGCAATCAGCAAGCGTTAGCTGAAGTGAATGCGGCCCATGCTAGTCTGGTGAATAAAGCCGATGCGACTGTGGTACCGGATAATGTTCAGCCTGCCCATCCTGCTGAGGATCAGAGCGTTAAATCGGTTAAAGAAAAGCCGATTTCCAGCGATACAAGCGCAGCTGTTACAAAAGTGGCTGAAACAACGGCTACGGAAAGTACTTCTGGCGAAAAAAGCTCAACAACTTCCGGCAATACGGGTAGTACACCCGCTTCAAACACTACTTCCAATAATAGTGGTACAGCACCTTCAGAGGTGAATGGTACGACTACCTTGGTAAATAATGAAAAATCGGCCAGTACTACTACCTCTACAGCTACTACAGCTGGGACAAGTACTTCTTCTGGCAATACCACGTTGGTGAGTTCTTCTACCACCTTGGCCTCTAACAGTGGGGCAAGCAATAGTAACAGTGCCACCGGGTTAGAATCGACCGCTAGCGGAACACTGTTGAACAATAAGACCACCACCACGACTTCTACGGCGGATGTTGCTTCTTTATCTAATGTAGCCAGTGAGGTCGGTGCTAAGTCATCGGTTACCTCAGAATTGGCTGGACGGGTTATTTCTCAGACACCAACCGCAACCGATCTGCAACCAGCTAAAAGTGTTGTAACCACCACTACGCCGGTAACGGTAGAAACACCGGTTCAAACCCCTGTGGTTACCACTCCCGTGGAAACCAATAGCAAGCCGCAAAACTTTTATTGGGGGCGTTGGACTAACTATGCGGAAAATGCCGACCAAAACATTCGTAATGATCCTGCGCGCAGCAAACAAGTATTTAATGCCAATACCGTTTACTTGCTTGCTTCCAAAGAGTCCTTGTCAGCGCCCAATTTGCCTAAGGATAGAAAGATTGCCTTTACTATGGATAAAGGTGAAGCCACTGTTCGAACAGGCGATATATTGCACTCAGCTGAAATTGTTGGTAAACCTGAATTAACGGTTGATACCGGAACCAGTCGTTTTAATACCAAATTAACGGTAAACTCTGCCAATATTGCCAATGGCACGACCAATCTGGAAGCGAATGGGACATTAGCCACTGATACAGGCAAATTCAATAGCAGTTTTCTGGAATCCAACATGACGGTTAAAGGAGCCGTGAATAACGATGGCACACAGGCTGGTTATATTTTTGAACAGTCCAGTACTGGAATTAGCGGTGCCACCAGTTGGGTCGCTCAACCTTAAAGGCTGATGGGCCTTGTTGCCTCGTCAAGCCGCCGTCATTTCTCTAATCACACTGGTTGTGGTGGCGTATGTATTTACGCCACCGGTGTTGCGCCCTGATCTGCTCAAGCAATTTGAATATCTGGCTTATGACATACGTATGAAATACGCGTCGCAGCCGGATGTGATTGATACTCAGGTAGTCGTAGTCGATATTGATGATGATAGTCAGCAAGAATTCGGCCGTTGGCCTTGGCCACGCGATTTGACTGCGCGTTTAATCGAAACTCTAGGCGGTTATTATCAAGTCAGTTCGATGGGGTTGGATGTTAACTTTTCCGCTCCCGTCTATAACAGTCAACAAGCGGATAATGTGTTGGCTGCGGTCTTGAAAAAATACTCCCCCGTGATGGCGTTAAAGCTGGTTCCACAAACAGATAAGCCTAAATTGAGTAAACCAGTGCGTATTGGCACAACCGGCACTGGAGTCAGTATCTACAATAATCCTCCACCCCAGCAGCCAATTGCTACCGCTATTGGCTATATCGGGAATTTGCCACAATTCATGGATGAGCAGCGTATTGTTGGTCATATTGCCCCTCTAGAAGATGTGGATACTAAAAATCGACGGTTAAATACGCTTTACCGTTTGGATAAGCGTTATTTTTCCACGCTGTCGTTGGCTATGTGGCGGGAAAGTCTTGGTGGTGATGGTTTAGTCTGGAATCCGCAGCTGGAACATTGGCTGGATTCACCTAAATGGCAGATTACCGTGGCTGGACAACCTTCGCCTTTTTATTTGCCGGTTAATGAACAAGGTGAGGTACTCATTCCTTATCAAACCCGGCCACAAACGGTTTCAGCTGCCAAAGTTCTTAATAAGTTTTATGCACCAGAAGATCTACAAGGAAAAATTGTTCTCTTAGGTTCTTCTGCAGAAGCTCAAGGCAATGATTTGGTGGCTACCCCTTTGAATCCGCGTTTACCGGGGGTAGAAATTCATGCCGTTATGCTCAGTGCCATGTTGGCACATCAGTTAGGCGAAAATGCTTTCAAGATTCAGCCTACTAATGAAGTTTGGCTGCAATTGATGGTGTTGTTGAGCATGGCTTTGACACTATTCATGGCACGTCGCCTTGGGGTTAGTGGCATGTTACTAGCAGGGCCTTTGTTGCTGGGTTTATGGACGGCGAGTAATTACTGGTTGTGGAGTGTGAAAAATATTGCCATTGATTTTTTACCCCCAGCACTTTTGATTGTTACGGTAATGATTTATGGCATTATTGCCGACCTGCTGGAAATCAATGCCCGCCATCAACATGTCCGCCGGATGTTTGGTTTTTATTTGCCAGAGCCAGTGGTGCAGCGTTTGGCCAATGATCGTTCGGGCACTGATTGGTTGAAAGCCGAACGTAAAGATATGACGGTTTTATTCGCGGATATTCAAGGCTTTACCACCATGGCAGATTCCATGAGTCCTGAAGCCATTACCGAAATTACTTATCAATTATTTTCTGGTTTAACCGAAGTTATTCATAACAATGGAGGCACGGTAGACAAATACATGGGGGATGCGGTGATGGCGTTTTGGGGCGCGCCGTTACCAGATCATGAGCACGCATTGCATGCCGTTAAAGGAGCAGTCGCCATGCAACAGGCTGTGATACGTATGAATGAAAACCTATTTAAAGCAAAAAATATCACCATTCGTTTAGGGATTGGAATCAATTCCGGGCCGATGGTTGTCGGTAATTTGGGTTCTGAACACCGACATGCCTATACAGTTATGGGGGCGACAGTCAATATGGCCTCTGCTATTCAGCAGCTTACGCGTGAGTACCGATATGATATACTGCTTGGCGAGGCAACTGCTGGACAGCTAGCGGGGCACATGATTACTGATCTGGGGTTGGCAACAAGTAAAAAGTTCACGTATAAAATTAAAGTTTTTGCAGTGAATAAGGACGTGATGCAATAAAAAATCATTTTAGCCACGGCAGAGAAAGGATGCCTGAATGCGGTTTAAGCATGTTTCTGTTGTTTTGCTTTTTATTTTCTCCCGCACGTTGCACGCTAGCAGCTGTGAATATGACCCAAATTACACCTATGCCATTAACTTACGTAAACAACAATATGATCTTGAAGCCGTTGCCGTTTTAAACGAAGTCATCCGCAAAGACCCCGCTTGTACCGCTGCACGCCTAGATTTAGCCGTCGCTTATTTCAGTTTACAAGACTATGCCCAAGCGCAATCTTTATTTGTGGAATTGCGTAATCAAGCAGAAACGATTCCTGATCTTCAGCAGCGTACACAAGTTTTAACCACTATTGATGATCATTTATCGCGTATTGGCCAGTTGCAAACGCTTGATACCCCGCAACAGATTAATCTGACGCCCGCTCATAAAGATGAGCGTGCGCAAAAACCTAAGCAATCCTTACAACTAGCCGTAGGGGTAGGGGTTAGTGACAATATTAATAATGGTTTGACTTCAAATACGTTTACCTTCGATGAAGGTAGCCTCAGTGGTAGTATCTGGACGGTCAAGGAATCCATGCGTGCTCATTCCGGGACCTGGCACGATGTGGATGTAGCCTGGGAACGCAGCTTACCCCCGGTACGCAATATCAATACTCAGGCACAAATCAAGGCTAGCTGGCGTGATAATCATGCTGATAATGAATTCGATATGGGGACGCTGCAAGCGCGTTTGGATGTGAAACCCGAAGGACAGGGACAATGGCAGGAAGAGTTTGAACCAAGTGTTGTAGTATCAGGCGGAACGTTCTTACTGGGTGGTGAGTATTATCGGCAAGATATAGCGGTTGGTGGCCAGATTCAACCGACGCTAGGGAAGCGCAAATTGGCAATGGGCTATCAGTTTACCGATAGTCATTATCAAACCATTGAGGACACTGATAGTCGTTTCCATAAAGTTAATATTAATCTGCCGTTGCTAAGTACCCCGCGCAAGAATATGGATGCGGGTTTATATGTAGGCTATCAATGGCCGCAAACCGCCGACAAATTTGCGGATTACACCGAAAGCTCTGCACGTATCCGTTTAGATGTGCGTCCCAAAGAAAATTATCAGGTATCGGCTAGTTACGGCGTTGTCAAACAACAGGACAAGGATGCTTATAACCCGGATTTGTTTGGCAATAAGAAACGCAATTTACGTCAGCGCATTGCGGATATCGGTTGGGCCTGGGCAGCAGGTGGCAATAATAAGCTGACCTATGAGGCTAAAATTCAGGCCCGTGAACATAATTCTGGTATCCAGTTATTTGACAGTACGGCGATAGATGTGACGGCTGGGGTTAGCATACGGCTGGATTAAGCCTAATCCTGCGTATTAAGCCTCATCTAGCATATTGCGCAAGCCATTCACATTGGTCAGATAAACATTACGCCCTTCACGAGTGATCAAGCCCTCATCATCCAATGTATTGAAAGCACGCGAAATACTCTCTCGGGTAGTTCCCAACAAAATCCCTAAATCATATTGAGTCGGCATATTGCGGATACAGATCACTTGGTTCGGGCCTACATTGGCAGGTAGTTGTGCCAATAAATAAGCTGCGAGGCGATTAGCAATATTTTGTTGTTGCAGCACTAGCCGGTGCAGATTGTTCTTACGAATCACCGCTGCCATGTTCTGCATAATGCGTTGTGAAACCTGCGGCACCGTATAGATAAGGTTTTCGGCATCGCGCGGTGCAATCGATACCACTTCACAACGTGTGGTGGCTTGCACGGCAGCCGAACGCGGATAGCCATCAATGACCGATAACTCACCGAAATGCGTTGGCGCATCAATGATAGCTAAGGCAACTTCCTGACCCTGCCTATTCATATCCAGCATGCGAACTTGCCCGCTTAATAGGAAAAATAAGCGCCGCGAAGTGTCATTACGTTCAATGATGTAATCCCCACGCGCGAATTGTTCGGCGCGGCAAACTTTTGCCAATGAGTTCATGTCTTCATCGGGTAAACCCGTCAATAACGGTACCTGTGCTAGGAGTTTGACGTGCACTGCTTTCATGCTGAATCGTTGCCTTATCAAGAAGGAATGGGGTAAGCCTAGCATAGCTTGCCGTTAATCGTGTTTACATATAGCGATAAATTTTATCCATTTTAATAAAACAATAAATTCTTGTGATTGGAGTCACATAAATCGCGAGGTCATTTTGATAATTTATGCGTCATGGTAATCATACAAATTTCTGATGACCAAAAATTGTTCTCAACCAAGTCAAGTCAACTTTTTTAGGAGTTAATTATAATGACGACACCTACTCAAGAAAACGTTACAAAACTGTATGTTGCGTTTTTTGGTCGTGCACCAGATCAAGCAGGTCTGAACTACTGGGTTACTAACAGTGGTCTGTCTTTGGAAGGTATTACCCAAAGTTTCTTTGATCAGCAAGAGACTAAAGACAAATACGGCAATGTTGAAAATGCCGCTTTCATTACTGCAATTTATCAGAACGTTCTGAACCGTGCACCAGATGAAACAGGTTTGAACTACTGGGTTAATGAACTGACCAGTGGCAACATCAAAAAAGATCAAATGATCTTGGCTATCCTGAATGGTGCGCAAAACGAAGATAAAACCTTACTGGAAAACAAAACTTCCGTAGGTATCTACTTCGCTGCTAACAATCAAGATAACGCTCCTGATGCTTTCTCTGTTATTAAAGAAACTGGCTACACTGCTGAGTCTGTAACTTCTGTAAAACAGTGGATTGACGGCGACATTCCTGACTACGCTACTCCTAGCACTTACAAACTGCTGGATGACGTTAAAGTTGACTACAAACTGACTGGTACTGCTAAAGATGACGTCTTCATGGTGAAGAAGTTCAAAAGTGCAGACATCACCGGCGGTGAAGGCAGCGACACAGTAGATTTCAGCAAATTCCCCCTCACTGGTACTACTGGCGTAAACGTTAACCTGTCTACCGGTCTGGGCCCTAACGGCATGAAACTGACCACGATTGAGAACATTCGTGGTACTGCTGGTAATGATGTATTGGTAGGTAACTCTGACGCTAACATTCTGGTAGCGGCTGGTGGTACTGATACCGTTGACGGTGGCGTTGGTAATGACCGTTTGTTGTTCAAAACCATTGAAGACATTGCTAAATCCACTATCAACGGTGGTCAAAACGATGACGTTCTGGAAATTACTACCCAGACTGACATTAAAGTTGGCCTAACTACTTTTGACAAAGTTTCTGACGTTGAAGTTCTGCAAATTGGTTACAGCAAAGAAGCTACCGCCGCCGCAGCTACTATTACTTTGGCTGATGGCGCTGATTTCAATACCATTAAAGAAATTCGTGGTACTGAATCCAAAGATAAAAAAGGTGTTGCTACTGACGACGTTATCCAAAGCGCAGGCAACCTCGATGTCAGCGGTCTGAAACTGACTAGCATTGAAGAGCTGAAATCTACTGCTGCTGACAAATACATCAAAGTTGGTGCTCAGACCCTGACTGATGTCGATAAAGTGACTGGTCATACTGGTGGTACGACTGATCTGTGGTTGGACGCGAAAAAAGGTGATGTATTTGACCTGACTAACGTTCAGTTCACTAAAATTGACCGCATTGGCCAAACTGCTGCGGTTGAAAGCACTGTTATCGTTAACCAGAGCTTGATCAACTCCATGGCAGCTAATGAAGGTAAAGATGGTTTCGGTGCTCTGCCTGCTGACCCAGTTGCTTCTGGTGCGCCAACCAACAACTTCACTCTGTCTACCATGAAAGCTTCTGGTAT
>CAZCJE010000043.1:0-25353 GCA_964498805.1 uncultured Thiothrix sp.
GCTGGCTGTGGCTATTAGGTTTCAGCTAGCGGCATGAAATAGCGAGTCGGTACTTGTGCGGTTAACCAAACGCCATTGGCTGAACAATAAAAAACAAAGCCATCTTGCTGCATACGGGCAGCATCAATTTGCAAAATGACCGGTAAACCGTGGCGTGCTCCGACCTTATAAGCGGTGTCCTTATCCGCGGACAAATGCACATGCTGGCGGGATTGGCGGGTAAGACCTTGTTGGCTAATCGCTTGCATAAAACGGCTAGCAGTACCGTGATACAAAATTGGCGGCGGCTCAATAGCGACTAAACCTAATGCCACCTGCTTTAAGGAATGCCCCTGATTGGCACGAATACGGGTTTTATCTTCATTAAAACTAAAGCGTTGTTTGTCATTGGTGCTAACAATAATATCGAGTTCTGCTGGGCTAAGTGTGCGCCCATGCACTTGCAGTTTGGCGAGTAATTCTTCCACTGAGGCCCATCCACCAGCATCTAGGCTAAGGCCAATGGTTTCAGGCTGATGACGTAATAGCAGGCTGAGAAATTTGCTGTGTTTAACAATATTTTTTGTAGGCATAACAGTGGCTAAATGGTGTTAGTAAGACTTTAAGTTTTAGGCTTAAACGTGCGTTTAACCAGACCCTGTATGCCACTATCCAGACCATCGTACCCATTTAGCCTACCAATGCGAGTAATACGCTGACGTGCTAGTGACAAGGCGCATCAGGCAGGGATAGCCAATACTGGCTTTTAATTTTAATTAATTGATAAAAAAAGGTTAATGGGTAGATTTTTGTGTCATTGCGTGGCAAAAGTAAAAGCAAAAAACTAGGTAAACTAATAGGATGTTATCGGACTATTAAGGCAAGAGGGCAAGTATTCAATCCTGATGGATTTATCTTGAAAGCGTCAAGATGAACGGCTGGAAGTCCACTTTACTTTCCCGTAAAGTGCATAGATTGTCCTACTCAAGTCCCGCAGGATTTATGACTGAAATACTCCGTATCGCTACCCGTACCAGCCCTTTGGCCATGTGGCAAGCCGAACATGTTGCGCGCCGCTTACAGGAAATTCACCCCGGTCTGCAGATTGAAATGGTCGGCATGGTGACGCGCGGCGACAAGATTCTGGATAGCCCGTTATCCAAAATTGGTGGCAAAGGTTTGTTCGTCAAGGAACTGGAACTGGGTATGCTCGAAGGCAGCGCGGATATTGCGGTGCATTCCATGAAAGATGTACCCATGGAATTCCCGGCAGGTTTGCATTTGCCGGTTATTATGCAGCGTGAAGACCCACGTGATGCCTTTGTTTCCAACCGTTATGCCTCGTTGGATGAATTGCCGGAAGGTGCGATTGTGGGTACTTCCAGTTTGCGTCGCCAAACCCAGATTCGTGCATGTTACCCGCATCTGCAAATCCGTGATCTGCGCGGCAATGTCAATACGCGTCTGGGTAAGCTGGATAATGATGAATACGCGGCTATTATTTTGGCGTCAGCAGGTTTGATTCGTCTGCAATTCCAGTCCCGTATTACCGCCTATTTATCTACCGAACAAAGTTTACCGGCAATTGGCCAAGGCGCGATTGGGATTGAATGCCGCCAACATGACCCGCGAATTGAAAATTTGCTCGCGCCACTACGCCATGCTGATACGGCTACATGTGTATTGGCTGAGCGGGCCATGAATCAGCGCCTCAATGGGGGGTGTCAGATTCCGGTGGCGGGTTTTGCTGAATTGCAGGGTGAGCAATTGCGTATGCGGGGTCTGATTGGTTTCCCGGATGGTTCCAAAGTCTACACGTGTGAATTGATCGGTCGTGCTGCCGACCCAACTGCGCTAGGGGTAGCTGTGGCGGAAAATTTGCTGCAACAAGGCGGCCATAGCGTATTGGCTTCTTTGGGGATACATGTCTGACGTGTTGCATGGCCTACATGTGGTGGTAACGCGTCCGGCGCATCAAGCCCAATATTTCCAGCAGCTGGTGGAAACAGCCGGGGGTAAAGCCGTGCTATTTCCGGTGATGGCGATTGCACCGGTCGTCGACTCTACCCCGGCATTGGCAAAGCTGATGAAACTTTACGCTTATGATGCGGTCTTGTTTATCAGTACCAATGCAGTGGATTTTGGTCTGGCTTTAATGACCGCCACCCAACGACAACAATTAGCGACCCTCACCCTTGGAGCGATTGGCAAAAAGACGGCTAACGCATTGCGTCAACAAGGTTTATCAGCAGCTTGGGTACCGGCAAGTGGTTTTACCAGTGAAGATTTTCTTGCTATGCCCGAGGTGCAAAACCTTAGCGGTAAACACATCCTGATTATTCGCGGTGTGGGTGGACGTGAAATGCTTGCCGAGCAATTACGTCAACGCGGTGCGAGTGTGGATTATGCTGATGTTTATCAACGCATGCCTGCATCGGTATCGCCGAGTTTACTGAAACAGCATCATGAAAATCGGCAGCTTGATATAATCGCCATCACCAGTAGCGAGGGATTATTGAATTTACTGGTACTACTCGAGCACCCCGAGTGGATAAAAACCATTCCTTTACTGGTAGGCAGTGTGCGTATGGCCGAAACCGCACGCCAAGCTGGCTTTACAGGAACTCTTATCATTGCAGATGACCCCGGTGATGAGGCCATGTTTAAGGCGCTTGTTCACTGGGTACAGGATTAGCTAGTCATGATCGATAAACCTGAGATTACCGAAGAAGAAGTCCAGGATGTGGACGCCCTTGCGTCTGAACGCAAAGCCGTGCGTAACCGGTTAAGTCGTGGAGTACGCTTTGCCTTGTTTGTATCCCTGCTAGCGCTGTTTTTTACCGCTGCGGGGATTGCCACCGGTTATAAACACTGGCAGCGCATGAATGACAAAGCACGCAGTAATCAGGCTGATATTGCCACTATCCGCCAACAATTGACGCAGACGCCAAATAATGAAGCACTGGAAAAAATGCGTCAGGCAGTGGATGAAAAAACCAATAAGCTGGAAGCCACTACCGCCAAGTCACTACAGGAAATGACTCAACTGGAAACCCAAACCCGGCAGTTTGCGCAAACGGTTTCCAGTCAGGTAGAACAGGTGACATTATTACAGGCGCGTTTACAGCAAGCCAGCGCGCCAGTGACTGCCAAAGATTGGCAGGTACGGGAAATTGAGTTTCTCCTGCAGTTAGCTCAGCGCGAATTGTATCTGGCAGAAAATGCCCAAACCGCACTTTCCGCTTTAAAAGCAGCTGACAAGCTAATTGCGGAGCTGGGGTTGGTGGATTATATGTCGGTACGTGAACAGCTGGGCAAAGATATGGCTGCGTTGGAAAGTTACGCTCCACCGGATATTGCCGGATTATCTCAACGTATTACCAATTTGATGGTAAGCCTCAAGCCCTTACCAGAACCACAACCGTCTGCAGTTAAGCAGGAACCATCCTCTGCCCCACCAGCCAATGATTCAGTGCTTGGGGATTACAAGCGTAAGGTAGTGAATTCCCTTAGTGATGTGATTGTTATCCGCCAGCTCGATAAGCCGCGCGTGATCGAATTGGATGAGCAAGCCCGTCAGGCTTTATACCAATTACTGCAGTTACGGCTGGAAAATTTGCGTATGCTGGCGTTGCAACGCGAAGAAGGGGCCTACCACGAACAGATTAACTTATTGCGTGCTACTATTACTAATTATTATCCAGAAGAGCGCGCCAAAGCGGTTTTGTTAGAACTGGATGCATTGGATAAGCATAAGCTGCGGCCAGATTTACCTGATATTTCAGCCGGTTTAAAACAACTGGAACAGGTACATCAGGCGGATTTGGCCAAGGAAGTAAACCAATCGGCAGCAGACAAGGCTAAAACGGATACTCCAAAGGGCACTACTGTGGAAGGTAAGGGAGGAAAAAGCGAGTGATCAGGTTTTTTGCCGTGCTGTTAGTGGTATTGCTGAGCTTGCTGTGGTTGGTTCAAGTGGTACTCGCTCATCCGGGTATGACGACCATTACGTGGGGTAGCTGGAGTCTGGAAATGAAAACAGCCACCCTCATTATGCTGGTGGCTATAGCCTGTGTGGCTTTTTACCTTGCTGTGAGCATGCTGCGTTCTTTAGGGAGTTTGCGTAAAAATGCCTATCGTTCACGCGCTAAAGCTCAACGCGCCCTCAATCAGGGTTTAGTGCAATTAACCGAAGGCCATTGGGATAAAGCTGAAAAGTTATTAACCGACAATGCGACCCACAGTGAAACCCCAGTATTGAACTATGTAGCCGCCGCGCGTGCAGCCCATATGCAGGAAGCTTATGAGCGTCGAGACCAATGGCTAAAGCAAGCAATTGAAAGCGATAACCAAGCCGATATTGCGGTGGGGGTTTCGCAAGCGGATATGCAATTAGCCAGTGGTCAGCTTGAACAAGCCAGTGCCACCTTGACGCGCTTGCGGGAATTAGCGCCTAAACATCCGTATATCCTTAAGCTAATGGCGCGTACCTTGTATCGACAAGAAAGTTGGGAAGCATTGCTGGAATTGCTACCTGATCTAATTCGCTATCAGTTACTGAAAAATGAGGACATGACTAAAGTGCAAGGGGCAACCTTGCAGGCCATGTTCCAAAAATATGCCAAGGCTAAACAAACCGATAAGTTACAGGCGATTTGGAAAAAGTTGCCGTCAGTTGTACGGGATAATCCGCAAGCGATTGTATTATATGCACATGCCTTGCATAAGGCTGGAGATGATGTCAATGCAGCCGCGTTAGCCAGCAGTCAGCTAACCAAACAGTGGAATGATGAGTTGGCGGATTTGTATGGCAATATTCGCCATCACAGTCTTGGTAGTGCCATTCAACAGGCAGAAAAATGGTATGCCAACCAACCGAATAATCCGGTCGTGCAACTCTTGTTGGCACGTTTGTATAACCAGCAAAAACTCTGGGGCATGGCCAAGAGCTATTACGAAGCTAGCCTCAATCAAGGGCCGAATGCGCGCGCTTATCTGGAGTTGGCAGAATTGCTGGAAACTATGAAAGAACCGGAAAATGCCCAGCGTTGTTACCGGCTGGGCTTGCGTTATTGCATTCGCGGTGAAGGCGAACGACTGGTGTTGGTGCCAACCCAGCGTCAGCCTTTGAATCCGCAGACGCCGGTATTAACACCCTATAACGGCTTATAGGGGCAAGCGGGCAACGCCACTGTCAATGGCAGCTTTAGATACAGCTGCCGGGACACGTTCACGCAAACGCAAGTCAAACGGTTTAGGGATAATGTAATCCTTGCCGAATTCCAGTTTGTCGAGTTTATAAGCATCTAATACATTTTGTGGCACGGGTTCACGCGCCAATTCTGCCAATGCTTTTACCGCTGCTTTGAGCATTTCCACATTAATGCAACGCGCGCGTACATCCAATGCCCCACGGAACAGGAATGGGAAGCCTAAGACATTGTTGATTTGGTTAGGATAATCGCTACGGCCTGTGGCCATAATCAGATCATCACGCGCAGATAAAGCCAAAGCCGGGACAATTTCCGGGTCAGGATTGGACAGTGCAAACACAATAGGCTTGTCTGCCATGCTTTTGAGCATATCCACGCTCATGATATTCGGGCCAGACACGCCAATGAATACATCCGCACCGGCACAAGCATCAGCCAGCGTATGTTTGTCGGTATTAACCGCATATTGCTGTTTGAAGCTATTCAAATCAGTACGGCCTGTGTGCAAAACGCCTTTACTGTCGACCATCAGCAATTTCTGCTTATCAGCGCCTAAAGCCGTTAACAGGTTCATGGAAGCTACACCGGCAGCCCCTGCACCTACACAGACAATATTCACGTCTTCGATTTTTTTGCCTTGCAGTTCCAGCGCATTCATCAAGCCTGAGGCAATAATGACGGCAGTACCATGCTGGTCATCATGAAACACCGGAATATCCAGCATTTCCTGCAAGCGTCTTTCGATTTCAAAACAACGCGGGGCTGAAATATCTTCCAGATTAATACCACCGAAAGTACCAGCAATATTTTTGACTACAGTGATGAATTCTTCGACATCCTGGGTAGCCACTTCAATATCAAACACATCCACATCGGCAAAGCGTTTGAACAGCACACCTTTGCCTTCCATAACGGGCTTGCCTGCCAGTGCACCGACATTGCCTAAACCTAGCACCGCAGAACCATCGGAAATCACCGCAACCAGATTGCCTTTGCCGGTGTATTTGTAAGCGGCTTCTGGGTCTTTGTGGATTTCACGCACAGGTTCAGCAACGCCCGGTGTATAAGCCAGTGACAGATCGCGTTGGGTAGCGGTCGGTTTAGTGATTTCAGTCGCAATTTTGCCGGGGCGTGGTTCGGCGTGATATTGCAGCGCATCCTGCTTTAATGTAGTCGACATGTGTCCTCCTCAATATTCACTTACATGTAACGTGGTGACTATTCAACAGTTTTTAGTAATTGGCCGGGATTGGGTTCCCCGGTCGGGAATAAACCATTTAAAACGCGCAATTGCATGGTGGCATTGCGTAATGGACTGGTTTGCGCCAGTGTTGCAAAGCTATCACCGGCTTTAGCGGTGAGTAGACGAATCTGTACAGTACGATTATTCCCAGCCGGTAAACGCAAACCTTCTATTTGGCGTAAATAGCTGTCATGGCCGGGGTCACGGCTGCCCCCACCAAACTGACGTGCCTGTGCAATCAATTGTTGTAGGCGTTGATCATTGCTCGGATGGGTCGACAGCAAGTCGCGATAAGGCTCGGATGTGCCACCACTGAGCTGATCATAAGCTTGTAGTGTAGCAATCACATTGACCATAGCAGCGGGATCATAGCCTGCACGGGATAAATATTCAGCGGCTAAACCATCCGCTTCCAGTTCCTGATCACGACCGTATTTACGCAAAGTTAGGTTACTGAGCGTACCAATCAATTCAGCATTGCCGAGTTTCTCGCTGAGAATTTTGGTAGCGATATCGCCTACTGCTCCCCAAGAAGCCTGACTGACATTATGCCGAGCAGCAACGTGACCAATTTCATGCCCCAGTACGCCCGCTAGCTCAGCTTCGGAATTTAGATAAGCCAGCAAACCGGTGGTGACATAAACATAGCCTCCCGGTAGAGCAAAGGCATTGACGGTAGCATCATCGAGTACCGTAAACGTATAGGGTAGATTATTGCGGTGACTTTGGACGGCCATCGTTTGACCGATCCGATTAACATACGCTTGAACAGCTGCATCGGCGTAGGCAGGATTTTGCGTAAGCAATTGTTGGTGGGCTTGACGGCCAGTTGCAATCTCATCGCTTTCAGACATCAGGGCCAATTCATTCTTGCCAGATACCGGATTGGCTGAACAACCACCGAGTAACATTGACCCGCCTAATACCATACCCAAACTAAGGGCAGCACAGCGCATGTGTTTTCTCCTGTTGCAATAAATAAAAAAGGCGCTCCAACGAGCGCCTTTTTATCATGCATGATTCCATTACAACAGGCTAGTTGTTACTTGCCACGCGCATAACGGTTTTTGAATTTCTCAACGCGGCCAGCAGTGGTGTTGATAGCCTGTTTGCCAGTGTAAAAAGGGTGAGACTGGCTGGAAATCTCAACTTTTACCAGTGGGTATTCCTTCCCGTCTTCCCAAGCAATCGTTTCTTTAGTATTGATCGTAGAGCGGGTCAGGAACGCGAAGCCGCTACTCAGATCCTGAAATACGACTTGTCTGTAATTTGGATGAATGTCGGCCTTCATGTTGAAGTATCCTCAAATCTTGATCAGTAATGCGAAAAGCGCAGCATCCTAACACAACCTATTAGCTATCTGCAATCTTAAATGCTGGCAAACTTTCTGTTAATTAATGGAAAGTTCAATTTCCGCTTGTACATGAACCTTCACTTTTTGCTTACCAGCCTCCAGCGACGGCGCTGCAGGAGAGCCACCGGTGCTTTCTGCTGCAGCCATACGATACATCGGATAAGGCGGTATATCACTGGCTGGTTGCACTTCCAGTCGTACTATACGATAGTCAGAACGGCCCATATTGGTTTTGATCTGCTCAGCGCGTTTTTTAAAACTATTCAGTACTGTGGTAACCAGTTCATCTTCGGTCGAGGCTTTGACTTCGGGTGAAATACCGTAATTGATATTTTCAATACGCAGCTTTTCTTGCAGTCGACCTAATAGACCACTGAGTATTTTGCTGTCCTTGCTTTTGAGTTGAATACTTTGGCGAACCTGCCAACCGGTCACGCGGCCATCTGCGTAAACCGGATTGGTGGTGTAATCAAGTGTGCGGCTTTCCACCGCTGCCTCTTTTTTAGCAATATCCATCGCCCACGATACGGCCTGATTGACCGTATCCGCCATAGCTGCTGTATCTTGCCCTTGTTGTTCGGCGTACATAATGGCGGTCAGAACATCATTCTGTACTTCTTTTTCCGCATCCACGCTAAACGCTATACGGTCATACTGAGGTTTTTCTTCCGCATAAGCAGTGTGTAAGGCTGTCATACCTAGTAACAAGGCAGCTAACTGTTTTTTCATAGTCTTCCTCTCTCCTGCAACAGTGATATCATTTTTGGTGTCAGCAAACGCCTGTAAAGTTCACTGGTTCAGGGCGAGCGGTTAACTAGAAATTATCCGTAGAGGTGAACAAGCCAACGCGTAAGTCTTTGGCAGTGTAAATTTCACGTCCATCCACTTCCACGCTACCATCTGCAATCCCCATGACCAGCTTACGAGTAATTACCCGTTTAAGATCGATTTTATAGGTTACTTTTTTGGCTTTTGGCAGTACCTGACCGAAGAATTTAACCTCACCAACACCTAGGGCGCGCCCATGTCCTGGATTGCCTAACCAAGCCAGATAAAAGCCCACAATCTGCCACATGGCATCCAAACCTAAACAACCGGGCATGACCGGGTCACCCGGGAAGTGGCAAGCAAAAAACCACAAATCTGGGTTGATATCCAGCTCAGCCAATACATGACCTTTACCAAACGCACCGCCCGTATCATGGATTTCGAGAATGCGATCCATCATCAGCATGTTAGGTATAGGCAATTGGGCATTGCCGGGGCCAAACATTTCGCCATGGCCGCATTGCAGAAGTTCTTCACGAGTGAAACTGGATTGTCTGGACATAAACAAAGCTCAAGGTCAATTCATAAAAGGCCGGATTGTAACGGATATGACGTGTTGCGGAAAACGACCGTTTTAGGTTTGTTCGGCAACATAATCGATGGCTAAACCGGCAAAAATAGCCATACCCAGCCAATGATTATTCAGAAAGGCACGTAGACTAGGCATAGGTTCACGCTTGCGGATCAGCCATTGCTGGTAAACGCCAAAACCGCTAGCTACCAACAAGCCTAGCCAATACCAGTAACCACGGTTTGCCAAAATACCCACAACCCCCAACAAAACAAGGGTCAGTACTTGCAAAATACCTATGATAAGACGGTCATGCTGGCCAAACAGAATAGCACTGGATTTAATGCCGATTTTCAAATCATCTTCCCGATCACACATGGCATACATGGTGTCATAGGCAGTCGTCCACAATAAGGCAGCCATAAATAGCAACCAGGCAATCAGGGGCGGCATTTCACCGGTAATGGCCGTAAAAGCCATGGGTATAGACCAGGAAAAAGCGGCACCAAGATGCACTTGTGGTAGGTGATGCAGGCGTTTCATGAAAGGGTAAGTAACAGCCAATAGCACAGCAACCCCAGACAGGGCTAAAGTCAAGGTATTGAGTCCTAAAGCCAATAAAAAGGCAAATAAGGTTAGAATACCGAAAACTGCCAGTGCTTCTTGGGAGCTAATTTGGCCGGTGGCTAGCGGACGTTGATTGGTGCGTTGGACATGAGCATCAAAATCGCGGTCGGCGTAATCATTAATGGCGCAACCGGCGGAACGCATTAAGACCACGCCCATAACAAAAATAAATAATATAGCTAAGTCGGGAATACCACCGGCTGCAATCCATAAGGCCCACAAAGTAGGCCACAGTAACAGGTAAATGCCAATAGGCCGGTCAAGCCTGACCAAACGGATGTAATGCTGAAATTTTTCCATTACTGTGGGTCAAGCATCAAGCGTTTAACCGGCTGGCCATTCTGCAAATGGCTTTCAATGATTTCATCAAGATCAGTTTTGTCGACCCATGTGTACCAGATTGCTTCTGGGTAAACCACGACAACAGGGCCTTCAGCGCAGCGATTCAAACAACCGGCGGAATTAATACGGCACTGATTATTTTTATGTAGACCCAATTCTTTGGTGCGTTGCTTGGCATAATCACGCATACCTTGGGCATCAAAATCAGCGCAACAGGCTTCTCCATTAGCACGTTGGTTGGTGCAGAAGAATACATGGTATTGATAGTAACTCATGGCAGCTAGCTAGTGAGGAACAAAACAGAGATAGAGTATGCCAGAAATGGCATATCCATAAAAAAACAGGGCGGATAGCCGCCCTGTTTCACACAATCAGTAAACTGATTGATTATTTTGGAGCTGCTGGAGCGGCACCTTGCTCAGGAGCTGCTGGAGCTGCAGGAGCGGCAGCTGCAGGAGCAGCAGCTTCAGTTTTAGTTTCGGTAGTTGTGCTAGTAGTAGTAGATTTTTCACCACAAGCAGTCAGAGCAAATGCAGCCAACAGGGCAGCAATCAGCAAGCGATATTGAGTCATTTCCTTAATCTCCACAAATTTGCTTTTCACTATAAAACACACTGGACATCATGTGGTGATGCCCATACACAAAACAATGCCTCGCGAGTAGGCGAATACCTTAACTATCTATAACACTCTCATTTAATGAAGAATGTTAGCGGATACTAATTTTCATAACTGAAAATTGAGCTTTGTATAAAACGTCTTGCTGTCCCCTTAACAAAGGTCCAACAAGCGGTAATACCCAACTACTAAGTACCCTATGACAGCAATTTTAGCATACGCTGTCCGGACTGGTTTGTCCCGATGTGCTTTCTATCTTTGTTATCAATAGCCAAGGATAGAAAGCTCAACGACTAACAAACCCCTGCCAGAAATGACAGGAGCCCTTGGTGCGTAATGCTAGCACTGTTTTAGGTGTTTTGTATAAGTTTTTAAAGTGTGTATACAGGCAATCACTTAGCCATGCTGTTTAGACATGTAAGAACCCCATTAGTATCGGCACCTTCTTCCACTTGCATTTCGGCGTAGTGGATATTACCGACAACTTCGGCTGAAGCTTTCAGGGAAACGCGGCGTGCGGCAAAAATATCACCAGAAACCTTGCCTGAAATAATGATTAGTGGGGCACGGATTTCGCCAATGACTTCGCTTCCTTCCTGGATATACAGCGCTGCGCGCGAGTCGACAGGTGCGACGATGTTGCCATTGACGCGCCCGTGAATGTAGAGATTGTTCTGAAACGAGATGTCACCAACGATTTCCATATCTTTTTCAAGCAGGGAGGCCGAAGATGTATTTCTGGTGCTCATAATTTAGCCTTGATTAAAGAAAGGAGTTATACTGATAAATTAATAAGGGATAGTAGCAGGACTTGTGGTAAACATCATGTATTACCACGACGGATTGTCTCCAATTCGCGCTCGAGAATCGCAATCGTGTCATCCCGTAATTGCAAATCCTCTAACAGCGCTTGTACGCGCACCTCACAGGCTTCCATGCGTTCCATACGTTCCATGACTTCATTGTCCACAGTGGTGGCTTTGCCTAGACGAGACTGCAATTTTTCCACACGCTCACCGGCATCTTTTAGTTCCCGTCGCAATGCCGCATTATCTCGATGACACTGTTCGAGACGAAAACGAGCATCAAACGGATCCTCGGGGCTATCATCCGGCACAGGACCATTAACTGGACCGGTTTTGCCTCGTATCCACCATCCTATTCCTAGGCCTGAAGCAATTGCTATGGCAAGAATAAAAATAATTTGTGTTATCAGATAAAACATTATTGGTACACTCCCAGCCATAAGACCCGAGAATGTATTTTAGCAGCATCCAGCCAAGAGGTTGCGATGCCTTCTATCTGAAAAAATTTTTCGTCGGGCTTCAGATCATTATGATTAAAAAGTTTTCTGTACTCTAGCGAGAGTGCACTATTATATCAAACAAGTACTTTTGACGGCTTCAAAATCATGTTCGGAAAGCTATTGAAAGGGGAAGAAATCAGTCCCCCACCAGAATTACCATTAGTCTTTTGGTTTCCAGCAATACGTGATTTGCAGATTCATGGTTATGAGCCGCTACAGGCATGGCGTTTCTTGTCGCACCACATCCATCGGTTTCCACGGGATTTGCGTGCTCACACCCAACGTATCCTGTTAGCTCAGCGCGAACCACTGCAGGATCGCCTAGCGGGTAGCTTGCGAGACTTATTTATTGCCCTAGGTAGCACAGGGTATCAATTGCGACAACGGATTCTGGATAGAGTGAAAGGTGACCTTGCTGAAGAAGACCAAGAATTTTTTCAACGTTGGTTAGACGACGAAGCGGAAATTATTCGCAATCAGCAATGGTATAAAGGTTCTTTGTTAGGACTAGGAAAAATTAATCGACAGTCCAAGTTAATTGACGTTGAACGTAGCACGGAAAACGCCCAATATAGCAATATCATGGAAGAAGTAGTGGCTTGTCTTGAATATGGCCAAATCGAGACGGCTCAAGCATTACTAGAAGCGGAAATGGTTGCAGGCAGAGCCGATGAGGCGATGGAGCAGGAGTTGGCAAGTATTTACCAGTATACACGTAACAAGGAGGGGTTAGCTGCCATGGTTCAACATTTCCAGGAAATGGGACGTCCTGTCCCAGATCTATGGGTGCATATGCAGCAAGAATCCGAAAAATGGTAAAAAACAACGATAATAGGCTGGATTTATGCTGAAAAGTTCGAAATCAGGTCCTCTCAAAGTCTATCTGCTCACCATTAGTCCTCATAATCGGGCCATTTTGGAGTTTTTCTTTGCAGGAGCAGGGCGAAACCTGTTCAAGGTAGTCCCTGAACCTGAAGCAGAAGCGTTTATTCTGGATAATGATTATCCAGGTGCTAAAGAAGACTGGAATAAATACCAAAGCAGTCAAAAACCCGCATTGATTTTATCAGTGCATTCTATTGGTTATGCCAATGCTATTTGGATTCCCAAACCTTTGACTTCTAAAGCCCTTACTGAGGCAGTAGACAAAGTCTATGAACTGATGGGATCACAGCAGGCAATTTCTTCGACCCCACACCGAGCAACCCCTTTGCCGGACATTGCCCCGGTCAAACCTGTTGATCAATGGGTAGCACGTGCCGCCTCCCCCTCAACGTCAGCACCTGCTCCTGCTGCCAACAAATTACGCTCTTTGGTGGCAAATACGCCGGAAGACAACCATGATACGTCTCCTGCTTTTATCCCGCCGCCAACACCGGTTCTCCCTACCGATCCTGCTCCTATTCGTCCACCTGTTGACGTGCCAATGGCGTTTGATCCAGCTGAAAATGAAATACCACTTGAAGAGCTGGACCGTCCTCTTGAATCCACTGAATCCTTGTTTGAGGCTGAACAACGCTGGAAGTTGATGTGTGGTGACAGGGAGGACATACAAAGTCCTTCTACCTGGCAGTTTGATGCAGTGTTATATACGCCTGAAAACTACCTGTTTAGCGGAATTCAGAACGCTTATCGGATAGCTAGGGATTCTAATCAGGCAGTACAGGTTAATTTTGGTACAGATGACTATGCTTTATTTCTGCCAGAATTAAATCTGGTTTATTCCACCCTGAATGTCCGTTCGGACCGGTTTGCTGATTTGTGCAGCACTCCCATCCAGACCGGACAGATTGCCTTGCATATACCAAGCAGCTCTGAGCTGGCATCTCTGGAGCAGCATGCCAACAACAATGTGGATGCGTTGTTGGACCTGGAGGCCTTTGTGTGGGTAAGCAGTCTGCTGACTGCGCGTGGGCGTCTGGCGAGAGGTATCGACATTAACCGGAAATTGGTGCTTAAGCACTGGCCAAATTTGACCCGTGTGGAGCAATTTCCTCACAGTATGCGCATTGCTGCGTTGTGGGGACAGCGTCCGGGTACATTGTTTGATATTGCCAATGCATTGAATATCCCGCAGCGGTATGTGTTCTCGTTTTACACAGCCGCTAACACACTTAACCTGTTTGAATTGGATCAGACAAAGCTCAAGAGCCGGGAAAAAGAAAAGCCAAAAGAAAATCGCGGGCTGTTCTCACGTCTGTTGAAGCGTCTGTTGGGAGGAGGCGCCAAATAACTTTTATGAGCATGATCAACCGCAAAATCATCTTTACCGGACCAGTCGGTGCAGGCAAGACCACAGCCATTGCAGCCATCAGCGACATAAAGCCTATCAGAACAGACGAATACGCCTCTGATATGACTAAAAGCCGCAAGCCCCAAACCACGGTAGCAATGGACTATGGACTTATTCGCATTAATGAAAATGAACGTGTACACCTTTACGGGACACCGGGGCAAGAACGCTTTGATTTTATGTGGGATATCCTGACCAAAGGTGGCATAGGCCTTATTTTGCTACTGGATAATACCCGTAAAGACCCGTTTCAGGATATGCGCTTTTACACCAAATCCTTCCGTGATTTCATTGAAAAACAGCAATTGGTAGTGGGAGTCACTCGTATGGATATCCAGCGTAAGCCCAAACTAGCTGATTATCGCCATTGTCTGGAATCTCTCTCCCTGCATGCCCCTGTTTTTGAAGTGGATGCTCGCAGTAGCAAGGATATCACCATGTTGGTGCAGGCTTTGCTACTATCGCTTGACCCGGGGGCAGTCAACTGATGAGCGAATACATACTCACAGAAAACCTGTATCTAGGAGCCACACTTGGGGGAACGTATTATGCCGTACAAGATAATACGCAGGAACCAGGACGTGAGTTTTTACATCGTCTGCTGCAACAAGCGGAAACACCACTATTCAATGCAGATGTCGCTTGTGAATTAAGTGGGTACAAAAAGAAACGTGCACTAGAATTTGTGCATTGGATGCAAGAAGCTGGCTTAATAGTTGGCATGGAACAAAGCGAAAGAGCGCCACAGGAGACTTTAGAGCGCCTTTTACCACAATTGTTACGTACCTTGTCGGATGAAGGCAAAGCGATTTTGGCCGAAAGTCGAGGCCTTTATCTGGGTAGTGCTGGTTTTACGCATGAAGCTGCTGAAGAATTAGCGGCTCTCAGCTCCAACCTATTTGGAGTGTATACCCGTCACAAAGAGCTACTTCATGGCAATCTGGGCTACCGTCAACGCGCTTGGGGATTAGTAGATGCCAGTGGTAACAGTGAAGTAGGTTTTTGGCCCGTTTACATTGGTCAGAATCAGTTTACGTTAATTATTGCAGGTCTGCCGCAATTCAACCAAATCGGTTTTAAGCGTCTTATCTGGGCGTTAGAAATACGTTACGGTAGTACTGAAATTTCCGTCTAATATTGTGAATACGAATATATAACCAAGGAGAGAACAACACATGCGCTCTGAAATGCTCAATTCCATCCTCAGCGATCTAAATGGGTCTTCTGCTGATATTGAAGCGTCTGCAGTATTATCAACTGATGGTTTAATGATGGCGTCTTTATTGCCTTCTGGTATGGATGAAGATCGCGTCGGCGCGATGAGTGCTGCTATGCTGTCATTAGGTGACCGGACCGCGGAAGAATTGGCGCGTGGAGCATTGGAACAGGTACTGATCAAAGGCGACCGGGGTTATATTCTGATGACTCATGCCGGTAAAGAAGCTGTCGTAACTGTACTGGCTAAACCAAATGCTCGTCTAGGCCTGATATTCCTGGATGTAAAACGTGCTGCTGAAAATATCGGTAAGATTATCTAACGGTATTTTAAAAATTGAAGTAGTGTAATAGTGAAGTGACTTAATTATTAATCTGTCTCGACAATAATAAAAATAACGCCCATTTCAGTTAACCAGGAAACCGGGCTGTTTCAAGGGGAATTGAAAAAGAGGATTTTGCGATGGAATACACAATTGATTGTGACAGATCTACAGTAGGCCAGGAATATTGGCTTCATTATGCGGATGGTAGTTCACGACACCTATTAGTAAGAGATGAAGAAGTTCCTTATCCTGATGGAAAGCTGATTGTGTCATGTACGGATTTGCGAGGCATTATTACTCATTGTAATCAGTCTTTTGTAGACATGTCCGGTTATTCAAAAGCAGAATTGATTGGCCAACCCCACCATATTCTTCGTCACCCGGATATGCCTGCGATGGCATTTAAAGATTTATGGACGACTATTGAGCGCGGCATTAAATGGCATGGTTATGTCAAGAATTTGTGTAAGGACGGTCGGTATTATTGGGTATTTGCAACGGTCATCCCCAATGTTAGAAATGGCACTATAGTCGGCTATACCTCGGTCAGGCGTAAACCGTCCCGTACTCAAGTGAACGCCTGCATTAGCTTGTACGCGCGTTTGAAAGCGCAGGAGACCTGATATGCGCTATGTCATGACGGTAAGTCCGGATTTTACGCCGGATCATATTGCGGGCTGGTATATTTTTAATACTTGGCTTCAACGCCAGTTAGGCGAACATATTCACCTCGAGCTTTATCAAGATTTTGCGCATCAACGCCAAGCTATTTTAGATAAAGGAATTGACCTTATTTATGCCAATCCGTTTGACGCCGCCATGCTGGTACGTGAACAGGGTTTTACTGCTATTGCGGCACCAGTCAGTCAGTCTGATGAAGTCGTGATTGCAGTACCGGCAGATTCACCTGTGACTAGGGTGGAAGATTTACGTGAGGGAACTCAAATCGTTTGTCTGGATAATCCGGATGTAAACTTGATTTCCATGATCATGTTAGAACCGGCTGATTTGTCGACCAATAATGTCAAAACTCAAATGGTGGATACCTACGTATTGGTAGCCAAGTATTTACTTCAGCATAAAGCCGATGTTGGTTTCTTCCCCAAAGAGGCATTCCATAGCTTATCAACGCTGGTCAGACGCCAATTACGCGAGTTAGTGAGCAGCGAAATTCATGTGATCCGTCATGTTTTATTGGCAGGCCCACGCATGCAACAACATTACGATACCTTAAGGAATTTGTTGCCGCGCATGATGGAAGATGAAAAAGGTCCGGGAGTGCTAAAAAGCTTGGGTTTGAGCGGCTGGGAAGTACAGGGACAGGAAGAAACCGAGTTTATGATTGACCTAATGGATACACTGGTTAACGAACCATGAAGAAAGCACCCCATGTCAGATATTACCTAGGGTTACTGTTAATCGGGATCGTGTGCCTAAGCATGACCAACCTGGCTTTGGCTGCTGAGCAACGTTGGAAAGTTAAAGCCAATGATCGCTTAAACAGTATTGTCAGTAAAAATTATCCCGACTATACCGATGAGGCTGATCAGGAGATCATTGCCCAGGCCATTATAAAGGCCAATCCAGCGGCGTTTACCAAGGGAGACCGTAATCGGTTAGTGGTTGGTAAAACGCTGAAATTACCGCAAGCTTCAGCCATTAAAGGCTTAGAGCCTGTAGCGGATCAGTCAGAGGAACAAACTGCTGCTACTGAGACAGATAAAGCTAACGTCGATAAGGACAAAACCAAAACAGATGCTAGTACCGAGGCAGAAACTAAGTCTGATAAAGACAAGGCTAATACTAGTGAGGCTGATTCAACTAAAGCAGATAAGCCCGTTGTCACTGACAAAGATGGTGCGGGTAAACCCACTTCAGCCTTGCAAGAGCAGGTAAAAACGCTCGAGACTCAGCGGCAAGACTTAGAAAAACAGGCTTCTGAGCGAGCTGCAGAAATTGCAGCCAAGCAACAAACGATCAAGGAACTTGAGGTTAAGGTTGCCGAGTTACAAAAACATAATGAAGGACTGAAGACGGATCTGCAGAAATTGCAGGAAGCCAAGCAACAAACTGCTTCATCCAGTCGTTTGTCCTGGATCTTAGCAGGATTGTTAGCCTTCCTGATGTTGCCTCTACTGTGGCTATTGAAGCGCAGTCGTGCTAAGACCGCGGCTTTAGTGGTAACTCCTCTTAAGGAACCTGCTCCAGCACCAGAAAATTTGCCCGTTACAACCATTACTAAAGGCGTTGATACCGTTGTACCGGTAGCTGTTCCGCTAGCAGGTGAGACAGCCAGTGCTGATGCTACCCCTGTAGTAGGGAGTATGGTGACAGAAACCGCTGAAGTAGAACCGCCAGATGCGGATGTGAAGCTCGATATTGCCCGTGCTTATCTAGAGTTACGGGACTCACAGGCAGCTGCTGATATCCTGCAAGACATTCTCAAGGAAGGCAGTACTCGCCAGCGTCAGGAAGCTCGTGAAATATTATCCTTTATCTCTTGATCAATAGAACCTTCTAAAAACGCTAGGTGCTTTGTCCTAAAAGACAAGGCATCAGTGTGCATAATTCCCCTCCAAACTTCTTGATTACCGTTAGTCGGTAAATTTATCTTTGTTATCTATTTAATTTATTTAGGTTTCCATTAAAGCACCTAATTTACTAATTGAAGACTTGTTCTATAGTCTATAGCAATGGCTAGTAATCTTGGGAGCTTTCAATGGCTGACTCACTCTTGCAACGTAGGCAATGGTTTTTACTCATGGCGCTCATGGTAGCAGCGCTGTTGGTAAGTTTGACAACTATCGTGATGGTATTTCGATTACCGAAAATCGAAACGGACTTGTTGCAACGGACGCGTCAATCCCTAAGTGCTGCGAACTTGCCCATGGATAATATGATTTTTTTTCAGGGTCGGGATGCCATTCTCAGTGGATTGGTTTCCAGTGAAGAACAAGCCAAACTGATGGCAACCGTTGTTCAGAAGGTTTGGGGTGTGCGCATGGTGCAAACTGATTTGTCGGTAGATAAGGCAGATAGCGATAAGGAAAAAGCCGCTACTATGGGGGCTATGGCTGGTATGGCCGGTGAAGTTTCCTTGATCGGTGGCAAGATGCAAAACAAATTGTTTGTGCCACAAAAAGATCATCCCTTAGAACAAGTGGATCTTAGCGCTATCCATTTTGAATACGCTAAGTCTGAGCTCAACCCTGAAGCTGAGACCCCTTTGGAACAAGTGCGGCAGTTATTACTAAAAAATCCTAAAGCCGTTATTGAGGTCTCTGCCCATACAGATGCTATTGGCACAGCACTTGGGCAAATGGCTGTTACACAGGCACGTGCTGAATCTGTCAAAGACTGGCTAGTAGCACATGATATCAAGCCTCAACGGGTCATAGCGACTGGTTATGGTGCTACCCGTCCATTGGCTAGCAATAGCACCGAGGAGGGCAGGAAAACCAATCGGCGCATTCAAATTACCGTGCTAAAAGAATAAGCTTGGTTCAGAAGTTAGGCGTTTTTTGTTGGGTGCGTACAATCAAAAAACCTTGCTCTAACTCTGCATTGTAAATCAGGCCAATTTGTCGACCCTCGTCTAAGCCGGTAAAACAGGTTTGTCGGCCTAGAGAAGCAGGATTCCACCAGGTAGCTGGTGGATAGTTGGCATCAAATAGGGTGTTCAAACGTTCGGCTGTCAAATCTTGCTGTTGTAGGTGATTCTGTCGAATGAAATGTTCAATAGGTTCACGTTTGACTGAAAATTTAAACCAAGCCGTTTTGCTTTGGCTAGTGACCTGATTAAGGCCTTGTGCTTGTGTAACCGTATCCAATGAAGTTTCAAACCAACTCGCCAGAGCTTGCCTGACTTCTTGTGGATTCGCTGCCCGCAAAGTATTGGACTTACTATCAGAAACCACCATATCCGCTACATAAGGCGTTACAGTGAGTGTGACCCCTGCCAGCACGACTAGGGCAATCAAGCCAGGAAACAGATATTTCATGTGTAATGACGGCGTTATCAGCTTAAGTTGAACAAAGTGCGGGCATTGCCGGTGGTAATGTGCGCAATGTGCTCAATGGTATCATTGCGCAACTCTGCTAGGGTAGCGGCTATAAACGGTAAACGAGTCGGCTCATTGCGAAGACCACGCCAAGCACTGTCAGGTTGGTCTGGGGCATCGGTTTCCAACACAAGATGCTCAAGCGGAATAGTGGCTAGAATAGTACGCAAACGGCTAGCGCGTGGATAAGTACAGGTTCCCCCTACTCCTAAATAAAATCCCTGCTGAATCAGCATATCCGCTTGTTGTTGACTGCCTGCAAAGCTATGAATAACTCCTTTTAAGCCACAAAAACGACGCAGCTGTTTGAGAACAGCATCAACCGAGCGGCGGGCATGAATGATCAAGGGTAAATCAAATTCCCGGGCTAGTTTTAATTGCTCAATGAATAAATTTTCCTGAGCAGTCACATCCAGTTCTGGTACATAGAAATCCAAGCCGCATTCGCCAATAGCCACAGGATTTTCCCGGTCTATCCACTGACGTAAGGTGGCTAAATGCGCAGGTTCATGCTCAGCCAGGTAAAGCGGATGTAAGCCATAAGAGGCATAAAAATAAGGCGATTGCGCGACTACTTGTTTAAGTTTTGGCCATTTTTTGGCCGATATGGCCGGAAAAATTAAACTTTTGACGCCTAGCTGATACATTTTATCGGTGATTAGGTCGCGGTCGATATCAAACTCGGGTTCATCAAAATGACAATGTGTGTCGATTAATTCCATTTGTAGTAATATGCCTGATATTAAGCATTAACACTTAAGGTGCTTATTATAATGGGTAAATTCATGAGTGTTGAACTAACCTTGTTTTTTAGCAAGTTGATGAGTGCGCAAGCGGCTTTACAACCTGTCTCGAGAAGTGCTGGCATGCTTCAACCCCTTGATTGCCTTGCCTCTCTCCCTTATTGGTAAATGACTGGATTATTTGTCATTGTGAAAAATTATCGTACTGATGCATTTACCATTATTTTATATAATAACCCCACATTAAGGATATATGTAGGCAGCAGTGTCATGATAGCTGGTGAAAACTCATACAAACAGGGGCTTATTGCCGCGCATGGTATTTATACAGTCAGTGTGATGAGAACCACAGATTCTACCACCTCTATAAAATATCATTATAAAAGCAGTCATCTTAAAGATAAAACTCAGTCAGAAGTTGTCAAAGGGGTTATGAGTTATGTTAGCAACATCTAACGTTGTCCGTTTATTCCAGGTATCCGATGCCCATTGTTATGCTAATGATGATACGCGTCTGAACTGGACTGATATGCCTATTTATCCGAATCGTTCCTTACAAGCGGTGCTGGATACTTTGGGTAAAAAATCATCCGGTTATTCGGCGTTATTATTAACAGGCGATCTGGCTCAGGAAGAGATTCCTGAAACCTATCAACGTGTCAACCAGATGCTCAACACCTTTCCTTTGCCGGTATACACGCTTCCGGGCAATCACGATATTCCCTCCATGATGGTGGAAAATCTGCATGGCAATGTCAGCATGCCGGAAGAAGTGGTGATAGGTAAATGGCATTTATTGTTGCTAGATACTCATGCTGAAGGTATGCCTGATGGTCATTTGAGCGAAACGCAATTCGCGCAGTTTTCAGTATTATTGGAAAATATGCCGGAAGATCATTACGGCGCGATTTTTATGCATCATCATCCTGTGCCTATTAATAGCGAATGGATGGATGTGATGGGGCTAAAGCAAAAGACCTATTTCTGGAGCCTGGTTGAGCATTTTCCGCAAATTAAAGTGGTGTTTAATGGCCATATCCATCAAGAATTTGCCGGTTATCATGAATACGAACATGGCCGCCGGGTAGCAGTTTATGGCACACCTGCCACGTGTGTGCAAATGAAAGCATTGCGACAAAATATCGAGTTCGACCATAACTTACCGGCTTGGCGCGATATTGCTTTGCATGATAATGGTGAAGTCGAAACCGCCGTGCATTATCTGCAAGTGACTTTACAGACTGATGTGATTAAATCCTCCATTTGACAGCCCGCCTTTAATCTTTTACTTTGCCGCTGTTTTCAGGTGCCCAGGTTATAGTTTGCCTGGGTTAAACGGGAAGCTGGTGCAAGACCAGCGCTGCCCCCGCAACGGTAAGCAAGGTAAAGCGTTTTCTTCAAGCCACTGTGTTTCATCATGGGAAGGCGTAAACGTCGGTTTCACCACTTGTAAGCCCGGATACCGGCCTGAAAAGGTACAGCCTATTGTCAAACCCCATTCAGGCTGCTGGTAAACGTGTGCGGTGGGCACACAGCTACGGACTCCTATTCATGAAATTATCTCGTATTGCCCTGACAGGCGGTTTGTTATGCCTGTCGATTAGCCCTTTTCTCTGTGCGCAAGAGGAAGAGCCTTTACAAGTCGTGGTGACGGCTGATCGCAAAGCTCGTACCATTGATGAAACCCTCGCCCCTGTCACGGTGTTAACCCGTGCTAGCATTGAACGCTATCAAGCCAGCGATATCCCCGATTTATTACGCCATGTTCCGGGTATTAGCCTGACCAATGATGGTGGTATGGGCAAAAATACCTCAGTGGTGGTGCGTGGTACGAATGCCAGTCATGTGCTGGTCTTAATCGATGGCGTGAAAGTCGGTTCGGCTACCGTAGGTTCGATTGCATGGGCAGATTTGCCCTTAGCAGAAGTCGAACGGATTGAAGTAGTGCGCGGGCCGCGTTCCAGCCTGTATGGCTCAGAGGCTATCGGCGGGGTCATCCAGATTTTTACCCGTAAAGGCGGCAAAGGTACCCAGCCAGAAGTGAGTATCAGTGCCGGTAGCCATAATACCTACAAGACCAGCGCTAATCTGGGCGGCGGTAATAACACCACTTGGTATAACCTGAATGTCGGGCGTGAACAAACCGATGGTATTAATGCCTGCACCTCTAGCAGCGGTTGCTTTACGCTTGAACCTGACAAGGATGGTTATGAACGCAACCAGTTAGCAGTGCGCGCGGGTCATCGCTTTGCCAATGGGACTGAAACCGAAGTGAGTGCGTTACATGCTGAGGGTACTAATCAGTTTGATGGCAGCTTCAATAATGAAACCGATTTTGCCCAACAAGTCATCAGTGCCAAAGTGCGTCATCCCTTAGGGGATAAAACCCTGTTGACCGCCCAAATCGGCCAGTCACGCGATGAAGCGGATAATGCCCTCAATGGCAAACCGTTGGCAGCTTACCGCACCTACAATACCCAGCGTAATACCGCTTCTGTACAAATGGATCGCAGTATGGGTCAACACGGGTCTGTGAGCATAGGTATGGATCAGCAGCAAGACAAAATTGGCAGCGACAGTGCCTATACACGTCAGTCGCGGGATAATACCGGGGTATTTGCCAGCTATCAGACTACTGTGGGCAAAAATAGCCTCGATATAGCCGCGCGTCAGGATGACAATGAACAGTTTGGCACCCATGCCACTGGCAGTATTGCGTTAGGACGTGATCTAGCGGGTGATAAACGCATAACCCTTGCGTATGGTACGGCTTTCAAGGCACCCACCTTTAATGACCTCTATTATCCTTATTCAGGCAACCCTGATCTTAAGCCAGAATCCAGCCGCAATCTGGAAGTTGGTATGCAAGGTAAAGCGGGCAAAGGTAAGGTTCAATGGGCCGTCAATGCTTTCCATAACCAGATTGATGACCTGATTGCTTGGCAAGATACAGGAGAGGGTGTGTGGCTGCCTGCTAATGTCAATCAGGCGCGTATTCAAGGCGTGGAGGCCAATGCCCAGACCCAAGTAGCGGGTTGGGATGTGAATGCTAATATGACTGTGCAAAAGCCGGAAAATCGCAGCGGTTTAGACGCCGGTAATCGATTGGTGTATCGCTCTGAACAGCTCGCTAATGTGGATGTGGATCGCTCGCTAGGCAAATGGCGCGTCGGTGCGACAGTGCGCGGCGAAGGTAAGCGTTATACCAATAGTGCCAATACCGACAGTTTGCCCGGCTATGGTACCGTGGATTTACGCGCTGATTATCGGTTGGCAAAAAGCTGGACAGTCGGGGCAAAAATCGGCAACGTACTGGATAAGCAGTATGAAACCAACCGAGGATATAACCAAGACGGCATTAATGGTCTGGTAACGGTAAAATACGCGCCTAAATAGCTTTAGCCTTCAGCCGCCAAGCTGAAGGGATTTTCAGGAGAGACTTTTATGTTGACACTTTCTTCCAAACAACAATGGGGTATCGGCGGTGTGCTTATGCTGGTCATGCTGGCCACCCGCAGCCACATGGTTGACCATTTGCAGGATGCTTCCTGGGCGGTATTTCTGCTGCTAGGGTTTTATGTACGTCCGCTGTGGGCTTATGCGCTGTTCTGGGTCGCCGGTTTTGCGGTGGACTATGCCGTCACCAGCAATGGCTGGATTTCCAGCTACTGCCTGACCCCGGCGTATGGCTTTACCTTTGTCGCCTATGCCGCTTTGTGGGCAGCCGGTCGTTGGTTAGCAAGTCAGTACCAACAGGATTGGCGGGATTTGGTTAAATTGGCGGCGGCGACCATTAGCGGTACGCTGGTTTGCTTCCTGATTACCAATGCCAGTTTCTATGCATTGGCGGGTTATTTCGGCCCTATGTCGGCGGCAGATTACAGCGTGGCGGTATTAAAGTACCTGCCTGCTTATCTGCAAACCACCTTGTTCTATGTAGGTGTGGCCGCGCTGGTGCACATAGCGGCGCTTCAAACCACTCGCACAAAAAACAGCGCAACCGTCTAAAGCGTTGCTTAAGAGGATGGCTGTCAGCATTGGCAGCCATGCTTTGGATTAAACCCTATGCAAGCCGATTCCTGCCCCTTCTGTCACCTTGCCGCTGCCGATATAGTGGCAACTAATGTCTTCCATGTCGTAATTCGGGATCGTTACCCGGTGTCCTTAGGCCATTCGTTGATTATTCCTAAGCGGCACGTTGCTTCGCTATTTGAATTGACTACCGAAGAATTCACTGCCCTTTATGAACTGTTACAGTTAACCCGTGACCAGCTCACTCAAGCCTATGCGCCGGACGGTTTTAATATTGGGGTGAATGTTGGCGCAGCGGCGGGGCAAACCGTCTTTCATCTGCATATGCATGTCATTCCGCGCTATCACGGCGATAGCCCTGACCCACGCGGTGGCGTGCGTTGGGTGATGCCCGACAAAGCGGCTTATTGGCAAGAACCATAGACAACGGTCTGTTTCGTATTGCTTGCAACCCTTACCCAGCATCAGTGCAACCAATCAGACTTTAATCTTAAGCAGCTTCAGCGTGTAGCTTGATTCCAAGCGCACGGATAACCTTCATCATGGTGTCATAACGGGGTTTTGCACCCGGGGCTAAGGCTTTATAAAGGCTCTCACGTCCAAGCCCTGCATCTTTTGCCAGTTGTGCCATACCACGGGCACGGGCAACCGTTCTGACTGCC
>CAZCJE010000044.1:0-22036 GCA_964498805.1 uncultured Thiothrix sp.
AGTTTATCGGTACTAATGCCGATTTCCGCCCCAAAGCCATATTCAAAGCCATCCGCAAAACGCGTAGAGGCATTGACCATGACCGAACTGGAATCGACTTCACGCAGGAAAGCGCGTGCACGCGTATAGTTTTCGGTAACAATAGCATCGGTATGGTGAGAACCATAGGTATTGATATGGGTAATAGCGGCTTCCATATCTTCAACCACTCGAATCGACAAAATCGGGGCAAGGTATTCAGTTGACCAATCTTCTTCAGTAGCCGCGACAATACTGGGCAAAATGGCCAAAGTCTTTTCACAACCGCGCAATTCCACACCTTTACTCAGCAATTGATCAGCGAGTAAGGGTAATACTTGAGCAGCAATACCGTCTGCGACCAACAGCGTTTCCATGGCATTACACACGCCATACCGATGAGTTTTGGCATTCATGCTAATGCGAATGGCTTTATCCATATCAGCCTGATCATCAATATACACATGGCAAATACCATCGAGATGCTTGATGACCGGAATGCATGATTCATTACTCACGCGTTCAATCAGGCTTTTGCCACCACGCGGAATAATCACATCCACATATTGCTTCATGCGCAGCAATTCACCAACCGCTGCGCGGTCTGTGGTTTCGACGACTTGTACGCAAGTGGCAGGCAAACCAGCAGCTTCTAGCCCTTCACGCACACAGGTTGCAATTGCTTGGTTGGAGTGAATGGCTTCCGAACCACCGCGCAAAATAGTGGCATTGCCCGATTTCAAACATAAAGCGGCTGCATCGACTGTTACATTCGGGCGAGATTCATAAATAATGCCCACCACACCTAAAGGCACGCGCATTTTGCCAATTTGGATACCGGATGGGCGATAGTTCATGTCAGTAATCGTGCCAATCGGGTCAGCCAATGTCGCCACTTGGCGAACCCCTTCAGCCATACCAGCAATAGTTTTATCGCTTAAAGTCAGGCGATCCAGCATAGCAGCATCCAAGCCTTTGGCTTGACCAGCAGCTAAATCTTTAGCATTTTCACTCTTTAGCCACTCAGCCCTCGCCATTAAACGCTCAGCAATAAACTGTAATGCCTTATTTTTCGTATTGGTGTCGGTATTGGCAAGTAATTGAGCAGCCTGTTTAGCCTGCTTACCCATTTCCTGCATATACGTGACAATGTTCTCGATAGTATCCAAACCCGATTCCTCATAATGTGCAATCAGAAAATGATACCATGGGTCGACAAAAAGCACTGCCCTTGCAAGGTTTGCTCTATAACCACTTTGCGCACTTTATTGGTGCTTAATTTATGCCATTCTTCGAAATTTTTGTTAACAAAATAAAACCAATATTTTAATTTTTTTGTAAAAGTGTTATTATAAGCCTAGAGATTGTCAACAATCCGTGAGAGAAGCACCATGTTAGCACCACAACAGATAGAAGGTACGCTTGCGGACATTGCTTCATCCCGACTAACGCAAGCCATCATTACTGGCGAACTGATCCAAGGTCAAAAACTCAACGAAACAGATCTGGCAGAACGCTATGGTATTGGCCGTGGGCCGCTGCGCGAAGCACTGCGTCAATTAGAAGGAATGCGCCTGGTTAAACGGGTGCCACATGCAGGCGCTAGAGTCATTACTCTTAACCGAGATACAATGGCTGATTTATATGCAGTTCGTGAAGCATTAGAAGGGATGGCCTGCCGTATGGCAGCCATACGCATGACCGATGCTGAAATTGAGGCTTTGCAAGCATTACTAGAAAGTCATGCTCAGCAAATTGAAGCCTCCGATGGACAAATTTATTTCCAAAGCGAAGGGGATTTTGATTTTCACTATCAAATCGCCCTTGGCAGTCGCAACCAGTTACTCATCGACCTACTAGCAGGTGAGTTGTACCAGTTGTTGCGCATGTGCCGTTATCGCACTAGCCGTCTGGCGCAGCGAACGCGGCCTGCTTTGCAACAACACCGACATATTGTCGGGGCTATCGTAGACCGTGATGGGGAATTGGCGGAAATCTTGATGCGCCGCCATATTAGTGGCGCATGGCGAACAATCAGTGAAATGATGGAAGAAGAGGATTTATGAGCAACAACACGCTTACTCCCGGTCAAAAACTGCGTCAGGCAGTAATCGATAACAACCCACTGCAAGTGGTCGGTGCCGTTACGGCCAATAGTGCGATTCTGGCTGAAAAAGTCGGGCACAAGGCTCTGTACCTGTCCGGTGGTGGTGTTGCGGCATCTTCACTGGGTATTCCTGATCTGGGTATCACCACTTTGCACGATGTAGTCGAAGACATTAAACGCATTACAGCGGTCACTTCTGTTCCATTGCTGGTGGATATTGATACGGGTTGGGGTGGTGCATTCAATATCGCACGTGCAACCCGCGAAGTCGCTCAAGCTGGTGCAGGTGGTTTCCACATTGAAGACCAAGTCATGCAAAAACGCTGCGGCCATCGTCCTAACAAAGCCATTGTTAGCCTGACGGAAATGGTTGATCGCGTGAAAGCAGCGGTTGATGCTCGTACTGATGATAGCTTTGTGATCATGGCTCGTACCGATGCGCTGGCTGTTGAAGGTATGCAATCGGCTATCGACCGCGCTATGGCTTGCGTTGAAGCCGGTGCGGATATGATTTTCCCTGAAGCTATGAACAAACTGGAACAGTATGCTGAATTCACCAAAGCGGTGAATGTTCCGGTACTGGCCAATATCACTGAATTTGGTGCCACTCCACTGTATACCACCGAAGAACTCTCTGGTGTAGGCGTGAAACTGGTGCTGTATCCGTTAAGTGCATTCCGCGCTATGTGTAAAGCAGCGGAAAATGTCTACAAGCATATCCTGGCCGATGGTACCCAAAAAAACGTCCTGGATACCATGCAAACCCGTATGGAACTGTACGATACCATCGGTTATCACGCTTACGAACAGAAGCTGGATGAATTGTTTGCCAAACAAGGCGCAGAGTAAGGAAAGAAGTCGCAATGTCAGAGCAAGTCCTCCCTAAAGCCAAGAAATCAGTTGCCCTCTCCGGTACTGCTGCAGGTAACACTGCTATCTGTACAGTAGGCCGTAGCGGTAATGACCTGCATTATCGTGGTTATGACATTCTTGATTTTGCTGAAGAAGCAGAATTCGAAGAAATCGCGCATCTGATTATTCATGGCAAGTTGCCGAATGCTTCTGAATTAAAGAACTATAAAGCCAAGTTGAAATCGCTGCGTGGCCTGCCCATGCCGGTGAAACTGGCTTTGGAAGCTCTCCCTCCATCTGCACATCCTATGGATGTTATGCGTACCGGTTGCTCCGTATTGGGCACTTGCTTGCCTGAACAGGAAGAGCATCCAGAAGCGGAAGCGCGCAATATTCTGGATCGCCTGATGGCAAGCTTCGGCTCCATGCTGCTGTACTGGTATCACTTTGCTATCAACGGCAAACGCATTGATGTAGAAACTGATGATGAAACCGTCGGTGGCCACTTCTTGCATTTGCTGCATGGCAAACCAGCGCCGGAATCTTGGGTACGAGCTATGCACACTTCCCTGATTCTGTACGCAGAGCATGAGTTCAATGCCTCTACCTTTACCAGCCGCGTCATTGCCGGTACTAATTCCGATATGTACTCCTGCATTACCGGTTCTATCGGTGCGCTGCGTGGTCCTAAACACGGTGGTGCTAACGAAGTTGCTTTCCGTATTCAAAGCCGTTACCACACAGCGGATGAAGCGGAAGCGGATATTCGTGCACGTGTTGAACGTAAAGAAATCGTTATTGGTTTCGGTCACCCGGTTTACACCATCTCTGACCCACGTAACGTTGTCATCAAACGGGTTGCCAAACAGCTTTCCGAAGAGAATGGCGACATGAAAATGTACAACGTGGCCGAGCGTCTGGAGAGCGTGATGTGGGAACTGAAAAAAATGTTCCCGAACCTCGACTGGTTCTCCGCGGTTTCCTATAACCAAATGGGCGTACCGACCGATATGTTCACACCGCTGTTCGTGATTTCGCGTGTTACCGGTTGGGGTGCACACGTCATTGAACAACGTCAAGACGGCAAGATCATTCGTCCAAGCGCCAACTATGTAGGCCCAGAAAACCTGAAATGGGTACCGTTAGCGGAACGTCCATAACCTAAGGTTTAGTCGGTTTGGTGCGAGTCATCAAACCGGCTTTGCCTTGCCAGTACAACCGTTACCTACCCATATCCTAGGATCAAATCAATTATGAATACCGAATACCGTAAATCCTTACCCGGTACTCAGCTGGATTATTTCGACACTCGTGCAGCGGTTGAAGCCATCCAGCCTGGTAGCTACGACACCTTACCCTACACTTCGCGCGTTTTGGCTGAGCAATTGGTACGCCGTTGTGAGCCAGAAGCTTTAACTGATTCCCTCAAACAGCTGATCGAACGCAAACAGGACTTGGACTTCCCTTGGTATCCAGCTCGCGTGGTGTGTCACGACATCCTCGGCCAAACGGCTTTGGTTGACTTGGCTGGCTTGCGGGATGCGATTGCTGATAAAGGCGGCGACCCATCCAAAGTTAACCCAGTTGTGCCTACTCAGCTGATCGTTGACCATTCCTTGGCGGTTGAATACGGTGGTTTTGACCCGGATGCCTTCCGCAAAAACCGTGAAGTGGAAGACCGTCGTAACGAAGACCGTTTCCACTTTATCGAGTGGACTAAAACCGCCTTCAAAAACGTGGACGTTATCCCTGCTGGTAACGGCATCATGCATCAGATCAACTTGGAGAAAATGTCTCCGGTTATCCAAGCGCGTGACGGTGTTGCGTTCCCGGATACTTGCGTTGGTACTGACTCCCATACCCCACACGTTGACGCTTTAGGCGTTATTGCAATCGGTGTTGGCGGTCTAGAAGCTGAAACGGTCATGTTGGGTCACCCTTCCATGATGCGTCTGCCAGATATCGTTGGGGTGAAACTGACCGGCAAACGTCAGCCTGGCATTACCGCGACTGACATCGTATTAGCAATTACCGAATTCTTGCGTAAAGAGCGCGTGGTGGGTGCTTACGTTGAATTCTTCGGTGATGGTGCAGATAGCCTTTCCATTGGCGACCGTGCGACCATCTCCAATATGTGCCCGGAATTCGGTGCGACTGCCGCGATGTTCTACATTGACGGCCAAACCATCGATTACCTGAAACTGACGGGTCGTGAACCTGAGCAAGTTGCTTTGGTTGAAAACTACGCCAAAACCACTGGCCTGTGGGCCGATGCACTGGTTAATGCCCAATACCCTCGCGTATTGGAATTCGACCTGTCCACGGTTGTACGCAACATGGCTGGCCCTTCCAACCCGCACCGTCGTCTGCCAACCTCCGCTCTGCAAGAGCGTGGCATTGCTGACGAAGCCAAACTGGAAGCGGCTAAAGCCGAAGAAGCACAAGGTTTGTTGCCGGATGGCGCGGTTATTATTGCTGCGATTACCTCTTGTACCAATACGTCCAACCCGCGCAACGTAGTAGCGGCTGGTTTGCTGGCGAAAAAAGCCAATGAACTGGGTCTGGTACGTAAACCTTGGGTTAAATCCTCTTTCGCTCCGGGTTCTAAAGTTGCCGAACTGTACTTGAAAGAAGCGGGCTTGCTGCCAGAACTGGAAAAGCTGGGCTTTGGTATTGTCGCCTTCGCTTGTACTACTTGTAACGGCATGTCCGGCGCTCTGGATCCCAAAATCCAGCAAGAAATCATCGACCGCGACCTATACGCAACGGCTGTATTGTCCGGCAACCGTAACTTCGATGGTCGTATCCACCCTTATGCTAAGCAAGCGTTCTTGGCTTCTCCGCCATTAGTGGTCGCTTACGCGCTGGCAGGTACCGTACGCTTTGATATCGAAAAAGATGTACTGGGCACCGATGCTAACGGTAACCCTATTACGCTGAAAGACGTCTGGCCTGCTGACGAAGAAATCGATGCTATCGTTGCCGCTTCAGTAAAACCTGAACAGTTCAAACAAATCTATATCCCAATGTTTGATCTGGGTAAAGTCGAAGAAGCTGCAAGCCCGCTGTATGACTGGCGTCCAATGTCTACTTACATCCGTCGTCCACCGTACTGGGAAGGCGCACTGGCTGGCGAGCGTACTTTGAAAGGTATGCTGCCTTTAGCGGTTCTGCCAGACAATATCACCACTGACCACTTGTCACCATCCAATGCGATTCTGGCAAGCAGTGCCGCGGGTGAATACCTGGCAAAAATGGGTCTGCCAGAAGAAGACTTCAACTCTTACGCCACTCACCGTGGTGACCACTTAACCGCACAGCGCGCTACCTTCGCTAACCCACAATTGGTTAACGAAATGGCCGTGGTTGACGGTCAGGTGAAAAAAGGTTCACTGGCACGTGTTGAGCCGGAAGGTCAAGTCATGCGCATGTGGGAAGCGATTGAAACCTACATGAACCGCAAACAAAACCTGATCATTGTCGCCGGTGCTGACTACGGTCAAGGCTCTAGCCGTGACTGGGCTGCTAAAGGTGTACGTTTGGCAGGGGTTGAAGCCATTGTAGCGGAAGGTTTCGAGCGTATTCACCGTACTAACTTGGTTGGTATGGGCGTACTGCCACTGGAATTTAAGGCTGGTGATACCCGTAAAACCTATAACATTGATGGTACTGAAACCTTTGATGTCGAAGGTGAACTGGCTCCGCGTGCTGACCTGACTGTGGTTATGCACCGTCGTAATGGTGAAACCGTGCGCATCCCTGTGATTTGCCGTTTAGATACCGCTGCGGAAGTACGTGTCTATAAAGCCGGTGGTGTACTGCAACGCTTTGCACAAGACTTTTTAGAGTCATCAGTAGCGTAATTGTATCCCCCATCCCCACCCTTCCCTGCTTGTAGGCAAAGGGAGTCAAAGGGGAAACATCTTGTTCCTTCCTCCCTTGCGGGGGAAGGTTAGGATGGGGGGGGAATTAGCGGGTCATAATAGAGGAGTAAATATGTCCAGCGTACCCCAAATTAAGATTCCAGCTACCTACCTGCGTGGTGGCACCAGTAAAGGTGTGTTCTTCCGTCTTGAAGACCTGCCAGAAGTAGCTCAAGTACCCGGTAAAGCGCGTGACAAGATATTTCAACGTGTCATTGGTAGCCCAGACCCGTATGCGGCACACATTGACGGTATGGGCGGAGCAACCTCCAGTACCAGTAAATGTGTTATTTTGTCCAAAAGTACCCAGCCTGATCACGATGTAGACTATCTGTACGGACAGATTTCGATTGATAAGGATTTTGTGGATTGGAGTGGTAACTGCGGTAATTTATCCACAGGTGCTGGTGCATTTGCGATTCATGCAGGCTATGTCGATGCGTCACGCATCCCCGAAAATGGCGTTTGCACGGTACGGATTTGGCAAGCCAATATCAGCAAAACCATTATTGCCCATGTACCCGTCACCAATGGGCAGGTACAAGAAACCGGTGATTTTGAACTCGACGGCGTGACCTTCCCCGCTGCTGAGATTGTCTTAGAGTTTCTCGATCCATCTGATGAAGGTGAGGACGGTGGTAGTCTGTTCCCCACCGGCAATCTCATCGATCAATTGGAAGTACCCGACGTTGGTACCTTCCCCGCGACCATGATTACAGCAGGTATTCCTACCGTATTTGTGAATGCAGAGGATATTGGCTATACCGGTACTGAGTTACGGGAAGCGATTAATACGGATGCACAAGCCTTAGCACGTTTAGAAAAGATCCGTGTTGCAGGTGCATTACGTATGGGCTTGATTAAAACTCCGGAAGAAGCCGTTACCCGTCAACATACGCCAAAAGTCGCTTTCGTCTCCAAACCCAAAGACTATAAATCCTCAAGTGGCAAACAAATTAATGCCTCTGATGTGGATTTATTAGTGCGTGCTTTGTCTATGGGTAAATTACACCACGCCATGATGGGCACGGCAGCGGTAGCGATTGGTACAGCAGCAGCCGTACCCGGTACTTTAGTCAATTTAGCAGCGGGCGGTGGTGAGCGTACGGCGGTGACCTTTGGCCATCCATCCGGTACATTGCGCGTTGGGGCAGAAGCTAAATTAGACCATGGTGAATGGAAAGTAACCAAAGCCATTATGAGCCGTAGTGCTCGTATTCTGATGGAAGGCTGGGTACGCATTCCTGGCGACACGTTCTAAATCAACTGATTCCTAGCAGAGAGGGCGTCGATGTTAATTACGAGTTTATACAATAATAACCAGCGCGTAATTAAATAGACGCCCTTTCAGCTATTAAGCAGTTTGGTAGGTGAAATGGTTGATCAATAATAGGAGAAGGAGATTAAAGTGAGTTACCAAGCCGAATATCAACGGTCCATGGACGACCCGGAAGGTTTCTGGAAAGAAAAAGCCGAAGCCCTCAAATGGTTCAAATTCCCCGAAAAAATTCTCTCACAAGATGAGCAAGGTCTTTACCATTGGTTCGCCGATGGTGAGATGAATACGGCTTACATGGCTTTGGATTACCACGTGGAGAATGGGCGTGGTGATCAGGTGGCCATGATTTATGATTCGCCTGTTACGGATTCTAAAAAGAAATTTACCTATACCGAACTGCGTGATGAAGTTGCTAAAACTGCCGGTATGCTGGCGTCTTTGGGTGTAGAAAAAGGCGATCGTGTCATTGTCTACATGCCTATGATCCCAGAAGCGGTTATTTCCATGTTGGCGGTAGCGCGTTTAGGCGCGATTCACTCCGTCGTATTCGGTGGCTTTGCTCCACCTGAATTAGCGGTACGTATTGATGACTGTACTCCAAAAGCGATTATTTCGGCTTCTTGTGGTATCGAGATCAAGCGCGTTATTGAATACAAACCGCTGCTGGATAAAGCGATTGATTTGGCTTCGCACAAGCCAGAATCCTGCATTATTTTCCAACGCCCACAAGCCACCGCCAAAATGATTGAAGGTCGTGACCACGACTGGAATGAATTAATGGCTAAGGCTGAACCGGTCGGTTGTACCCCGGTCAAGGGTATCGACCCGCTGTATATCCTTTACACTTCCGGTACTACCGGCAAGCCTAAAGGGGTTGTGCGTGAAAATGGTGGTCATGCGGTCGCTCTGAACTACAGTATGGATGCCATCTACAATATGCAGCCGGGTGATGTATTCTGGGCAGCTTCCGACGTTGGTTGGGTGGTTGGTCACTCCTATATCGTCTATGCCCCACTGCTGCACGGTTGCACCACCATCGTCTATGAAGGCAAGCCGATTATGACACCGGATGCCGGTGCATTCTGGCGTATTGCAGAAGAATATGGCGTAAAAGGCCTGTTCTCTGCACCAACGGCTTTCCGTGCCATCAAAAAGGACGATCCAAACGGTGATCTGATCAAGAATTATGACATTAGCGGTCTGAAAACTATTTTCTCTGCTGGTGAACGTCTTGACCCGCCTACCCAAGAATGGATGATGGAAAAAACCGGCAAGCCAGTCATTGACCATTGGTGGCAAACCGAAACCGGTTGGGGTATCACCGCCAACTTGCAAGGTATTGAACCTATGCCAATCAAGCTGGGTTCTTCCACTATGCCAACGCCTGGCTTCAATGTGCAAATCCTAGATGAGAACGGTCTGGTACTGAACCGTAACGAACAGGGTTATATTGCCATCAAATTGCCTTTGCCACCTAGCTGTTTGGCGGCTGTGTGGGGTGCGCCTGGTAAATTCAAGGAAAGCTATCTGAGCACCGTTGAAGGCTATTATGCCTCTGGTGACGGCGGTTATATCGATGAAGATGGCTATGTATTCGTCATGGGTCGTGTTGACGACGTTATGAACGTTGCTGGTCACCGTCTGTCCACCGGCGAAATGGAAGAAGTCGTTGGTAGCCATCCAGCAGTGGCGGAATGTGCAGTTATTGCTAAGGATGACGACCTCAAAGGTCAAATTCCTATTGGTCTGGTAGTACTGAAAACCGGGGTTGATATTGACGAAGCAGTCCTGTCACAAGAATTGGTGCAACTGATCCGTGGCAGTATCGGTGCTATTGCGTGCTACAAAGACACTTATGTGGTTAAGCGTCTGCCGAAAACACGCTCTGGTAAAACCCTGCGTAAGAGCATGCGTCAAATGATCAATGGTCAGGCCTACGCTGTTCCATCCACGATTGACGATGTCACCATCATGCCGGAAATCGAAGAATTGCTGCGCTCTAAAGGCGTGATTGCCTGAGCATAGTCTAATAACTCCTTAGAGTCGCCCTTAGTGGGACTCCTTTGTGACCGTAGGCAGAGTAGTGACTGCCTACGGTCTTTTTTATGCCTACTCCAGGCAGTGGCAAGCAACCTGTCGCTCACCGATGGTCTGCAATGACGGTATGGATTGATGACAAATCGGTTGTACACGTGGGCAACGCGTATGAAAGACACAGCCAGAAGGCGGATTTAACGGCGAAGGCAGCTCCCCACTTCCCACTTTTACCTTGGCTAAACGCGCCCGTTCCAAGAGTGGATCTGTCAGAGGAATCGCATCCAGCAACAAACGTGTATAAGGATGCAAAGGCTGTGTATACAAACTAGCTGTATCCGCCACTTCCATAATCCGCCCGAGATACAACACCATCACACGGTTGCACAATTGTTTAACTACGCCCAAATCATGCGAAACAAACAGCAAGGTTAACTGATGAGAACGCTGTAATTGGGCCAGCAAGGTAATAATCTGCCCGCGAATAGAGACATCTAACGCACTTACTGGTTCATCACACAGAATCAATTGCGGTTCTACGGCCAAAGCGCGCGCAATACCAATACGCTGGCATTGCCCACCGGAAAATTCATGCGGATAGCGATTACGCATATCAGCATGCAAACCAACGGCTTGCAGCAATTCAGCTACCCGCGCTTGTCGGGCAGTTTTGCTTAAATCCGGGCGCAATGCTCGCAATGGCTCTTCAATGCTATCACCAACGGTCATGCGCGGATCAAGCGCATCGAGTGGGTCTTGGAAAATGCATTGCACAGCGCGGCGAAACGCTTGTAAATGCTCAGATTGTTGCAGATTTATAGCTTGCCCCTGCCATTCAATATACCCGCATGCAGGCTGTATTAACTGCAACAAAGTCCGTAATAGCGTGGATTTACCACAACCTGATTCGCCGACAATGCCAAGCATTTCTCCCGCTTGTAGGGAAAAGGAAATGACACTCAGTGCTTGTAGTTCCTGCTTATTTTTCAGGCGAAAACGCACACTGAGATTCTCAACCTTTAACAAAGGCGCTGCCATTCAGGCATCCATCCAAATAAAGCTACCCATGCGGCCTGTTTGACCATCGCGACGATAAGAAAAGAAGCGTTTGGCATCGGTGTAAGTGCATAAATCACCGCCGTAAATATCGCTCACCCCTGCTAAATTCAGACGTTGACGGGCAAGCATATAAATATCCGCTAACCACTTTCCAGCATAGGTAGAAGGCTTAAACGCCTGTTCAGCAGTCGGATGATCCTGCATAAAAGCTTCGCGCACTTCCGCTCCCACTTCAAAGGCGGTCGGGCCAATCGCCGGGCCTAACCAAGCGAGAATATTAGCCGGGTCAGTCTCCAGTGCTGCCAAGGTATTTTCCAAAACCCCAGCCTGCAAACCACGCCAACCCGCATGGGCTGCCCCTACCCTTGTCCCGGCTTTATCACAAAATAATACGGGCAAACAATCTGCCGTCATAATCACGCACACCTGCCCTGTGCGCAAAGCGATCGAAGCATCGCCTTGTGGGTAACAATCACCCACATCCATCCGTGTCACATCAATACCATGTACTTGTTGCAGCCACAGAGGTTCGGTAGGTAATTGCAACACATCCCCGACTATCATGCGGTTACGTGCCACTAAATAAGGGTCATCGCCGACATGATCGCCCAAATTCAAAGTGTCATACGGAGCATGGCTAACCCCGCCTTGGCGTGTTGTGCAAATAGCGCGGATATTGGCGGGTGCTGGCCACTCAGGCGTAATCCAGTCCATAGTCACAGGCTTATCCTCCCGTCGATGCAAACAAGATCACCACAGCTTGCGCAAAAACGAGCAGTTTCCAGCAAGGTTAGCTAATGACTACACAGGCGGTGGCACAATGGCAGAATTCTACCACAGCGCCCCCAGCAGACCGAACTCCAGCAGCTAGCGATACCTAACTGACCTTGGAACAATAAACTTGAATTATGCGATTTCAGCGCGAAGAATATCTAACAAAGCAGCCATATCCGCAGGAATGGCGACTTGCCATTGCAAATAATCGCCACTAACAGGATGGTGTAAACCTAAACGGGTGGCGTGCAAAGCTTGACGCGGAAATTGTTGCACTGCTTGCCGCACACTTTCACTGGCCCCAGCAGGAACACGCGGTCTACCGCCATACACTTGATCACCGACAATGGGCATATGCTTCCAGCTTAGATGCACACGAATCTGGTGAGTGCGCCCGGTTTCTAGCGCAACCCGCAGCAACGTATGGTGAGGAAAACGTTCTTCAATACGGTAATGGGTAACGGCTTCTTTGCCACCTTCCGTCACCGCTTGACGTTTGCGATCCACCGGATGGCGACCAATATTCGCTTCAATCGTGGAACCCGCTACCACATTGCCGTGTACTAACGCTAGATATTCACGGCTGACATCACGTGCTTGTAACTGTTCGACCAATGACGTGTGCGCGATCAAGGTTTTAGCCACGACCATCAAACCCGTAGTGTCTTTATCAAGGCGATGCACAATGCCTGCACGCGGCAACATTTCCAATGTGGGCTTATAATGCAGCAAAGCATTCACCAAGGTACCTGACCAGTTACCCGCTGCTGGATGCACGACCAAATCGGCTGGCTTGTTCAAGACTAGAATATCGTCATCTTCATACACAATATCCAGCGGAATATCTTCCGCCGCAAAGTCGGTTTGTACTTCCAAAACCGTTTCAATAAGAATTTCCTCGCCCCCGGTTAAGCGGTCCTTGGGTTTAAGGATTTTATCATCGACCCGGATATGCCCGGCCTTGATCCATTTTTGAATCTGGCTACGGGAATACTCAGGGTATAAGGTAGCGAGCGCTTGATCGAGCCGCTGGCCGTCCATGTCGGCCGGGACTGTGCTAATAATCTGTTGATGTTGGGGCATTCTCAATCCGGTTGAATACGCTATACTTGCAACCTCATTCTATCATCATGTGTTAGTAAACAAATGTCGATAAGCACAAAAAGGTTCAAAACCGGCCTGTATCTGGCTTCTGCGCTGGTGTTGGCAGGTGGTATCAGTGGTTGTTCCGTGTTTTCGCAAACGACCTCCATCTTTTCCCAATCTGAAAAGGATCAAACTGAAAACTGGTCGGCCAACAAACTGTATACGACAGCTAAAGAAGCCCTTAATGCGGGCGATTATGAACGGGCCATTAAATTGTATGAAACGCTCGAAGCCCGTTATCCCTTAGGTCGCTTTGCCCAACAAGCCCAATTGGAAACCGCTTACGCCTATTATAAATACGATGAGGCGGATTCAGCTCTGGATGCGATTGACCGTTTCTTGCGCATGAACCCGAGTAGCCCGGATGCCGATTACGCTTTGTACCTACGCGGTTTGGTTAACTTTAACCGCGGCAGTAGTGTCATGGATAAAATTTTCCCTCGTAGTATTGCTGACTTGGATACCGTGCGACAAAAAGAAGCTTTCCAAGACTTCTCTCATTTAATTACCCGTCATCCCGACAGCAAATACGTACCCGATGCCAAAGCCCGCGTGCAACACTTGCGGAATAGCTTAGCCGAAGCGGAATTGAATGTAGCCAATTACTACATGACCCGTGGAGCGTGGTTAGCAGCCTTTAACCGGGCTGAATACGCTATTAAACATTACGAAGGCTCACCGTCTATTATCGATGCATTAGTCATCAAAATTCAGGCTGCTTACAACCTTGGTAAGCCAGATTTAGCCGCTGATAGCTTACGGGTACTAGAAACCAATTTCCCTGAACGCGCAGCTGCACTCAAAGCACAATTGCGTTAAATTTCAATCCTTCTCTCCCATTTTTTGATGGGAGAGAATGGCGAATTGGCCGATTGTCGGCAAAATCTATCCCTTTAATCCCCGACCTTATAATCTTTTGCCTAAACACGCTCACGTAAGACTTGTGGGCTAAGCAATTCCTGCAGCGTGTCATGCTGGATTCCTAAAAAACAATAAATAGTCCCAACCCAAGGGACCTATAAAAACAGGGGCTTATATGAAGACTCATCTTACCTGTATGGCAGGTTTAGCACTTTTGGCAAATACCGCTGCTCAAGCCGGTGGTGGCATGGAAGGCTATGGTATCCCGCCTAATATGAACTTTTATGGCGGTGTTAGTGCCGGAGGTGTGCAACAAGACGGTGCCTGCCAACCCATTGCTAATACCGAAAATTGTGAAAAATCCGCAACTGGCTATAAAGTATTTGCCGGTACTCGCTTGGAACCACGAGCGAATGGCGCTTTGCTACCGAGTCTTGGGGTAGAGGGTGGCTATATTGATCTGGGTACTAGCAAAGCCGATGGCGAAATTCTATCTACACGCAATATTGCCTTGGGTGATGCGAAAGCCAGCAGTGATGTATCAGCGGTTTATGTCGCTGGTGTGGGTTATCTGCCGGTAGCGCCACAGACCGAAGTCGTGGGCAAAGCTGGTCTGGCCTACTGGCAACAAAAAGGCAAAATTGAAGTACCAGCTGACCCGGCTTTAGGTAGCTCTAGCAATAACAGTGGCTTAGGCTTAATGCTAGGCGGGGGCGCACAATTCAAAGTTACCGAAAACATTTCCATACGTGGCGAATACGAGCACATTTTTGGCACTGGTAAGGATACCGATTACGAATCTGATGCCGGTCTGTATAGCGTGGGCGCTATCTTCTCGACATTGTAATTCCAGTTAAACCTCAACTTTAAATAACAACTAATAAGGGGTTGCCATGAAAATTTACTTTTCCTGCTCGTTAGCAGGGCTGGCGTTATTAGCAACAGACTTACACGCTGGCGGGGGCTTAGCCAGTTTGGGGGTACCAGCCAATATGGATTTTTATGCAGGTGTAGGCGGCGGACGTACCAAACACAGTGGAGCCTGTAAAAAAGTCAACTATGATCAAAATTGCGACGACAACAATAGCGGTTACACCGCTTATGCGGGAACACGTTTGGAACCTGCTATTCACCGCGATATTCGTGTCCGTGGCAATGGTTTGACCACACTAGGAGCAGAAGCCGGTTACATTGATTTTGGTGAAAGCAAAGCAGAAGGTAAAACCAATGACTTACGTGGGACTACCAAAGCCCGCAGCAAAGTCTCTGGTGCTTATCTTGCCGCCGTTGGTTATATACCTGTAATCGATAATATCGAACTCACGGGTAAGGTTGGGGTTGGTTACTGGGAACAGAAAGGTAAGTTGGAAGTCAATGATAACCCGGCCTTAACTCAAACCACCTCCAAGCAAAGTGCAGGTGTTTTGATCGGCAGTGGTCTCCAGTACAAGGTTAACAAAAAACTGGCGTTACGCTCTGAATACCAGCATGTTTTTGCCAATGGCCATGACAATGGCTACAAATCCGATAACGGCATTTACAGTATTGGCGCTGTTTTTAATTTCTAACCCTCAACGGATATTACCCATGAACTACAAACTATTGGGCTACTGGTTGCTGGGTTGTTATGCCCTACCTGTGCATGCCGAAGGTATTCAACCCAGTTTTATCAATGGCCCCAAATTATATGTCGGTGGCAGTGTCGGCGGCAGTCAGCAAGGCGACTCCTGTAACGATCCCTTTTTTGAAGGCTCGTGTGACAATAAGGACACCAGCTGGAAAGTGTTTGGTGGAGTACGTCTTAATCCTATGACCGGGGCTGAAATTACTTACCATGAATTAGGCACTGCCAAAATGAATGGTGTTAGCGGCGGTACGTATGCCAGCATGAAAAATAGCGTTAGCGGTACTTCCATTAGCGGTGTCGGGTATGTACCTATGGCACAAGGTTTGGAAGCCTTTGCTAAAGCAGGCGCTATGTTTTGGGAACGTGAAACCACGCAAAGCACCAACCAGCGCAGTGAGAAAAACAGTGATAATGGGACCAGCCCCTTATTGGGCTTAGGCGCACAATATCAGCTGAATAACAATCTGCATGTGCGCGGCGAATGGGAACACACCTTTAATGTAGGCTCGGATTCCGCTTATGAAACCGATGTGGATCAATACACTGTAGGTATGATGTATTCGACCTTGTGAAACTAGTGTGCGTGACAAGCTGCAATCACCCGGTCTTTACGGTAAAGTGCCGGGTTACCCTTTGCTAGCTGCACGGAGAGTTCTATGGCGCGTCAACCTGATTTTATTGCCCCTTCCATTTTGTCGGCAGATTTTGCCCGCCTTGGTGAAGAAGTCGCGAATGTTCTGACTTCCGGGGCTGATATTGTCCACTTTGATGTCATGGATAACCATTACGTACCTAACCTGACTATTGGCCCGCTGGTTTGCGAAGCTTTGCGCAAATACGGCGTCACCGCACCGATTGATGTGCATTTAATGGTCAAGCCTGTGGATCGCATTATTCCGGATTTTGCCAAAGCCGGGGCGACTTACATTACTTTCCACCCGGAAGCCTCCGAACACATTGATCGTACCTTGCAATTGATTCGCAATGAAGGCTGTAAGGCTGGCTTGGTATTTAACCCCGCCACGCCGCTGTCTTATCTGGATTATGTGATGGACAAAATCGATATGGTTTTAATCATGTCAGTGAATCCAGGCTTTGGCGGACAAAGCTTTATTCCTTCTGCGCTGGAAAAATTGCGTCAGGTACGTCAACGCATTGATGAATCCGGTTTGCCTATTCGTCTGGAAGTTGATGGTGGGGTTAAAGCTAGCAATATCCGTGAAATCAAAGAAGCCGGGGCAGATACCTTCGTCGCTGGTTCAGCCATTTTCAATGCTGCTAAAGCGAGCGATCCTCAGCATTACAACAGCATTTTGGCTGCATTTCGCGCGCAATTAGCCGAAGCAGGCGTTTAAGCCCCGCTTATCTTGCTAATTGCTCTAACCTTCCAACCTCAGTGGGAGAAACTGATTCATGCTCAGCCCTAAGCTGGTATTAATTGATCTGGACGGAACGCTGGTGGATAGCGTGCCGGATTTGGCCTTTGCCATTGATGAGATGATGCGCCAACTCCATATGCCTGCCCGCGGCGAGGACGCGGTACGTCACTGGGTCGGCAATGGTATGCAACGTTTGGTCGAACGGGCGCTTAGCAATGATATTGATGGCTATCCTGACCCTGCGCTGTTTGCGCGTGGTATGCCGCTGTTTATGGCAGCTTATGCGCAAAATACCTGTCAGCATAGTCGTTTATACGCGGGTGTTCTGGAAGGATTGGATTTTCTGCAAAGCTGTCAAGGCCTGAAAATCGGTTGTGTGACTAACAAGGCTGCGCAATTTACCCAGCCATTGCTGACGACTTTAGGTCTTATTGACCGCTTTGAAATTGTGATTAGTGGCGATACCTTAGCTGAAAAAAAGCCGCATCCACTGCCATTGCTATACGCAGCTGAGCATTTTGGGGTTACACCCGCTGAATCACTGATGATTGGTGACTCGCGTTCAGATGTTCAAGCCGCGCGTGCGGCAGGTTTTAAGGTCATCTGTATGTCCTATGGTTATAACCACGGCGAAGATATCCGCGATTATCACCCTGACGCCGTGATTCATTCTATGACTGAACTGCCGCAGTATATCGACTGTTTGGCTGTTTAAGTTTTCAGCTCCGGCTTCAGGCCGGAGCCAGTCAAATTCTTGACGCTTCCTGGATGCTATTTGGCGCGGATTAATGTTTAATATTTAAACATTTTTTAATAGCAACGATACGAACCTATGAAATATACCCTGATCAAAGGCACCTTTCATGTCGTCGGTTTTTCTCCCGATGGCGATTCCATGATGTTCAAAGCCACCAATCCGGCTCACTGGAGTAAACTCGGTGACGAAAATCGCGACGTATTTGCCGCTAAGTTAGCTGCTTCGGAAAATGGTGCAGTACAGCTGCGTTTACAGGGTATTGATGCACTGGAAACCCATTATTCGCCTGAACCTTTGATGACACCCGCTGATGTCAAAGGCCGCGAAACCAGCCTACAAGTTAAACCCGCCCCCGGTGGTTATCATCAACCGGCTGCTATTGGCCAATTGGCTACCCAAAAATTCATGAACTTAATGGGGGTTAAACAAGCCGAGTGGCGTAGCTGGGGCAAAAACACTTGGATCACACGCGCATCCATTGAACGCGATGGCAAGGATGTGTGGATTACAGAAAAATTTCAGGATGCTCTACCCGGTTATATTGTCACTACCGAAGTGGAAAAAAATGGCCGCCCCTTATCGTGGATCTTTCCCGGTACTTGTGCAGATGAAGATGGCTGCGAATTAAGTAAAACCGCTCTGGCTGAACGCCTTGAACAAAGCGTTAACTATTGCTTGCTTAAAGAAGGGTTGGTCTACCCTTACTTTTTCATGACTTTAGCCGGATGTTTGCGCAATGTTCTAATCAGCGGGGTTAAACTCGCCCAAGCCAGTGCTAAACGCAAACTCGCTAGTGTTGCCAAAACACCCTTACCAGCAGGACAAAAAGTTCCCAACTTGTGGTTTTATGATCAAACCGGCACGGGTATGCAAATCAATGACCTGAAACAGATTACCGAAGATCAGGAACTGTGCCCGTATCTCTTCCGCAAAACCGTCAAAGCGTGGTATAGCCAGCAAATGGCGCTGTATTGGGAAGCCATCCGCACCAATAAGCCTTATACCTGCGATGCCGTTAAACGCCCGGTGTTAATCGAGAAATTATTCGCTGATGGCGACCCGTATGTGTTTGTCGTTAGCGAACAGGATTTCGTCAAATTCAGTGAAATTGTCGAATTAAAAGGCGATCGCCTGAAATTGTTGTACTCACCTATGGATTTGGTTTTCCTGTCCTAAGCTTACCCTTAACGCACTTTACTGTTTGGAGGGTAGGTGCATACTATCCTCCCACGACTTTTAAGCAGAAAAAACGCTAGCCTAATACCGTCTAGCCAGCGCTTGCGCTATATTTTCGTAACAGTCCGACGACTGCTGTGATAGACTCCTAGCAAATCTAACCAACCTGATTAGCTGCCCATGATGCAACATCTTCCGATTAAAACGTGGCGATGGCGTTCCCGCTGATACCCTCCGCAGGAAGTTGTTTCATTCACCGTTTTATTTGGAATCCCTCATGAATCAGGACATCTTTGATACCTATATTGCCCAAGGCTTTAACCGTGTTCCCGTTCGCCGTACTATTCTGGCCGACCTTGATACACCCTTAAGTGCTTATCTGAAATTGGCGGATGCGCCCTATTCCTACCTGTTTGAATCCGTACAAGGCGGGGAAAAATGGGGGCGTTATTCGATGCTGGGTTTACCGGCTAAAACCATTATTAAGGTTTTTGGTCAGCGCATTGAACTGCATCGTGCGTATCAACCGGTGGAAACACTGGAAGTGGAAGACCCACTCCGCTGGATTAGTGAATTCCAACAACAGTTTAAAGTACCGGATATTGAAGGTTTACCACGCTTTAATGGCGGCTTGGTCGGTTATTTTGGCTATGAAACTATTCGTTATATTGAAAAGAAATTAGCCAAAGGCATCGACAAACCTGACCCAATTGGCACCCCTGATATCCTGTTAATGGTATCCGAAGAAGTGGTGGTGTTTGATAACCTGCGCGGCGAATTACACCTGATTGTGCATGCCCAGACAGGTGGTTATGCCCAAGCGCAACAAACACTCGACCGCCTTGAACAGCAATTACAGGAAGCGCGTCGCCTGTATCGCCCTACACCTAAAGCCACGCATATTGAAGAAAGCGACTTTATTTCTGGCTTTACCGAACAAGGTTTCAAGGATGCGGTACTAGCGGCTAAGGAATACATCAAAGCCGGGGATATCATGCAGGTGGTATTGTCCCAGCGCATGACTATCCCATTTGAAGCGCCGCCATTGGATTTATACCGTGCCTTGCGTCGCTTGAATCCATCACCTTATATGTATTTCCTTAACCTAGGCGACTTCCATATTGTTGGTTCTTCACCAGAAATTTTGGTACGTCTGGAAGAAGATACCATTACCGTACGCCCAATTGCCGGGACTCGCAAACGCGGTTCTACCGAACAACGTGATAAAGAGCTTGAGAGCGAATTACTCAATGATCCTAAAGAAATCGCTGAACACCTGATGTTGATTGATTTAGGACGCAATGACACCGGGCGCGTTAGTGAAATTGGTTCGGTCAAACTGACTGACAAAATGATCGTCGAACGTTATTCACACGTTATGCATATTGTTTCCAATGTTACCGGTAAATTACTGCCGAATTTAAGTGCTATGGATGTCCTCCGTGCTACCTTCCCTGCTGGTACGGTGAGTGGTGCGCCCAAAATCCGCGCCATGGAGATTATCGACGAACTCGAACCGGTGAAACGCGGTATTTATTCTGGAGCAGTAGGTTATCTAGCTTGGAATGGCAATATGGATACCGCAATCGCCATTCGTACTGCCATTCTTAAGGATGATCAGCTGCATATCCAAGCCGGTGCCGGGGTGGTGTATGACTCAGTGCCTGAACTGGAGTGGCAGGAAACCATGAACAAAGGACGCGCCGTTTTCCGCGCTGCCAGTAGTGCACTATCCGGCTTGAATGGCAAACATAAATAAGGGTTAAGTATATGAATTTGCTCATGATTGACAATTACGACAGTTTCACATACAACCTTGTGCAGTACTTCGGTGAGTTAGGCGCGAAGGTAGAAGTCGTGCGTAATGACGAAATTCCTGTCGAAGCAATTGATGCCATCGCCCCCGACAAGATTGTACTTTCGCCCGGCCCTTGTACCCCAACAGAAGCCGGTATTTCCATTCCTACCTTATTACGCTTTGCCGGTAAAATTCCAATTTTAGGCGTGTGTTTGGGTCATCAGTCGATTGGTCAAGCCTTTGGTGGGCGTATTATTCGCGCCAAGCAAATCATGCATGGCAAAACCTCCATGATTCACCACAAGGGCGTGGGTGTCTTTAGCGATTTGCCTAGCCCTTTTGAAGCCACTCGCTACCACTCACTGGTGATTGAACAAGCTACGATTCCGGATTGTCTGGAAATCACCGCATGGACAGAAACGGCTGATGGCCAGCTGGATGAAATCATGGGGGTACGCCACAAAACCCTACCGATTGAGGGCGTGCAATTCCACCCAGAATCCATTCTTACCCAATACGGTCATGACATGTTGCGAAATTTTTTACAGGGTAAATAAATTTTTGCACTATCGTTGCAACAGGCAAATGGCCAATCAGCCTTTGCCTGTGACCATTTAAGCATAAGCATGCCAATCAAGAGTTTAAACGCATGAGTGAACCCGTAACCTTGCTACGCCGTTTTGGGGCTATTGCCTATGATGCCATGCTAGTAGGTGGCAGCATCCTGATTATTGGCGGTATTTTATCTACCATCCTTGCCCGTCTATTGGGGGTGGAATATCTAGAACCGGGTAGTTTAGCTGCCCGTTTAATGACCACGGTGTATTTCCTGCTGGGTTTTGGCTTTTTTGGCTGGTTTTGGACTCATGGTGGGCAAACTTTAGGTATGCGCGCCTGGAAAATTCGCGTCGTCACCTACTCGGGTCAACCATTGGACTGGCAACAAGCTTTTTTTCGCTATATGGCGGCCATTATTAGCTGGCTATTCTTAGGCGCGGGTTTTTTCGCCGCTTTGCTTGACGCTGAAAGACTTACCTGGCATGACCGTTTTTCGCGAACCCGGCTAATTCGTGTAGACTAACACCACTGATTAGATAGCATACAAAAACAAACCTAGGGACTATGAATCCATGAATTATTATTTTGAGCCATCTGCCCATGCTGACACGATACATACGGATTGTGTGGTAGTAGGCGTGTACAAAACTGGCAAGCTATCGATGGCAGCTGCCCAATTGGATACAGC
>CAZCJE010000044.1:22136-25244 GCA_964498805.1 uncultured Thiothrix sp.
AATACCTATAAATCCAAAAAGGATGAAATTCCTCCCATCCGTTTGGAAAGCTGGACTATTGGCCACACCCTAGCCGGTGATTTCCAGCCTGCTATTAAACAAGGCAAAGCCATTGCGGAAGGTTTGTATATTTGCCGCGACTTGGCCAATAGCCCGGGCAATGTTTGCACGCCTACTTATTTGGCTGATATTGCCAAAGAACTGGCCAATTCCTCCGATAAAGTCGATGTCGATGTACTGGAAGAAAGCGATATGGAAGAACTGGGTATGGGTTCTTTCCTATCGGTTTCCAAAGGCAGCGATGAACCCGGTAAAATGATTATCCTGCAATACCATGGTGGCCAAGCCGGTGAAGTCCCTTTGGTATTAGTTGGTAAAGGCATTACGTTTGATACCGGGGGTATTTCCCTCAAGCCCGGTCTGGCCATGGACGAAATGAAATTCGACATGTGCGGGGCTGCTAGTGTCATTGGCACTTTAACCGCCTGTGTGGCTATGAATCTGCCACTGAATGTGGTTGGCGTGATTGCTGCGGCTGAAAATATGCCCAGTGGCCGTGCCAGCAAACCGGGTGATATTGTTACCAGTATGTCTGGTAAAACTATTGAAATCCTTAATACTGACGCGGAAGGCCGTTTGGTGTTATGTGATGCTCTCACCTATGTCGAGCGCTTCAAACCGGCTGCGGTTATTGATATTGCAACCCTAACCGGTGCTTGTATTACCGCCTTGGGTTATCACATTTCTGGCATGTTGGCGAATAATGATGCCTTAGCAGATGAAGTCATCAAAGCCGGTAAACAAGCCTGTGATGAAGCCTGGCGTTTACCCTTAGGTGATAAATACCAGGAACAGCTGAAAAGCAACTTTGCGGATATGGCCAATATTGGCGGCCCTCCGGGTGGTACTATTACTGCCGCCTGCTTCCTGTCGCGCTTTACCGAAAGCTATCCGTGGGTGCATTTGGATATTGCCGGTACTGCTTGGAAAAATGGCGCGGCCAAAGGGGCGACTGGCCGACCTGTACCTATGCTGTGTCAGTTCTTGCTGAATCGCGTTCCGGCATGACGCGGATTGACTTTTACGTTGGAAAAACCAGTAGTTTGCAGGCGCGGCTTCGGCTAGCCTGCAAGCTGGTTGAAAAAGCCCATCAACGCAAACTCTTCACCTATATCCACACCGATTCAGCGGCTACTAGTGCGCAGATCGATGAGTTATTGTGGACCTTTAACGCTCTATCCTTCATCCCTCACAGCCTCGCTCCTACTACGGACAAAGCGGTACGCATCCTGATCGGGCATAACTTTGAGCCAGTGGAACAGGAGCATTGCGATTTTCTAATTAATCTGTCCAATCAAGTCCCGGATTTTTTCTCGCGTTTTGAACGTATGGCAGAAGTATTAGATCAGGAAGAACCCGTAATACACGCTGGTCGCAAACGTTATCTATTTTATAGGGACCGTGGCTATAATCTGGAATATCACCAACTCCAGATTTAACAATAGCAAGATGGCAGGATGATGAACTCACAGGATTTTGATAAAACAGTACGCATCCCAGTGATTACCGATCTGGTGAGGGCGGGCAATCCTGACGTTATCGGCCAAGTCCGTAACCAGCAAACCAAAGCCCAACGCATGGAAACTTTTGAGCGCCGCTTGCAAGAACGCATCGCCGAATTGCAAGCCGCGACCGGACAAGACGAATACTCCGGTCTTGCCCGTGCTCATGCCATTCGTTCAGAAGGTGTTAACAACAGCAGTCCACAGTCCTCTCACTTAGATCTAGCGTTTGAACATCAGATGGATCAAGCCCGGGATGAACTGATCAAGGAGCTTTCTTCCCTGCTGAAATAAGTTTTTCGCGCTGTTTCAAGGTATAATGCCGCTCTTTTCGACTGTGAAATCTGCGGCATATGGATAAAACCTACCAACCCGAGACTATTGAACAGCGCTGGTATCAGCACTGGGAACAACAAGGTTACTTTGCCCCGCGTGGCGAAGGACAGCCTTATTGCATCATGATTCCACCGCCGAATGTTACCGGCACCTTGCACATGGGGCACGGCTTTAACCAGATGGTGATCGATACCCTGATTCGCTATCACCGTATGAAAGGCGACCGTACCTTATACCAACCGGGTACTGACCACGCGGGCATTGCCACACAAATGGTGGTGGAACGCCAACTCAATGCCCAAGGGATTACCCGTCACGATTTAGGGCGTGAAGCATTCCTTGAAAAAGTCTGGGAATGGAAAGAACATTCCGGCAATACCATCACCCGCCAATTGCGTCGTTTAGGCACCACACCTGACTGGTCACGCGAACGCTTTACCATGGACGATGGTTTATCTGAAGCCGTACGCGAAGTATTCGTGCGTCTGTTTGAAGAAGGCTTAATCTATCGCGGTCAACGTTTGGTGAACTGGGACCCCGTGTTACACACCGCTGTTTCTGACCTTGAAGTGATTTCTGAGGAAGAAAACGGTTACATGTGGCACTTCCGTTACCCAGTAGCGGATGAAAACGGCCAAGCGACTGGGGAATTCCTTACCGTTGCCACCACACGTCCTGAAACTATGCTAGGTGACTCTGCGGTTGCGGTTAACCCTAGCGATGAACGTTACCAGCATTTAATCGGTAAACAGGTGGTATTGCCATTGGTAAATCGCCTGATTCCGGTGGTGGGCGACGATTACGCTGACCCCGAAAAAGGTACTGGTTGCGTCAAAATCACGCCTGCTCATGATTTCAACGACTACCAAGTTGGCAAACGTCATAACCTACCACTGATTAATATTTTTACCAAAGATGCGTGCATTAATGATGTCGCACCGGAAAAATATCGCGGCTTGGAACGTTATGTAGCCCGCAAACAAATCGTTGCCGATATGGACACGCTCGGTTTGCTGGCGAAAATTGAAGACCACAAACTCATGGTCCCGCGCGGCGATCGTTCCGGCACGGTGATTGAGCCTTACCTTACCGAACAATGGTACGTCGATTTAACCCGCGAAACCCTGCCCGATGGTCGCCCCGGCGGTAAAACCGCGATTGCGCAACCGGCGATTGATGCGGTGGAAAGCGGGCGTATTCGCTTTATTCC
>CAZCJE010000045.1:0-25194 GCA_964498805.1 uncultured Thiothrix sp.
TAGACCCGGCACCGATGACGTCATGCAAGGATTTAAGCCGCCGCCAGTGCTTACAAGGCGTGGTAGGTTTGATGGCTGGTTTAGTCATCAATAAAACAGGGTTAGCAGACGAGCAAGCTATTTCTAAACAGCCGCTGGTTAGTTTCATGAGTTTGTCGCAGACCCTAACCGGACATGCTTCTCTTGACATGGAGGTTGGTCAACAGTTGCTTAAAGCCTTTCTGCGCAATAGACCGGATTTTGCTTTGCAGTTTCCCGCTTTGCAGCAAGCCTTAAGCGTGAATAAATTCACTCCAGAGCAGGAAAGCTTACGTTTACAAATCATGCAAGCTTGGTATGAAGGCACGGTTAATGGCCAAGTGGTTGCTTATGAGCGCGCCCTAATGTTTGCAGCGGCGGTAGGTAAGCTCACACCGCGCAGTTATTGTCAGGGCAAACCGGGATTTTGGGCGCAAGCGCCAGTGGCTAACAAGGGGGTATAAGATGGCGAGTGGCAAGACGTCTGCCAAAGCCGAAGTTATTGTCATTGGTTCGGGGGTGGCGGGGGCACTAGTAGCGTATGAATTGGCCAAAACGGGTAAATCGGTCGCGATACTGGAAGCCGGTAAACGGCGGCCACGTTGGGAAATAGTCGAACGTTTCCGCAATCAGGCGGATAAATATGACTTTATGCAATGTTATCCTTCCAGTGATTGGGCCCCGCATCCGCAATACAGTCCAGCGAATCATTACCTCATTCAAGCAGGCCCTGATCCTTACTATGCCCAGTATATTCGCATGGTTGGCGGCACAACTTGGCATTGGGCTGCCTCAGCCTGGCGTTTTCTACCGAATGATTTCAAGTTAAAAAGTATTTATGGCGTGGGGCGCGATTGGCCGATTCAGTATGCAGACCTTGAGCCTTACTATGATGCTGCAGAACGAGCATTGGGCGTTTGGGGTAATCAAGATTATGCTTCCCCGCGTTCTAATCCCTATCCTATGCAGCCTTTGCCATTGTCTTACAATGAGCAAACCATCAGCGATGTGCTCAATGCCCACGATAGCTCATGGCGTATGGTCACAGAGCCGGTAGCGCGCAATAGTCAGCCTTATGATGGCAGACCCATTTGTGGCGGTAGTAATAACTGTATGCCCATCTGCCCGCTTGGGGCCATGTATAACGGTATTGTGCATGTGCAAAAAGCCGAACAAGCCGGTGCGCAACTGATTACCCAAGCGGTGGCGTATCGGCTGGAAGTGGATGGCGATAACCGCATTGCAGCGGTTTGGTATAGGGATGCCAAAGGGACGGACTATCGAGTCGAAGGCGATTATTTTGTGCTGGCTGCTAATGGCATTGAAACACCGAAACTGATGTTAATGTCCACCAGTACCGACTTTCCTACCGGGGTTGGCAATAGTTCTGGTCAGGTCGGGCGCAATCTGATGGACCATCCGGGTACGGGCATTTCGTTCTATGCGGATCGGGAATTATGGCCGGGGCGCGGGCCACAAGAGATGACCTCCCTGATTGGATTTCGCGATGGGGATTTTCGTAAGCAACAGGCGGGGAAAAAATTACACCTATCCAATATAGGGCGAGTGGAACAAGAAACTCGCAAGATTTTTGCTGAAGGCAAATGGTTGCCCCCAGCTCAACTGCAAACGCGTATTCGTGACCGCGCGGCGCGTTATGTGCAGTTTGATGCGTTTCATGAAATTTTGCCCTCGCCAGACAACCGTATTGTACCGAGCAAAACGCATAAGGATGCCCTAGGTATTGCTCAACCTGAAATTCATTACCGGATTGATGATTACGTCAAACGCAGTGCTAGCCATACGCGCGAAATCTATGCTGACATAGCCAAACTGCTTGGTGGCACTGAGATTACCTTTAATGATGTCTTCCAGCCGAATAATCACATTGCTGGCACCACCTTAATGGGCGACGACCCGAAAAACTCGGTGGTGGATAAATATTGTCGCACTCATGATCATGCCAATCTTTATATTGCCGGTAGTTCAGTTATGCCCACGGTTGGCACAGTCAATGTGACATTGACGCTCGCTGCTTTAGCCTTACGTTTGGCGGATCAACTTAAACAGGAAATGTGATATGCGAAAGTTTGTCTATTTCTTGTTGGGGTTAGTGGCATTGGTGTTGGTGCTGATGTTGGGGGCCAAAGTTTTAAGCCCTGTTAGCAGCTTACAGGGTGAGGTGGCTAATGATGAGGTTTTGGTTCAACGGGGTGAATATCTGGCGAAAGCCGCCGATTGTATTGCGTGTCATACCGCCCCTAATGGCCAAGCGTTCGCGGGTGGTTTGGCTATGCCCATACCCTTTTTGGGACAGGTGTACACCAGTAATATTACCCCGGATGTGCAAACCGGTCTTGGGCAATGGACACTGGCTGACTTTGATCGCGCTGTGCGTCATGGCATTAGCAAAAATAACCAGCCCTTGTATCCGGCTATGCCCTATGTTTCTTATGCTAAGATTAGCGATGATGATATCAAAGCCCTGTTTACGTATTTCCGTTATGAGGTCGAGCCGGTTAAACAAGAGCAACCTAACAGTGATATAGCGTGGCCTTTGAATATGCGTTGGCCATTGCAGTATTGGAATGTGCTATTTGCCCCTGATAAGCCTTATCAATCTAAAGCGGATAAAACACCGCTTTGGAACCGTGGGGCGTACTTAGTACAGGGCTTAGCGCATTGCGGAACTTGTCATACCCCGCGTGGATTGTTAATGCAGGAGGTGGCATTGGATGAAACCGGACAAGGTTACCTAGGCGGGGCTATGTTGGGTGGCTGGCAAGCTTATAACATTACACCGGCTGCTAATGCCGGTATTGGTCGCTGGAGTAAGGAGCAATTAATCCAGTATTTGCGTAGCGGCAATGTCGCGAATCTAGCCCAAGCGGCTGGGCCGATGGGGGAGGCGGTGAGGCACAGTTTTTCCCAACTGACTACAGACGATCTTACCGCTATTGCCACTTATATTCGTACTATCCCCGCTGTCAATGATGCTACCACGCAAGCGCGTACCCAATGGGGCAAACCGGGTAATGCTGATATTGCCACTCGTAGTCGTGCGGTGGATAGTGAATTAAACCCACAACGCTTATTCTTGGGGGCATGTAGCAGTTGTCATCAAGCCAATGGGGGCGGTTCTAGCGATGGGTATTATCCGGGGCTGTTACACAATTCAACGGTTGGCGCGGCTAATGCCAATAATTTGCTACAAGTGATTCTGCATGGGGTAAAACGTGATCAAGTATCGATGCCAGCATTTGCGCAAGAGTTATCAGATGCCCAAATTGCAGCTTTAGCTAATTACGTGATTCAGCAATTCGGCAATCCGCAAACACCATTAGTGACAGAAAAAGCGGTTGCCGCTTTGCGTTAGGCATAAGGGTGGAAGATTATGCCTCTTCCACCACAGGCTACTGACCCGTTGCAATAGCTTTAAGCGACAACCGCTGCTTTTGGTTTAGAGCGATGACGTGGCCGTTTGGTTTTGCTATCCGTACCAGTGGCCGTTTTTTTGATAGGTGGTAAACCTAATGATTTACGCGCCTCAGTTTTCTGCGATTTGGTACGGCGATTAGCCGGACGGTGTTGTGGTTTACGTGGTTTGTCTGCGGCTGCATCGGCGGCTTTTTCTGCCTCGGTCAACGGGCGAGTGGGGGCGACACTAATAGCAGGCAGGGTTTCACGCGGCAATTTTTGCTTGATGAGCTTTTCAATGGCTTGCAGGAATTTCTGTTCTTCTGGTTCTACCAAAGAAAAGGCTTCACCGGTTGCGCCAGCACGGCCAGTACGGCCAATACGATGCACATAATCTTCTGGCACATTTGGCAATTCAAAATTAACCACATGCGGTAGTTGCTCAATATCCAGACCGCGCGCGGCGATATCGGTAGCCACTAATACCCGTACGGCATTTTGCTTAAAATCAGCCAAAGCTCTAGTACGCGCCCCCTGACTTTTGTTGCCATGAATGGCTGCAGAGGTAATGCCATCACGCTCTAGCTTTTCCGCTAAACGATTAGCCCCGTGCTTGGTTCGAGCAAACACTAACACTTGCTCCCAGGCATTGGTGCGAATCAAGTGACTTAACAAGGCGGTTTTTTGCCCCTTGTCGACCATAAACACAGACTGTTTAACGGTCTGTGCAGTGGTATTGCGTGGTGTTACCGAAATTTGCTCAGGTTTATACAGCAAACTGGTCGCTAAGGCTTGAATATCGGGCGAAAAGGTTGCAGAGAACAATAGGTTCTGGCGACGTTTAGGCAATAAATCCAGAATCTTGCGAATATCGCGGATAAAGCCCATATCCAGCATACGGTCGGCTTCATCTAAAACCAGGATCTCGACTTGGGAAAATTTCACCGCATTCTGGTTATATAAATCCAGTAAACGCCCCGGTGTTGCTACCAAGACATCAACGCCGCGCCGCATAGCCATCATTTGCGGATTAATACTAACGCCGCCAAAGACTACTGCTGATTTTATAGGCAAGTATTGGCCATAATCGCGTACACTTTCGCCAACTTGTGCGGCCAATTCCCGCGTAGGCGTCAGAATTAGAGCGCGGACAGCATTAGCTTGTACACGCGGCCCATCAGATAAGCGTTGCAATAAGGGCAGGGTAAAGCCAGCGGTTTTACCAGTGCCGGTTTGCGCAGCTGCCATCAGGTCACGGCCACTAAGGACAACTGGGATGGCTTGTTGTTGAATAGGCGTAGGGGTTGCATAACCTTGTTCGCTAATGGCACGCATTAGCGGCTCGGCTAGGCCGAGTTCAGAAAATAACATGTAAACGATTAGCCTCGTTCCTCAGCCGACCATTGGCTGTAGGGATATTGAGTAAGACAAACGTTGTAATAACGTTCCAGATGCGAGACATCCTTACCCGCCCAATCGGGCATGGTAATGATTTCATCCGCTGAATCCAGTTCGACCTCGGCCACGATAAGACCGGCATTGTCGCCATGAAATTCATCGATTTCCCAGATTTTTCCGCCAAATTCAACAATATGGCGGGTTTTTTCAATGAGTGGGCGTTCGCACAATTCATTCAGCAATTCGGTCGCTTCCGCCAATGGTAACGGAAACTCGTGTTCCAGACGCTGAATGCCTAAGGTCATGCCCTTAATATTCAAGGTGGCTTGGTCATCAGCAATACGCACTCGTACCGAGGCGCGTTTGCTTTTGCTTAAATAACCTTGCCGGAAAGCTTCAGAACGGCTAACCAGAGCGCGCCATTCATCTGATACCAGCAAGAATTTGCGTTCAATTTCAGTTGCCATCAGAATTTTACCAATGCAGAACCCCAGGTGAAGCCACCGCCAAAGGCTTCCAGTAACACAACTTCACCGCGTTGGATGCGTCCATCACGTACAGCGGTATCCAGTGCTAATGGAATAGAAGCGGCTGAAGTATTGCCTTGTTCCCCTACAGTCACGACTACCCGTTCCATTGGCATATCCAATTTTTTGGCAGTCGCCTGAATAATGCGGATATTAGCCTGATGTGGTACTAACCAATCCACGTCGGATTTGGTCATTTGGTTGGCATTCAAGGTTTCATCCACGATACGCCCTAAAGTATTAACCGCAACCCTGAAGACTTCGTTGCCTTTCATTTGTAAGAAAGCCCGACCTTCACGTAAAGCATCGGCATTGCGGGAGACACCACCGGCTACATTCAGCAAATGCTCGTAACTGCCATCAGTATGCAAATGAGTGGAAAGAATACCCGGTTCTTCACTTGCTTCGAGCACTACTGCACCGGCACCATCACCGAACAGTATGCAAGTACCGCGATCATTCCAGTCCATCAGGCGCGACATCACTTCCGCACCAACCACTAAAGCGCACTTGCTCGCGCCACTTTTGACGAATTTATCGGCAACACTTAAGGCAAACACAAAGCCTGAACAAGCCGCTTGCACATCAAAGGCAGCGCCGCCATTTTTAATGCCAAGGCGGCCTTGCAGTAATGAAGCGGTACTAGGGAAAATCAGGTCAGGGGTAGAAGTACCTAACACGATTAGATCAACATCTTCAGGCGATTTACCCGCCATTTCCAAAGCACGGCGTGCAGCAATTTCTGCCAAATCACAGGCCGATTGCTCTAGAGCAATATGGCGTTGACGAATTCCGGTCCGTTCTACAATCCACTCATCAGTCGTATCAACCTGAGTTTCAAGCTCCTTATTGGTCAATACTTTTTCTGGTAAATAACCGCCGGTTCCGGTAATTCGTGAATAAATCATGCGTTCTGCCTCTGCGCGAGCAAATGTTCGAGTTGTTTGTGAATACGTTGGGGCACTTGCTTGATAATTTCGGTCCGAGCAATGCCAATCGCATTGGCATAGGCGAGACTGTCTGCGCCACCATGACTTTTGACTACAATACCTTGTAAGCCTAGCAAGCTTGCACCATTATAACGTCTGGGGTCAAACTTATGACGAAACGATTTTAGTACTGGCAGGGAAATCAAGCCTGCCAATTTGGTAAACCAATTAGCCGAATATTCTTTTTTAAGTTGGCCTGAAACCATTTTGGCGAGCCCTTCACTGGTCTTTAGGGCTACATTACCAACGAATCCATCACACACTACCACGTCTACATCGCCGTGGTAAATGTCATCACCTTCCACGTAGCCAATGTAGTTCAAAGGGCTACCTTGCAAAAGCGAATTCGCCGCTTTAACTTGTTCATTGCCTTTAATAGCTTCTTGGCCAATATTGAGCAAACCAACTCGTGGGTTGGGATTATCATCAATGGCTTTAACCAGTTCTGAGCCCATTAGGGCAAATTGATACAGATGTTCGGCTTCTGAATCGACATTGGCCCCTAAGTCCAGCATGTGGGTATGTCCGCCAGCAGCTGGCAGTACGGTACAAATAGCCGGACGGTCAATACCAGGTAGCGTTTTCAGGACAAAACGTGCCGTTGCCATCAACGCGCCAGTATTGCCAGCACTGACAGCAGCATCTGCTTGTTTGTTTTTGACGAGATTAATGGCTACCCGCATGGACGAGTCTTTTTTATTTTTCAGTGCGGTCGCCGGTGATTCATCCATCAGTACGACTTGACTAGCAGGCTGGATTTGCAGATGGTCACTGACTGAGGCTTTATGTTGTGCCAATACTGCTCTGATTTGAGTTTCATCACCCACCAAAATCAACGTGATATCGTTATATTGTTGTAGTGACTGCAACGCAGCGGGAACCACCACTGACAAACCATGATCCCCTCCCATCGCATCCAGCGCGATGCGATATTGTCCACTCATGTTACGACCATCTCCTCAATGAAAAAAAATCGCGGGTCAAGCCCGCGATTCTATACGATTTTGCTATAAAAGCGTGCAAACAACACAAAACGCGTTATTCTGCGTCGTCTTCAACTACAACCGCATTTTTAATGATCTGGCGACCACGATAAAAACCATCTGCTGTCATGTGGTGACGCAGGTGGGTCTCACCGGAAACCGCATCAATAGAGAGGGTTGGGTTTTTCAGTGCATCGTGTGAACGACGCATGCCACGACGTGAGCGAGTTGTGCGGGCTTGACCGACTGCCATTGCCTGTTACTCCGTTTTTTTCCAATCTTTTAACACGGCAAAAGGATTTTTTTTGGCTTCCGCCGGGTCATCCTCTTGCCCACTAGTAATTGCAGGTATGTCGGTTGGCAAGGCTTCAATTAAGGGCCGCACCGGTTCACACTGCTCGTGCTTAGCCACAAAGGGCAAAGCTAGGAGAATTTCATCTTCAACGAAATCCATTAAAAACAGCCGGTCATCTTCTACTAGCCAGGCTTCTAAGCCTTCCTGTTCGGGACGTTCATCCGACTGAAACGTTGTCAAAGCTACACGTACCGGACTATCGATACGATACTGGATAGGTTGCAGACAACGCTGGCATTCCAGCATGACTGTCCCGCGTACATACCCTTGCACCATGGGAAGGTTTGAGGTACTGCGGGTAAAATCCAGTTCGACCGAAAAGTCTTCCGTTTCGGGCAGCGCCATTTCAGCCAGACGTGGTAGCTGTTTAAGTGGCACAACCCCGGTTAGGCGTTTTTTTTGTTCCACCAACCGGAAAGGATTAACTTCTACGGGTAACCTGTTCAACATAAGCGCGCGATTATAAGAATCCATTACCTTCACTGTAAAGAAATTTCTGGTTTTTTATTGGGCCTGTTGCATATCTTGCGTATCATCGGCAGCTTTTCAAGAGCAATACCGTAAATATGTTGACGCGTTCTTTGATTCTAGGCTCGACTTCTCCTTACCGACGTGAATTGCTACAGCGTCTGTCGGTGCCTTTTACGACAGCTGCACCGGATATTGATGAAACCCGCTTACCAGCAGAAAGTCCTGCGGATATGGTCAAACGATTATCCTTAGGTAAGGCTAAAGCGGTTGCTGCTACACACACTGATGCCCTCATTATTGGTTCGGATCAATGTGCGGTGTTGCGGGAGGAAGTGATGGGCAAACCCGGCACACACGCGAATGCTGTTAGCCAATTGCGTAAAGCATCCGCTCAAACCGTGACTTTCCTGACGGGGCTGTGTCTGTATGATAGCCGCGATAACAGCTATCAACTGGATATTGTGCCGTTTGAAGTCGATTTTCGTACTTTGACAGAAACTGAAATTGAGAACTACCTGCTGAAGGATCAACCTTATAATTGTGCAGGCAGTTTTCGCTCGGAAAGTTTGGGTGTGACGTTGTTTAAGCGTATGCGCGGTGATGACCCAAGCGCCTTGATTGGTTTGCCACTGATTCGCTTGAGTCAAATGCTGCGCCAAGCCGGTGTGGATTTATTAGCTGGCTAACTCTTCCCGCAATTGCGCTAGAACAGGAGCGGTATCGGGGCGAACCTCACGCCATAGGTAAAACGCTTCTGCTGCTTGTTCTACTAGCATGCCCAAGCCATCGAGGCATTGGGCTGCACCTTGGGTTTTACCCCAATCCAGAAAGCCTTGTGCTTGACTGCCATACATCATGTCATACACCACCCCACCTGCGACTAAACAACCATCAGGTAAGGGAGGCAAGGCGCTTTGTAAACTGGCAGAGGTACCGTTGATAATTAAATCAAAGGTGCCGCCAATATCAGCAAAACCGCCGCCACTAACCGCGCCTAAATCAGCAAATTCTTTTGCCAGCGTAATGGCTTTCGAGGTTGTACGATTAGCAATGAATAACTGTGCTGGTTTCGCTTCCAGTAAAGGCTGAATGACACCACGGACAGCACCACCAGCTCCGAGCAGCAAAATCCGTTTATCTTGCAGGTTAATGGCATGATTTTGCTGTAAGTCTCGTACTAAACCAATGCCATCGGTATTAGCAGCATAAATCAGGCCGCCTGTTTGCACCTTTAAGGTATTAGCGGCTTTAGCACGAGCGGCATAATCGCTATGGCTATCGGCTACTTGCCAAGCCGCTTCCTTAAAAGGAACCGTGACATTGCAGCCTTTAGCTCCTGCAATAAAATACAGCAATATATCCTCGGCAAAATCGTCTTCGGTAGATAAATAAGAGGTGTACTCAATATTTTCACCGGTCTGACGCGCAAACAGCGTATGGATACGCGGTGATTTACTGTGGGCTACCGGATTGCCAAAGACGGCGTATTGATCAGCCATGTTTTAACCACTCAGCCACTTGTTTGGCATAATAGGTCAGAATGCCATCAGCCCCGGCGCGTTTCATCCCAACTAATGCTTCTAGGACACAGGCTTTTTCATTAATCCAGCCATTCAAACCAGCGGCCTTGAGCATGGCGTATTCGCCACTGACATGGTAGACATAGGTAGGTGCTTTGAATTCGTCCTTGATACGACGCACGATATCCAAGTAAGGCATGCCAGGTTTGACCATGACCATATCCGCGCCTTCTTGCAAATCCAGGGCAACTTCCCACAATGCCTCATCGGAGTTGGCTGGGTCCATTTGGTAACTGTATTTATTGCCACCTTTTAGATTGGCAGCCGAGCCTACTGCATCGCGGAAAGGACCATAGAAACTGGAGGCGTATTTGGCAGAATAGGCCATGATGCGGGTATTCAAATGACCATGCTGTTCAAGTACATCACGGATTTCGCCAATGCGACCGTCCATCATATCAGAAGGGGCAACAATATCTGCACCGGCTTCAGCATGTGATAACGCCTGTTTAACCAAGGCGGCGACCGTCTCATCATTAAGGATATAACCGTTATCGTCCATCAGACCGTCTTGCCCGTGAGAGGTAAACGGATCAAGGGCCACGTCTGTGATAACACCTAGTTCTGGCACAGCCGCTTTCAGGGCGCGTACGGCACGTTGGGCTAGGCCATCCGGGTTCCAGGCTTCTTCTGCTTTATCCGATTTGGCTTCTTGTGGGGTCACCGGAAATAAAGCCATAGCCGGAATTCCCAGTTTGGCAGCCGCTTCTGCTTCCTTCACCAGTAAATCAATACTCAAGCGTTCCACACCCGGCATAGAGGTAATGGCTTCGCGCTGATTGCTCCCTTCGAGGACAAATACAGGCCAAATCAGGTCATTGACCGTTAAGACGTGTTCGCGCATTAAGCGGCGGGAAAAATCATCGCGACGCATACGACGCATCCGGGTGTAAGGATACATTCCGGGGAAATGAGCCATGGCAAACCCTGTGTATGAATAATGGAGCGGTTATTTTGCACGTTCACTCAGCGAATGCCAACTAGTAGAACCGCTAAGGTAGAGGGATTATTGGCATTGATAATAGGATGACGCCGCTTGTGCAGTGCGTTATGCTGCCCGCCATGTGTTTTGTATTACTTGCTCTTGGTCAACATCCAGATTTTCCATTGATTCTTGCCAGTAATCGCGACGAATATTTTCATCGTTCGGCTTTGCCCGTGCATAACTGGGAGGATTATCCCACTATTATAGCGGGCAAGGATGTCGAATCGGGTGGTTCTTGGTTGGCTCTGAATCAGTATGATAAACGATTAGCATTGATCACTAATTATCGATCCGGTTTACCGCAAAGTGGTGAGCGTTCCCGTGGCTTGATTGTGCGTGATATGGTGACTCACTCTGATGGGATTACTATAGGCCTACAACAATTACAAAATCAGCAATATGCTTATGCCGGGTTTAATTTGCTGACGGGGTATTTAACCGATAAGTTTTATTACTTTTCTAATCGTAATACATCAGGCGTTTTGCCTTTACAACCAGGGCTATATGCTTTAAGCAATGCGTTTTTGGATACGCCTTGGCCAAAAGCACAACGTGGCAAAAATTGTTTGAAAACGCTTATGAAATTGCCACATGACCTTCTGATTGAGGCATTATTGACATTATTAGCCGATACTACCCCAGCAGCGGAGGCGGAATTGCCGGATACTGGTATTGGCTTAGAAAAAGAAAAGTGGTTGTCGTCCATTTTTATTGTAGGCGAGGTTTATGGAACCCGTTGTTCCAGTGTGATTTTAAGGGACAAACAAGGACAAATAACCTTTCTTGAGCGGACTTATAACCACCGTAGACAGATTATACGAGATGTAGTGTTATCCATTTAATAAGCTTATTTCTGGTTGGCACGGTTTCTGCTGTGTAATACGCATATTTCATTGAATATTTCAGGTTTTAATTGATTTAACGGTAGCAGTTAGCCGGATAGCATCATAGCCGCATTGGACTGCATAAAACATAAATAGGAGCGAACCATGAAAGTACTGGTATTGGGTGGCGGCGTGATCGGGGTAAGCACCGCTTATTATCTTGCGCGCGCCGGTCACGATGTCACAGTCGTTGATCGTCAATCGGGGATAGCACTCGAGACCAGTTTCGCCAATGCTGGAGAAATTTCACCCGCTTATGCCGCGCCTTGTGCAGCACCTGGTATTCCGAGCAAAGTACTTAAGTGGATGAGGATGAAACACAGCCCCTTGGTATTGCATGCCCAGCTTGACCCTCATCTATGGAGTTGGTTATGGACATTTTTGCGTAACTGTACCCCTGAGCGTTATCAAATCAACAAGTCGCGTATGGTTCGCTTGGCTGAATACAGTCGTGATTGTTTGCGTACCCTGCGTAATAGCACGGGTATTCATTACGATGAACGTAATCTAGGTACTTTGCAGTTGTTTCGTACTCAAGAGCAGATGGATAGTCTTGCTAAGGATATTGAGGTTCTGAAAGCGGAAGGCGTACCCTTTCAGGTCTTGGATAGAGCGAGTGTATTGGAATATGAACCCGCGTTAGCCCATGTGCAGGACAAATTTGTGGGTGGCTTACATATGCCAGATGATGAAACTGGCGATTGCTACCAGTTCTCACAAGCATTAGAGGTGTTGGCTTCCAATTTTGGTACTGAATTTATTTATAATGCCCGGATTCGTCATCTAACTTTCAGTGGTCGGCATATTGATGGGGTTATGACCGATAAAGGTTTATTACAAGCCGATGCTTATGTGGTGGCGATGGGCAGCCGTTCCCCCTTCTTATTGCGTCCTTTAGGTATTCATTTGCCTGTGTACCCGGTCAAAGGATATTCCTTAACCATCCCTATTACGAATGTCGAATGTGCGCCTGAATCTACGGTTATGGATGAAACGCATAAAATTGCCATTACTCGCTTGGGTGACCGTATCCGTGTTGGGGGCACCGCAGAACTCAATGGTTATGACCTGAGTTTACCGCCTGAACGGGAAGAAACCTTGCGCTATGTCGTTCAAGACCTATTCCCGGAAAGTGGCGCGTGGGAGCAAGCGCAATTTTGGGCAGGTTTACGTCCGATGACACCGGATGGTACACCTTTGTTGGGTAGAACCCGTTATTTAGGATTGTACCTGAATACTGGCCATGGCACTCTCGGTTGGACCATGGCCGCGGGTAGTGGACGCGTGCTAGCGGATATCGTCTCCGGGCGTACCCCTGAAATTGATACCGAGGGTTTCTGTATAGAGCGTTACCGGTAGCATCATTAAACTACCTATTTAAGCGGTTAGTCCCACACGATTGGTGTGTTGATAACTGCTATGTGCAGGCATTAAATGTTGGGTGGAATTATAAAACACAATATCCCAACGGTTATGCGCATAGTGAATTTGGGTAATACCAGCATTATGTAAGCTGGTAATACCCGTACCAATTTTGCCATGAGAAATGACGTTTAGAATGGCATTAATCACGCCGCCATGAGCAATTAGCAGGATATTGTGCTTATCAGGCATTTGGCGTAATACCTCAAGCCCTTGCAGAGTACGCTGCTGCAAGGCGACAAGCGGTTCTTGCCCCGGAATCACACCATCTGGGAAATGAAAATTACGCTCTTGACGGGTCATCCCGGAACACGCTCCATAGGCGCGTTCCAGAAAATGATCCATTGCCTGTACTGAACCAAGCGCGTTTAGCCGGGCAATAATATTGGCAGTATCTTTAGCCCGTTTAAGCGGACTGGTGACAATAGCATCCCATGGCCATTGTTGCAGATACAGACCAGTTTTACGGGCTTGTTCCCGACCCCGTTGATTGAGGTCGGTATCTTCCAATCCTTGGATTCGGCCAGCAGCATTCCAGTCTGTTTCCCCGTGGCGAATCATGCAAATGGTTTTTATGGTTAAATCAATCATGGGTTCCGTCAGATACTTGCGAGATTTCCTTTAGTTTCTAACCACAATTTGCGGTCAGAAGCGCGTTTTTTGGCTAATAACATGTCCATAAGGGTATCGGCGGCTTGATCATCCTCAATACTGAGCTTGACCAGTCGACGGGTATCCGGCGAAATAGTCGTTTCACGTAATTGTAGAGGATTCATTTCACCTAGCCCTTTGAAGCGGGTAACGGTGATAGTGCCGCGCTTTTTTTCGGCCGCTAGAAGATCTAGTCTTGCCTGTTTTTCGGTATCATCAAGCGCGTAATACACGTCTTTGCCAATATCGATACGATATAGTGGAGGCATGGCTACATAGACATGGCCAGCCTGCACCAACGGGCGGAAATGTTTGACGAACAGGGCGCATAACAAAGTCGCAATATGAGCGCCATCGGAATCAGCATCGGCAAGAATACAAATCTTGCCATAGCGTAATTGGCTCAAATCACTATGGCCGGGTTCTACTCCAATGGCTACCGAAATATCGTGTACTTCCTGTGAAGCCAGCACCTGTTCTGGGTCGACTTCCCATGTATTCAGGATTTTGCCGCGCAATGGCATGATAGCTTGGAATTCGCGATCACGCGCTTGCTTAGCCGAACCACCCGCTGAATCCCCTTCCACCAAAAACAATTCGGTGCGTTTGGCATCTTGTGATGAACAATCGGCCAGTTTGCCGGGTAAAGCCGGGCCTGCCGTGACCCGTTTGCGAATGATTTTTTTACTGGCGCGTTGGCGTTTGGTGGCGTTATTAATCGCCATTTGTGCCAACTGTTCACCAATGACAATATGCTGGTTTAGGTAAAGGCTAAAGGCATCCTTAATTGCGCCACTGACAAAGCTAGCCGCTTCACGCGAGGAAAGGCGTTCTTTAGTCTGACCGGCAAATTGTGGTTCTTGCATCTTGAAGGATAGAACAAATGCAATATTTTCCCACACATCATCGGGCGTCAGTTTGAGACCGCGCGGTAACAGGTTACGAAATTCACAATATTCACGCAGGGCATCGGTCACACCAGTGCGTAAACCATTGACATGCGTACCGCCTTGGACGGTAGGAATCAGATTGACATAGCTTTCTTGAACGGTTTCCCCCCCTTCTGGCAGCCATAACAAGGCCCAATCCAACGCTTCTCGCGTAGCAGCTAGCGAGCCAGTAAAAGGGCTTTCAGGTAGGGTAATGAAGTCAGCAACCGCTTCACGTAGGTAATCGCGTAAGCCATTTTCGTAATACCATTCCACTACGTCCGTTTCAGGGCCGGATTCATCGGTAAAACGAATACGCAGACCCGGGCATAAGACCGCTTTGGCACGCAATGTGTGTTTCAAACGGTTGACTGAAAATTTGGCAGTATCAAAGTATTTGGCATCTGGCCAGAAATGAACGCTAGTACCGGTTTCTCGTTTGCCTGCTTTGCCAATGATTTCCAGTTCGCTTGCCTTATTGCCATCAGCAAAGCTCATACGATAGCTTTGGGCATTGCGCTTGATGGTAACGTCTAGTCGGTAGGACAATGCGTTGACGACGGATACACCGACCCCGTGTAAGCCACCGGAGAATTGATAGTTTTGATCGGAAAATTTGCCACCCGCGTGCAAAGTACAGAGAATGACTTCAACACCGGGTTTGCCTTGTTCAGGATGAATATCCACAGGCATACCCCGACCATTATCGGTCACAGCTAAAGAACCATCTGCATACAACGTAACTTCAATACGGTTAGCATGACCAGCGAGAGCTTCGTCCACGCTATTGTCAATGACCTCTTGAGCGAGATGATTGGGACGGCTGGTATCCGTGTACATCCCTGGACGTTTACGTACCGGGTCAAGTCCCGTTAGCACTTCAATGGATGAGGCATCATAACTGTTATGGTTCATAATTTTTGGCTGACACTTGTTGTACAGTTAAAGGCTGGTGTGGGTTTAAACCAGTTCGTCGCCCAAAGAACAGTTAGGTGTTCAAAATGGCTATAAATAATACAGATAATTTTGATGGAATAAAAGTAATTTAAATTTAAGTTAAATGGCAAAAAACATGATTTTATGAAAAAATTTTTGTTCGCTATCGAATAGATAAATTGAAACAATAAACCTGATTGGCTTTGTCTATGTTAGTTTTTAGTAAAGATCTTGGCTAAAGGCTAGCACATAAGCAGAGCTAGAATTATAGCAACTCTTTAGCATTCTGACGATTTACCCCTTGATCTATTCTTAGATGTTTGACACTGCTACTGGGGTATAACCGCTCAGTATGGCGGGATTATCGTGCCTTCAGTCCGGTAAAGCGTGGTGCTAACCCGTTCACCCGCCAATAAATAGCTAATCTTATCCCATAAAGCAACAACCTAGCTGTCAAGTAAAACCCTGTTAAATGAGTGATGTGACAGGTGTGACTCTATATTGTGCTGAAAATTGCTGTGAAGTTTATTGGGCACTTTGTGAACCTTTTAACTATTATTAGCAACACACCCCAAGATTATGGCGGATTATTGGCTCTATAAATTATGGAGAAGAGAAAAATGACAAAACGTTTTATGCCCTTAAGCATGTCTGTGGTTGTTGGAGTAATGGTGGCTGTTCCTGCCATTGCTGAAGAGATTACACTCTATGATTATGATCAGCCTACCAGTGCTTATCAGGATGCGTATGTATCGGGTCGTTTGAATGTCAACAGTGGCAATCAGGATCAGACCAGCCATGATCTAAATGTTGATATGAATTACGACCGTGTTTTCAGTTCGCCTGACCGTGATATCAAACTGACCGGAGATTTACAAGGTTCTTCCAAACGCGGCGGCAATGACGGCGATAAGACCGAAGAAAACTATATCGGTAATGGTACGGTCAGCCTTAACAAGTATTTTGTGCCTAATAGTCGCGGTGCTTTCTGGTACGGTGATAGTGAGCTAGGGGTTAAAAAAGGTGCTGATGATCCACGCTTGAAAGTGGGGGTTGGTTTAGGCTATGGCCGTGTGGTCAATGTAACACCTATGGCACAAGCGATTCGTCTAGTGGAAGCTTTGCGTGACAAGCGCGTGTTATCCGGTTCTTTGACTAAAGCAGAATATAACCAGATTGCACAAGTCATTAGCAAGGAAAGCGAATATCGTAGCCGTTTTGGTGCTGCTGATTATGAGCAATACTGGATTAGTGATATTGACGTCATTCTCAAGGGTACCGGTAAAGTCAGTGGACCGTTGGGTTTGAATGCAGCCGGTATTCTCAAAGCGCGCGATGTACTGGTGAATGAACGTATTTCCACACGCAAATATGGTTGGCTGGCTAAGGCTGGTGTTAGTGAAGTCATCAAGGATTTCAATGGTGAGGATGCCAAACCAGCGGTGGATGTGGGGGCGGAATACCATCGTCCTTTGAGTAATCGTACCCAGTTTTCCAATGTGGCGGCTGCTTCTGCCATTGTTCAGGATAACGATAGCAGTTATACCGCACGCAACAATATGAGTTTGACCCATGAGTTATCTGACCGTGTCGATTGGTTGAATAGCTGGGATTTAAACTATGACCACGATGATACCAATGATCGTGATACCACTACCAATGCGGTAAGCTCTACTTACCGTTACTATCTCAGTAACAAGCTGGCATTTGATACCGTTGCTGCTTTGTCTAAAGTCGATGATGATATTGATAATAATGGTAATGATGAAGTCAGCAAATCGTTGTTTATGGGTGTTACTTACCGTCTGAAATAAGCCTGTCTGTATAAGGCTAACCGGGGAGAGTAGAGCTTCTCCTCGGTGTATCTAAAGGTGATTATTCGCGTCTTTTAGGCACTTAAGCTACACTATCGTCCATGTTTTCATGGATAATCAAATTCATTCAATGCCTTTAGCTACTGGTTTACCGGTTGCTTGTCAGGAATGTGGTCAATTACACCGTTTTCAGCTTGTCGCCCCCGGTAAAACCGCGCGGTGTACACGTTGTGGGTCAGTTTTGTATCGCAACCGGGTTCATATGTTAGACACAACCCTTGCTTTAACGTTGGCAGGGCTGTTGTTATTTGTGCTCAGTAATTTGTTTCCCCTGTTGGGTTTGAAAGCACAGGGTGTAGAGCATGAATTGCATCTTTTTGGTGCGAGCATGGCGTTCTGGCAACAGGAATATTTGCTGTTAGCCATTCTGCTGGTACTAAACCTCATTGTCTTTCCTCTGTTTGAGTTATTGTCCTTATTAATCGTTTTGCTGACTTTGCGCTATGATTGGGAACCACGTCTGGCTATTTTTCTGTTTCGTTGGATGCGCAACTTCAAACCGTGGGGTATGCTGGAAGTTTTCATGTTAGGGATCTTAGTGGCTGTCGTTAAGTTGGGGGATTTAGCGACGCTAATTGTAGGAACCGCCTTTTGGTCGTTTGCGGGGCTCGTTGTGACCATGGCAGCAGCTACCGCTACATTGGATCCGTTTACCGTGTGGTGCAAATTGGGCAAGGCTGCTGAACATTCATGAAATCCTCACAACGCAAGTCACAAACCGCAGCCGATGTGGGTTTATTGTTGTGTCGTACCTGTGGAATGTTGAGTGAACTACCTCAGCAGGCTGTGGGGCAAAAGTATGTGTATTGTCCACGTTGTAAGGGGCGTATTCGTTTGCACACGGCTAATAACAGCATTGAAGTTACCTGGGCGTTATTGATTGCAGCGGCTATTCTGTATATCCCGGCTAATACTATGCCCATTATGAGCTTCTATACCTTAGGTTCGGGGCAACCGGATACTATTCTAAGTGGGGTTTACCATTTGTTGGAAGCAGGTCAATGGCCACTGGCTTTGATTGTGTTTTCAGCCAGTATCGTGGTGCCATTAGTGAAACTTGTGGCTTTAACCTTTCTGTTAATCAGCATGCAACGCAAATCGCGTTGGCGGCAACGTGATCGTATGCGTCTTTACAAATTTATTGAATATATTGGTCGCTGGTCGATGGTAGATGTTTTCGTAATTGCCATTCTGACTGGCTTAGTGCAGTTCGGTAATCTGGCGCATGTGCAAGCCAATGCCGGTAGTCTTTCTTTTGCAGCGGTAGTGGTCTTAACCATGCTGGCGGCGCATACCTTGGATGAACATCTGATATGGGATATTTCCCACCATGATACAACGACACCATGAACAGTATTGAGCTGCCTGATCATTTGCCAGATGTAGAGGTACGTCAGGAACGTTGGCCTTCACCGGTTTGGTTGATTCCTTTGACCGCTTTGCTTATTGGTCTGTGGCTCTTATTTCAAACCTGGTATGAAAAAGGCCCCATCATTACCGTGCAATTTGTTAGTGCGGAAGGGATTGAATCGGGTAAGACAGAAGTACGTTATAAAGCGGTCAGTGTCGGTAAAATTAGGCGTTTGAAGCTCAGTGATGACCTTAAATACATTGAAGCGGAAATCGAATTGAGCCGCGAAATCGGTCGTCATTTGGGTAGTGATGCACGTTTCTGGATTGTTAGTCCGCGCATTGGCCGTAGTGGAGTATCGGGTTTGACCACCTTTTTATCCGGTACGTATGTGGGGATGGACCCCGGCAGTAATAATGATAGCCAAGGGTTTTACCAAGGCGAAGATCGACCGCCGGTGATTGCTCCTTCTGAAAATGGTCGGCGTTTCTTTTTGACTGCGGAATCTCTTGGCTCGCTGGATGTTGGTGCTCCGGTCTTTTATAAGCAGCTGCAAGTGGGTGAAGTGATTGATTACAAGTTGTTATCAGATCGTAATCAGGTGCGCCTAGAGATTTTTGTACGTGATCCGTATTTTGATTTTGTGCGTACTAATTCACGTTTTTGGAATGCCAGTGGTGCCGAATTTAGTATTACCCCCAATGGGGCTGAATTTCGCATGGAATCGCTGACCTCTATGCTGGTTGGCGGTATTGCCTTTGATAATCCATTATCTGGGCCAGCAGCACAAACCAGCGAAGAAGGCAGCGAGTTTGTGTTGTATCGCAATTCACGCGAGGCGCAGGAAAAGCAGTTTAGCCAGCGTTTGTATTACGTGTTGTATTTCGATGGTTCGGTGCGGGGTTTACAAACCGGTACGCCTGTTGAGTTTCAGGGCATCCCGGTAGGGCAAGTTGAAGGTATTGATCTGCAATTAAATAAACAATCCCTAGCGGTACGCATTCCAGTACGCATTTCTATCCAGCCGCAGCAATTTGAGGCAGATATTAAACCTGAAGAAGCCGATGACCTGATGCGTCATTTAGTAAAAAAAGGCTTGCGTGCCAAGATTGATACCGTCAGTTTAGTGACAGGGCAAAAGGTCATTACCCTAAATATAGAAAAGTCACCCCCGCTAGCCGATATTAGCCAAGGGATAACTTATCAAACCCAGCCGTATCTGGAGTTTCCGACTACTCGTTCTGCCGTGGATGACTTGCCGGTTATGGCAGGTAATGTTATGGCTAGCTTGCAAGAAACGCTCGATGGGGTTAAAAAACTGGTCAATAGTGGCAAGTTGGATAAAACCGTTGAGAATCTCAATAGCTTACTGGCTGAAGCAGAAGGGGCTGTTAAGGATGCGCAAAAAGCTATTAAGTCGTTTGGTAACGATACCTTGCCGGGCGTTAATCGCAATATGGACCAGATTTCAGCCGATGTGAGTAAAACGTTGCAGAAACTACAAGGCTCGCTAGCCCAGATTGATCGACTGACGGCGCAAAATTCGCCTACCCAATATCAAATCAATGAAATGCTGGAAGAGGTGACAGCCGCTTCACGCTCGGTACGCAGCCTTGCGGAAACTTTGCAACGGCAGCCGCAGTCGTTATTGCGTGGTAAACGGGGAGAATGAGAGTGAAATATCCTAAGGCAGCAGTGTTATTACTAAGCGGTTTGGTGGCCTGTTCTACACCATCAACCGTCTACCATACCTTATCGGCGAGTGCTGCCGGGGTTAAACCTGCGCTTGATGTGTCACAACGCCTAGCTAGCCTTGGGGTGGGGCCAGTGACATTGCCCACTTTGCTGGATCGGGAAGGGATGGTATTGCGCCAAAATGCTACCAGCGTGAAGGTTTCTGATCAGCATTTGTGGGGTGGGCAACTGGAGGATGAATTTTTGCGGGCGCTTAGCCAACAATTAGCGCTGCGGTTGCCCAGTACCCGTGTACAAACTATCCCTTGGGAGCTTACCCAAACGCCTCGTTATCAGTTAGTCATCAAAGTGCAGCAGTTTGACGGCATACTGGGTAAAACGGCTCGACTGGAAGGCTTGTGGCAACTACAAAATGCCAATAATAGCCAAATTATTGTTGCTCAACCCTTTACACGGGAACGATCTGTACAGGGCAAAACCGTAGAGGCTATGGTTTTGGCGCAAAGCTTATTGGTCAGTGATTTAGCCGACCAAATTATCAACAGTATACGCGTAGGTGGTTTTTTCCAGTCGTAGTGCATATGTACTATACGAGCTAGCGTTATAAGCCAACACAGGAAATGTATTAATGACTCATGCCGTTGTAAAGCTGACCTTAACATTGGGTTTATTGGTGATTTTAAGCGGATGTTCTGCTGTATCCACACGCCCCTTAACCTCAACCGACCCGTTGGAGTCGGTGAATCGTTCTGTTTTTGCCGTCAATGAGCGTTTATCAGTAGGGAATGCTAAGCGTGAGCATGGGCGTTTTCATCCAGTTACGCTGGCTACTAATGTGTTTGATAATGTTCATGAAGTTCCTGATGCCATTAACCATTTATTGCAAGCTAAGCCTAAAGCAGCCCTCGATGATGGTATGCGCCTAGCGTTTAATAGCACGTTTGGTTTAGGCGGCGTTTTGGATGTGGCTTCAGAAATGGGCATTGCCAAACAGAAAGAAGATTTTGGTCAGACATTAGGCTATTGGCAAGTACCAGCGGGGCCTTATCTGGTGATGCCATTGATAGGTTCTACCACGGTGCGGGATTTAGCGGCTAGGCCAGTGGATGCCGTGTGGGATCCACTGAGCTATAACAATACCGCTTGGGTATTACAGAAAATTACCCCGAAGCAGCCTCAACCCGATGAACCTACTGTGCAACCACCGCAACCCGATCTTTATGCAGCGCGCCGCGATGCTTGGTTAGGTTATCGGCAAAAACAAATTGCTGAATAGGCACAGCTTAGGGTTGTTGGGTAAAGCTTAAAAAGAATGTAACCGGTACGGCATTACTAATACTTTGCAAGGAGGCAATTTCGCGCAAGGTGGTAATGCCGCCATCCAAGCCAAAATCAGCCGCACTGAGGATAATAGGCGCGACTGTCGCTACCTCAATGCTGTTATTCACTAAGGTGACGGCTAGCGTCGCGGGAATATCTTTTTTCACTCCGTGTAGTTCCAATGTCGCATTGACGGTTTGAATACCGGCTTTGATGCCGGTGGTGCGTAGATCAATACTGACGGTGGCGGTGGCAAATTTGTCAGTCATGAACAGCAATTCGCGCAAACGCTGATTACGGATAGCTATGTTGCTATCGACACTGGTCAAATCAATACTTAAGCTTCCCGTACCATTATTGTCGATAGTGCCTGAAAGCGTTTTAAAGGTATGAGTTTCCGCGTTATTTTGGTTTTTAATGGATACAAAATACAAAGCGGATTTATTGTTATCCAGTACCCAATCGGCATAGGCTGTAGCGGATAACAAACTGCTGGCTAGCAAGATTTTACTGGCTAACTTCAAGACACGTCGCATAAGATGATTTCTCCTTTGGTTTTATTTTGTGTACTCTCATGGTAATGAGAATGTATAAACTGTAGTCAATTTTGCTGTGAGGTGTCTTGATAATTGTTTTCAAGCCAGTGCTTACGGCAAAAACTTCACCGTCTTTCTAATGCTGCTTTAGTTGTGTCAGGGCATTAGGTACAATGCGCGCTTCAGCAAAAAGCTGGCAGGAGAGCTTTGTTTGTCTTACACCTTAAGGCAGGCAAACGCCGAAGGCGCAATTCCGCCCGGAAACGCTCAGGCAAAAGGACTGGCAGTGCTATAGCTGACTCTGGAGAGTAGTGCCTAAGCACTCACCGAAGGGTAATAACTTGGCCTTAACCTAAAGGTCAAGGAATCTCTCAGGTATAAGGACAGAGGGGCGGCAGGTTAAGTGGCCTGCCGCCCTTTTTTTATGTCCATAACTGGAGAACTGCTATGCAACGTACTGCTTTATATGCCAAACATCTCGACTCTTCTGCCAAGATGGTGGATTTTGCCGGTTGGGAAATGCCCATTCATTACGGCTCCCAACTGCAGGAACATCATCAGGTTCGCAATGATGCCGGTATGTTTGATGTTTCCCATATGACTGTCATTGATCTGGAAGGCCCTAGTGCTAAAGTCTATTTGCTTCACCTGTTAGCCAATAATGTCGAAAAACTCAAAGAACACGGTAAAGCCCTGTACAGCTGCATGTTAAATGAACAGGGTGGGGTCATTGATGACCTGATTGTTTATCACTTCTCGGATACTTCTTACCGCATTGTGGTCAATGCTGCTACCCGTGAAAAAGACCTCGAATGGATGCAAAACCAGATTCAGGCCTACGATGCCACGCTGACTGAACGCGATGACTTATCCATGTTAGCGGTACAAGGCCCAAATGCGCGGGCACGAGTCTTGCAGATACTGCCGCCTAGTCAACGCGAGTTGACTGAAAAGCTCGGTACCTTTTATGGTGACTATGTAGGTGATTGGTTTATTGCCAGAACGGGTTACACCGGAGAAGACGGTTTTGAAATCATGTTGCCGCATGCACAAGCCGCAGAATTGTGGGATGCGTTACTGGCAGTCGGTGTCAAACCGACAGGTTTAGGTGCGCGGGATACCTTACGTCTGGAAGCTGGCATGAATCTTTATGGCACGGACATGGATATTACTACCTCTCCATTGGTCTCAGGTTTAGGCTGGACGATTGGCTGGCAGCCAGAAAATCGTCAATTTGTCGGGCGTAGTGCGTTGGAAGCTGAAAAAACAGCGGGTATTAAACAGAAATTCGTTGGTCTTGTGCTAGAGGGTAAAGGTGTCTTGCGCAGTCATATGAAGGTAGTTTGTGCGACTGGCGAAGGCGAGACCACTAGTGGAACTTTTTCACCTACACTCGGCATAGCGATTGCGCTTGCCCGGGTTCCGGCAGACTGCAGCGACATTTGCGAGGTGGATATTCGCGGCAAACTGCTCCCGGCCAAAGTCGTAAAGCCTGTGTTTGTACGTAATGGCAAATCTGTCTTGAATTGAATTTAGGAGCTAAAAAACATGAGTAATATTCCTTCTGATTTGAAATACACCGTTTCCCATGAATGGGTTCGTGACAATGGTGATGGTACGGTAACGGTTGGTATTACAAATCATGCTCAAGAAGCATTAGGGGATTTGGTTCATTTGGAATTACCCGATGTCGGTGCTGAATTTGGCGCTGAAGACGGTTGCGGGGTGGCGGAATCGGTGAAAGCGGCTTCTGACATCTATTCTCCACTAGCTGGTGTGGTAGTGGAAATCAATGAAGCTGTGCAGGATTCCCCGGAACTGGTGAATTCTGATCCGTATGGTGATGGTTGGTTATTTGTCCTGCGTTTAGAGGATGAATCCGCTTTGGATGCCCTACTGAGCGCAGATGCCTATAAGGCTGAAATCGACGAGTGATAACCCCCCTGACCTTGTCTGGAAGGGCAAGGCAATATAACAGGTAAATACTGCATGACGACTTTGTACGACCTTGAACAACACGATGATTTTATTGCCCGCCATATTGGCCCTAGTGAGGCAGATACGCAGGCTATGCTGCAAACCGTAGGTGTGGACTCGCTAGACGGTTTGATTACCAGCACAGTTCCCGACAGCATTCTGCTGAAGCAGCCGTTAGCTTTAGAAGATTGCCGTACTGAAACAGAAGTGCTGACTTATCTAAAAGCCTTGGCGCAGCAAAACAAGGTCAACAAGTCGTATATTGGCATGGGGTATTACGACACTATTGTACCGCCGGTGATTTTGCGCAATGTTTTGGAAAATCCCGGCTGGTACACCGCTTATACCCCTTATCAGCCGGAAATTTCTCAAGGGCGGCTGGAAGGATTACTGAACTATCAGCAAATGATTACGGATTTAACCGGCATGGATATTGCTAATGCGTCCTTGCTGGATGAGGCAACCGCTGCTGCAGAAGCTATGACCTTATGCAAACGCTCTAATAAGCTCAAATCTGATAAATTCTTTATTGCAGATGATGTGCATCCGCAAACCATTGATGTGCTAAAAACGCGCGCGTCTTATTTCGGCTTTGAATTAATTATTGCGCCTGCTACGGAGCTGACTCAGCATCAAGTTTTTGGTGCCTTAGTGCAATATCCCAGTACTAGCGGTGAAGTGGTGGATTTGGCAAGCTTCATCCAAACCGCGCATGCGCAAAAAGCCTTGGTGTGTGTCGCTACCGATTTGATGGCCTTGGTAATGCTGAAATCCCCCGGCGAACTCGGTGCCGATGTGGTAGTAGGCAATTCACAGCGCTTTGGGGTTCCGATGGGTTTTGGTGGCCCACATGCGGCTTTCTTTGCTACTAAAGATGCTTTCAAACGCACGATGCC
>CAZCJE010000046.1:0-22369 GCA_964498805.1 uncultured Thiothrix sp.
CTAAGGACGTTAGCTATTGCATCTGCCCCTATTCAGCAGCATTTGTCTAGGGGCAGATAAGGATAGAATAAGGAAGGTTTAGACTGGATATTATCGAAAGTCTAAGCTGCTCTAGCCTAAAAGCTATTTTTTCTTTTCGCGCTTTTTGATTTTCTTGATGTGATCCATCATACGTTTGCGCTTGTATTCCTGGCGGGGCGTCAGAGTATTACGCTTGCCTTCAAACGGATTTTCGCCAGCTTTATATTCAATACGCAATTGTGTGCCCGTTAGTTTCAAAGTCTGGCGGAAGTAATTGGCCAGATAACGGGTGTAACTTTCCGGCACATACTCCGTGCGGTTGCCATGAATAATAATTCTGAAAGGATTGCTGCCGCCTTGATGGGCATAACGCAACTTTATGCGAAAACCTTTGGTCAAAGGCGGTTGATGTTGCTGGATAGCCATTTCCAAAATGCGGGTCAAGCGCGAAGTGGGTACTTTCATCATGGCTGAGTTATAGGCGCGTTGTACGGCTGCGTATAACAATCCCACATTAGAACCATGCAAAGCTGAGATGAAATAGGTTTCGGCAAACTCAATGAAAGGCAGTTTAACTTCCAGTTGTTGTTTGATCCAATCACGCTGATCGGATTCCAGCCCATCCCATTTATTAACCGCTAGTACCAAGGCTTTGCCTGCTTCCAGAACAAGGCCGAGCAAATGCGCATCTTGGTCGGCAATAACATCATGCGCATCAACCAGCATAACCACAACATGCGCGCGTTGAATCGCATCTAGGGTTTTGATGATACTGAATTTTTCAATGGTTTCATCCACGCGGCTACGGCGACGTACCCCAGCAGTATCAATCAGGGTATACTGTTGGCCATCGCGTTCAAATGGAATGAAGATACTGTCGCGGGTAGTACCTGGCTGGTCAAAGGCAATGACGCGTTCTTCACCGAGAATACGATTAATAAGGGTTGATTTACCGACATTAGGACGTCCGACAAAAGCAATGCGTATGCCGCCATCTTCGCTTTCTTCTTCCTCGTCTGCGTACTCGGCACCTAAATGATCCAGTACCGCATCCAGCATGGAAGTAACACCGCGACCATGCACAGCGGCTATCATGAAGACTTCGGTAAAGCCAAGGGCATAGAATTCAGCAGCGGCTTGATCTGGGTCGACACGATCCGTTTTATTGACCAAGAGGAAAACGGGCTTGCCGGTTTGACGCAAATCGCGTGCAATCATTTCATCAGCAGCGGTCATGCCTTGTTTACCATCCACAATAAACATCAAGGCGTCTGCTTCGCGAATGGCTGCATGGGTTTGCTTGGCCATGTATTCATCGATACCGGCTTCTTCGCCGCTCAAGCCGCCCGTATCAATCAACAAAAAGCCGCGTCCATTAAGATCACCTGCACCGTATTTGCGGTCACGGGTCAGACCAGGAAAGTCGGCTACAAGGGCATCCCGCGAGCGGGTCAGATGGTTGAAAAGGGTCGATTTGCCCACATTAGGGCGTCCAATCAAAGCCAGGACAGGTTTCATCATAATAAGACTGCAAACACTAAAACTTTGAAAGAATACCATGTCAAGTTGATGATAAACAGGGCGCGATACGATACAGTTTCGCGCAATTAAGAACGATTTAAGCTACAACTAGAGGACACTTTTCATGCATCATAACCATAAAGTCCGTAAAGCGGTTATTCCCGTCGCTGGGTTAGGAACTAGAATGCTGCCCGCCACTAAGGCGATCCCTAAGGAAATGTTACCGATTGTGGATAAGCCTCTTATTCAATACGTTGTCAATGAATGTATTGCGGCGGGCTTGACGGAGATCGTGCTGGTAACCCATTCCAGTAAGAACTCGATTGAAAACCACTTTGATACCAGCTTTGAACTGGAAACCATGCTGGAAAAGCGGGTTAAGCGCCAGTTGTTGGAGGAAGTACGTTCCATCTGTCCACAACACGTCACCATTATTCAGGTACGTCAGGGTGTAGCCAAGGGTTTAGGCCATGCCATTATGTGTGCGCACCCGATTGTCGGTAATGAACCTTTTGCGGTGGTATTGCCGGATGTGATTATTGATGATGCTTCCTGCAATATGGAAAGAGATAATCTAGCCGAAATGCTGCGCTTGTATGATGAAACCGGTTATAGCCAGATCATGGTTGAACCTGTGCCTATGGAAAAAGTTTCTTCCTACGGGGTAGTGGATGTAAATGGTCACACGTTGGAACCCGGTACCTCCGCGCCAATGACAGCGATTATTGAAAAACCTGCCAAAGATGAAGCGCCTTCTAATCTGGCAGTAGTCGGTCGTTATGTCTTGTCACCGCATACTTGGGGCTGGCTGAAACGCACGCCATTAGGTGCTGGTGATGAAATCCAGTTGACCGATACCATTGGCTTGTTAATGCGCGAATATCAGGTGAATGCTTTCCATTTGACCGGTAAAAGTCATGACTGCGGCTCTAAAATGGGTTATATGGCGGCTAATATTGAATACGCGGCGCGTCATCCACAAATCGGGGCGCGTTTTAAAAGTTTCATTAAAGAGTTTGCCCAAACCCTGTAATGCAAGCCAGTACCCACCCGCTAGATGAACAACTAGCCGCTTTGTTGCAACGCTTAAACGGCACTGAGCCATCACCGGTGTTACAGTCGCTGGTAAAGTACGTCAGTGAACGCACGCGTGAAGGGGTAATTGCGGCTCCTTTAGAGGCATTGCCAGAAGAATGTCGGGCAGCTTTGCCACATCTGGCGGTTGTGGGGAAACCGGGCGATTACAAGCCCCTAATTTGTACAGATACACATATCTGGCTATATCGCTATTGGCTGTATGAACAGCGCTTAACGGCCTGTATTCGCGCTCGCCATACTTTAACGCATTCGTTCGCGCCAACCGATTCAACAATCGATTTTGATCATCAGCAACAAGCGGTGGAATGGGCGCGGCATAAGCATTTTTTGATTATTTCTGGTGGCCCTGGAACCGGCAAAACCACCACCGTTACGCGTATTCTGGCTGAATTGGTCGAGCAGGGTATGGACCCAGCGCGGATTTTATTGGCTGCGCCCACCGGGAAAGCGGCTATGCGTATGCAGGAATCCATTCGCCATACTAAACAGCGTTTAAATCTGGACCCTTCTCTTGCTGAGCGCATCCCGGATCAGGCGCGCACGTTACACCGCCTTTTAGGGTATATCCCGAATCGAGTCGGATTTCGACATGGGGTAGATAATCCATTACCAGCGGATGTGGTGATTGTGGATGAAGCCTCAATGATTGATATTTCCCTTATGACGCATTTGTTTGAAGCGGTACCCGCTCAGGCAAGGCTGATTCTATTAGGGGATAAAGATCAACTAGCATCGGTAGAAACCGGGTCTATTTTCCGTGATTTATGCAGCGGTAATGCTCTAGATGCCAATCGCGTGGTTTTGCAAAAAAGTTATCGTTTTTTAGCTAAAGATGGTATTGGCCAATTGGCCCAAGCAATTCGTGAAGCCAACGAAGATCGTTTGCTGGAAGTCTTAGAAGCGGCTGACTTCCCGGAAGTGGTACTGGATGAAGTCCAGCGTGGTTTGAATCCGGCTTGGCTTTTAGAGCACGGTTGGCAAGCTTATGTGGAGGCGGTCAAAGCCAATGATATGAATGCCGTGTTCCGAGCGTTTAATGAAGTACGCATTCTCACCCCATTACGTAAAGGGCGTCAGGGGGTAGAAACGCTGAATGCTTGGGTGGATAACCTCATGCAGCGCTTGCTCAATTTGAATGGGACGGTGCGTAAGCCCTGGTATGTGGGCAGACCGGTGATGGTGACACAAAACGATTACCGACAAAATCTATTCAATGGCGATATTGGCATTACCCTACCGGATCACAAAGGCGATTTGCGGGTGTGGTTTCCGGCAGAAGAAAGTGGGCAATACCGCGCTGTCCCGCCGATTCGTTTGCCACAGCACGAAACTGCATGGGCTATGACCATTCATAAAAGCCAAGGCTCAGAATTTAGTCGGGTATTACTGATTTTGCCCGATGCCGAATTGGCTTTGTTAGGCAGAGAATTGTTGTATACCGCCGTAACGCGCGCTAAACAGGGCATTTATATCATAGCGAAGCGGGCTACTTTAATAAGGGCACTACAGCGCGTAATGCCCCCATCCTCACAATTACAAGAAAAGCTGTCTGTTGAACCAGATCGTTAGATTAGTAAGGGGTTTAGTCTTGTGGAATATCAAAAAAGTCCACCTCTCCTGTTTCCAGACAATATTCGGCACCGACTACCAATAAACCTCTATTTTCAATCATGTCTTCCAAAATGGCAGAGCCATGTCGTAAGTGACTAGCAGAGGCGCGGACATTGGCCCGGACTGCTCTGCGCATTAATTCGTTCGGTTGGTCGCGTAAAGGGGTTTCCATTAATTCAGCCACAGCCGGGGCAATCCGTTCCATTATGGAACGTTGATGGCGCGACGGATTTTGCTGATGTTGACGCAATTCCTCGATAGTCGCTTTCACGGCCCCACAACCGGTATGGCCTAGCACGACAACTAGCCGAGTATTGAACTGAGTAGCCGCAAATTCGACGCTACCGATTTGCGACGGGGCAACCACATGACCGGCAACACGGATAACAAATAGCGCACCGAAACCCTGCCCAAATACCAGTTCTGCTGGTACCCGTGAATCAGAACAACCTAAAATAATGGCAAATGGATTTTGCCCGGCAATCAGCTCGCTGCGCTGACTATGACATAACAGATTCTCCAGACTACGTATATTGGTGACGAAACGATGATTACCTTCACGCAGGCGTTCTAGGGCTTCTGGCCCACTGAGATTTTTGTTTGGCATACACATCTTTGGCTCTTAGTAATGTCAAAGGGAGCATTCCTTAAATACGATAACGGCGCAACTTTTGCCAGTGGCTATTGTGTGCATTTTTGATCAAGCGCATAGACAAGCCAAAAATTGCAAATTTAATGCCATCATTGTCGATGTGAAGGGTAGTGCGGTATAAACAGGCTTTTCGACCTAAAAGGTAGGTACTATGTATACCACTGTTATTGACTGTACCACGCTAGCTCAGCATTTGCAGGAGACTGCTTGGTTGGTGGTTGATTGCCGCTTCAATCTGGCAGATACCGAGTATGGGCGGCGTGTGTATGCACAAGGGCATATTCCCGGTGCACACTATCTGCATTTGGATGATGATTTATCTTCGCCTATTACCCCTGATAGCGGTCGGCATCCCTTACCTGATGTAGAAAAACTGGCGGCTACTTTGCGCGCGCTAGGTTTGCGCAACAATACCCAAGTTGTGGTTTATGATGATAATGGCGGGGCTATGGCTGGACGTTTGTGGTGGTTATTGCGCTGGATGGGACATCAGGCGGTAGCGGTATTGGATGGTGGTTGGCAGGCATGGCAGCAGCAACAAGGTACCCTTAGCCCTGATCCACCGAAGATTCTTGCAGAAGGTAATTTTCAACCGCAATTGCAAAGCGGCTTTACGGTAACAGCGCTAGATTTACGGCAAGCGAATTCACCTTGGCAATTGGTGGATGCCCGTGCAGCGGAGCGTTTTCGTGGTGAAATGGAACCGATTGATCCAATCGCCGGGCATATTCCGGGGGCGTTGAATCGACCTTTAACCGATAATTTGCAAAACGGTTATTTCAAGTCTGCTGGACAATTGCGTGCCGAATGGGAACAGGTTTTACAGGGATGCAATCTCGCCCAAATTGTGCATATGTGTGGCTCTGGGGTAACGGCTTGTCATAATCAGTTAGCCATGGAAGTGGCAGGTCTAAGTGGCACCCGTTTGTATCCCGGGTCATGGAGTGAATGGATTCGTGACCCACAGCGGCCAATCGCCAAAGGTTGAAACCTGCAAGTTTCAACCCGGTTTTGACGTCTAGGATTAATCGTCGTCAGCTTCAGCGCCTTCACGTGACTGAATTTTATCTTCTTTGCCTGATAGCAAGTTACGGATATTGGATTGATGCCGCCAAAAAATCAGGATTGCCATAAACAGTACGCCTAAAGCTAAAGGGCCGTGCGCTGTTAGAATCCAAAAATAAAGTGGCGAAAGAGCGGTGGCTATTAAGGCGGATAAGGAGGAAATTTTAAATACCTTAGCCATTACTAACCAAGTGGCAATAAACGCCAAACCGCCCCAGAAATTCAGGCTTAGAAACACACCAATGGCGGTAGCAACCCCTTTACCGCCTTTAAAGCCGTAATACAGTGGGTATAAATGCCCTAAAAAGGCGGCAATCCCGATTAAGACTAAAGCCGTATAATCCAGCCCCAATGCTTGCCCAATTAACACCGGGATAAGACCTTTCAAGGCATCGCCTAGTAAGGTGATCGCCGCAGCTTTTTTACCACCGTGACGTAATACATTAGTAGCGCCGGGGTTATTGGAACCGACTGTGCGTGGGTCAGGCAAATTCATCAATTTGCAGGTAATAATCGCCGTGGAAACGGAACCTAGCAGATAAGCCAATACAATCAGCAGGTAAGGCATGATGATTATCCAGATAACTTTTAGTTGGAATTGAAAACAGGCAATAGTAACAAATAACCCTGTTATGCCACAGTGTAAGCCTAGGACACACTGCTTAATTTTTATTAACACACAGTTGGTGGCTAAGCACTAACTGCCATCCATGCCAGCGAAGCTTTATAATGCTCGCCTTTATCCGCATACAAACCTGAATGAAGCGGGTTTTCTTTCGGCAGCAGCAAAGGAAGTAGGTGTGTCTAATTTGCATATAACGACGCAAGGGCAGGGCAGACCCTTGGTGGTTCTACACGGTTGGGGCATGAATAGCCATGTTTGGCAACCTGTTCACCCGTCGCTCTCGGCATTGGCCAGAGTCAGCCTGATTGATTTACCGGGACATGGTGGCAGTACTGCTGCCAATATGGGCACACTGGAGCATACCGTGCAACAACTAGCTGGTTATATTCCGCACGGTGCTTTGGTCATGGGCTGGTCATTAGGCGGCTTGATTGCTCAAGCATTAGCCCATGCTTACCCGGAAAAAGTAGGCGGCTTGATCTTGGTAGGCAGTACGCCAAAATTTGTCAGTAGTCCTGCATGGGCGCACGGTGTCGCCCCCGATGTGCTGGATATGTTTGCACGTAATCTAAAAACTGATTATTTAGGTACCGTTAAGCGCTTTTTTGCCCTGCAATTTTTGAGCACTAAAACCGACACTAAAGTGGTGAATGCCTTACGTGATACCATTTTGTCGCATCCGGCGACTAGCCACGCCTTAGCGGATGGTTTGGAAATTTTACGTACCGCAGATTTTTCGACACAAGCGCCTAAGCACCCAACTTTGTGGTTATTAGGTAAGCTCGATAAGCTTATTCCGGCCTCGTTAGCAGAGGCATTACCGGAACTGGGTTATAAACGTGAACAGATTGTTGTGATGCCTAATGCGGCCCATGTGCCATTTGTGACCCATTCTGAGTTATTTTTAGATCATGTAAGGGCTTTTCTCCATGCACACTGATTCTGCCAATCCTTATTTGCTAGATAAGCGTAAAACTCGTCAAGGCTTCGAGCGCGCTGCTGATACCTACGATGCCAATGCTGTCTTACAGCGTGAGGTGGGCAATCGTTTGCTGGAGCGTTTGGATTTTATTAAGCTGCAACCAGAAACCTTGCTGGATATTGGTTGTGGTACGGGGGTTCTGACCGAACAGTTACTCAAACGCTATAAAAAGGCTCGCGTGATAGGGCTAGATCTGGCCTATAACATGGTGCAAAAAACTCGCCAGCGCGGGGGGTGGTTACGTCGCCCTGTCGGGGTTTGTGCCGATGCAAGCCAGTTGCCTTTTAAGGCGCAAAGTGTGGATATGCTCATTTCCAACCTAATGCTGCAATGGTGTAATGATTTACCGGCAGTATTCCGTGAATTTGTGCAGGTATTAAAGCCGCAAGGTTTATTAATGTTTGCCACTTTTGGCCCGGATACCTTGAAAGAACTGCGCACGAGTTGGGGGCAAGTAGACGGTTTTACCCATACTAGCCGTTTTGCCGATATGCATGATGTCGGGGATGCGTTAATGCAAGCCGGTTTCCGTGACCCGGTAGTGGATATGGAAGTCATTACCCTGACTTACCCCAATGTGCGTGATTTGCTACGTGATCTCAAAGGTATTGGGGCGAATAATGCCACTCAAGGGCGCAATCAGGGTCTGACCGGCAAAGCGCATATGCGGGCATTTGAACAGGCTTATGAACAGTTTCGCCTAGCCGACGGTACTTATCCGGCTACCTATGAAGTTGTGTATGGTCATGCCTGGGCACCGCAGATTAGCGGTTCACACACCCCTGAGAAATTTATCCCCATTAAGCTTATCCGCTAAATCCATTCTGTTTTTCGACTATTTTCCCACTTTGTATAAGGTTATGAAGATTTCTTGGTTCCTTATATGAAGCCTGGCCGTTAGATTAAAACCACTGCCAGCAAGCCTTTGCGGCAGTGTCAGGTTTTGATTGAGTGAATTGTTACAGGCATCAATGGGGAGAAGTCATCATGTCCGAAGCCTTGTTGGGTATTCAACCTACCTTGCGTTCCACTGGCTTACCTGCCAAGCGTCCTGTAGGTAAAGTATTGCCACTCGTTTTACAGGTGGCCCGGTGCAAGGCGGAACGCGAACAACTTGGCTTTGCCGGTAGCCTCACTCCTACGGATGCTTGGATGTTGTTCTCACATCAACAAGCAGTACTAGTCGATATACGTACGCTCGAAGAATACACTTTCGTTGGCTATATACCCCAAACGTTGCATATTCCATGGGAAACTGGCATTTCACGTACCCGTAACCCACGCTTTGTGCGTGAACTGGAAGCCAAAACAGGCGGCAAGGATACTGTTATTTTGTTGATTTGTCGTAGTGGCAAACGTTCACGTCTGGCAGCAGAAGTAGCGACTAAAGCAGGTTTTAACTATGTATTCAATGTGCTGGAGGGCTTTGAAGGTGATCTTGACGAGCAACAGCACAGGGGTAATGGTAACGGCTGGCGTCATGGCGGTCTGCCGTGGGTGCAAAACTAATTCATAGGAGAGCTTATAACATGTCCAATTGGTACTCTGACAATTCACTGTCCATCGGCCACACCCCTTTGATCAAACTGAATCGGGTCATTGATGATGCGAAAGCCACCGTACTGGCCAAAATTGAAGGGCGTAATCCGGCTTATTCGGTGAAATGCCGTATTGGTGCGGCCATGATTTGGGATGCCGAAAAACGCGGTTTGCTTGGCCCCGGTAAAGAATTGATTGAACCTACCAGTGGTAATACTGGGATTGCGTTGGCCTATGTAGCCGCTGCTAGAGGTATTCCGCTGACCCTAACAATGCCGGAAACCATGAGTGTGGAGCGGCGCAAATTGCTGGTGGCTTTTGGGGCTAAATTGGTATTGACCGAAGGCGCTAAAGGCATGAGTGGGGCGATTGCTAAAGCTGAGGAAATTGCCGCCTCTGATCCGGATAAATACATCCTGTTGCAGCAATTTAAGAATCCGGCCAACCCGGCTATTCATGAAGCCACCACTGGCCCGGAAATCTGGCATGACACCGACGGACAAATTGACATTTTGGTATCTGGGGTAGGTACAGGTGGTACCATTACCGGCATTTCCCGTTATATCAAGCATGTACAAGGCAAAAAAATCCAGTCTATTGCGGTTGAACCCACTGCTAGCCCAGTCTTAACCCAAGCTGTTCAAGGTGAAGCGCTCAAGCCGGGTCCGCATAAAATTCAAGGCATTGGCGCTGGTTTTGTACCCGATGTGCTGGATCTGTCATTAATTGACAGCATTGAACAGGTGACTAACGAGGAGGCCGTGGAGTATGCCCGGCGTTTGGCGCGTGAAGAAGGGATTTTGTCCGGTATTTCTTGCGGGGCAGCCTTAGCCGCAGCGGTCAAAGTCGCCAAACGGCCTGACAATGCTGGTAAAACTATTGTGGTGATTCTGCCGGATTCAGGTGAACGTTATCTTAGTTCGATCCTGTTTGAAGGCCTATTTGATGAGTCAGGACTCGCCACATGACCTCTGTATTAACCTTAGTGCCGGGTCAACCGGCACTTTTTACCGATTATGCCACCCGTTGGGAACTAGAGTCGATTGTGCAGGAATTACGAGCTGCGCGTGAACGTTGGCGTAATTCTCATCAACGTAGTTCCGGCTTTTCTACCCGTGAATTTCCTTGTATGTCGACTCTCAATAATATTACGGAATCGTTGTGTGGCGTGTTGTTTCCGATGCGTTTAGGGCCACCCGCTCTGCGTCAGGAAAGCGAGGATTTTTATATTGGCTATACACTGGAAATGGCTCTGGATAGGTTGTTCCAGCAAGTCAGGCTAGAGTTGCGTTACCAGCGTCGTTGTAATGGAGAAGACCTCATTGGGGTTGATGAAAAGGCTGCTACTATTGTTCAAGTCTTTAGCCGTCAATTGCCGGAATTGCGCGGCATTCTGGATGCTGATGTCGAAGCGGCCTATTTAGGTGACCCGGCAGCCGCTAGTGTAGATGAAGTGTTGCTGTGCTACCCGGGCATTTTGGCTGTGATCTATTACCGTATAGCTCATGCTCTATATCGGCTCGGTGCGCCTTTGATTGCACGTATGATTTCGGAAATTGCTCATTCCAAAACCGCTATTGATATTCATCCGGGGGCGCAAATTGGGGCCGGTTTCTTTATTGATCACGGAACCGGTGTGGTGATTGGTGAAACCACTATTATTGGCCAGCGTGTGCGCTTGTATCAGGCAGTAACACTGGGTGCTAAGCGTTTTACCCAGGATGCTAATGGCATGTTGGAAAAAGGCAATTGTCGGCATCCGATTCTGGAAGACGATGTGGTCATCTACGCCGGTGCTACCATTTTAGGTCGTATTACTATTGGTAAAGGCTCGAGTATTGGTGGCAATGTTTGGTTAACCCACAGTGTACCGCCTAATAGCCAGGTCACTCAGGCCAATTTACGTCAGGAATTAGCCGACACCTTGATAAGTATCTAACTTTCAAGAATTTTTAAATTCTACTCATTTTATCCTTTCGTGTAAGGAGTTTATCATTCATGACTACTGTTCAGGACGCTCATAAAGCGTTAGGGGATACTGCTGCCCGGCAATTGGCGAATGCCACTAAAACACCGGCGCAGTTACCCACTTTAACACCACGCTGGCTAGTGCATTTGCTGCAATGGGTGCCAGTAGAAGCTGGTATTTACCGTCTTAACCAAGTGTCTAATCCGCGGGATGTGCGGGTAGCGTGTTCCCAGCGCGATGAATCGCAATTACCGGAAACCTTCGTTAATTATATTGATCAGCCACGCGAATATTTCCTCAATGCGGTCACGACTATTCTGGATGTGCACACGCGTGTTTCGGATTTGTACAGCAGTCCGTTTGATCAGATTAAGGAACAATTGCGTCTGACTATCGAAACTATTAAGGAACGTCAGGAAAGCGAACTGATCAATAACTCAGATTATGGTTTGTTAGCCAATGTTGCGGATGAGCAGCGTATTTCTACCTTAACCGGTGCCCCTACTCCCGATGATCTGGATGATCTGTTGACCAAAGTTTGGAAAGAACCTGCGTTTTTCCTTGCACATCCCCTAGCGATTGCGGCATTTGGACGTGAATGTACCCGTCGTGGTGTACCACCGCCAACCGTCAGTCTATTTGGTGCGCAGTTTTTGACATGGCGTGGTATTCCGCTGATTCCATCCGATAAGATTCCAGTCGATGGTGGCAAAACTAGTATTTTGTTATTGCGTACTGGCGAAAAACGTCAGGGCGTGGTTGGTTTATATCAGCCGGGATTAGCGGGCGAGCAAAGTCCGGGATTGTCAGTGCGTTTCATGGGCATTAACCGCAATGCCATTTCCTCTTACCTGATTTCGTTGTACTGCTCGCTAGCGGTGCTTACTCCTGATGCGCTAGCGGTGCTTGATGATGTGGAGATTGGCAAATACCATGACTACCCAGATACCTACAAATAATCTTCTCCCCGACGCTGTGCCGTCGGGGATACTGGATGAAACCACTATCGCCCAGTTGGCCAACCAGTTTTTCCAGTTACTACCAGGGCAAAGTTTGCCCATAGCCGCGCCCGCTCCTGTATTCAATGATCCTATATCCGGCAAACCTGTCAAAGAATTGCAACTGGCTGGAAGTGCTCCGGTATTGACAGCAGTCTCTAATTCTACGCCTATAGTAACAGGTATTGAAGGACTAACTCGCCCTGTAACCGATAGCAGTGGGCTAGATACTTATGCTATCGATACGCCGGTAGTGACAAGTACATTAGCTGAGTTAGCAGACCCTCTAGGAGCTGCCTTTTATTTTCTGCCAGAAGTCAAGCCAGCGATTGAGGCGGCTGGTGTACAAGCCCAAGCTGAACATCCGGCTTTATCCCCTTGGTTATTGCCCGGTGAAGGGGAAATTCGTCAGGTATTGCAGCAGCTGTATTCACCGGTAACAGCTCATAAAACTCCAGCGACGGCTATCCCATCGCCAACCACAGGGCATTTTTATTTTGTGGATAGTGAGCGTTTGGGCAAAATCGCGCTTTCTGCGCAGCCTGCATTTGATGTGACATCGATTCGGCGCGATTTTCCAATTTTGCAGGAAAAAGTTAATGGTCGGCCTTTGGTGTGGTTTGATAATGCCGCTACCACGCAAAAGCCACAAAGCGTGATTGACCGGCTGGCCTATTTCTATGCGCATGAAAACTCCAATATCCATCGTGCTGCTCACACACTCGCCGGACGTGCAACCGATGCCTATGAATCGGCCCGGCAAAAAGTGGCACGGTTTATAGGTGCTGGTTCCACGGAGGAAATCATTTTTGTTCGCGGTGCTACCGAAGGGATTAATCTGCTGGCTAAATCGTGGGGTATGCAGAATATTGGTGCTGGTGATGAAATCATCGTGTCCTTGTTAGAACACCACGCCAATATCGTGCCTTGGCAACAACTAGCTGCGCTAACAGGGGCAAAAATACGCGTCATTCCAGTGGATGATAGCGGCCAGATTCGGCTGGATGAATACCAAAAGTTGCTTAACGAGCGTACCAAACTGGTAGCGATTACCCAGGTTTCCAACGCCCTTGGTACGGTCACACCCGTTAAACAGATTGTGGAGCTAGCGCATCGGGTCGGAGCAAAGGTATTGGTGGATGGTGCTCAGTCGGTTTCGCATTTGCGAGTCAATGTACAAGCATTAGACGCCGATTTCTTTGTGTTTTCCGGACACAAGATTTTTGGTCCGACGGGTATTGGCGTGGTGTATGGTAAAAAACACTTACTGGACGCTATGCCACCTTGGCAAGGCGGTGGCAACATGATTGCTGATGTCACTTTTGAGCGAACCTTATTTCAGCTTGCACCGAATCGTTTTGAAGCTGGTACGGGTAATATTGCCGATGCGGTTGGCCTTGGTGCGGCACTAGACTATGTGGATCAAGTAGGCTTGGAGGCTATTGCTCGCTATGAACACGAACTTGTGGTTTATGCCACTCAAGGTTTAAGCAGTATTCCAGGTGTGCGTTTGGTTGGTACGGCTGTAGACAAGGCGAGTGTGGTGTCATTTGTCCTGGATAGCTATAAGCCTGATGAGGTTGGTAAGGCTTTAAATGCAGAAGGTATCGCAGTGCGTTCTGGGCACCATTGTGCTCAGCCTATCCTACGCCGTTTTGGTTTGGAGGCAACAGTGCGTCCGTCAATGGCTTTTTACAATACCTTTGCGGAAGTCGATTTGCTGGTCACAGTCATTAACCGTTTAGCTCGTTACCACCACTAAATTTTCCCTACCGTTTATCTGACTGAGGCTCGCCAAGGCGGGCCTTTTGTGTGGATTATATAATTTCCTTAAAAAGTGTATGTTTAATCATCCCAAGGCTTATGCAGGCCATAAAATATGCTAGACTAAATCCCAATTTGAGTTGGCTGACTTATAACAATGAGAAAAATATTCTCAGCTTGTGTGGAGCATTGTGATAAGAGTATGCCCCAAAATAAGGCAAATATCCGTTAATCTTATTTGTCAAAACGTAGTGTAGTTTCATTAGTATTAGTGCTAATTTGGGTGGATGTTATCTGATTATGCTCACAGGGTTTATTTATGTGTGTGACATAATTACGGAAATTAAACAGATAAAAACGATGATGGCATAAATGAAATGTTTTTTATAATTTTAATGTGTCATCTGTGGTGGATCCTATAAAATTTTGGATTGTTATTAAAGATTACAACTAAAATTGAAATGACTCATTTTCAATCATTAATTTACCTATCTTATTATTGATATCAAAAAGGTGTGCGAGTTAGCCTAAAGTTTAAAAGATAGGATTGTAGTGTGTGTTAGGATAAGTTATTAAATTTTATCTATGAGTTATCTAGAACATATATATACGTGTAATAACGCTGATTTAGCAGGCTATTACCCATGGTTAATTGGGCAAGTATCCTATGGTTGGGTATCACCTGAATTTACCCAATATCTGCAACAATGGCCTGAAATTTTCTGTCTGAATGATCAGGTTTTAAACTTGAATCCGGCATTGACCGATTATACCGCGCGCACTTTGGCAACAGCGCCGGTATTGCGTACCTTGTATGAGCAGGGCGTGATTGACACTTGGGTGAATGAATCTTATCCCGTCACCTTAAGTTTTGGTGGTCATGCCGAAATGGAAATTGAACGTGCTGCTAGCAACTTTTTAGGCATAAAAACCTTCGGTATTCATCTTAACGGTTTGGTTAAAAAACAGGATGGTATTTATGTTTGGGTCGGCACACGTTCACTGGATAAACCCTTTTGGCCTGGCAAGCTTGACCAAATGGTAGCCGGTGGTTTACCCGTTGGTATAAGTCTAATGGATAATGTTATAAAAGAGTCTCAGGAAGAGGCTAATATACCGATGAATCTGGCACAAAATGCCCAGTGGGTTGGAACTATTGACTATCAGCAACAAAGTTGGCGTGGCTTAGAAAACTCTACTATTTATATATATGACTTATGGTTGCCTGAGAATTTTATTCCTAAAAATACAGACGGCGAAGTCATAAATTTCCAATTATTATCATTAGCCGAAATCGCTTATCTGACGGAAAATACAGATGATTTCAAGGATAATTGCAATCTTGTCAATATTGACCTGCTATTACGTACAGGAATGCTTAATAGCAAGCATCCTGATTATGCGGCAATTCGGGATGCTTTATACAACGCTGGTAAAAGAGATACATAATGAAACAAGGCCAACCCAAAACCATCTATCTGAAGGATTATATGGCACCAGCTTATGATGTGGATGCCATTGCATTAGTGTTTGAATTAGGCGAGGCATTTGCTGACGTCAAAAGTACCACTACTTTTCGACGTAACCCTACAGTAGCAACCGATGCTCCTTTGGAGCTCTATGGCGAGGAGCTAGAATTACTGTCTGTTCAGGTTAATAGCGTGGCCTTGAAAGCAGGCCAATACGTATTAACTGACGATGGCATGACCATTTTTAACGTGCCAGAATTATTTGCCGTTGAAATTGTCACGCGTATTTATCCGCAGAAAAATACTTCATTAGAAGGGCTTTATCAGTCTAGTGGTAATTTTTGTACCCAATGCGAAGCCCAAGGTTTTCGTAAGATTACCTATTATCCGGATCGCCCGGATGTTATGAGTATTTTTACTACCGAGATTCGGGCAGATAAAGCTCAATACCCAGTGTTATTGTCTAATGGTAATTTAGTCGGCAGTGGCGATTTAGCCGATGGGCGTCATTGGGCACGTTGGGAAGATCCGTTCCAAAAACCGTCTTATCTGTTTGCACTGGTTGCTGGGCAACTGCAACATGTAGAAGATCATTACACCACCGTTTCTGGGCGGCAGGTGACGCTGCGTATTTACACGGAAGCGCATAATATCGACAAGTGTGATCACGCTATGCAATCGCTCAAACGCGCCATGCAGTGGGATGAAAAGCGTTTTGGGCTTGAATACGATCTGGATATTTACATGATCGTGGCTGTTGATGATTTCAATATGGGGGCGATGGAAAACAAAGGTTTAAATGTTTTTAACTCTAAATTAGTGTTTGCCAGCCCAGAAACAGCCACCGATATGGATTACATCAGTATTGAATCGGTGATTGGTCATGAATATTTCCATAACTGGACGGGGAATCGCGTTACCTGTCGTGACTGGTTCCAGTTATCCCTGAAAGAAGGGTTAACGGTTTTCCGTGATCAGGAATTTACCTCAGATTTGCATTCGCGCCCAGTCAAACGTATTGAAGATGTACGCAAATTACGCACCTTCCAGTTTGCCGAAGATGCCAGCCCCATGGCGCATCCTATTCGCCCGTCTTCTTATATGGAAATCAATAACTTCTACACTATGACAGTGTATGAGAAAGGATCGGAAGTTGTCAGGATGTATCAAACCCTGTTAGGTCAGGAAGGTTTTCGCAAAGGCATGGATTTGTATTTCCAGCGCCATGATGGGCAAGCCGTATCCACGGAAAACTTTCTCGCTGCTATGGCAGATGCTAATGAAGTGGACTTAGGTCAGTTCCAGCATTGGTACGATCAGGCGGGTACTCCGCAAGTGCATGTGGGTATGAGTTATGATGCCCAAGAACAAACGTGTACCTTGCATCTGCGTCAATCCTGCCCGGCTACCCCTGAAGCAGCCGAGAAAAAACCCTTCTTGATTCCGGTTGCGGTGGGTTTGCTTAATAAGGAAGGCAAGGATATCAGTGGTAACCAGATTCTGCATTTAAGTCAGTCGGAACAATCCTTTACCTTTACCGGTTTAAGCGAAAGGCCGATTCCTTCTTTATTGCGTAACTTTTCGGCGCCGGTGCGCTTGTATTATCCGTATACCGAAGCGGATTTGATGTTCCTGATGATGCATGACAGCGATGCCTTTAATCGTTGGGATGCAGGGCAACGTTTGGCTATGCAGACCATTCTTAAGTTGCTGGAAGATCAACAAACCGGCCGTGCGGTTGGGGTAGAGCATGATTTCATTAGTGCTTATCAAAAGGTGCTGACCGATGCGAGCCTAGACTCTGCTTTACGCGCGGAAACCATGATTCTGCCTTCTGAAGCGGATATTGCTGAAGTGGCTCGTCCTTCTGATCCTGAAGCCATTCATCACGCGCGTGAATTCATTTACAGCACATTGGCTAAAGCGTTGCGGTTGGATTTGGAACGTCTGTATTTAGCGTTGCAGGATGACGGTGAGTATCGCATTGATGCGGCTAGTATTGGGCGACGCAGTCTGAAAAATGTCTGTCTGGATTATTTAGGGCGTATTCAGGATGAAGGTATCTATGAATTGTGCCTAGCCCAGTACCATCAAGCCGGTAATATGACCGATGCGTTAGCAGCATTGGCAGTTTTGAACCAAATTGATTGTCCGCAACGTGAACAAGCATTGCAGCATTTCCATGATCGTTGGCAGCATGATGCTTTGGTCATGGATAAATGGTTTGCTTTACAAGCGACTTCTTGCTTGCCTGGGACGCTTGAACAAGTCAAAACTCTCATGCAGCACAAACTGTTTGATCTGCGTAATCCCAATAAGGTACGTGCCTTGATTGGTAGTTTTGCCATTCGTAATCCCCTGCATTTCCATGCTGAAGATGGTAGCGGTTATACCTTTTTGACTGAAACTGTGCTGCAACTGGATAGCATGAATCCGCAAATTGCGTCACGGATGGTACGCCCATTAATGAACTGGCGGCATTACGAGCCTAAACGCAGTACGTTAATGAAGCAGCATCTGGAACAGATCAAAGCAGCTAGTGGTTTGTCCGGGGATGTCTACGAAATTGTCAGCAAGAGTCTGGTATAGTCGGCTCCTGTCATGAACAAAGGAGTCTAGGCTTATGCAGTGGAGCAGGTGGCAGTCAGCAGGTTTACTGCTGGTAGGATTAGGTATGATGGTTAGCCCGGTACAGGCTGATGAAGTCTGGAATAGTAATGTAGGGCAAATTATTTATGCTGAAGATATTGGCCCTACAACGGTATTTACCTACGGTACTGAGCAAGACCCTGGGGTAATTTATATTGTGGGGCTAGCTAAGGTGTATGAAGGCCGTGGCACCTATGATGGTTATTGGGCCAAAAACCATGCCAAAGTTGCCTGTAAAACGCTGCGTCCCGGCATTAATGGCGCTATGACGCCGTTTTGGGGGCGTTTTCAAATTCGTTTTCTGGATGCGAATTTTCCCTCGCGCTGGGAAGGTGCCTGGACTTATTGTGATGATCTAAAACCGCAACCGGTTAAAATTATGGCGACTCCGCTGGTGGCGGAAGAGAATCCACCGCCAGCAAATCCACCTGAAACTATGCCAAAGCCGTAAGCCAGCGAGCGGTACCAATGGCGGCTTGTCCTAATGACAGGCCACCATCATTGGTAGGTACGTGCTGATGCGTTAATACTGTCCAGCCTTGTTGTTGCAAGCGTTTAACCAGCCCACTTAATAATAAGTTGTTCTGAAATACCCCGCCCGATAACACAATCGCCTTAACTTCCGTCTGTTCCGCTGCGATGGCAGTAACCGTATCCGTCAAGATTTGAATTAAACCCTGATGAAAATGGGCGGAAATAATGCTGTGGTTATAGCCCGTTTGTAGGTCATGCAACAGTGCGCACCACATAGGGGCTGGGTCAATTTCCCAACATCCGCTAGCGGTTTTATGGAGTTTGAAGGGATAGGGTGGTACGACATTGAGTAAACAGGCTGGGGTAGCGGCTTCCAGTTCAATCGCCGCTTGCCCTTCATAACTAATTGCGTCACGACAAGTTCCCACCGCCGCAGCGACCGCATCAAACAAGCGTCCACACGAACTGCTCAACGGTGAGTTAAGCCCTTGAGCGAGCATGGTTTTTAAGGTGGCGATCGGCTGTTGTTGCAAGAATTCCAAGACGGCTAATTCGCCAAAGGTATGCGTCACCTTCTCCCAATCAAGGGCCTGTAAATGGGCCCATAGATTGCGCCAGGGTTGTCGAATGGCTTGTGTTCCACCCGGTAAAGGGAGCGGCTTAAAGTGGCCTAGACGGGTATAGTGACAATAGTCAGCTAGCAAAAATTCCCCACCCCACAAAGTGCCATCGTCACCATAACCTAGGCCGTCCAATACAATGCCGAGCACTTTGCCAGCGTGTAAAGGCCAGCCATTGTCGGCCATACAACTAGCGATATGCGCATGGTGATGCTGCACTTCTGCCAGCGGCAACGATTGGGCTTTGGCTAACTGCTGTCCCCATTGGCTAGAACGGTAACTAGGATGTTGGTCAATCACAATCCCTTGCGGTTTATGCTGGAGAATGTGCTGATACAGTTGCAACGTGCGTTGATATTCTTGCCAAGTGCGTGCGTCTTCTAAATCCCCTAAATGCTGTGAAAGTGTCACCTGCCCATCGCGTACCAGCGCAATGGTACTTTTCAATTCGCCGCCCATGGCCAATAAAGCCGGTGCCTGCGCAAAGCCTTCGGGTAAAGCAAGAGGAGCAGGTGCATAACCGCGAGCGCGTCGTAACAAGCGCGGTTTGCCCGCCATCATACGCACAATGGAATCATCTACACGGTTAACAATAGGACGATCATGCAACAGTAGGTAATCGGCAATACCTTTTAAGCGTTGGCGAGTGTCTTCTAAGGTAATACACTGCGGCTCATCGCTGAGATTGGCACTGGTCATGACCAATGGCGTTTCCCACACAGACAGTAATAAAGCATGCAACGGTGTATACGGCAACATGAAACCTAAGGTGGTTTGAGCCGGGGCGATGGATGGCGCGAGGCTGTGATCCTGATTGGCATTCAGCAGCACAATTGGTGCTTGTTGACTATGCAGCAATGCTGCTTCTTGGCCACTAACCACGCAATACTGGCGAATAATATCGGGGGCACGTGCCATGAGCGCAAACGGTTTCTGGTAACGTTGCTTACGCCGCCGTAATTCTGCTACTGCCTGTTCATTGCTGGCATCACAGGCTAGATGGACCCCGCCTAAGCCCATAATCGCCACAATATAGCCTTTGCGTAACAAGCGGTTAGCGGTATCTAGGCAATCTTCTTCATTAAAAGCGGGTTGTAGACGTTGGCCTTGGCTATCTTCAAGCCACAGTTGCGGCCCGCACAGCGGGCAAGCATTCGGTTGTGCGTGAAAACGCCGATTGGCCGGGTCAGTGTATTCATGGGCGCAATCGGCACAAAGCTCGAACGCTTGCATACTAGTATGAACGCGATCATACGGAATCTGAGTGACAATACTTAAGCGTGGGCCACACTGGGTGCAATTGGTAAAAGGGTAGCGATAACGGCGATTAGCTGGATCTAGAATCTCGGTATGACAAGCCGGGCACATAGCCGCATCGGGAACAATACTGGTATGGATGTCGCCTTCATGACTGTGCGTAATGCGAAAATCCATATGCGGACAAGCTTCAAGCAGCGATTCACAGTGTAACGTATCAATGCGGGCTAAAGGCGGGGCCTCAGTAGGCAAACGCTGCTTGAATTCATGCAAATGCTGAGTCTTCCCCCAAGCTTCAATCAATACCCCTTGACTGTCATTACACACAGTACCCTGTAATTGACACGCTTGAGCCAGATGCCAGACATACGGGCGAAACCCCACGCCCTGTACCAGCCCATTAATACGGATACGCAAACCCTGCATTGATCTCTCCTTGATCCCCACCTAAAGGTTATTGGCAAGCTTTTTAAACGGCAGTAAATAATATCTATCGTATCAATACAAAATAATAATATTTATAACAAGGGTTATACAGCGATTTTCAGGTGGCTAGGTATTAGGAATAACCCAAGGTCTGCGCTAACTGTGCGTATTTACAAATTTTTTAAAGGGGAAAATACACGGGTATGAATTATATTTAGAATCAAAAGAATATTTTTTAATCAAATAATTAATAGTATGAATTAATGGACAAATAAAAATCGCTTTAAGTGTCACTGGATAACGGCGTTATGCAGTGACAAAAACAGTAGAAGTCGTTAATGAGAACTGCGACACGGACGAGTAGCCGCACTATCAGCTAATGTACGGGCTTGTTCATTAGCATTAGTACTGGGTTTAACTACATCTGTGACACAACTGCTGGTAGGCGTTATTTTACTAACGACTAAATAGCTGGTGGTTTTTTCAGGTTTTTCCGGGTCTTCCGAGGCATTGAAGCGTACTATCAGGGCTTGCGGCGTAACCTTACTTCCTTGTTTTTGTACCCGCCATTCCGCTTTAGTGCCAAGCGAGGAAAAGCCAACCGAGACGACATTCCAAAATTCCAGCGGATATTCTTTGCCTTTAGGGTCAATAATGGTAATGCTCTGACGCAAATCGCCTTCTAACAGATCCAGTTTATAGCCACCTACACCGGGGCAACGGCTTTTTGACCAGCCGCCCTCATCCTCATGGAATTCCAGTACTTTACAATCCGCAGCTGCTAGGCCGGTATAGATACTGGTATTTTTGATGGGCGCTGCCTGTACTATGGCCGGTAATAACAGCGCCATGATTGCATTGAAGCGAATAATTGCCTTAGGCATAAAGTCCCCTTCACAGGATTAGTAAGAAAGCAGTGAAGATTAGACTGTTACACAAGGCCATTAGTTTAATCAATAAGATAAATACCGAGCATCAGGATAATTCAATACCACGGAATATACTGCAACGTTTGAATACCTCTAACGTGGGTTCCACTGCTTTATGATGGCAATATTTAGCTACCAGCTTTGCCAAACCTTTAATATCGCGGCCACTGGCATCTGGGAATAATGCTGCTAGCTCCTCAATCAAGCTGTTTTCTAACGCTAAGCCGAATTGTTCAGTCATAACGGCCCAGATTTTGCGGCGGTCTTCCAAACCCGGCGGATGGTATTTAATCAGAGCGATACAACGGGAAATAATTGCTTCATCAATATCATCAACCCGATTGGTAGTCAGAAACAGTAAGCCATTAAAATATTCCAGCACCCGCAGAAATACACCTACCACCGCATTGGCAGCAATATTGTCATTGCGCCGCTTGATATACACATCCGCTTCATCAATCAGCATGACGGCACCCCAACGTTGGGCGCGGGTAAGGGTATTTTTCAATGCTGTTTCCATCTCCGCTACATTCAAGCCGAGTTGACCGGAATGCACGCGGTAAAGAGGGCGCTTAATAATTTCCGAATAGACTTCTGCGGTTAATGTTTTACCAACGCCAGGTGGGCCTGCACATAATACGGTGGTGCCGCCAGATTTACCTTCGACAATATCATCCATCAGCACATCCATTTCGGCAGT
>CAZCJE010000046.1:22469-24980 GCA_964498805.1 uncultured Thiothrix sp.
GCATCTAAGGTAAGAATGCGGTCTTTAACAATTTCTTCGTCATTAACCAGTCGTGCCCAACCCCCACCAGAGGAAAGCACTAGAACGTTTTTGCGTGACCAGTCGGTATTGCGATGGGTTGCAGTCGGGTCATCCGCGACAATGCCAGTACCACGACCTGAAAATTGTTTGCCATACTGCGCACGCCAGTTGAAATAACGTTCAGCCGAATGTTCATAAGCCGCCATTAATTCCGGGGTTTCTTTGAAAAAGCCTTTGGCCGCGAGCATTTCAGCCAGTGTTTGGCCAATAATGTCGCGTTCTCTAATCATAATAGTAGCGGTTGCCAGTTTGGCCATACTATTGGCTTTTAAATCCAGTAATACGCGCCCGGCTTCTTCTTCACCAGGGGGCGTGTAATCAATACGTGCCACCAGATAAGCCAAGGGTTTGCCAGCAGTGTTGGCTTTGAATAACCAGCCACGGATGCCGTCTTTAATCAGAAATTCGGTAAAGTCGGGTACTAAACGTTCCAATTCACCTGCTTGGTAACGTTTACCGTGATCTTGTACCGCCCGTTGTAAAGTGGCCAATTGCGCGGCACGGCCCTGCATCTGTGCGCCAGCTGCTTCATATAATTGTCTAAGCAAGCCTAGTTGAGCAGCCGATAATTCCTGAAATGAAATCTCAGCTTTGTTGCCGAATTTCAACTGTTCTTTGAGGGCAATAAGCTCTGGGTATTCCGTGACCAAACTTTCTACGTAGGAGCGTTCTATTTGCAGTTTCATGGCGGCACCTGTCTTTCTTGATAGAGGCGCTTGTGCAAACACTATGCCATGAAGTAAAGCATTGATTTCTTGAAATAGGGTGGTGGGATTGTTGTAAGTGCGACAGAAAAAAATAGTGGTGAATCCTGCATTCAAGCCAACAGCCTGCGCTCGCAGGCTGAATGACTTAGCCCTTATTCCAGCATCCCCAATTAATGCTTATCGAAATGCGGCCCTTGGTATTGAACCGGTTTTTGTGAAGGAACAGGAGCAACATAGACCTGTTTAAAATCGCGTTGGTCTGGTTTGAAGTCACGGCGATCATCATTGCGATGGTCATTATCATAGCGGCTGTAACGATCATCACGATCAAAACGTTTAGCTACCTGACGATTGGTACTTAAAGTCGTAATGTTTTTATGTAACTGCGCTTCTTTGCGTTCCAACAGGGCACGTTCTTTACTGGTGACTTTGCGGTCTTGAGTGACGGTACGAATGGTGTCGATCAAAGCGCGTAGTTCACTGCGCAATTGACGTTCTTCACTTTGGGTCAGTTGACCACTGCGTACCCCGGCATCAATGCGGCTGTCTGCTTTACCAATATTCACGCCAACGTAGCCACGGTCATGTTGTGCAAAGCGGAGGTCTGGGCCGGGTGCTGCCATTGCAGACGAGGCAAACAGGACACTGGCAACCATGGCGCTGGCAATAATAATTTTGTTTTTCATGAGATTTCTCCTGATTCTTCGAGGTATTTCTTGTTTCGACAGGAGTAACGATACCGAACAATTCAGCAAGAATTACGCGCAGATTGTGAAAAGAAAATGGAAGTTAAGTTTTTGAAAAATAAAAACTTAATCTTAGCTTAACAGATTCGAGGCAATTGTTCCCCCGGTAACATATCGACAATGCGTTCGCCGCCAAAAGCAGTTTGTAGGATAACATGCCCTAAACCTTCATGAACGTGGCCAATCAAACGGGCATCGTGTCCTTCTGGTATCCGTTGCATAGCCTCTAAAACGGCTTTAGCTGCTTTTGCTGGTACAATCGCCACTAATTTGCCTTCATTCGCTAGATATAAAGGATCAAGACCGAGAATTTCACACATACCGCGCACTGCTGTACGCACGGGTAACTGCTCTTCTTTCAGCACAATATTCACGCCTGAACGTTCGGCAAATTCATTTAATACGGTAGCTAAACCGCCACGAGTGGCATCGCGCAGGCAATGAATATCGGGGCAAGCCTCAAGCATAGCTGTAATCAGGCGGTGCAAGGGCGCGCAATCGCTTTCAATAGCCGCATCCAGCGCTAAATCACCACGTGCATTCAAAATAGCAGCGCCATGATCCCCAAGCCAGCCATTGACAATCACTGCATCCCCTACTTGAGCCTGACCGGCTGAAGGATTGATACCGGCTGGAATCACCCCTACACCAGCGGTGTTAATAAACAGCTTATCCGCGCTGCCGCGTTGTACCACTTTAGTATCGCCAGTGACGATCTGGACGCCCGCTTCGTCAGCGGCCTGCTTCATGCTGTGCAAAATGCGCGTAAACACTTCCAAGGACAGACCTTCTTCAAGGATAAATCCGCAACTAAGGTATAACGGTATGGCTCCACCGACTGCTAGGTCATTTACCGTGCCATTAATCGCTAAGGTACCAATATTGCCGCCGGGAAATTCCAAGGGGGTTACGACATAAGAATCGGTAGTGAAAGCTAACCGATCTCCCTGAGCTTGCAAAGCGGCTAAGGGGATACG
>CAZCJE010000047.1:0-4941 GCA_964498805.1 uncultured Thiothrix sp.
TTATTACCACAGCGCCGTGCCGAGGTTTGTGCTGGCCGAGTGGTAGTCGCCCTTGTTGCCGTAGTAGGGGTAGGTTGTGTCGCCGTTGTGGTTCGCGCTGTAGCAGGAACCGTGACGCGTGGGGTATTGGCAGCGCGGTTAGGAGGACTGGCGCTAGTAGAGCGCGTACGGGTAACAGTGGGGGAAGCTGCGGCGGTACGAGTAGCGGTTTGGGCTCGGGTTGTGAGGTTGTTGGCTACGCGGTTAGTGGTCGTGCGATTGCGTGTAACTGCCGCAGGACGGGTAGCGGTTGCTGTCACAGCGGTGCGAGGACGTGTGACCACCGGTGGAGCATTGCGATAAGCGGTGCGATTGCGCAACTCAATTTGGGTCTGATTACGTTGTTGTAGACGGCGCAAATAGGTATTTGGCGGTGGGATCGGTGGTGGACGGGTTGGGGTTACCACGGTAGCGTGTCCGGTTTCACCATAACAGTAGAAAGAACCACCGCATTCTGAGGCATAGGCCAACAAGCTCACACTCATACTGGCTAGCACTATTGCTAACCACACCCATAACCGGATTCGCATACCAGATTAATCCCGCATAAAATTTTAGGGAATTGTAGTCAAAAAAACCTGATAGTGCTGTATATGATTGATATTTATTCAATATTTGACAAAACCTGCCAAGCAGCAGGTTTTGGGGGAAATTTATACCACGACGGGCATTAAACAGCCGCTAAAGCAGCGTCGTAATTGGGCTCTTGGGTGATTTCTGGAACTTGTTCTGTATAGACAACTTGCCCATTTTTGATTACCACAACAGCGCGTGACAACAGACCACGCAAAGGACCACTGGTAATCAGGACGCCATAATCGTTGCCAAACGCTGGGCTACGGAAAGCCGATAAAGTAATGACATTACTTAAGCCTTCAGCACCACAAAAACGGCTCAGGGCAAAAGGCAAATCGACAGCAATACACAGGACTGTTACATCCGCGCGCTTGCTGGCGGCTTCATTGAAATGGCGCGTGGATTGAGCACAAACGCCGGTATCAATGCTGGGGAAAATGTTCAGGATGACGGTGCGTTCAGTGAAAGTGCCTAGGGTAACTTCCGACAGGTCGGTATTGACCAGCGTAAAATCAGGGGCCTTGCTACCAACGCTGGGTAAATTGCCGCTGGTTTCAACCGGATTGCCTTTTAGTTTTATAGTGGCCATGCACAACTCCTTTGGTTTTAAATAAAGCCACACACTTATACGGGGTTCACAGCCTTAACGTCAAAAGCAAATAACAACTGCGCGGAAATTGGCTGGAGGGCAAAACCAGTGCCCTCCATGACCGCTGTTAATGGTGGTGATGGCCACCTGCACCATGAGCATGACCGTGTGCGATTTCATCACGGGTTGCCATGCGTACTTCCAGAATTTGCACATCAAAATTCAGGGTTTCACCCGCCAATGGATGGTTAGCATCAATCGTAATCATGTCACCATCGACGGCAGTAATGGTAATAACTTCCACACCTGCATCGGTTTGCGCCTGGAATTTAGCACCGGGTACCAGTTTGTCATCCGGCACACCACCAAACATAGCGCGTGGTACTTGCTGGGTTAGCTGGTCATTACGTTCGCCGTAAGCGTCTTCAGGAGCGATAGTAACGGTTACGCTGTCATTGGCCTGCTTGCCGTTCAGGGCATTTTCTAAACCCGGAATAATATTCTGCGCACCGTGTAAGTAAGCAAATGGTTGGCTAGCATCCGCTTGATCGAGCACGTTGCCGTTGCTATCGGTCAAGGTGTAAGCCATAGTTACCACAGTGTTCGGGGCGATTTGCATAATGAATCCTTGGAATGGAGAGTGTAACGATTGCCGCCTTCAGGCATATCCTTATAGCGGCGATGAGTCCACAAATATTGGGCGGGGAACTCGCGTACCTGTTGCTCAATGATTTGATTAATTCGTGTCGTGTCGTCGAGTATGCCATCCGAAGGAAAGTTTTCAAGTGGTGGCAGAAAACGTAACAGATATCCACGGGCTGTTCTTACCGTAAAAAACGGTACAACCTGCGCCTTACCAAGCTTACTCAGGCGGCTAGTAGCGGTATTGGTGGCGGCAGGAATTCCGAAGAACGGTGCAAAAACCCCATTTTTTCGCTTGAAATTCTGGTCTTGTGCATACCATACAGGAAAACCCTGTTGCAGGCTGCGGATCATATCGCGGATATTATCCCGCGATATAGCTTTACCATAGCGACTAGCGCGCAAGGCGGTGGTACGCGCTTCAATCAAAGGATTTTGATGCGGTCGATAGACCACATGCAAGGGTAAATACTGGCCTAATAAGCGTCCACCGAGTTCTAAACTGGTGAAATGTGCACTGAGTAATAGCACCCCGCCTTGTTGCAAGGCATCCTGCAAGTGCTTCAAACCTTCAATGCTAGTCAGGCGGTTCAGGCGTTCCAGATTACCCCACCAACTCATGCCAAGTTCCATCACACCTTGCCCTAGCGAGATAAAATGGTCACGGGTTAATTGTTCACGTTCGGCGGGCGTTAAGTGCGGAAAAGCCAGACTCAGGTTGACGCAACAGATAAAACGTCGCTTAGGTAAGACATGATACATGAATAAGCCAAATAGCTTGCCAATAGCCATTTGCCAGCGCCAGGGCAACTGGACAGCGCACCACAAACAGCCTAATCCTAACCAGGTAGGCCAATAACGCGGGTGTAGAAAATGTTTGAATGATTGTGTTTCCACGTTAGGTTTCATACTTGTAGAGGGGCCTTATGGTAAACTTTTCAACCTGTTTTTTCTTGTTTTATGTAAAAAATAACGATGAGCTTAAAAATTCCTGCCTTTGAACAGGCGCATGTCCTGGTTGTTGGGGATGTGATGTTAGACCGCTATTGGTCGGGTCAAACTTCCCGTATTTCACCTGAAGCGCCGGTGCCAGTGGTGCATGTCAAAGCGCTTGAAGACCGCCCCGGCGGGGCAGCTAATGTGGCTTTGAATATTGCTAGTCTCGGCGGCAAAGTCAGCCTATTAGGTTATATAGGCCATGATGAAGCGGGGCGCATGCTGGATCAAGTCTTACAAGGGCGAGGTGTTCAAACCCGGTTTATTAGCCTTGAAGATATTCCGACTATTACCAAGCTACGTATCATGAGTCGCCATCAGCAACTCATTCGTCTGGATTTTGAGGAAAATTTTGCTAACCAAGACCATGCTGCATTACAGAGCGCGTTTGTTGCTATGCTCAAGACGGTGGATGTGGTGGTTTTATCCGATTACGGCAAAGGCACACTGCAGCAGGCTCGCCACTTAATCCAGCTAGCCAAAGCAGCGGGTAAGCCAGTGATTGTAGACCCTAAGGCTAAAGATTTTGCCACTTATCAAGGGGCTACCGTTATTACCCCGAATTTGGCGGAGTTTCGTGAAGCGGCTGGCGATTGGCAGGAGGAAGCTGAACTGGTGCAACGTGGACATGATCTGCTAGCGCGGTGCGAATTTGACAACCTGCTGATTACCCGTAGTGAACAAGGCATGACGTTGTTACGTGCCCAAGCGGAACCGTTTAATCTGCCCACACGAGCGCGGGAAGTGTATGACGTCACCGGTGCCGGGGATACGGTAGTGGCGGTCTTGGCAGCTTCAATGGCAGCTGGGGTAGCTGTTGAACACGCCATGATGCTGGCGAATCTGGCAGCCGGTATTGTGGTGGGCAAGGTAGGTACGGCTACGGTTAGCGTGGCAGAGCTACACAAGGCGTTGCAAGCCCATCAAGTACAAGTCAAAGGCGTGGTGAGTGAGGAGCAATTATTAGCAGCAGTACAGGATGCGCGTATGCATGGGGAAAAGATAGTCATGACCAATGGCTGTTTTGATATTTTGCATATTGGTCATGTCACCTATCTGCAAGAGGCGCGCAAACTGGGTGATCGTCTGATTGTAGCGGTGAATACTGATGAGTCTGTGCGTAAACTTAAAGGGCCAACTCGTCCGGTAAATACGCTGGCTAATCGTATGCAGATGCTTGCAGCTCTCGCTTGTGTAGATTGGGTAGTGGAGTTTCGGGAAGATACGCCCGAGCGTCTGATTTGTGCAATTAAACCGGATTTCCTCGTCAAAGGCGGTGACAATGATCCACAAAAAATTCCCGGCAATCGTTGCGTGTGGGAACATGGCGGTCAAGTGGTAGCCCTCAGTTTTGTCGATGGCGTTTCTACCACCAATACCATTGCCCGTATTAAGGGTATGGAAAAAGAACACCAATAACACAAGGAATGGCTAAGGGGAAACCATGAGCATTATTGGGATTGATTTGGGCACCACTAACAGTGCCTGTGCCATTTGGAAGGACGGTAAGGTAGAACTGATTCCCAATCGTCTGCAGGAATATCTAACCCCTTCCGTGGTACATATTGGTCAGGATGGCAAAGTTTTGGTCGGTAAAACCGCCCAAGAACGCTTGCTGACTCATCCCGATGCGACTGCTGCGGTGTTCAAGCGCTATATGGGCACGAACCGCAAGGTTATGCTGGCAAAAAAAGCTTATTCTGCGTTTGAACTATCCGCATTTGTGCTGAAAAGTCTTAAAGAAGATGCCGAAACTTATCTCGGTGAAAGCATTAGCGAAGCCGTGATTAGTGTCCCTGCCTATTTCAATAATGTACAGCGCAAGGCCACTATGCTGGCCGGTGAATTAGCTGGCTTGAAAGTAGAGCGGTTGGTGAATGAACCTACGGCGGCAGCGATTGCTTATGGTTTGCATGAAAAACCCGAACATACCCAATTCATGGTGGTGGATTTAGGTGGGGGCACATTTGATGTCTCTATCATGGAGTATTTTGATGGGGTACTCGAAGTGCATGCCTCGGCTGGGGACAATTTTCTCGGTGGCGAGGATTTCCGTGAGCTTCTGGTGAACAAGTTTTTAGCCAGTCTGGGTACCAGTA
>CAZCJE010000047.1:5041-23425 GCA_964498805.1 uncultured Thiothrix sp.
GAGGATTTCCGTGAGCTTCTGGTGAACAAGTTTTTAGCCAGTCTGGGTACCAGTAAAACTAAACTCACTGCCAAAGAATTGCAGCGGGTTTATGCGCAAATGGAACTGGCTAAGCGACAGCTTAATAATGCGGATTTGGTGCATGTAGAAGCGTTTTTAAGTGATTACCCGCAACGTATTACCCTACAACGCGAGGATTTTATCAAACTAGCTGAACCGTTATTGCAACGTATTCAGCGTCCAATTGAAACGGCCTTACGCGATGCCAAGCTTAAGCCAGCCGAACTGGATGAAGTTATTCTGGTAGGCGGCGCTACTCGCATGCAATTTTTCCGTTCTATGATTGCGAAAATGTTCCGGCGTATGCCTGCTGCTAATCTGGACCCGGATTTAGTGGTGGCAATGGGGGCGGCGATACAAGCAGGTCTGAAAGCGCGTGATGCAGCACTGGAAGATTTAGTGCTGACAGATGTGTGCCCGTATTCGCTTGGGGTGGGGGTTTATAATGAAAATGATCAGTTAGGTACACAAGGGGATTTGTTTAGCCCGGTTCTGGAACGCAATACGGTTATACCAAGCAGTCGAGTCAATATTTACACCACTGTCAGCGATAACCAAACCCAGTTAAATATGGAAATTTATCAGGGTGAAAACCGTTTGGTTAAAAATAATATTCATCTTGGTGGTTTGGAAATTAAAGTTCCTAAAGCAAAAAAAGGCGCGGAAACTATTCAGGTACGTTTTAGCTATGATGTGAATGGCGTTTTGGAAATTGATGCGCAAGTGGTTTCAAGTGGCGAAAAGTATTACAAAATGATTTTGAATACGCCTACGGAATTATCCGCTAGCGAGATTGAAGCCAGCAAATCCAAACTGGCAGCCTTAAAATTTCATCCGCGTGAACAGGAAGGCAATATGATTCTGATTGCGCGCGCTGAGCGATTATATGAAGGGCGTTTAGGGGATGACCGTGAAGTATTGCTACAAGCTTTGCGTTGGTTTGAATCGGTTTTGGAACAACAAAACCTGACCGAAATTGCTCAAGCGCAGATAGAGTTTGCAGATTTGTTGGATCAGTTTGAACAAGACAGGTTTTTCTAATGACCTGTTGGGATATTCTGGGAATTGCACCGGGAGTTAATAAAAAATTAATCAAGCAGACTTATGCAAAGCTGTTAAAACAAACTCGCCCGGATGATGACCCAGAAGGTTTTAAACGCCTGCATGAAGCGTATCAGCAAGCCTTGAAATGGAGCGATATCTGGGCTGAAGAAGAGGAACAAAGTACGACTGCCTCGGTTGCTAGCCAGTCGCTGGCCGACTGGATAGAGGCTACAGATTATGTTGCCCCTAACGTTAACCCGGCACCGGCCATTGAGGGGGAGAATAGCTGGGACATGCCGCAAGAGGTAGTTGAGTCTCCTACACCAGAACCCTTGTCAGTAGCAGTAGAGTTACCCGCTATCATCCGTTCAAACCCAGCTTCTCTGGAATTGGTTAATGCGTCTTTAGCCGTTATTTTGCCAACTCCGGCTAGCGATTTGGCTGGCGAAAAACAGTTTGATCCGCTGGAAAGTATTTTGCTGCCGCCCCCAACATTGCTTATCGATGATATTGAGCTGGAAACGGTCAGTGCCGAGGTGCGTTTGCAAGCCGATTGGCTGATCTTTTCTCAGGAGCTCGATGAAATACTGCTTAAACCGGAAGCCGCTACTGACATAAAGCTATGGCGTTTTATTGAAGCCTTGCCGTCATTGCTGGATCTGGAGTTTCGCGCGGCCGTTAGTGAGCGAGTGTTTGCGCAGATTGCAGAACGCAATCAACAAGCATTGCAACAACATCAGCTGGCTATTCAAGCCCCGGTATTGAATTACCTAAATGGCCTATTCAATTGGGAATCCCAATGGCAACACCTGAGTAAAACCTTTGGTTCAGTCCAAGTCGATGCGGTCTTGCCGTATTTGGATGTATTAACCCCACTTACCCCTATTCCAGCAAAGCCGCGCAGTGTCACCATGCAAACGCTGTTGTTTTATGAACGGGTAGGGGCGTTTTGTGTGGATTTGGGCATTATGTTTTTGTTGTTACTGGGGTTGGCATTATTAGGTGGCGGGCTAGATCAGGATTTGGTAACTGCAGTTATGGTACTTGTAGGCCTGTTGTATTGGGGATTAGTTATGCCTTTATTAGAGGCATCGTCTTGGCAGGCGAGCCCCGGTAAACGCTTGTTAGGCTTGAAAGTGGTCAACCGTCAGGGCATGCGTATACCTTGGTATCAGGCAATATGGCGTATGCTGATGACGGTGGCCTGTTTGGGGGCGTTTAAAATTGTCGTGTGGATTAATTTCATTATCGCCCAAAAGAAAAATATGTTGTTACAGGATTGGTTAAGCCGGTCTTATGTCATCAAGAGGTAGACATGCTAGCGAATGAAGCCCTTAAAGTGGATGTGCTGATTGTAGGCGGCGGAATTGCCGGTTTGTGGTTACTGGCTGAATTACGTGCTAAAGGTTATCAGGTGATTTTGGCTAGTGATGAATTGGGCAAAGGTCAGACGATTGCTTCCCAGGGGATTATTCATGGTGGTACCAAATACGCTTTAAGCGGCAAATTGACTGGTGCTACGCTAGCGATTGGCGATATGCCACGGCTGTGGCGCGCGGCGTTAGCAGGGCAGGGCGCGGTTGATTTATCAGCGGCCCGTAAATTAACGGAAGCCCAGTTATTATGGACTTCTGCCGGTATTGGTTCGCGCTTAACCGGTTTTTTTGCCAGTCATGCGATGCAAAGTCGTATGGAAGCGTTGCCAAAAACAGATTATCCGGAATTATTCCAACAGGCTGCCTTTCACGGTAGTTTGTATCGGCTCGATGAACCGGTGTTAGATATTCCTTCGGTCTTGCAGACCTTGCGTGAACAGTATTTGCCGTATTTGCTGCAAGTCGTAGCGCAACAATCCGCCTTACAAGCTGAAAATGGAGAGTATGTCTACAACGCGGTGTTGGCTGATGGTTCATGTCTACCTATTCAGGCTAAGCGTATTATTCTCACCGCCGGAGCAGGCAATGCTGCCTTAAGTCAGGTATTGGGTAAGAACACACCACCTATGCAGCGGCGACCTTTGCAAATGGTCTTAGCGCGTGGACATTTACCGCGTTTGTATGCCCATGCCTTGGGGATGAGTGATAAGCCGCGCGTAACAGTGACTTCCCATCCGGTGCAAAACGGGCAAATGGTGTGGTATATCGGTGGGCAACCGGCTGAACAAGGGGTGGGTAAACCCGCTGCCCACGTGATTGCCGCGACCCGCCAAGAATTACAAGCACTGTTGCCTTGGATGGATTTTGAGCATTTGCAATGGGCGACCTGGGAAGTAGACCGCGCTGAAGGTAGTCAGGCTGAGGGTAGCCGTCCGGACAAACCGATTTTTGCTGCGGTTAATAACGTGATCATTGCTTGGCCAACTAAACTGGCGTTTGCGCCGATGTTATCTGCGCAATTATTACAAACCTTGCCAAGCCCACAGCTTCATAGGCAGAATGATGTGCTAGCCTTTTGCCCGCGTCCGCCGGTAGCAACACCGATTTGGGAGCAAGTTGTATTTGGCCAGTATTAACCCGCGTGCGTAAGCGTGGGTAGCAATAAAAATTCTGCTAAAGCCGTAAAAGGAGAATGTCATGCAAGTGAAAACTATCCCCGCGGGACGTTCAATCGAGTGGTTCAAGCAAGGCTGGGCCATTTTTTCCCAGGATATGAAAACGTGGATATTGATGGCCCTACTTTTCGGGGTCGTTGCTATTGTCCTGAATCTGGTGCCTTTCATTGGGGCCTTAGCCTTATTAATCATCATGCCTGCTTTAACCGGTGGCATGCTTTACACCGCGCAGGAAGCTGCCCATGGTCATGCTATTCGCGTGGACTACTTGTGGACGGTGTTGCGTGATGCCAAAAAACGCCCACAGTTTTTATTGTTAGGGGCCATTTTTCTGGCTGCTTTTGTCTTATTTACCCTATTAAGTGCAGGCATGATTAGTGATACCGCCATGAAAGATCCTTATGTAGGAATGCGCGGTATTGGTGTGGGCAGTGGTGTGTTTATGCTGTTTTTTGGTTTTTTATCGTTTGTATTACTCAACTACAGCGTGGCACTGATGCTGTTTGAGAATATGACGGCTTTGAATGCGCTGCAAAAGGCTGCTGCGCAGGGTGTGACCTATATCGTGCCACTATTGGTATTTTTCATTTTGTATGGCATTGCCGGTGCCATTGCTTCTATTCCTTTTGGCTTAGGTTTACTGGTGTTAATACCGGTGACCATGGGAGCTATTTACGTTAGTTACCAGGAATTATTCGCTTGATGCAGCGTCGTGCGGTTGCCCAAACGGGCATTGAAGTCAGCCCGCTAGGTTTGGGGACGGTAAAAATTGGCCGTAATCAGGGGGTAAAATATCCACAAAACTTTGAATTGCCTTCTGATAAGCAGGTACGGGATTTACTCGCTCTTGCTGCTGATTTGGGCATTAATCTGCTGGATACTGCCCCTGCTTACGGCTTGAGTGAGGAACGTTTAGGTAAATTATTACCCGGTTCACGTCATCAGTGGGTATTGGAAACCAAGGTAGGCGAGCAGTTTACAGACGGGCAATCGAGTTTTGATTTTACCGCTGCTGGTACGCGCCTGAGTGTGGAAAACAGTCTGCGTCGCCTGAAAACCGATTACTTAGATATTGTGCTGATTCATTCCAATGGTGAGGATGAGCGCATTTTGCGTGAAGAAGCCGCCCTCGATACCTTGTTGGAAATGAAGCAGCAGGGTTGGATTCGCGCAGTAGGTATTTCATCTAAAACTGCTGCGGGCGGGCTATTAGCCTATGCGCTGGATTGTGATGTGGTAATGGCTACTTACAATCCCGTCTATACCGATGAATTGCCGGTATTAGAAGCAGCAGCGGCGCAGAATCGAGCTTTACTGGTGAAAAAAGCCTTTGCTAGCGGCCATTTGCAGCAATTTGGCGAGGATAACCCGATTGAACAAGCCTTAGCTTTTGTATTTGCTCAACCCGGCACCACCAGTGTGGTGCTCGGAACCCTTAATCCGCAACATTTGCGGGAAAACGTGCATGTTGCGCAAAGGTTGCTCTGATTCATGACATTGGCCAAACCACTGATTATCGTCCATACAGAATCCTCTTGTGGCTGGGGCGGGCAGGAAATTCGCATTCTCAATGAAGCGCAAGGCCTGCTAGAACGCGGCCATCAAGTGCATTTGTTATGTGTGGATACCTCTAATATTTACCGGGAAGCACAAAAGCGCGGTATTCCGGCGACAGCTTTGCCTATTGGCCGCAAAAATATCAAAGGTTTATTGGCTTTACGCCAGTGGTTTAAGTCGCATCCAGTGGATGTGGTCAATACACACAGTTCAACCGATAGCTGGCTGACGGCTTTGGCACGCATTGGCTTGAGCAAAAAGTTGCCGGTAGTACGTACTCGGCATATTTCGGCGCGCATTGCCCCCGGTGCTGCGACTCGCTGGCTGTACCAAAAAGGCTGCGAATTTGTGGTTACCACAGGCGAGCAGTTACGCGATTATGTCATGACACAAACTGGCTTGCCGTCCACGCGAGTCCGTTCGATTCCAACCGGTATTGATACCCACACGTTTGTTCCCGGTGATCGCTTGGCGGCACGGCAGGCATTAGGTTTGCCGCTGGATAAAACCATTATCGGCATTGTGGCAACCATTCGTACTTGGAAAGGGCATGTGTATTTGCTGGAGGCCATAGCCCGTTTGCAGCGTGAGGATGTTTATATACTCATTGTTGGGGAAGGCCCTAACCAGCTTAATGTGCAAGCAGCCGTTATAGCGCAGCAATTACAGGATAAAGTACGTTTTGCCGGGCAACAAGCCAATGTTGTACCGTGGTTACAAGCCATGGATATTTTTGCTTTGCCTTCCTATGCTAATGAGGGAGTACCACAAAGTCTAATGCAAGCCATGTTATGTGGTATTGCGGTGGTCTCTACGCCAGTAGGCAGTATTGGGGAACTGGTTAAACCTGCAGTAACAGGTTTAGTGGTGGAACCTAAAAGTGCTACTGCTTTGGCTGCAGCCTTGCAGCAGTTACTGGATGATCCTGCTTTAAAACAACGTCTGGCTGATAACGCTAGACAACATGCTTTGCATCACTGCAGTTTGGATAGCATGTTGACTCAAATGGAAGAGGTTTTTCTGTCACAGATTCGTTAGGAGTTAACGGGTGTATAATAACAAACATAAATTGTCTGACTGGGAATGGGCATTATTGGTTTTATTAGCGATTGCTTTGCCTTTGTCGGAAGCCCTGAAAAATATTGCTTCGGTTATCTTTTTAGTGGTGTGGTTAGGCGCTTTTCATAAAGACTCGCAAGCACGCTGGTTTATGGGTAAATGGGACTGGATTTTTACCCTGTTTATAGGTTCGGCTACCATCAGCACCTTATTGGCATTTGATTTTGGCCATAACTGGATGATGTGGGGGGATACGTTACTGGCGGTATCGCTGGCTTGGACTTTAGCCCATTCCTCTTTGCAAGACCGACAAATTCATTGGCTATTGGCCGCTATCATCTTGTCTACCTTGGTGGCGACTTTAGTCGGTTTGTGGCAATGGCAAATTAGTCATGAAAAAACGTTTTTTGAGCTGAATTCGGTTGGTTATTTCAATCAATCAGCCATGTATTTGGGGATGGTAGCAGCCTTAACAGCTTGGTCAAGCATCATTCTGTATAACAAAATTAATCGTTATTTATTTGCCGGTTTGTGCGTTATCACCGTGCTATTTAGCTGTGTCATGTTATGGGGTGAAAGCCGTGGCGGTATGTTAGCATTCTTTTTGACGCTAGTATTTTTAGTGTCATTCTTTTTATATAACCGCAGAATTAATCTTAAAAAAATTGGCTTGTGGAATTTAGCTATTGTCTTGATATTTTCTCTATTTTTGGCAATTAATCCGCATTTAATTGAGAAAAGTATTGAGAAAAGCCAAGAACCCGGTGGTGTTAGTTCTGGGCGCGGTATTATTGCTGAAGTGTCTTTAGAAGTATTTAAGCACTATCCCTTTTTTGGTATTGGAGTGGCGAATCATGAAAAAGTCAGCCATGAAACTATGGCCCATTGGCGAGGTGAAGATGAGGTGCTTTGGCAACAGCTTTACCCGAAGAATTTTCATCCACACAATCTTTATTTGGGTACTTTGGCTGAACGCGGTTTGGTTGGCGTTGTCATATTAATAATCCTGCTGATAGCGTGGTTACATCTTGTATTTGCAACAGGCAGGCGTCAGAATCTAACCACCACCCAGTGGTTAGTATGGGGATTCGGGTCTTCTGTGTTGTTGGTAACCCTCTTTGCAGGATTTTTTAATACTCCATTGCGCCATGAAAATGCCAGACTGGCGTTTTTAGGGTTGGGCTTAATGTTATCTATATTTTATACAAACCAGAGATCCAAATGAAAATGTTGCTGGCACTGCCAGGGCACTTACGTACAGTGCCTATGGGGCAGTTTGCGGCTCACGCTTTGCGTGAGTTGGGGCATGATGTCGTCATCTTTGATTATTGGCCAAATTGGGGCGACAAAATTCATCAGAAATTATTGGGGCAGTTTGATAACGAGGAATACGCGCGAACTAATAAGCGTTTCCGTACCGCGATTGAGCAACATAAACCGGATATTGTCTTAGCTATTTACGGTTTTCACCTTTCTGTCGAGTCACTGGCTTATCTTAAACAACGCGGTATTCTCAGCGTGTGTTGGTGGCTAAATGATCCTTTCCAGTTTGAACGTTCTTTAAAAAAAGCGCGCGAATTTGATTATCTGTTTACCAATGCTAAAGGGAGTGTTATGGCTTACCGTGAGCATCATGTGAATGCTTATTGGTTGCCGACCGCTTGTGAACCGCAAATCCATAAACGTGTGCCTTCTACACATGAATATGAGTGCGATGTGTGTTTTGCCGGGGATTGGAGTCCGCTGCGCGAAGAGTGGTTAAGTCAACTGGCTGAAACCTATGACATTAAGGTGTTTGGGCCTTGGGGTAAAAAAATGAGCAGTCCGATTCTAAAGGAGCGCTTAATTGATGGTCTTTTTACCCCTGAAACCATGGCCAATATGTTTGCCAGTGCTAAAGTGGTACTGAATATTCACACATGGCATGGCAAATGGACGCATGGTACTAACCCACGCCTGTTTGAAGCTGCAGGTTGCGGCACTGCTCAAGCAGTAGACTGGAAAGAAGAATTGCCAGAACTGTTTGATTGTAAACATGATCTTCTGGTGTATCGCTCACTGGATGAATTGAAAGTGCAACTAGAGGGTTTTATTCAGGATACTTCACGGCGTTCGCAAGCCGGTCAGCAAGCCCAGACACGCGCTTATGCGGAGCATACCTATAAGCACCGCATGACGCAGTTAGTGGAAATGCTCGCCTAAGCTGTTAGTAGTTGCGTATAAAGTTTTTCCAGTTGCAAACCCATGTTCTCGAGTGTTAATGGGGTAATGGTGGTGCGGGCCGCATTACCGACAGCTGTCCTAAGGGTTGTATCCAACAACGTTTGCATGGTATTTGCCATGGCTTGAATATCCAAAGCATCAAACACATAACCGTTTTTACCGTGTTCAATCAACTCGGCCAAACCGCTTTTGGTACTGGTAATGGTCGGTAAGCCACAGGCCATGGCCTCCAGTCCGGCATTGGGTAACGGGTCATACAAAGTGGGTAGTAAAAACACATCAGCCGCGCCATAGTAGGGGCGAACCTCTTTTTGCCCGCCAGCGAAATGCACGCGTGCTGCTACACCTAAGCGTTGCGCTAATTGCTGGTATTGCTTGAGTCGCCGGTCTTTACCGACTACCAATAGATGCGTATTGGCTGGTAATTGTGCAAAAGCGCGTATTACTGCATCCAGCCCTTTGCGTTCAAAGCCAGAGCCCACATACAAAAACACACTGGCATCCAATGGGATGCCGTATTGCTGGCGTAGCATGGTATTGAATTCGTCTTTTAAGCCGGGGTGAAAAACATCACTATCCACGCCATTGTAAATCACGGTTAGCTTATCTTCGGGGAGGCCAAAATAATGCTGGATTTCGGCCTTCACCATGTGCGAATTGCAGATCACCATTTTCAGACGCGAGCTATGAAACAGACGGCTTTCGGCTTGTTTCAGGTAATAATGGTAAAGGCTGAATCGAATCGCCAATTGGCCCCAACGCCCTAAAATACGCTTGCGTTGCTGCAACCATTCGCGGTGTACGCCATCCCCGGCCCGATAAATATCACAGCACGGCAACCGTTCATGCGACTGCACTAAATCAAATTGCTCTTGTTTGACCGTTTTGCACACACAGCGGCTAAAACTCCAATGACGCCATAGGCTGCCGATATGCAACGGTTTGCAAACCAGTTTGCGAATACCGTCGTCTTGTTGAGTATCCCAGCGGCGGGTAATCAGGGTCAGTTGTATACCACGGGCTTGCAAAGCTTGCAGAGCACGTTCCATAAAGCGTTCCGCACCGCCAAACGGGTTATAACGCTGGCGAATAAAAGCAATTGAAACCGGTTTATTGTTCATATTCGTCTGGCCCTTGAGTTTGGGTACGGATCCACAAATCCGCGTATTTGGCAAAAGTCGCATAAGCATGGGCTACCGCTAAGATGAAACCTTGGCGGCCATCCAGAAAACCGGCTTTAATCAAGTACATTTTCACAAAAGTGGCAAAGGCATGACCGACAGCGGCAAAAATCGAGGTGCGTTTGCCACGTTCCTGACGTTGTTGCGCCCACAAGCGGGTGTAATGTGCCATTTTGCTTAAATACTGCGAAACATCGCGGTAGGTATAATGCAGCAAATCGCCTTGCAAACGTTTGATACTCACACCTTCGGGTAACTTAACTTTTTCATGCACTAAGGCATCGTCATAAGTGGTCAAGGCAGTCGGATACAAACGTATTACATACCCCGGATACCAACCCGAATGGCGAATAAAGCGGCCAAACGCCCAGGATAAGCGCGGAATGGCAAACACCGTATTAGCCGCTGGATTAGCCAATTGCTGTTGAATCGATGCGCGCAAGGCAGGAGTGACACGTTCATCTGCATCCAGCCACAAAATCCAGTCGCTATGGACATGGCTTTGCGCAATTTGGCGTTGGCGGCCAAAACCTTGCCAATCGGTATGAGTAAAAATACGCGCCTGGAAGGATTGGGCAAGGGTTAGCGTGTCATCGGTACTGCCTGAATCCAGAATCACAATTTCATCTACCCAATCCGCCACGCTATTAAGGCATTGGCGTAATTGGGCGGCTTCATTCTTGACAATCAGGGCGACTGCTAGCGTTGGTGTTTTCATTAAAGCGCTTCGCTGGTTTTGCAGTGGTTCACGGCTGGTAAGCATAGGGCTTGAACGCTACCATTTGCACGCAAATTTTCAAAATCGCAAGTAAGAGGTGCACATGCAGCAGTTGACAGCATGGGGAATCAGGTTGACGTACAATCTGCTGTTTTGTTTGTTATTACCGCTTTTGCTATACCGTTTGCATACCAGCGGCAGTGCCGGTAAAGGTTTTGCGGGGCGTTGGCTTGAACATTTTGGTTGGGTACCACCCTTGCAAGCGGCTAAAAGCATATGGATTCATGCTGCTAGTGTGGGCGAAGTGCTGGCTGCGGCACCCTTAATTAAAGCCCTCAAACAGCAACGCCCGGATTTGACCTTAGTGTTAACCACGACAACACGTACTGGCGCGGATCAGGCAGAAACTTTAGCGGCATGGGCTACGCATCGCTATGCGCCGCTAGATTGCCCGTGGATGGTTAATGCATTTGTGCGTCGTATAAAACCGCAAGCGTTGCTGATTATTGAAACCGAACGCTGGCTAAATTACATGCTGGTGTGTCAGCGCTATACCATTCCGGTGGCGGTTGTGAATGGGCGTTTATCCCCGCGTTCTTTTAAGCGCTATCAACATTTCAAAGCGTTTTTCCATGTCTGGAGTCAGCCATTAGCGCGTTTATTGGTGCAGGAACAGGAGGATGCCAGACGTTTTAAGCAACTAGGGATTGCTGAGGAAAAATGTGTGCTAACCGGTTCGATTAAGTTTGATATTGAATTTCCTGCACACGTCAGTGAACAAGGCCAGCAATTGCGCGAGGTTTTAGGTTTACAGCGCCCGGTATGGATGGCGGCGAGTACCCATCAAGGCGAAGAACAGCAGGTATTGCAAGCCTTCCGGCAAGTATTGACCACGCTGCCGCATAGCTTATTAATCTTAGTGCCGCGCCATCCGCAGCGTTTTGAGGAAGTGGCTAATCTATTAGCACAACAAGGCTTTAACACCATCCGGCGTACCGCGAATAGGCCGGTTACATCGGTAACTCAGGTGTATTTAGGCGATACCATGGGTGAACTGCCTATGCTATTAGCGGCGGCGGATGTAACTTTTGTCGGCGGCAGTTTAGTGACAGTCGGTGGGCATAATTTGCTTGAACCAGCGGCTCTAGGTAAACCGTGTTTAACCGGCCCGCATTATTTTAATTTCAGCGATATTACCCGCCAATTAGTGAATAGTGGCGGCGCAAGAGTGGTTGAGAATGCGACAGCATTAGCCACCGCCGTGACACAATTGCTGCAAGATCCAGTGCAATGTCAACGTATGGGAGAGGCCGCTAAAGAAGTGGTTAAGCGTAATCGTGGGGCTTTGCAGAAAACGCTTCAGGCCATACAAGCATTGCTGCCCGCATAACCTGCCAGTAAATGCGCCCAATCAGCGGCTTGCCAGTGCCATTGCAGGTGTAAGGTTGCTTCCTTGCATAAAGAACGGTACAGGCGTTGCAAATTAGCTTGTTGCCAAGTGCCCGCCGCTCGCTGTTCACCTTTGTCAAAATCGATGAGCCACACTTTATTGTCGCCATCGAGCAGAATATTGTGGCTATTGAGATCGGCATGATAAATCCCGGCTTGGTGAAAGCGTTGTAAGGTGCAGCCAATATCAACCCACTGGGCAGGCGTTAAAGCTTGGGTACGTAAAATTTGCACCAGATCACGCGCGCCGTGAATACGTTCGAGCAGAATATCCATGCGGTAAAACAAGCCAAAACGCTCAATACGTACCGCCCATGGTATGGGTACGGGTAAGTTTTGCGCCTGCATAGCCAATAGCAAGCGGTATTCAGCAACCGCGCGGGTGCGGTTTAAAGCAGTAAACACATAACGGTCATGTAAGCATTTGCCTAATAAACCGCCGCGATAATAATGCCGCAATACCAGTTCTTTAGCCTTAAAGCGCACAAACCAAGTAATGCCCCGCCCGCGTGATTGACCAATAATAGCCTGTTGTTGTTGCCACCAATCTGGGTTGAAAAATTCCGTATCAACCTCGTCGGCATGCTGGGGATTAATGACAAGTGTGGTCTGCTGGTGGGTAATAATCTTCATAAACGGCCTATTCAACTGAGCCACAAATTTTACAATCTAAGGCGGGATTTGCATAATGGCGCATCATTTTTTATAGGGTGAATCCCGTTGACTTTGTTCACAAAACCGCCAAGTTCCCTGTGTATCCTGCGTTTATCCGCGATTGGTGATGTTTGCCATGTGGTGGCGTTGGTGCAAGCGATTCAGCGTTATTGGCCGCCGACCTCGATTGTTTGGGTCATGGGTAAGACCGAAGCAAGCTTACTTGGTGATTTACCCGGCATTGAAACGGTGGTGTTTGATAAAAAGCAGGGCTGGCGTGCGTATAAGGCGGTTTGGCAGCAATTACGCGGGCGGCGTTTTGATGCGTTATTGCATGTGCAAGCGGCTTTGCGGGCTAGTATGCTGAGTGTGGGGATTAAAGCCCGCTATCGCTTGGGTTTTGACCGGCAACGCGCTAATGATGGGCAATGGTTATTCACCAACTACCAAGTGCCTTCGCCAGCGGGTAAACATGTGGTGGATGGCTTAATGGCGTTTGCACAAGCCTTGGGTCTTCCTTCTTCTATTCCGCAATGGCAAGTGCCGATTTCACCCGTTGATCAACAATGGGCAGCAAGCGTATTAGCCGGTAAACCTGCTTTGGTATTAGTGCCCGCTTCTAGCAAAGCCTATAAAAACTGGACTGTTGCCGGTTATGCGGCAGTGGCTGAACACGCGAGCCGTAAAGGCTTGCAAGTGATTTTATGTGGCAGCCCACAAGTACAAGAAATCGAACTGGCTGCAAAAGTGCAGCAGGCTTGCCCATGTGCAACCCTCAATTTGGTGGGTAAAACTTCCCTCAAACAACTATTAGCCTTAATTGCCCAAGCCAAACTGGTCTTGGCACCCGATTCGGGGCCTATTCACATGGCTACATTAGCGGCTACGCCAGTGATGGGCTTATATGCTCATCATGACCCAGAACGGGTAGGGCCGTATTGGGGGCGTGAGGATGTGGTTAGTGTGTATCAAACCTTGGTGGAAGCCGAATACCAAAAACCTCTAGCGGAACTGCCATGGCGTACGCGGGTCAAGGATGCCAACGCCATGCAACATATTACTATTCCGATGGTGCTGGAGACGTTTGATCAAGTTTGCCAGCGCTATTCCATACTTTGAGTAACCTATTTTCTATGACACGATTAAAACATTCTGTAGGGCCGCTCTGGCCATTCCTGTGCTTTATATTACTGGCTATGGTCATCCTCAGTCTTAGCCGCTTGGGATTAATGCTGTGGTATCAAGACCAAGTCACTGCTGCGCAAGGTTGGGGCATTATGCTGTTGCAAGGCATGCGGGTGGATTTGGCCACCGTATCCTGGTTGTGGGGCTTAGCGGCGGCGTTAACGCTATTAATCGGCGGTGATCATCCACTTGGTAAAATTTGGCTAAAACTAATGCGCGTTTGGTTAACGTTTTCGCTGTGGTTGTTGGTGTTCATGGAAGTGGCAACACCGGGATTCATGGCCGAATACGGGTTAAGACCGAATTACATTTTTGTCGAATACCTGATTTACCCAGCAGAAGTTTCCAAAACCCTATGGCTGGGGCATAAACCAGAACTGCTAGCGGGTTTGGTTATTGGCGGTTTAAGCGCCTGGTTAGGGTGGAAATTGGCCGGGGTATGCTTGCGTGAGCTGTATTTTCCTCATCGCTGGCGGGAAAAAATTGGTTTTGCGCTGTTGGTGTTCTTGTTATCAATTATGTGGGCGCGTTCTACCTTAGGACATCGTGCCTTGAATCCGGCGATGGTAGCGTTTTCCACCGATGCTACCGTCAATTCAATTGTGGTGAATTCCACCTATTCACTGATTTTCGCGGTCGGGCAAATGCAGGAGGAAAACGGGGTTTCTGCCAGTATGTACGGCAAAATGACTCCCGAGCAAATTATTCCCCTGTTGCGCAATGCTAGCGGACGCCCGGCTAATGCATTTGTATCGGATAAATTGCCCACCTTAAGCGCTAACCGCGCTACCTATAATGGCAAACCACAGAATCTGGTGATTTTGTTGCAGGAAAGTTTGGGGGCGCAATACATTGGTACATTAGGTGGTTTACCGCTTTCGCCTAATTTCGATCGCTTGGCACAACAAGGCTGGTTGTTTGAAGATTTATACGCTACGGGTACCCGTTCCGTGCGAGGGATTGAAGCGGTGGTTACCGGTTTTACCCCGACACCTGCACAGGCAGTAGTGAAACTGACCAAAAGTCAGAGCGGCTTTTTTACCCTTGCTGATTTGTTAGGGCGTCAAGGTTATACCACGCAATTTATTTATGGCGGGGAAAGCCATTTTGACAATATGCGCAGTTTCTTCTTGGGTAATGGCTTTCAACAAATTATTGAGCAAAAGGATTACCCCAATCCAGCCTTTACCGGTTCATGGGGGGTATCGGATGAAGATTTAATGATCAAAGCCGATACCGAATTCAAACGTCTACACGCCCAAGGCAAACCGTTTTTCAGTTTGGTATTCAGTTCCAGCAATCATGACCCGTTCCAATTTCCGGATGGGCGTATTGAGCTGTATGACCAACCTAAACAAACCCGTAATAATGCCGTTAAATACGCGGATTATGCGATTGGTAAATTTTTTGAGTTAGCACAGAAGTCGGATTACTGGCAAGACACGGTCTTTTTAATTGTCGCCGATCACGATTCTAGGGTGACCGGGCAAGGTTTAGTGCCGATTGAGCGTTTCCATATTCCGGGGTTAATTTTAGGCTCTAATGTGCCGCCTAAGCGTGACCCTCGCGTGGTTAGCCAGATTGATATGGGGCCAACCTTGCTGTCTTTAATGGGGATTTCAGCGCAATATCCGATGCTTGGCCGTGACCTGACCCAAACGCTTGAGACATGGCCGGGACGTGCTTTAATGCAATATGATAAAAACTTTGCCTATATGCAGGGCAATCAAGTGACGATTTTACAATCCGGTAAACCGGCGGCTGGGTTTGTATATGATAAAGCGCATCAAAGCTTGTTACCAGGTGTAGAGCCGACTGAAGCGCAGGCACAAGAAGCGTTAGCGCATGTGTTGTGGGGGGATTTGGCTTATGAAAATCATCTGTATGCCTTACCGCCTGCAAAATAATAGTGGGTTTGTTATAGTGTTCGGTGCAAACAATGGTCAGGGATATAGATTAATGAAAAAAATAGTTATGGTGTGCGCGCTATCCATCACTTTTTTGCTGACGGCGTGTACAGAGAAAACCGATACCGCTGCCCCGGCAGGTGCTGAAAAACAAGCTGCGATGACTGCTATGAATACCGGTAGTGCGTCGGATCATCCGGGTAAGGGCATTCACGATGCCAATTGCATTAGCTGTCATGATACTGGGGTGTATACACGCGCTGATCGCAAGGTTAAGGATTACAGTCAGTTAACTGCACAAGTTCAACGTTGTGATGCCAATCTTGGGGCTAAATTGTCGCAAGAGGATTTAGGCAAAGTGATTGATTATCTGAATAGCGCTTTCTACAACTTCCCTAAATCGTAAGGTCTTATGAATTGGCAAGTCACCGTATTGCATACCGATTACCAATTTGAAGTCCAACCCGGTGAAACCGTGTTGCAAGCAGCTCTACGCCAACGTATACCGTTGCCGTGGGGCTGTGGGAGCGGTTTATGCGGGGTGTGTTTAGGGCAAATTGTCGAGGGTGAACTGTATTACCCGCAGGGTGAGCCACTGGCTTTGTTTGAGGATGACGCCTCTACGGGGCGGGCGTTATTTTGTGTGGGATTGCCGTTATCGCATTTGGTATTGGATATTCCAGAAATGCGTTAACCCTTTGAACAGAAGGAAAATTAGTGGTTTTTTGCCAGCTATCCATGTTTTTACCGCAATCTCGGCCTGAATTGTTATAGTCTGAAATTTATGACCCCAAGGTTTGTTCAAGTGTCGCCTGGGTGAATTTTTAATGATGACTACAATAATAAAGGCTTGATAAACATGCGTTTGCCTCTTTCTTCATGCCGCTTCGTGGTGTTACGTTGGTCATTGCTATGGATACTGCTGCTGTCGAATGTTTGGTGTATGCAGCAAAGCATTGCCAGTACGCCAACCTATCCGCCTGTTGCAAACAGGGAGCGCTTGTTTACCCCGATTGAAGCAGATAGCTCGTTGATAGATATAGTGCTATTGAACTCACAAGCGTGGTATGGGTGGGGGGATTATTTTGCAGCTCGGACAAGGCCAGTAATCAATACTCCTCTCAGCCATACACGCGGCCTTGCGGTTACGTCACTGGCCTTAGCCACACCAGCGACCACACTGGTGTATAAGCCGGATTTGATTGTGACTTTAACTGCCACGCTGAGCGGATTCAGCAACTTAGCTACCACAACCGCCATTGTCCAATTTACCCGCAATGGCCAAGCCATTCCTGATTGTATGGCTCAGCCAATCATTGAAGGTAAAGCCTCTTGCAGCCTGATTGCCCCTGCTGCCGCTACTTATAGTGTTGCGGCTAACTTTGCCGGTGATGCTGCTAATGCCCCAAGTCAGGCGCAAGCTCTGAGTGTGGTGGTGAATAAAGCCAGTCAAGCGATTGAACTTTTTCCCTTGCCGACCCGCTGGTTGAATAGTGGCGATTTTAGCTTAAGTGCTAATGGCGGGGGGGCCACGCAGCCAGTGACCTTTATATCCCGCACGCCCAGTGTGTGTACCACTAGCGGTACGAATGGTGCTAGTGTGCATTTACTCGCAGCGGGAACATGTACGCTGGAAGCCCAACAAGCGGGGGATGATAATTATCTAGCTGCCCCTACAGTTACCCAAACCTTTGACGTCAGAGTACGCCCCCCCAATCAAGCACCTGTACTGGGTTGTGTGACCGATCAAACCTTACCTGAAATTCACACTGATGTGGTGGCTAATCTGTGTGCTACTGATGATTATGATACTGAAGGCTTAAGCTTGGTCTTTCAGTTGGCGGAAGGGGGGGGTGATAACAACCTGTTTTTTATCAATCGCAGCTCAGGGGTAATTCGGTTTAACAAAACGCCGGATTATGAACAGCCCCAGGATGCTGATAAAAATAATACCTATGAGTTAGCCGTACAGGTTTGTGATAGTGAAGGTAGTTGCAGTAAGACGCAGCGTTTAACCATTAGCATTTCGGATGTGGAGGAACAGCCTACGCCGATACTGCATTTTCATGTCAAAGCGTTTCTGCAAGGTTCCTATGACGCTAAAAGTGGTTTAATGAGTGATAGCCTGCGCACAGCGCAGTTGCTTCCAGCCAGTCAGCCGTATAAACCGCTACCCTTTCAATATGATGGCACTGAAACGCTTAGTTCAGCGGTAACTGCTTTGCAGGATAAAGAGGCTATGGTGGATTGGGTTTTGGTGGAATTACGTGATCCGATTTCCCCGAATAAAATTCTTGCTCAACAGGCAGCGATTTTGCAGCGTGATGGCGATGTAGTCGATGCTAAAACAGCCGATAGCTTGTTGACTTTTACTGGCTATAAACCGGCTAACTATTATGTCAGCTTGCGGCATCGTAACCATTTAGGCGTGATGACGGGCTTACCGTTAGCCTTGGATGAACAGGAAATTGCCGTGATTGATTTTACCCAACCAATTACGGATGTGTATGGCAATAATGCGCGTCTAGTGAGTGGGGAAGTGGCTTTGCTATGGGCAGGCGATATTAATGCGGATGGTAGAATTATTGCCAGCGGTGCTAATAATGATGTTACTAACTTAATTAGTCAGGTGTTAGCGGTACCTGCCAATACCGGCGCTAATCTCAATTACCGTTTAAATGGTTATAACGCTACTGATGTGAATATGGATGGCGTTACGCTTTTCTCTGGCATTGGCAATGAAATGAATAGTTTATTAGGTAATGTCATGGTGCATCCAGACAATAAAACCGCCAG
>CAZCJE010000048.1:0-7399 GCA_964498805.1 uncultured Thiothrix sp.
TGGCCTACTGCTTGCTATTAACACTCTCTAATAGACAAAAAACTCATAATGCGGCGTTTGTAGTGATTAAAAAACGCCGTGAGGAATTGATAATACCACGCCAGTTTAAACGCTACTTTTGCGGATAAACAGCTTAGGGGTTAAAAGACCAAGGATTAGGTAAACCGTATCACTTTTTCCCCCTGACGCTGGAGCTTCGCCTGAATATTACGCATAATTTTTAACTTATGTTCATGCGTTAATTCATCCTGCTCATAAGGTGCCTCCCAATTATTAATCGTTGGGGTATAAACCTCAATAGCACCATCCGGCCTAACCCTTTCAGATTCAATAATCATTTTACGACGGCCTTCCCGATAAATAATCGGCCCTTCTTTTGCAATCAGGGAAACTTTGACACCTTTATTACCAAACAGCCACGACAATAACATAGCACTTACCACGCATTGCAGATGATATTTCCGACACTCCGAAGATTTATTATAGTACATCAGCGACTTAGCACAATAATTACCTTATTATTAAATTTTATAAAAAGCTTTCCAACCCTGTCCTATTTATTAGCCGTTTCTTGTAAACCTTAATCCCTACTGTAAGCCTGATTACACTTGAAGGCAGCCTTATTTAATTCCCTCTTTACCTGTATTTTTACTTATTAGCCACACGCTTTTTTCACCACAAATAAAACCATTTAAAATAGACATCATTCATAAAAAACTACGATGAAAAAAATGCTACGTTGCACCAAATCTATTATTGCAGCCTAGCAAGTATTTTGCAGTAGGCAAAAGACGCATGAATTCACTATCGGCTAGTGTTAACTAATGCCTGAAGCCCTCTATAAAAATTTCACGCCCATTACTTCGTTAATGGGTAACCTTTTCTTTACAGCTTATAAAACCTCTTGTACAATCTTTAATCAAAATAATAAATTACTCTATTAACATAAAGTATAAGAGACATTTTTGGAGCTTAATTTTTACTATACGTTTACGTAGGGCTATGTTTGAATAATTGATACGCTAGTGGGGCTGTTAACATGATTAGAATCGAATTTTCATTTTAAATATTTTCCAATAATTTATTTGCTTTTTATGTCTATTAGCTAAGCCTAGCGGGGTTTAGTCTGGATAGGCTTTTAGCCACCTTTTAGGAATAAACGACACTATGCCAAGTTTCAATTTTAGAACGCTTCTCGATAATAAGGCTTTTGGCCTAGGTTATTTTGAGACGACTGTTGCGATTGATGAAAAAAATGAAGTCACTATTTACCAAAATGACTTGACTCATTTTACCTATAGTGACCCAGAGATAGGTAGCTTTAATATAGGTAATCTACATGGTTTTCGTTTTTCTATGAGCGCCTTGCCTTTTAGCAATGGTTTCAACTTGATTATGGCAAAACCAGACGGTTCCAATGCTATTGTCTCAGGTATTGCTCATCCCGATAGTTTGGGAGAAATAGCAGGCACCCGTATTAAACTGGAGTGGCCAACTTCATACCAAGCTACCACTACGCAAGACACTATTCCAGCGCATACAGATCAAGAATCTGCGGTTAAGACAGATAATAGCAACGTTGAAATACCCAGTTTGATTGTATCGAATTTCGGCTATGACGATAGTGCAGGTGGTTGGCGGGTGGAAAAAAATCCGCGTGCTATTGCTAATCTGACTAACAATGGTCGTGGCGATATTGTCGGCTTTGGTGGTGGTGGCGTATGGGCTTCTTTCAATAAAGGGGATGGTACGTTTAGTGAGCCTAAGTTAGTGCTCGATAAATTTGGCTTTATAGCTAACGATGTTGAATGGCGGGTGGAAAAGCATCCACGCCTTTTTGCTGATCTGACCGGTAATGGCTGTGCGGATATTGTTGGCTTTGGTGAAGCAGGTGTTTGGGTAGCGCTTAATAATGGTGATGCTAGCTTCCGTGAGCCACAATTGGTTAGAGCGGGGTATGGCTCTAGCAACAATGCAGGCGGCTGGCGAGTGGAAAGACACCCACGCTTCGTCACTGATCTGACCGGCAATGGCCGTGCCGACATCATTGGCTTCGGTAATGAGGCCGTATGGGTGATGTTGAATAATGGCGATGGCACTTTTGGTCCTTCACAGAATGCGCTGACTAGCTTTGGTTATAATGCTAGCGCAGGTAACTGGCGGGTGGAAAAGCATCCACGCTTACTGGCTGATTTGACCGGCAATAAATGTGCTGACATTGTTGGCTTTTATGATGATGGCGTATGGGTAGCATTTAATAATGGTGATGGCACTTTCCGCGCGGCACAAAAAGTGGTCGCAAACTTTGGTTATAACGCTGGTGGTTGGCGCGTGGAAAGTCACCCTCGTTTTCTCGCGGATCTAACCGGTAATGGCTGTGCGGATATTGTCGGCTTTGGCGCAGCAGGAGTCTGGGTATCGTTTAACAACGGTGATGGCACCTTCCGTGACCCAAAACAAGTACTTAAACACTTTGGCTCATCCTCGAATGCCGGTAATTGGCGGATAGCAAAACACCCGCGTTTCCTTGCTGATCTAACCGGTAATGGCTGTGCAGATATCGTTGGTTTTTATGAGGATGGTGTGTGGGTAGCCCTGAACAAAGGTGATGGTAGCTTTGCCGCTCCGCAGCAAGTCATCGCAAAATTTGGATATAGCGCTGATGCGGGTGACTGGCGGGTTGAACAGCATCCGCGCGTCCTTGCCGACCTAATGGGTACTAAACGTGCCGACATTATTGGCTTTGGCCCTACCGGAACTTGGTGTTTGTGGAATCAATTTATCCTTAAATAACCATTGGCTGAGCATGAATTCCGAAAAAGGGGCTTAGCCCCTTTTTCTTTAAGCCTGTCATAATGCTGGTAATGCGGGTAAAAGCTTATCGAGCGTAATCGGGAAATCATACACGCGCACGCCGGTGGCATTGTAAACCGCATTTGCAACCGCAGCGCCTGCCCCGCACACGCCTAACTCACCAATCCCTTTGGACTGTAAGGGATTGGCGCAAGGGTCACGTTCTTGCAAAAAGATAACCTCTAATAAGGGTACATCCGCGTTGACCGGCACATGGTATTCCGCCATATCATGATTAACGACACGCCCATCCCGCCGGTCATGGATTAAATCTTCCATTAAAGCTGTACCAATCCCAAACACCATGCCACCGAAACATTGTGAACGCGCAGTCTTTTCATTGAGAATACGCCCAGCGGCAAATACCCCGAGCATACGCCGTACCCGCACTTCCCCCGTTACCACATGCACGCCAACTTCAGCAAAATGCGCACCAAAACTGGCTTGAGTGTAATTTTTGTAGGTTAAACCCGGCAGGATTTTGCCGATAGTACTCAGATCTTCATCCAACAATTGCGTCACGCTAGCTGAACGTGCTTCTTCATTAGCTGAGGCTTTAAACGACTCCGGCTGTGCCTCACTTTGCAGCCCTAGGCTTTTATTAATCATACCACCCATAGCGGCCAAACCTTCTTCAAGACGGTTCACAAACGTCGGGTAATGCCCTACGCCACTGACATGCCCATGCTGCAATTGCAAGGTATCCGGGTCGACATCCAGCCGTTCTGCCAGCTTATCGCGCAACTTTTCACACGCCAAATACACCGCACTGCCGCAGCTACCCGCCCCCCAACTCCCGCCCGAACCAGAGCCTTGGGGAAAATCAGTATCACCCAATTTCACTTCTACCTGTTCCACAGTTAGACCGAGCATATCCGCCGCAATCTGCGCCAGTATGGTATAAGTGCCGGTGCCTATATCCGTCATATCGGTCTCAATCCGCGCTGTGCCTTGGCGAGTTAACACCACACGCGCTTCTGCCGAAGTCATGAAATGGCTACGCGCGGCTGACGCCACCCCCATGCCTATTAACCAATCCCCCTCCCGCTGCATCGCCGGTTTAGAGGAACGTTTATGCCAGCCAAAGCGTTCTGCACCTAACTCCAGGGCTTCGATTAATTGGCGGCTGGAAAATGGGCGTTGTTTGCTTGGATCATCAAGGGGTTCATTGCGGCGGCGCAGTTCAATCGGGTCAAGTTGCAACTGTTCGGCCAGTTCATCCATAGCACATTCCAGCGCCATTAAACCAACTGCCTCACCGGGTGCGCGCATGGAACCAGACAGTAACCAGTTCATACGCACCATTGCATAATCCACCCGCCGATGCGCCCCCGCATACAAGAAATGGGTGGAAACGCCCGCCGGTTCAAAGAAATTTTCCCCCGGTAAATTACTGCCCACCGTGTCATGGATAATACTGGTGATATAGCCCTCAGTAGTCGCGCCAATCGCTACCCGTTGCGAGGTATTAGAACGGCGCACGGTGGTTTCAAACACCTGTGGACGGCTCATAACTACCTTGACCGGGCGGTTCAATTGCTGTGCTGCTATAACAGCGGCAATACATTCAGGTGAAATACCCAGTTTGGAGCCAAATCCACCGCCTACATAAGGCGCTATCAGGCGTATATTTTTCACGCTGATGTCTAAAGCATGCGCTAATTGCTGTTTGCAGCGGCCTAAATCCTGCAAAGCAGCGTATACCGTCAGGTGTTCGCCTTGCCAATGCGCGATACAGGCGTGCGGTTCCATCGCCACACTATTCTGGCTTGGGGTGGTGTAAACGCGGTCAACCCGGACAGCGGCTTTGGCCAGTTCTTCCTCCGGTTTGCCCTGGGTAGAAGGTTTATCTGGCCCACCGCTTGGCGCACTTTCCTGCTCTGCACAGGCAAGGGCAAAATCAAACGCGCCGTCGGCTTTGGCGTATTCAACCCTCAAAGCTGCCGCGCCCTCACGCGCCGCTTCATAGGTATTACCAACGACTAATGCAATCGGTTCGCCGAAATAGACAATCTCTTCCACCCCCTGTGTAGGGGCTTTGGTGGTAGCGCCTTGCTGCGGATGACGTGCAAAGGTCTTGAGGTCGACAATGACGGCTTGGACACCGTGTACTACTTTAGCACTGGCTTCATTAATGGCGACCACCTTGCCCTTGCCAATACTCGCCCCCACCAAACAGCCATACAACAAGCCGTCAAGAGCGTATTCAGCGGCATAAGTCGCCTTGCCAGTGACTTTAAGGGGCCCTTCAAGACGATTAATCGGTTTGCCGACCTGACCCTGACCGTTAGGAACTTCATCAAGACGCGATTCGGTCATGGCTTTATTCATCATCATTTTTTCACTGTCACTCATAGCTCTTCCCCTTGAGTCAGTTGAGTCAGTACCGCCGTTAGAAGGCGGCGCGTCAGTGGAATCTTGAAGTTGTTATCACCAAACCCTTGAGCATCCCGCAGCAATACATCCGCCGCGTGCGCAAACAGTTCGGCGCTAGCGGTATTACCTTGTAAGACCCTTTCTACTTGCGGGTCACGCCAGGGCATAGTGCCAATCCCACCGAAGGCTAGGCGTACCTGTTGCAGGGTCTTACCTTGCATTTCCACCACCGCCGCTACCGACACTAATGCAAACGCATACGAAGCCCGGTCACGTACCTTGTAATACAGCGATTTACCAGACGGTGGCGCTGGCAAGGTAATATGGGTAATCAGTTCGCCCGGTTCGAGCACGGTTTCCATTTCCGGCTGGCTAGCGGGCAAGCAATAGAAATCCGCTAGTGCAATATCGCGATTTTGCCCGACCGCTAATTGCGTATGCACCACCGCATCAAGGGCACGCATAGCTACCGCCATATCGGAAGGGTGTTGGGCAATGCAATAATCACTGGTACCTAAAATCGCGTGCATACGGTTAAAGCCGTCGCGTGCCGGGCAGCCAGAACCGGGTTTACGCTTATTGCAGGCACTACTAGGGGCATAGAAGTAATAACAGCGGGTGCGTTGCAACAGATTACCGCCGGTACTGGCCTTATTGCGTAATTGCCCGGAAGCCCCAGACAATAAAGCGCGGGATAACAACGGATAACGCTCGCGTACCAGAGGATGCGCCGCCAGCTCGCTATTGCTGACTAATGCACCGATTTTCAGGCCACCTTCCGGGGTCCCCTCCACACTATTCAAAGGTAGATGCGAAATATCCACCAGCGTTTCTGGCGTCTCCAGCTGTAGCTTCATCAAATCCAGCAAATTGGTACCACCGGCAATATATTTACCCCTGGCAATAGGAAAGCTTTGTAAAGCGTGTTCCGCACTGGTTGCACGAATATAGGTAAAGGCTTTCATGCCGACTCCTTAAGCGACTCAGCCGCCGCACTTTGGATAGCCCGCACAATATGGGTATACGCCGAACACCGACAGATATTGCCACTCATGCGCTCGGCGATTTCCTGCGCCGATAATGGCATATCACCCGTTAGCTTAGCCGACACATGACTTGGCCAACCCTGGCGAATTTCTTCCAACATACCCGTCGCCGAACACAATTGCCCAGCAGTGCAATAGCCACATTGGAAAGCATCGTGTTCAATAAACGCGGCTTGCAATGCTGACAGATTTTCCGGCGTACCTAAGCCTTCCACCGTGACAATATCATCATCGATATGCATAACTGCTAAGGTCAGGCAGGCATTAATACGCCGACCATTGACCAAGACCGTACAAGCACCGCATTGGCCATGATCACAACCCTTTTTGGGTCCAGTCAAACCCAAATGTTCACGACATAAATCCAATAGCGATGTGCGCACATCGAAATGGATATCGTAGCTTTGGTGATTAATCGTAAATCTCATAATATCCCTCTGCTTTTTCTAGCGGCAAATCCCAGCCCTACACTGAGCCTGTAACGTCAAGGGAGTAACCGACCTAAGCGGTCAGTCAGAGGTTTATTGTGGTTTTGAAAAGTGGATAAAGATAAGCGTAATACCAAGCCTTTTACTCTGCCTGAACTTTTATTGCCTGAAAATCCATAAATAATTAATCATTAGCAAATTTCTTATATAAGAATCTCGGCAGGACTAAAAGCTACAGGGGCATTTCAGAATAAAGACGCTTAAACGCTATAATTTGTGCGTTTTCTGGAGCAAACCGCTAATAATACAGAGGAGAGTTGTGATGTTATGGATACTCATTGCCGGAGTGCTGTTATGGAGCGTGGTACACCTATTTCCCAGTGTCCTGCCCATTCGGCGCAATAATCTGCTTGCCACCTATGGTAACCAGTATAAGGGCATGTTTTCCCTGCTGATTGTATTGTCGTTGGTCTTGATTGTGCTTGGCTGGCGCGGTAGCGATTTCATCCCGCTGTATGACCCACCTACTTGGGGTCGACACCTGAATATGTTGTTAATGCTAGCGGCGGTGATTCTATTTGGTGCTTTTCACGCCCCGCATAACCACATTCGTTATTACCTACACCACCCAATGCTGACAGGCGTAGTCGTCTGGGGAGTGGGGCATTTATTTGCCAATGGCGATGAACGTTCCGT
>CAZCJE010000048.1:7499-23267 GCA_964498805.1 uncultured Thiothrix sp.
AGATCAGCGAGTACGGTGTCGTCGCCCTGTTTGCGCTGTGCGCTTGCCGAATCATACACCAACAATAAGTGCACCTCGCCTGCAACTGTTTGATACAAGCACATACCCTCGGCATGATCATCGCCTTGGCCATACGGTACTGCTATAACGTGTTGCAATTGCTCAGCTTTGACCACAGACGCCTCAGCCGGTCGCGCACCACCTTCCCAGCGATAGATATGCACCGGCCCATCCAGATCCATGCTTGGCCCGGCCATAATCAATAGATCATTGCCTTGTACACACAATTCACGAATCCCTAAGCCACCGAGTTGTAGGAAATGCTTGCGGTATAACTGCCCGTCTGCCTCCATAGGTTTAAGCTGCAAGCGTGTGGGGTCTTTAGCATCCAACACTGTTTCCAGCTCCAGCAATATAGCCCAACCACGCAACACCGGCCCCCGCAAGCCTACCAATAACCGTTCACCAACAACCGCCAGACCTTCAATATCAAAACCATTGTCTTTACCGGGGATAACCAGAAAATCCTGCAAATGCGGATCATCAGCCAATGCCTGCATTAACACATTGCCTTCAGGGGCAGGCGCAAGTTGAGCGGCTTGTAAGCTCGTGCCATTTAAATCCAGTGTACGTTCCAACCCCGGTATAGCGGTAGCGACATCAACGGGTATACGTGCAAGCAAAAAGCGATTGTCATCCCGACTCACTTTTTGCAAGCGTTTAATATTTTCCGATGCGGATTTACCTGCCTTGACCTTTTTGCGCTTGAGGCTATGCGAACCCACTAACCACAGATATTGGCCACTAAAGGCGAGCCCTTCGATATCAATTTCATCGCCATCTTCTGCGCCTGCCTTTGCTGGGACAGGCAAGGATAGGAAATTCTGTAACGGAAAACGGACATGCTGCGCATAAGCGATTGAGCCATCCGCCGGATTCACCTGTAATACCAATCGCTCTAAACCCGTAGTTTCATCATTGGCTAGCCACAAACTCGGGCCAATTTGTACCACTGCCGATAAACCATCCCGCAAAGCGGGTGCTGCGGCCAAGCGCAGCGCCAAACAACCCGCTATTGTCATCTATTCAACCGTCGCTGCTTGATTAGGATTAACCAGCACACGACCTTGAATCTTGCCTTCAATCACTTCCTGTGCGACTTGTTTAACTTCTTCCAGCGGAACTACCTGACCAATCTTCGCATAAGCACTCTCGGGCATTTCCTTAGCTAAGCGTTCCCAGGCCACTCTGCGCCGTTCCATCGGGCACAATACTGAATCCACCCCTAGCAAGCTGACACCGCGTAAAATAAACGGCATGACAGTAGTTGGCAGCTTAAAACTAGCCGCCAAACCACAAGCGACCACCACGCCATCGTAATCCATTTCCGCTAATACCCGCGCCAGAATATCGCCGCCAGCCACATCAATCGCCCCTGCCCATTTCTGTGATTCCAATGGACGGGCTGCGTCACTCATATCACTGCGGGAAACAAATTCCTTAGCGCCTAAATCTTCCAGATAACTGTGGGTACGCGAACGCCCGGTCACAGCAACAACGTGATAACCCAGTTGGGCCAGTAATAACACCGCAATACTGCCTACGCCACCGGCTGCACCAGTTACCAATACTTTGCCATCGCTAGGTTTAACACCCGCTTCTTGCAAACGCATTACACACAGCATGGCGGTTAAACCAGCGGTACCCAAAATCATGGCTTTTTCCGCATCCAAACCGGCTGGTATTGGCAATAACCATTCCGATTTCAAACGCGCCTTTTGCGCCAAACCACCCCAATGACGTTCACCCACGCCCCAACCAGTCAACAGCACTTTATCACCCGGTTTGAATTGTGAAGATGTAGAACCGGAAACCGTACCGGCCAAATCAATACCCGGCACCATTGGGAATGAGCGTGCAATTTTGCCGGTGCCTGTTACCGCTAGCGCATCCTTGTAGTTAATGGAGGAATACGCCACATCCACCAATACATCACCCTCGGGTAAGTCATCCACCTCGAGCTGGCGAATTTCCACTACTAAATCCGCATCTTCATCAGGACGGTCTATTACTAACGCTTTGAACATACACGCTCTCCTTTGGCTAACGGTGCCGGTCAGGGTCGCCGTTACGGTGAATAAAGTCAGTTATTGTTAGCGAGCACCGAAAATAGCGGTGCCAATTCGTACGATGGTAGCACCTTCGGCAATCGCTGCTTGCATATCATCGGTCATACCCATCGACAGGGTATCAAGGCTGAAACCACGCGCATTCAAGTTTTCTTGTAATGCCCGTACTTGCGCAAATACAGCACGTTGACGCTGGAAATTCTCCTGCGGGGCCGGAATTGCCATTAATCCACGTAAACGCACACCGGGCAACTCCAACAGCTGTGCGGCTACTGCCGGTACCTCAGCCGCTTTTACCCCCGATTTACTGGCCTCATCACTAATATTAACCTGCAAACAGATATTAATAGCTGGCAATTCCGCTGGCTTTTGTTCACTCAAACGCCGAGCAATACGCACACTGTCCACGGAATGCACCCAACGCGCAATCGCGGCAATCTGCCGGGTCTTATTGGACTGGATAGGGCCAATGAAATGCCACTCTAGCGGCTGATCGCTTAGGGCTTGCGCTTTAATAGCCATTTCCTGCGCATAATTTTCCCCAAAAGCCCATTGTCCGGCCTGCATAGCGGCGCTAATGGCTTCAAGGGGATGAAATTTACTCACCGCTAACAGGCTAACGCTACCCGGTTCGCGGCCAAAATCCTGTTCAGCGGTACGAATACGGTTATTAATTGCTAAAAGATTTTCAGCAATAGTCATGAATCACCTTTGTTATGACACTATTCATTTTTACAATAGGTATTATACCTTTTTAAAAACCGATATTCCTGTCACGGATAGCGGTTAAATCCGCCGCCATCGCCGCCTCTAGTTACCAATTAGTGTACAAAAGCCTTAATTATTTTTAAATGCAAACACTATAATCGCTTTATATGTTATTTATAAATAATTGTCTTTGCTTAGAAAGCCAGTTAACTAATCATTAGTTTATTCATGGAATTAAAATAAAAAGCCTACGGTATTTAAACCGTAGGCTTTGGTTGGAAGCAAACTAACGCGCTGTGCTTATGAACTAGCGAGTTGTTGGCTTAAAGGATTTAATGATCAAACTCACAGGGGGAAGTGAGTGCCGATATCCACTTTGGATAGTGCCTAAGGCGGCTACTCCTAATACTGGTAGGTTAATCCTAACCAAAGGGGAATCAATGTTACTGTTTGCCGCGTTTGTCATCATTTTTGTGACTTTGCTGACCGGCGCGCACATGCTTTTCGTGCTCAGTCTCACCTTGATTTTGCTGGCCTTGGCTGCCGCCAGATTGACTTTGTTGGCCTTGATTACCGGATTGGCCTTGTTGCCCTGGGCTTTGATTACCACCGGCTTGGCGTTGTCCGGAACCGGACTGGCTTTGCTGCGTAGTACCGCTCTGCTGTTTAGTATCACTTTGCTGATCACCACTACCCATATTGGATTTGGTATCTTTTTCATCCATATTTTGTCTGTTCATGACATAACTCCTGTCTAAACACACGAATCATGAATAGATTGAAATTTTAAACGTGAATCTAATGAAAATTAAATCAACTATTCATTTCCTTTCACATGCCGTCTTTTACAAGATGGCCCCGCTAAACTAACACCAAATTTAAAAATGCGCTTAATTACATTACTTTTTTTAAGCTTAAGTAGTTGATCTAAATAATAATTGAATTTGATTCCACATGAATCACACCGATTGTCTGGATAATATCCCCGCTTAATATAATCTATGGTAATTTTATCTAAACCTTATATTGACGTGTCCACAAAACAAACAATAATGAAATGGATATTACTCAGCTCCTTGCCTTTGGCGTGAAAAACGGTGCCTCTGACTTGCATCTATCCAGTGGCATGCCTCCTATGATTCGTGTTGATGGTGAAATGCGCAAGATTAACCTGCCAGTGCTTGATCACAAACAGGTACACAGCTTGGTGTATGACATCATGAATGACCACCAACGCAAGACCTATGAAGAAAAATGGGAATGTGACTTTTCGTTTGAAATTCCGGGTGTGGCACGTTTTCGTGTGAATGCGTTTAACCAAAATCGCGGTGCTGGTGCGGTATTTCGTACCATCCCCAGTAAGGTATTAACGCTTGAGCAATTGGATGCACCGAATATTTTCCGCAAGATTGCTGAAAATCCGCGTGGATTGGTATTGGTCACCGGGCCAACCGGTTCGGGTAAATCCACGACCCTTGCCGCCATGATTGATTATAAAAACGATACCGATTATGGCCATATCCTAACCATTGAAGACCCGATTGAATTTGTGCACCAAAGCAAGAAAAGCTTGGTTAACCAACGTGAAGTCCACCGGGATACCAAAGGCTTTGAAGCCGCGTTGCGCTCAGCTTTGCGTGAAGACCCGGACACCATTCTAGTCGGAGAGATGCGTGACTTAGAAACCATTCGCTTAGCCTTGACCGCAGCAGAAACGGGTCACTTAGTGTTTGGTACTTTGCATACCACCAATGCGCCAAAAACCATTGACCGTATTGTCGACGTGTTCCCAGCAGCGGAAAAGGAAATGGTACGTTCTATGTTATCGGAATCTTTACAGGCGGTTATTTCCCAAACTCTGCTGAAAAAGAAAAACGGCGGGCGGGTAGCAGCGCATGAAATTCTGATTGGCACCCGTGCTATTCGTAACCTAATCCGCGAAAACAAAATTGCGCAAATGCGCTCTTCTATGCAGACCGGCCAAGGCGATGGCATGCAAACCCTTGATCAGTCGCTGAAAGCATTGGTGATGAAAGGCATTATTGATCGCAATGATGCCCGTCGCAAAGCCGATAACCCGGATTCCATCTAGGAGTAAAACCATGGATCGTGATGCCGCCGTCAGCTATGTACACAAATTGTTGGCTACCATGTTGGAAAAACGCGGTTCTGACTTGTATATCACCGCTGACGCCGCGCCCTCCGTCAAGGTGGATAGTGAATTGCTGCCCCTGACGAATCAGCCATTGAATGAAAGCAATGCGCGCTTATTAGTACGCGCCATTATGAATGACCGCCAGCTCAAGCAATTTGAGGAAAGCATGGAATGTAACTTTTCCATTAGCTTACCCGGCAAAGCGCGGTTTCGTGCCAATGCATTCACCCAGCGCGGCTGTGCAGGCATGGTATTGCGGCATATTCCTAACCAAATTCCTGATTTCAAAACGCTCGGCTTGCCGCCCATACTGCGCGATATTGCCATGACCAAACGCGGGCTCGTCATCCTAGTAGGGGCGACGGGTTCGGGGAAATCCACCACGTTGGCCTCGATGATTGATTACCGTAACCAAAACTCTAAAGGGCATATTATTACTATTGAAGACCCGATTGAGTTTGTACACGCGCACAAGGGTTGTTTGATTACCCAACGCGAAGTAGGGGTAGATACAACCAGCTATGAAGTCGCTATGAAAAACACCTTGCGTCAGGCCCCGGATGTCATTTTGCTCGGTGAGATTCGTGACCGTGAGGTCATGGAATACGCTATCGCCTACGCTGAAACCGGTCACTTATGCTTATCGACCCTACACGCTAATAGTTCCAACCAAGCACTAGACCGCATTATTAACTTTTTCCCGGAAGAACGTCGCAATCAGCTGCTGATGGATTTGTCCTTAAACCTCAAAGCGGTCGTCTCCCAACGCTTAGTACGCAAAGCCAAGGAAGACGGGCGGCTTGCTGCGATGGAAATCCTTATTAACACCCCGCTAATGGCCGATTTGATCCTTAAAGGCGATGTGCCTGCTATGAAGGAATTAACCGCTAAGTCCCGTGAACAAGGTATGCGTACCTTTGACCAAGCCCTGTTTGACCTGATTGAGGCACGCAAGATTACTGTGCAAGAAGGCTTACGTCATGCGGATTCCCAAAATGACCTGCGCCTTAAACTCAAGCTGGAAAGCCGCTTTTCCAAAGATAATGACTTCTTTAAGGGGCTGGACAATATGGCTATTGAACCCATGGAGACCCCGCGTAAATGACTACCATGACCACCTCCGAACTTGGCATTAACAATGCCACAGTTTCACCCGAAAATGAGCTACGCATTACCCCATTTTTACATGCTATGGTCAAACAAGGTGCTTCTGACTTGTATTTGACCACCGGTGCTAATGCCTCTTTAAAGATTCGTGGCAAACTCAGAGCCATTACCCGTGATCGCATGAAGCCGGGTAAAGTCCGCCAGCTAGCCGAAGAACTTCTGACCGCCACTGAACTAGAAGCATTTTTCTCAAGTCGGGAGCTCAATAAAGGGCTTTCTCTGAAAGGCATTGGCCGCTTTCGGATGAATTTCTATTTTCAGCGCGGCGAAGTATCCATGGTTATTCGACATATCCGTTCTGACATCCGTTCACCAGAAGAACTCAAGCTACCTGACGTGCTGAAACAGCTAGTAATGCGTAAGGAAGGCATGATTTTATTTGTCGGTTCCACCGGCTCAGGCAAATCCACTTCCATGGCTTCTCTCATTCAATACCGCAATGAACGCCATAGTGGTCATATTCTTACCATTGAAGACCCGATTGAATACACCTTCCAGCATAACCAGTCGATTATTGGCCAGCGCGAAGTCGGTTTTGATACCTTAAGTTATACCAATGCCATGCGGGAAGCCATGCGAGAGGCTCCCGACATGATCATGATAGGCGAGATTCGGGATACCTCCACAATTGAGGCGGTCTTAGGCTTTGCCGATACCGGTCACCTAGTTATTTCCACCTTACACGCCACCAATGTGGTGCAGGCACTCGAACGCATCCTGTATTTGTTTCCCAATGAAAACAAACACCGGGTACTGATGGATTTATCCTTAAACCTGCGCGGCATTGTGGCACAACGCCTGATTCCCGATGAACGTGATGGCCTGCATTTGGCGGCGGAAGTATTGGTCAATACTCCCTACGTGGCTGAACTGATTCGCCAAGGTCAGCTTAGCGACATCAAGGATGTCATTGCCAAGGGCACTTCCGATGGCATGCAAACCTTTGATCAGGCACTCTACCGCTTATATGCAGACGGTTGTATCGGTAAGGAAACCGCTTTGGAATACGCAGGCTCACGCAATGATCTGGAGTGGCAGATCAATTTTGGTAGCGCACAGCAAAACAGTAAAACCCCATTTTCAGGTAATGCCACTTCTAGCCGTTCAGGATTGCCGGAGCTTTCCTAATCAGCCGTGTGGAAAACGCATTACAGGTACGTTCAGAAGTTCTCGCAAGTCTGTCAAATTATCCATCCCCGGTGGGGAGGCTTCACGCGTATTGAGAATCACCCCTGCCAACTGCAAATAGCGATGTTTCAATACCTCTGCCACCATCAACACCTGATTGAGTGCCCCAAGCCGGTCTTCGGTGACAATTACTACCGGCAAACCGAGTATCTGGGCAAAATCCGCATTCAGGCCATTGTCGGTCAAAGGTGAACAAAACCCACCTGCCCCTTCAACAAACAAAAACTGGCTTTGGCTAATGCGGGTGGGGCAAGTCGCCACCACATCCAGCATTTTCAACTTCTTATCCTCCAGTGCTGCCGCACGTGGAGGAGAGAGTGGAGCCTGTAACGGGTAGGGACAAACCGTTTTCAATGCCCGCACGCCTTCTGCTAACGTCGGACATAAGCCCGCCGCTTGAGCTAGCTGCCAAGCATCCGTTTGGGTGACATCTGCCGCCCATCCGGCTTCCACTGGTTTGCGAACAATAACTTCTCGCCCTAATACTCGTAATAATTGTACTAAATGCACACCTACCCAGGTTTTTCCAACCCCGGTATCGGTGCCGCTAATGAAAACACCCTTGGAGTTTAACAAGCGTGAGTGATCCAACCATTCTGCAACGGATGGAATAATCATGCCCATGCGGCTGTTCCTTTGTTATGTAGAAAATTACCCACTCATTTAAGCGTGTTTACTGCAAGCATATTTAATTGCAGGAAAACGCCAACTTATCTGACCACGTAAGAGTGTTGGGGCGAACCCTAGGGAAAGCAACTAAAATTTGTTGAAAAACCTTTAACCAGTGGTTGATAGAAGGGTTTCCAAGTGGGGGAGTAATTGCTGCAGTGCAAAACAATAGCAAATCATATATAAGTATTTTATATTGAAAATGAACCTGATTAATGAAAAGATCGACACATTAGAAGGGTTCTATAAACGATTATAATTACACTTGCTTGGTATTTAACATTCATGAAAACAACAACAAAGACTGCAAGCAGCGCCTTAGTAGGCGTTTTGCTTTTCTTAGGGCTTGTCCCGGAAACTAGGGCTCAAAGTTGTCAAATCAATGTACCGCCTACCACACCTGTACAACGATTTGCCGATCATAACAATGGTACTATAACAGACCTTGCTACTGGCTTGATGTGGAAGAAATGTCTTGAAGGGCAACAAGGCATGGGTTGCTACGGTAAGCCAGAATTGTATTCATGGGAATTGGCACAACAACATGCCAGTATGGTGCGTAATGGTCGCTTTAGTGGCTATAGCGACTGGCGGTTACCTACCGTTAATGAACTCAAAACCTTAGTGGAACAGCAATGCATGGAACCAGCCGTCAATCTGCAAGTATTCCCACGTATGTTGCCTGCCGGTCTTTGGACTGCTACGGCCGCTAACCCAAATGCCTGGAGTGTAGACTTTAGCAAGGGACGGGTATTTCAGTCGCTTCAACAGGGAGGCAAATACGTGCGTTTGGTTCGTAACCTAAGGTAAAACAATCTGTGGGGTCATACTCACCCACTGTTGGGCACTAACTTTAGTTATATCCAAGATCCCTTGAGGATAAAAGCCGAATAGCAGCACTAGCGCCATGAGTATCAACAGAATCAAGCGCTCACGTCGCTTTAAATCGGCCGCCTGACAAATAATGGCATGCGTGGCTGGGCCTAAGAATGACTTACGATAGAAAGTCAGGAAATAGCCTGCGCCTAGAATGACCACAAACAACACCACCAAGCCCGCTCCCGTATGAACATCCAAAATACTCACAATCAGCAGAAATTCCGCTGGAAAGCCACTCGTCGCCGGTAAGCCAATACTCGCTAGCCCAAAAAACAGGAAACAACCTGCTAATAGCGGCATGGATTGCGCTACCCCACCAAGGCTTAGCAATTCCGTCGAACCGGTACGTTGATGCAAAAAGCCGGTCAAAAGAAATAACCCACCGGCAATTAAGGTGAAATTCAATAGCTGGAAAATAGCGCCCTGTATGCCTTGCAAACTAAATGAAGCAATGCCTAATACCACCAAACCCACATGACTAAGGCTGGAAAAAGCCAGCATACGGCGCAAACTGGTTTGGCCTAAGGCTGCTACTGCCCCATACAACACCCCCGTCATACCCAAACCCACTAACACCCACTGAAAGTCATAGGCTGCTTGTGGGGAAAGCGGGATGACAAAGCGCAATAAGCCATACGCGCCCACTTTCAGCCCCGTTAATAATGCCGCTACACTGGCTGGCCCTTCCTGCAGCACGATTGGCAACCAAGTATGCAATGGAAACACCGGGATTTTGACCCCAAATCCGACTAATAACAGGAAAAACACGCTAACCTGAATCCCATAGGAACGGCTAGTCGTTAGCAAATCCGTATAGGCAAAGCTCATGCCACCGGGTTGTTGCATCGCCATTAGAATGAATGCAATCAATAATGGAATGCCCCCTGCTAACATAAACAAGGTGTATTTCACCGCCGCATAACGACGATTCGCGCCACTTCCCCATAAGCTAATCAGGAAGAACAGCGGCAACAGGGTTAGTTCCCAGAACATAAAAAACAACACGGTATCCAAAGCGGTAAAGATACCCAGTAGACTGCACTCCAATAACAGCAACAGTGCAAAGTACAAGCGTTGTAGATTACGAATCGCATTCCAAGAAGCCAAAATCACTGCAATAAACAGCAAAGCGGTCAAGGGCAAAAACAGCACGGATAAGCCATCCACCCCCAAGCGGTAATAAATGCCCAAATCGGGTATCCATGGGGTAACTTCACTAAACTGAAAACCTGTTTGCCCCGGCTTAAAGCCCATTAATACCAACAAACTGATCCCCAGACTCAACACAGCGGTGGTCAATGCAGACCAGCGAGCTTCACGCCCCGGCATTAAGCCTGTTAACAACGCACCTAGGGGTAAAATCAGCAATAACAAACTCAACCAGGGGAAAGTTGGATCAAACCACTGCATTAATGTACCCCTTCTATCAGTTCAGCGGCATTCAAGCCCGGGAATAGATCGGTTAAACCTTTCACCGATTCGGCAATCAAGGCTGTCCATGGTGCAGAATAAAACCCCACCCCTACAATTACCAGCATGACAATACTAGCCATAAAGGTTTCCGCTGGGTAAGTCGGGCTGGTATCCCAGTGCGAAGTACCCGCAGGCGCTTGCCCCAAAAAGGCTTTTTGGAAGGCTTTCAACAGAAAACTCGCCGCCACTAGGTTGCCTAATGCCATCGCAATCGTCACTAGCGCCCCAAAGCGTTTAATCGAACCTTCTAAGACAAAATGCACGGCATCAAACCCTGGCGTCCCCGGCATCCCTACTATGGCTAAACCCGCCACCAAAAACGCTAAACCGACAATCGGAATGTAATCCAGCATCCCACCGAGTTTATCCATGCGCGTAGTGCGTGTGCGTTGCCAGACCATACCGGTCATCAGGGCTAAACCGGCAATAGCAATACCAAAATTCAGCGCCAACAAAATACTGCCTTTGAAACCCATCGGATGCAGACTAAACATACCAATGGTCAAAATACCGGTATGACTAATCACCGCAAAGGCGAGCATGTCGCGTAAGGTATGCTGGCGCATTGCCAAGAACGCCGCGTAGAAAACCCCACTACCGGCAAAAATGGTCGCGATGACATGCCATTCCTGTACCGCTTCCGGCACAATGGGAAATACAAATCGCAACATGCCATAGATACCGACTTTCAACCCCAGCAAATAAATCGGTGCCACCGCCGTATTGCCATCGCTCATAAAACTAGGCAACCAGCCATGCAAGGGGAAAACGGGAATGCGTATACCCAGACCGTAAAACAGCGAGAAGAAAATCAGCGTGCCAATAATATCTTTGCTAACGAATTGCAGTTGCACCAATTCATACAGGCTAAAACTCCAGCGACCGTTATGCGTATCGGCGTAAGTCCAACCCAACAGCAAGGTACCAAACCCCAGCAACAACAACCCAACACCCATAAATTGCAGAAAACGCGATAAGGTTGGCTGAATATCGTGCGCTGTCCCCCAACGCTTAGTGATATAAGCAATCAGCAGCACTTCTATCAAAGACATGAGCGTAAACCACAGCATATCCACGGTCACAAACTGGCTAATTACCGTGGCTTGAATCATCATCATCGCCGCTAGAATCGAGCTTTCATGCAGCTTACGCACCACAATATAGGCCACACTCAGTAAGCCTAATAAACTGGAAAGCAGAATAAACAAGACCCCCATCCCATCCACCGCCGCGTGATAATGGAACGCGCCTAGAATGGGGAATTGTTCGGCAAATTGCATAACGCCAGCAGGTTGATGGCTGTCAAAGCGCAAATACAAGCTAATCGCAACCAGCAATCCCGCTCCAGAGGCAACACCGGCCAAGGCTAGGGCCGCTTCACCCCGCACACGGATAAGAATCAGCCCAGTCAATAAGGGCAAGATTTGCATGGTACCCAACAGAGGGGTGGCTGACAGAATCTCGGTATAAGTCATGAGCACTCCTCGTTAGAAAATCACAACTAGCGTAATAGCCACCAGCAACACCAGATAGCGCGGCTGGATTAACAAGCGTTCAATACGATCCAGATAGCGCCCTAACGTATCCAAAGCGCGATTAGCCCGCCCGCCTTCGTGTTGCATTAATAAATGTTGTTCTAACCATTCCATGTGTTCGGCTATCGACTGCATTAGCTTGCCTAAAACGCCAGAACCCACCCCAACCTGTTGTTCCAAGCGATGAGTGCCTTGTTGTAACGCCTGCATTTGCGCGAGTGAAGAAATACCGGCGTTATGCGATGGACTACCGCTGAGTTTGTCCAGAATATGTCCATCAAATACTTGTGCTTCCTGCGCCAATGCCTCGGTTGGTTTGACCAATAACCAATCAATTAAAGGATCAATCCAGAAACGCTGCACAATAGCGTTATATAACCAGCGGCGTTTGCGTACCCAAGTGGGTAATGCAGGTGCTGCTTGCCATTCAATCTGGACGGCAAACGAGGGGGAATACAGAAATTGGTAAGTTCGCCAGATCGCATGTAAGACCACATGCACCAGTACCAGGGTATACCAACCGAGGCCAATACTTACCAACATTAAACCGGTCTGACTTAAGGTAGAAAACATTAACGAAGTTTTGATATCAGTTTGGACTTGCGCCCCTAACCAGCCATACAAAACCGTTAGCACCCCAACTAATATCAGCAAATATAGCAATTCAGGTATTTGTTCCAACAAAGGATGAATGCGTAGCAGCAGATAGATACCCGCATGCACCATAATCGCACCGTAGAAAATACCACTTGAAGGGGTCGGCCCTTCCATAGCCCGCACAATCCATGCCGAAAATGGAAATTGCCCCGATTTAATAATGGCAGCACCAACAAAACCCAGCGCGGTAACACCTAATAATAAACCCGACATATTAGGGTGTAAGGTCAGCAATATCGGCCATTCAAGACTGCCAAACCATTGGAAGCCCATAAACAAGCTCAGTAAAAAACCCGCATCACCTAAGCGATTAGTAACAAATGCACGGGTAGCATTAGTAGTAGCGGTTTTATTATGTAAGTTATACGCAATTAATAAATAGGAACTCGCACCGACCAGCTCCCAACCCACAAAGGTCAATAACGCATTACCGGACAAGGCAATAATTTGCATAGCGGTGATAAACAGGCATAACACCATGAAAAAACGTTTAAAACCGGCTTCACGATGCAAATAATTTACCGAAAAACGCATCACCAATAGACTAATAAAGGCAATCAAAGTGGCAAAAGTCAGACTCAGGCTATCCACTGTCAGGCTAATAACCACTTCATAAACGCCACTTTTAAGCCACGGTAACACGGAAATCTGCCGGGTTACACCACCTGCTATTACCCACGTAACATCTAGCGCAATGACCAACAGTAAACTCAGCAAGGCGGCTAACAAAGCAATCCGAGCAGTGAGGCGTTCGCCTTTACCTACCTGACCTTGGCCTAGCAACAGCATCAGGGCAATGAGAATGGCTGCTAGCAATGGCAGGCCGGGAATGAGTAGCAGGACACTATCAGGCATGGCTTAAGTCTCCCTTGATACGCGCTGGCGGCAAATAACCGTGCTGACCGGCATACCAATCGGTTGATAGACGAGCTTCCGGTAAAGGTGCCAACGGTTCTTGCCATAATACCAAGCCCTTACCCGGCTCAAAGACATGAATTTCATTGCGTTGCGGCGGTTTCACGGCCAAAAATACCCAAGCATTATCCAATAACTGACGTAAGTAGTTATGGCGTTGGTGAATGGCTCCGACCGTCTCCAGCTCCGCTTCCACCACCACTAACAAGCGCATAGGTTCATGCAATTCCACCATTTGCTGTGCCAAGCCGGTACGCAAATCGCCGCTACCGCCTTCAAATACCCCAAACAAGCCGTTTACATTGTGGGTCACTTTACTGCCCGAACCAAACAGACCGTTTTGCAAGCGTGAGAAGTAATAATCCATCTGGATGCCCACCCCAACAACGCCATTCCCCTGTAATTGCGCTTCCAACCAAGTACCGTCAGGGTCTTTAGCGGGGTCATAGGAAATCAGGAACGAACGCCTATCCCAGAAAATGCCTTGGCTTAAACGGCGCGGGCCAATAAATGCTAGCGCACAGCCTTGATGCCCTAGCTCTGCCCGAACTTGATCCGGCGAGGCCGCCCGCGCTTCAACATGGCGTTTGGCCTGTTTGGGTGAAGGACGTTTGGGGGCGGAAGCAAATTTGCGGCACCGTTCCTGCGCCGATAGACTCACCGCACGCGCCACCGCCTTTTGAACCTTAAGAAATAAAGCTTGATGTGAAGACGGCACTAAATCCGCATCTGGCCATAAAACGCGGTCGCTGGTGGTGTCATGATCACCAGCGACAAACCAGCACTGCGACGGAATTTCAATGCCATGATCAAGCAGCAAACGCGCGCGCACAGCAGCTTCATTAGCACTATGGGCAAACGCACGTGCATTCGGCACACCAAAACGACCACTGCAAGCGCCACAGCCATACGCCAACACATGCGGATTATTCAAATGGCGTGAACGGTGCGCCATTAAGACGATCAACGGGGAAAATCGTTCGGTCAAGCCGGTCAACTGCAGGAAATGCGCGACTTTGGCAACTTTTTCCTCCAAGGTTAAACCAAGCTGATTGTGTTCGGCAGAAGCGTCCGGCAACGCCTCCATCGCCGTATACGCCACTCGGGTACGCATCGGTACACTGAGGCGGCGCTGCCATGCATAGGACCAGCGTTCATAACGGCGTGGCGCTAAACTGCGCCCGACCAATTCCACCAACGCCAACGGAGCCAATAACGGCAAGGCCAAGCTAGTACTAATCAAACCATGACGCATACGGTGATATTTCAGGCGTTTAACCCGTTCCAGTAAACGCCAGCGACGTCGATGTGCAGGCAAGCGAGCAGCATCTTTATCGCTAGGTATTTCGTGAAAGGTATGAATTGGGGTTACCGCAGGCTGGGCCAGCTTAATCGGTTGATAGCTATCCAACGCTCGCCAGTTATTAGGCATCCCAAACACACCTGCCGCGCCGAATGTTTCCAGTTCAGGGGCCACTTCCTCCAAATGCCGTCGCACACTTTCTTCGCGGTCATCCATGCAGAAAATTAGCTGTGCCACTGCGGGTTCGCGGGTAGGCATGACGTCAGCGTGTTTATTTAGCAAGGCATTAAAAACGTCGCGCTGGAAATGGTATTCATACGCCCGCAACCAGATATAGCCACTGGTATTCGGATCATCCAGTACATCCACAATACTGAGCATGCGCTCAATGTACTCTTGATCCAGGGTAGCCACCGCTTTGCCATCTAAGCCCTGATATTGCGCTAATTGGAATAGCCGCCATGCCTTGCGGTAAATATCTGACCCCACCGGCATAATCATTTCCGGAGCCAAGTTCCACGTCAGAATCTGATGGGCAAGCTGATGCCATTCCTGTGGCAAAATATCTTCCTGACTTTCCAGAAACTCCTGCGCCAAGTGCTGCAAGTATTCGGGTAAAGTGGTGTTATAAGCATGATAACGGACAAAAAACTCATCGACATGATGATTAAAATAGCCGCGAATATCCGCTACCGCCGCATCCACTTGCCAATGCTCACGAGTCAGACGCCGACAATGCAAATGCTCCAGCACCAAGCGTACAGCCAGATAATCTTCCAGCTTGACCGGCAAATCAGAACCTAAATACCCCGGATGCTCGGCGCGCCAATTGAACATGCCTGACCAACCGGGTAATTCCAGCGCCAATGCCTGCAAGTACCCCGCCCAATGCTGCGGGTCTATGCCAATGCGTATAAGCTCTTGATGAATGGTTTCCAGCGGGTCATCAGCCAAAGATTCAATATAATCAACCCAGGTTTCCATACCGGC
>CAZCJE010000049.1:0-12386 GCA_964498805.1 uncultured Thiothrix sp.
GATTTACACGCTATTGAGCATGCAGCCGCACAAATTTCTGATAGTGTACGCATTAAAGAACTTGAAGAAGAGTTGCGCGAAACTCGTGAAAATCTGCAAACCACCATAGAAGAGCTAGAAACTTCTAACGAAGAATTACAATCTACCTACGAAGAAGCTCAATCGACTAATGAAGAACTTTATACTTCAACTGAAGAACTGCAAACGTCTAATGAAGAATTGCAGTCTACTAATGAAGAATTGCGTACGGTTAATCAGGAGCTAAGTGTCAAAAGCAGTGAGTTAGAGGCAACTAACTTACAGCTTAAAACTACCAATGAACAATTAACCTATGAAATTGAAGAACGTCAACGTGCTGAAACTCGTCTAGAGATTGAACGCACCAAACTGAATAGTATTTTCCAAAGTCAACCTAACTGGATCAATATCACCCATCTTGACGGCACTATTCAGGAAGTAAACCCGGCTGGCTTAGTTATTATGGAAGCGACTCATGCTAAACAGTTAATTGGTAAATCCCTAAAAGCTTTTGTCTTGCCTGAGTATTTACCGATTTTGGAACAAAGCTTCATTAATATTGCCAATAAAACCGAAGTTCGAAAATTTGAATTTAAGGTTAAAACCCTACAGGGTAATATCCGCTGGTTGGAAAGTCATTCGGTACCTATCCATTTCAATGATGCTGAATTACGGATTATGTTCATTATTGTTGACCACACAGAACATAAAATGGCGCAAGAACTATTGGCCGAACGTCAGCAGGAATTGGCTCATATCATGCGTCTAAATACCCTTGGTGAAATGGCATCCGGTATTGCTCATGAATTGAATCAGCCTCTGTCTGCAATTGCTAACTATATTCGTGGTTGTGAACGACGTATGAGTGTTAATGATTGCAGTATTGAAGAGATTACCGAAGTCATGCGTTTGGTTAATACGCAAGTCAAACGAGCAGGCGATATTTTACGTTATGCCAAAGATTTCACTCGTAAAGATCAAAATATAGAACGTCATTGTTATGATGTTAATGAGGTCATTCAGGAAACCTTGCATTTATTGGAAACCACTGAACAGTTTAAAGGCACCCATTTGGTCGTGGAACTGGATAACAATCTAGGGATGGTTTCTATTAATAAAATTCAGATTGAACAAGTCTTAATTAATATGATTCAAAATGCATTGGATTCTATGGCTGAAGCCCAAATTCAATCTATTGGCACCTTACGTATCCGTACTCAGGCAGAAGGCAAACACGCTCTCAAGGTTTTGATTTCAGACGAGGGTATTGGTTTGAAGCCAGAAATACAGGAACAAATTTTCCGACCTTTTTATACCAGCAAAAAAAATGGCATGGGCATGGGGCTACCTATTAGCCGTTCGATTATTGAAGCCCATGGTGGTAAGCTGGAAGGTGAAAATAATCGTAAAAAAGGTGCTACATTCAGTTTTACCTTGCCGTTAGAAGGAGCAGAACGCTCATGAGTTATCACCCTGTCAATCACCACCCGACTGTTTTTATCGTGGATGATGACCCTGCTGTACGCGATTCGCTACGCTGGCTGTTGGAATCTATGCGTTTAAAAGTGTTGACGTTTGAATCGGCTGAAGAATTTTTAAACTACTATACCATGCATATGATTGGCTGCCTGATCTTAGATGTGCGCATGCCAGGCATGAGTGGTTTGCAGTTGCAACAGTTTTTAACCAAACAAAAACACGCTTTGCCCATTATTTTCATCACCGGTCACGGTGACATCCCCATGGCGGTACGTGCCATGCAAGCGGGTGCTATGTATTTTCTGGAAAAGCCCTTTGAAGACCAGATTTTGCTGGATTACGTTAACGAAGCGTTAGCATTGGATAAAGAAAACCAACAAGCACGCATTCGCTTGGCCATGATACAGGCACGTATTTCCAATTTGACTGAACGTGAACGCGAAGTCATGAATTTAGTGACTAATAACCATTCCAACAAAGAAATTGCCGAGAAACTAGGCGTAAGCGTTAAAACAGTTGAATTCCATCGCAGTCATATGATGGAAAAAATGCACGCTCATTCCTTAATTGATTTAGTCAGTATGGTACGTGAAGCCGCCATTGCAGAGCAGCTTGAAGCCACCTCAGCCGGTAGTTAGTGAAGCGATTACCTACTTACAACGCTTCAATAGGTTGCCAAATCCCATCAATCAATCCTTCAAGGGGTTGGAAATGGGTTTTGTAGTTCATCTTGCGAGCCTCGGCTATCCAATAACCGGGATATACATAAGGAAGTTGTTGACGGCGAGCATGCTCAATTTGCCACAAAATGGCAAATGTACCCATGCCACGCTGTTGACCAACTTCCGGATCAAAAAACGTGTAAACGGCTGATAAACCAGTTTTCAACTCATCTATTGCCGCTACTGCTAGCAATTGCCCCTTGGCATGAAATTCAACTAAAGCGGTGCTACACCAACGACTCAAAAGGAAATTGGCAAAGGTATCTGAACTATCCGTATCCATACCGCCATTGGCATGACGCTGACTGATATAACGCCGATACAAACTATCATAAGCACATTTGAAACCATCCCGATTAATTACGACCTGCACATCCTGATTCTGCTTCCAGTTACGACGCTGGGAACGATTAGGCTTAAATTCATTCACCAGAATACGAGTGGAAACACAGGCAGAACACGCCTGACAATGCGGCCTGTACACATCCTGACCACTGCGCCGGAAACCGCTATTGAGTAAACGTGCATATAAGTGGGCAGTCATATTGAAACAGGGGTCAACCAAGAGATTAACTGCCTCACGTCCCGGCAAATAAGGGCAAGGATGCACAGCAGTTATATAAAGATTGAGGCTTGCTTCTGCTGACATCCTGTTCATGGCTAACAACTCCCTCCTGTACAGGCAACTCTACGCAAGTTATCCTGATTAACTATCTGAATCAGACCGCGTTGTTCATACAACAGCCCCTGTCGTTTCCAATCCGACAGAAAGCGACTGACGGTTTCAATGGTTAGACCTAATAATTCACCAATTTCGCCGCGTGACAATGGCAAAGCTGTCCAACCTGACTCGTCTGCCCGTTCACACCAACGAATCAAAAATGAAGCTAAACGTTCTGAGGCTTTCTTTGCCCCTAACTCCACCATCATATCTTCAGCCTGACGTAAATGCTGAATCCAACGTTTCATCATGGTGTTTTCAATTTCAGGATTTTGCTTTTTCAGCTCGGTCAGTTCGCTCAATGGCAACCGACAAACTTCGATTTCCGTTAAAGGAATGGCGGTATGATTATAACTTTCACCCGCAAAACCATCAAAACCGAACAGATCCCCCGCCCTTAACACACGCACAATTTGGGTACGACCATTAGGCAAAGTTTTGACCAGTTTTACCAAGCCCTTACGCAGGGTGAATGCATTGGTTGATATATCCCCTTGGTGATAGACGGTTTCATCCGAAGCAAACGATACAATGGAAGGTTGAAACGACTGTATTTCCAGGAGGCGACTTTCTGGCAATTGGGCAAAAATACTTAGATGGCGGATCGGACAGGAGATACAACGTCCCCTGCCTTTAATATTTGACATACCCTCTCCTCTATGACGAACTCGCCAGGATTTGCTTTACTGTGGAACTTGCATCTTACTGTGTCTGGCTTTAAGAACAAAGCCTATGCTGAAGGATAGAATATGACAAGAACCCGAACTTATTGAGAGAGATTTTTCACAACTACAAAAGCACCTCGCAGATCACCTTCTTTGAAACCAGTGGCTTTGTCAGCAGGATATAACTCTTTTAACTTACCTAAGACTTCAGGTTTGAGATCGCCACCATGACATTGCAAACATACCTGTGCCGTTGGTATGGCTTTCATAAAACGGAATTCATTACCCACCAATTCTGCATAAACAAGCTGACTAGCCTCCTCACCGTTAGCCTTACGTTGTTCAAAAGTGTGCAAGACACTGGTCTGCCAATCATTTGGCGTTCCCATAGTTGGATTACGATTTTTTAAACTTACTCGACTGATCTGAAGACCTTTTTCATCAGAAACAGCTTTAGCCATAGCTGGGGCTTGTGTATGACAAACAGTAATCGCTTGTACAGTACCACTGGATTTTAATACTTCAGCTAGGGTTTGCTGGAGTTGTCCTCCCAACATTTGCACTGCCTCTTTAGATTGATTAATGAGCAGGGTCTGATCGATTGGCTGATTTGCTACAGGAGATGGACTAGAACTGGTGGGTACAGTGGCAGATTCGGGTTGCTTAGTACAGGCGACTGTCAATACTGCCAGGCTTACAGGTAGCCAAAATTTATACATACTTTTACCTTAGGATAGAGTTGTTAGTAAGAGGTAGAAATTGCCTAACACAAACTGTTCATGCATTGACCCAAGTCAAAGTAAAGCTCTTGGCTGGCATAAAGATTGCTATCATAATAGTGCCCAGAATATGCTTATAAAACAAACAAAACATATTTGGATTTAATCTATACTTATGTTAGTTTTTGAGAATACTTATAACTGATTTATGACAAAACTTAATCTTCAGGCTATTAATAACAATACGTATAACCAAACCTTCGTTCCTCTTTGTTATTTTTCAATGACAGCAAAACCCCACCCGTTTAAAAGATTTGTCTGACTTAAAGCCCAATTGCAGAGACCGCTTAGCATGGTAGGTGGTGGAAGACCGAAAACGTTAGGTAACTGCAAGTTGTTGTTTTTAAGCTCATTCAATAAACCTGCTACTAATCAGTAGCAGGTTGCCTTACCAATATCTCCGTCTTTAACCTTTATTAAGCGGTCATTCTCATGAGCTTAATCAGCTCAACCAATTTAAGGGTTAATCGCTAATTATCGCCGTTAAATAGTAGCTTTTGCGGATAAAATAACCACGCAAAGAATACTACCCAAAGCCTAATAATGGTAAAAATATAAGCCAAATCTTAATGCTGACTAGCGGAAAAAGCTGATAACTGCGGTAAGTTAATAATCTGAATTGCTTGGCGGTTTTCCTTGATAATGCCAGCCCGTTTCCATGAAGCAAATAAGCGACTAACCGTTTCAATGGTTAAACCCAATAATTGAGCGATTTCCAAGCGGGATAACACCAAAGGTGTTGCTCTGCCAACCGGTGTACCTGCACACCAAGCTAGTAAAAACGAAGCTAAGCGTTCAGCGGAACGTTTTGCACCTAACTCTAGCAAACGCTCATCCGCGTGTTGCAACTCTTTAATACAACGCACCATGATTAAACGTTCGAGCTCAGCCTTGCACTCACCAAGTTTTTGTAACTCACTGACCGGGATACAACACACTTCCGTTTTACGCAACGACACTGCACTGTGGTTATACAGTTCATCTACAAAGCCATCAAAGCCAAACAATTCACCTGCCTTTAGCACCCGAATAATTTGCTCTTTACCCGATGATAACGTCTTAGATAATTTGACATAGCCATCATGCAAAATATAGAAATGCTTGGCCGGACTATTAACCCCGTAAATCGGTTCGGCATCCTGATAAATCAGGTTATTGCTATTGAGGGTTTGCAGAAAACCCAACAACCGGCTATCCATCCCCGCAAACATGCTTAATTTGTGCATAGGGCAACGGGTTTGTAGGGAACTGTTTTTCTGATAATCCATCAGCATATCCTTGTACACATTCTTAATGAACTATCAACAATTCTCTTGTCCCCTGCATTGTTAATTCTCAAGGTTAATGATCAACATCTACCATAGCAAAGGCAAATAATTGATTTTATAGCTTATGCTTCACTAAGCAGTCGATATTGCAACGCTGGCTTATCATTAGAATGGTTTAATTTTATTTAAAGCTTTCAATTTATTTTTCTTATATATGAGGCCAAGTTGATTTAATAGAATTAAATGCACACCCCACTATCCAACTTTATAGAAGATGACCACAGGGAGTTACCCATGAAACGAACGCCAGCATTAGCTTTAGTTTATTTAGGGTTGTTTAGTGGATTAGTCTATGCGGCGGCAAGCGTGCCAAAATTTAAGGATTATCCAGTTACTTCTATATACAAAGGCCCAATAGCACCATTAGTGCTGGATAATGAATTGGCAAAAACCTTTAAAACCCGCTTGCGCGAAGCCTTAAAAACGCGCCAACCGGTATTTGCTGGCGAATATGTTGTAAGTCAATGGGGTTGTGGCACAAGCTGCGTCGTGACAGCCTTTGTTAACAAGAAAACCGGCCATGTGCTTGAACAGACCTTTGGCGGTGAATACGGCCCTTATATCACTGAATACCGTTTAAATAGCCGCTTGCTGGTTGCCGAAGGCCCGGTATTGGATGCACAAAATCGTGACACTGGCGACTATGCAGCCTATTTCTACTTATTGGCTAAAGGCAAACTCAAGCGCATCCAAACAGTGAACATTGAACGTCCGGCAGATGCTAATCATGATGGTCTGCCAGACGCCAATACCGAACCGAATAACACTATTTAGGCATTTAAGTCGCTATAGACCACGCTTAAGCAATGTTCTTGCCCTGCTTGAACTTCAATACAATCGGGCCCTGCATTGGTGGTTTCAATACACAAAAAATGCTGGTAAGCCTCATCGGGCAGGTCAGCCATAGCAGCAGCCAATTTACTCCACGGATTCCATATCACTGCACTATCCGTACCCGTATTGGTAAGTTGAATCCGTCGATGCAAGGCATCAGCCTCCAGTACCAACAGTGGGCTTACTTGCAAATAAACACGGTCAACTTCTGCAGCAATGGTCACGGCCCCCTGTTGTTGTCGGGTCATACCGTGGCCGTCAGCAGCTTTATCCATATAGGACGCCCCATCCAAGCCCTGTACGCGTGTTTGGTTAATATCCCCGACATTGAAATAGGTGTGCAAAGCTTGTGTTAACGTGAAAGTTTGGGTACCGGTATTGCGAGTCGTCAACGCTAATTGCAGGGTTTTACCCACGGTAATATCCAGCCTCAGATTAAAGGCGTAAGGCCATAACTGGCGAGTTTCTTCAGTATCTTGCAAACCTAAACTCACCTTAGTGGCACCATCCGCTTGGGTGGAAGTAGCCAGTACCGACCATAAACGGGTACGTGCAAATCCATGTGCTGCTCGGCCTTTACCTTCAGGGTCTGGACCAAACCACGGCCAGCAAACGGGAATACCGCCACGAATCGCCTTGCCTGACTGGTACAATGCCTGTTCACTGACGAATAACCAATCTACAGCAGTGTTATGCGGTTTGAAGGACAATACTTGTGCCCCATACACGCAAATGACGGCTTGTGCATGAGCATTGTGAATTTTGATCAGGGGAAAATCGCCTTGGCCCGCGGCAAAGCCTAATTCATTGGCTAAAGCATAGTGGGCATTTAACTGAGCAATATTCATACTTATTATCTCGGGAGAATTTCAAGAGGGTTAGGTTTGCAAAATAGATTCTTCTGCAATCCCCAATAAGCCAGCGCCACGGTCTTTAGGCACATCAGTAATCTGGCGTAGCTCACGACTTTTAGCAATCAAGTCATTAATCAGCGGCAATAAAATCAATTCCACCACATTTAAAATTTTGCTGCCCGGCACTACTAACGTGTTGTGGCGAGACATAAAAGCGCCCGGAATACCCTTAATAAAATGGGTGAAATCCGGTCGGTAATCGCGCTGGAAACGAATCACCAGATAGCATTCATAAATATCCGGTACTTCCTCATAACCAAATGGATCGGAGGTATCCACCACCGGAATCATCTGGAAATTGATATGGGTACGGGAGAATTGTGGGCTAATATAAGTCAGATAATCATGCAGATGCTCCATCACAACATTTTTGACATCCTGAGTAGAACAACCGTGCAATTTTTTATCACGCTGTAATTTACGTAACCATTCCATATTGGCATTCGGCGCAATCCCCAAGAGCAAATCTGGATACTGGGCAATATCAATATCATCGACCTTAGCCGCGCCATGCAAACCGCGATAAAGCAACAGATCACTATCTGCCGCCATCGCTTGCCAAGGGGTAAAGGTTCCCGGTGCCTGCCCATAACGAGCGGCTAGCTTGGTGGTACGCAAATAGTGGCGATACATACCTTTGCCGGTCGCAGCGTATTCAAAAAACAGGCTTTCAAGCTTATCCAGATGATTAGCATTAGGGTGATAATGGCTAAGAATATGCCCATTCGCCCGGGCTTTGCTCATTTCCTGACGCATGGTTACGCGGTCATAGCGATAGAAAGCATCGCCCTGAATATAAACCGCTTTCACCCGGGTACGCCAAAACACATGCTCAAGTGCTTTGATAATGGCCTCTGAAACCACTCCAGAAGACCCGGTAATCGCCACAATGGGATACTCTGCCGACATGGAACCTCCCGTGTAAGGTAAACAAACCACGTTTATGTTACACCGTTCAAATTCTGTTAAGATATCCGCCCTGTTTAACGTGTTGATGAATATCCATGAATCGTACTACCCAACTCCAGCAAGCCCTGTCTGAACGCATCCTGATCCTTGATGGTGCGATGGGCACCATGATCCAGCGTTACCAGCTACAGGAAGCCGATTATCGCGGCATACGCTTTGCGGATTGGCATAAAGATATTAAAGGCAATAATGACCTGCTGGTATTGACCAAACCTGAGGTTATCCGCGAAATCCATGCACAATACATGCAAGCAGGGGCGGATATTCTCGAAACGTGTACATTCAATGCCACTACTATTTCTATGCATGATTATGACATGCAAGACCTGGCTTATGAAATCAATGTCGAAGCTGCCAAACTAGCGCGTTCCGTTGCCGACGAATACAGCACGCCAGATAAACCACGCTTTGTCGCGGGTGTATTAGGCCCTACTAGTCGCACTTGTAGTATTTCCCCGGATGTTAATGACCCTGGTTTTCGCAATATCACTTTTGATGAGCTGGTAGTCGCGTACATGCAAGCGACTCGTGGTCTGATCGAAGGTGGCGCGGATATTATTCTGATCGAAACCATCTTCGACACCCTCAATGCCAAAGCTGCCGTATTTGCCGTCAAACAAGTGTTTGATGAAGATGGTATTGAGCTCCCCATTATGATCTCCGGTACCATTACCGACGAATCCGGCCGTACCCTGACCGGCCAAACCACCGAAGCCTTCTATAACTCGCTCGCGCATGCTGATGCCATTGCCTTTGGTTTAAACTGTGCCTTAGGCCCAGACAAATTACGCCAATACGTTGAAGAAATGTCACGCGTGTGTGCAACCGGCGTTTCAGCGCATCCAAACGCCGGTTTGCCGAATGAAATGGGTGAATACGACCTGACCCCACGCGACATGGCCAATATGATTCGTGAATGGGCGGAAAAAGGTTTTCTCAATATTGTCGGCGGCTGCTGTGGTAGTAGCCCGGCACACATTAAAGCCATTGCCGAAGCGGTAGCCGGTATTGCCCCACGCCAAGCCCCTGAACAGCCTAAAGAATGTCGTTTATCCGGTTTAGAACCGTTCAACATTGGCAAAGACAGTTTATTTGTTAATGTCGGCGAACGTACCAATGTCACCGGTTCACTCAAATTTAAACGCTTGATTAAAGAGGGCAATTACACTGAAGCCTTACAAGTCGCCCTCGAACAGGTCGAAGGTGGGGCGCAAGTTATCGACGTGAACATGGACGAAGGCTTGCTGGATGCGGAAAAAGAAATGACCCGCTTCCTCAACTTAATTGCCTCCGAACCTGACATTGCGCGCGTGCCAATTATGGTTGACTCTTCCAAATGGGAAGTCATTGAAGCGGGTTTGAAATGCATTCAAGGCAAAGGCATTGTTAATTCCATTTCCATGAAAGAAGGCGAGGAAAAATTCATCCAACAAGCCAAACTGGTACGCCGTTATGGTGCTGCAGTCATTGTGATGGCTTTTGATGAACAAGGTCAGGCGGATACACAAGCACGCAAAATCGAAATCTGTTCGCGTGCTTATAAGATTCTGACCGAACAAGTGGGGTTCCCAGCCGAAGACATTATCTTTGACCCGAATATTTTCGCAGTGGCGACCGGTATCGATGAACACAATAACTACGCAGTCGATTTCATTGAAGCCACCCGTTGGATACGCCAACATTTGCCACACGCCCACGTTTCCGGCGGTGTTTCCAATGTATCGTTCTCGTTCCGTGGCAATAATCCGGTACGGGAAGCCATTCACAGCGTCTTCCTCTACCACGCCATTCAAGCAGGCATGGATATGGGCATTGTCAATGCCGCGCAAATGGCGGTATATGACGATATTCCTAGCGAATTGCGGGATGCTGTCGAAGACGTGATTCAAAACAAGGATGCGGGGGCGACTGAACGTCTGCTAGAAATCGCACCAAAATACAAAGGCGACGGCAAAGCCGAAGATAAAAAAGAAGACCTTGAATGGCGTTCATGGGCAGTGGAAAAACGCCTCGAACACGCGCTAGTCAAAGGTATCGATGCTTATGTCGATCAGGACACCGAAGAAGCGCGCGTCAAATTAGGTCGTCCGTTACTAGTGATCGAAGGCCCGCTCATGGATGGCATGAATGTGGTCGGCGATTTGTTTGGTGCAGGCAAAATGTTCCTACCGCAAGTGGTCAAATCTGCACGGGTGATGAAAAAAGCCGTTGCCTATCTCGATCCGTACATGCAGACAGAAAAAGCTGGGGCTGAACTGCAAAGCAATGGCAAAATCCTCATGGCTACTGTCAAAGGTGACGTACACGATATTGGCAAAAATATCGTCGGCGTTGTTCTCCAATGCAACAGTTACGAAGTTGTCGACCTAGGCGTGATGGTATCGGCAGAAAAAATCCTGCAAGTCGCCCGCGATGAAAACGTGGATATTATTGGCTTATCCGGTCTGATTACGCCATCACTGGATGAAATGGTGCATGTAGCCAAGGAAATGCAACGTCAAGGCTTCAATATTCCGCTACTGATTGGCGGGGCAACCACTTCCAAAATCCACACAGCGGTGAAAATCGAGCCGCAATACCAAAATGATATGGTGGTGTATGTACCGGATGCCTCACGTGCTGTCGGTGTGGCTAGTAGTTTGTTATCCAAAGAACAAAAGCCTGCTTATGTCGCCAACCTACGCGCTGAATATGAGCAAATCCGCGTCAAACGCGCCGCTAATCAAACTGAGCGCAAACTCATTAGCATTGCTGATGCGCGGGCTAATGCAGTCAAAACCGATTGGGCAAATTACACGCCGCCAAAGCCGCAAGTATTAGCGGCAGCCCCTAGCTCCTCTCCCGCAGGTGGCGAGGGGAATATTATCGTGTTTGAAGACTATCCGTTAGCAGAATTGGTCGAGCGCATTGACTGGACACCGTTTTTCCGCAGTTGGGAATTAGCGGGTAAATTCCCGGCTATTCTCACCGATGAAATCGTTGGCGAAGAATGCACCAAGCTGTATGCCGATGCCCAAGCCATGCTGCAAAAAATCGTCGCGGAAAAATGGATTCAGGCCAAAGCCATTATTGGTTTCTTCCCGGCCAATCGCAGCGGCGATGATATCGTGCTGTATACCGATGAAAGTCGTACACAGCCGTTAACCACGTTGCACAACCTGCGGATGCAAATGGAGCGCAATGGTCAGCAAGCGAATTTCTGCCTAAGCGACTTTGTTGCCCCGGTCGAATCGGGCAAAGCCGATTGGCTAGGTGCCTTTGCCGTGAGCGCCGGATTTGGTATTGAAGCGCATATGCAAGCGTTCCGTGCCCAGCATGATGATTACAGCGCCATTATGCTGGAAGCCTTGTGTGACCGATTTGCCGAAGCCTTAGCCGAGCGCATGCATGAACGAGTGCGCAAGGAATTCTGGGGTTATGCAGCGGCTGAAACGCTGGATAATGACGCAATGATTGCCGAACAATACCAAGGCATTCGCCCAGCCCCCGGTTATCCGGCTTGCCCAGATCACACTGAAAAAGGCACTTTGTGGCAATTACTGGATGTGGAAGCGCAAATCGGCATGAAAATTACTGAATCGTTCGCCATGTACCCAGCAGCGTCGGTTTCCGGTTGGTATTTCAGCCACCCTGAATCACGCTATTTTGGGATTGGCCGCATCGCCCGCGATCAGGTCGAAGACTACGCCAAACGCAAAGGCATGACGCTGGAACAAGCCGAACGCTGGTTAGCCCCCGTGCTAGGGTATGAAGCCTAATTGCTTTTAAGACGCAACGGGAAAGTTTATTTCTTTCCCGTTGTAGCTAACCTTCACTCTACAGCTAAATTAGCCTGAGCTTTCTTCACTGCTTTATCAAATGTTTGCAGAATGGACGTAAAAACATGTTCATTCTGCTTGGGAGGAATCAACTCATTTTCAGGTATGAATTTTAACATTAGGTTTGCAATATCATTTT
>CAZCJE010000049.1:12486-15754 GCA_964498805.1 uncultured Thiothrix sp.
GGAATCAACTCATTTTCAGGTATGAATTTTAACATTAGGTTTGCAATATCATTTTTATCTGTTTCAAAGCAGGGTCCGTCAAATTTTTTACCACCCAACTGATATTCTTTCAATTCATTATAGATTTGATCCAAAATACGTATCTTTTCATCACCAGCGATAGAGTTTCTTATGAAAAATCTAAAATAGAACCTACCCTTTTCATAGAAAATATCCAAAGCAATTTTGTAAATCCCAAACTCCCAGTGATCAATATAAACACAAGATTTTTTGCTTGGTAGTGAGGACAAGCCTGATGTTGAATTATAATTGCATTTTTTAGACTCATCTATCTTAGACAAATTATTTTTTAGATAGTACTCATAAAGAAAGTATGTCCTTAACTCTGCTTTATACCCAGATTCTGAACCCAAACGACTTCCATCAAGTAAATAGATATTTCCTAAATCACCATCTTGATACCTTAAATTCCCATCATAACACCTCTTGAAAACCTCTGGACTTTTTATAAAGAAGTACAACCAATTATTTTTACCATCAATATGCCAATTACTTATTTCGCTACTGACGAAATCTTTAAATGTTGACGACGATAAGAGCAAAGCATCTATAAATCTTTGCAATTTTTCTATAAATTCTTTATTTTTAAAGAAATCATTACGCCATTCAGATTTATATGAGCCGAAACGTCTTATCCATGAACTTAACTCTCTAAAATAACTTTCATTACAAACAGCTAGTAGTCCCCGTTGCAACAAAAAATCATCCTTGATATTTTTTTCTTTGAAAATATCAATTGCTTTGGTTGAGTATTTTTTAAAATTTTCTAGCTTTTCTTCACTAGAACCTCCATCCTCAGCACCAGCTAGTTGCAGTAAGAAGTAAATTTGTCCTTGGAAAAAATCATGTTCTTCAGCTTCATGCAAAACATCTTTCCAACGAGAATCATTAGTAATCAACTTGGCTTTTTCAATTTCTTCTCTTGCCTGATAATTATCAAAACCATTAAAGATAGATTGATTCTTGTTATTTAAATAGACATAGATTTTCCCAGAGAAATCGGGATCATTAATAATAGCTTTAACCGAACTAATTGATAATATAAAGCTTTTAACATTCAAGCTACTGTTAATTGATAAGTTAATGATAACTCGTAGCCAATCTTGTAAGTTATCATCAAAGCCAAACTTCATGATGCAGGATGTATAAGCATAAAAGACTATTTGCCTGCGATAACGATGCTCTTCCGATATAAAATTCTTTTGTGATTTCTCAATATTTAAAAAATCATCGAGTATATTTTTATCATTATCTGTATCACCGAAGAGTCTTAGCTGGCAAGATTTTTTATAATAACTATTGAGCATTGTAGTATTATGATCATGGGTTTCCTTATAAAAATCCAAAATCTCAAAGCAATACTGAATACTATAATCATTAAATAACTCTTTAAGATTCTCATGTTTGGCTGGAATAGCACCACTGCAAGAACTCTTGCTAATAAAATCCCCTATGGTTTTTTCAACACCATCTATAGTTCCTGATTCTGCTATTTTGTTGATAGCATTTCCATAGAAGAATCTTAAGTAGCACTTATTCAAGTGTTCTACAGGCTCTTTATTATCTAATCGCCAAAAGATATTAAGCCAGTCTACATCAAGTTCGGTTTTCCAATCTTTAAACTCTTGATTTAATTTCTTCTTTAAGTCTACATTACCATCAATTTCTTTTTCCAGCCATACTTTAAAGTTCTCAAATGCAGTTAATGGCTTGCCGCGCGCATTCATCTTTATATATAAATCATCTGTTAAACCAAAATCATCCATAGACAAGAATTGAAATTTAATATTCTCTAATGATAAGAAATTAACATTTGAATATTTCAACGAGTTATTACGAATAACATCCAACACTTCCAACATTGCTTTAATACTGGGATCATACGACCATTCTCTTTGGAAAAGAGTAGATTCTTTAATAAAATCACTAAGCTTTTTATTATTTTTCACTTCAAGTGAAGATAAAAAACATTTTCCTGAGAGTTCGGTTAGAAAATCCCGTGTTGTGTTCCTAACCTCATAAGACAATTTAAAAAAATTCCCGCCATCAATTTTATTATCGTCTTTCCAATATAAATATTGCTGCAACAAATATAAAGTTGTTAAGCGTTGCTGTCCATCTATTACATAGAAGATAGTCTTTTCTTTATTGTGATAACCGTAAATAAAACCAAAATCTATTGTTAAACTCTCGCAAAGACAAGCAAAAATATCACCGATAAACTTTTTAGCACTTTCTGTTTCTAAACCATAGACAAAATCACGCTGTATGATAGGAACAACTACTTTTTCGTATTTGCTGAGTTTTCGTATGTCGTAAACTTCATTTTTGCTCATTAGCTTGTTGCTCCTTGGATGCGTCTAAAGTATAAAAACCCTCAATATAGTAACTGAGAGTTTCTTTTAATCCATTTAGGTAGTCTTTACGAGCATTATTATCCCAAGTATCTAAATCTGACTTTTCCGAATAAAACTTCATGAATACATGCTGTGCTGACCGATGAATGTAGGTAGCTTTCTTTAATTCTAATATAATGGACTTTCTTTTATTTATAAACCTGGAGTTTTTTATACTTCTATTTATAGAAGATGGCAGCAATGTAAGGTTATCTATCCCATTTAATCCCAATTCATTATTAATCTCATGGCTTATCTTTTCTAATTCGTCTGCCACAACATTGTTGATATTAAAAGCCTTGTCGATATCAAACTTAACGCCTGTAGCTTTGGCTTCATCCAGAAATACTTTAATTACCTCGCGGATCTCATTTGTTACTCCTTGATCAATACTTTTCTTGTCATCTTCGCCTAATCCTAAAGCGTGAATATGCTCTATATCAACGTTATTTAATTTTCTAAATAGATAAGGTTCGTCATTATGGAAATTTAAAATATCAAAAAGCACTAATAAGTTCTTTATTAAGCGATTACTCTGAGAATCACCATATCTAAGGTTAGAAAAATACGTTGACTTATCCTTTTCAATATCTTCTCCAAAGATTTTCTCAAATAATGTTGAAATATTATTTTTTATCAAGCCATTAATGTTATTCTTAATAAATTCATCTTTGCTTTTCACTTTTCCATAGCAATCAATTAGTGACTTAATGTTTTCAATTTTTTTGTTTAAGTTCGATCCATCTTTCCAAAGCAGATAAAAATAATAACCGACAAATTTGTTTAACTTGGGGTTTATATACCATTCATGA
>CAZCJE010000049.1:15854-17025 GCA_964498805.1 uncultured Thiothrix sp.
ATAAAAATAATAACCGACAAATTTGTTTAACTTGGGGTTTATATACCATTCATGAAGAACAACAAAAATTGATTTAATATCTCTCCATTGTTCTTCAACGCTCCCATAGTCAATTAGCTCACTCTCAAAATCATGGAATATTCTATGTAAATCATGTGATTCAATTAATCTGATATTTTTTAAATAAAAAATAAACTCTAGGCTATTGAATTTCTTATAACGGGCGTTATCAATACTCAAAAAGGCCAAGAAATCCTCATCGTTGAATAACCTATCAAATTTACTCCATTCATCCGCAATTTTTTGCTGTGCTATTTTCCAATCCAGATTGTCTTTCGCATTGTCATATTTCCTTAAGAATAAAGCCTTGGTCAATTCCAAGTCTGTTAGTGCTATCTTTCCAATATTGAAGTTGAGAAAAATAGACTCTGCACTAACGTTAGAATCTTCTGATGATATTTGTTCACTTACATCATGCCAAATAAACTTAACTTTCTTTTTAAGTTTGATCAGAAAGTCGTTCCGACTCTTCTCTTCAAAAAACCTTTTAATCTCAGCATAAGCAGCATGCATTAAAAAATAATCAATATATATTTTAGCATCATTATCGTTTTTACTTGCGATATTTTTAAGGAACTCTGCACTATTATTCCATTTTTCGTAAGTAATACCAAATACCTTTTCCTCTTCAAAGAAAGTCAAAATAAGGTAAATAGTAGTAAGTCTTTGCTGACCATCTATTACATCCCATTGCTTTTCATTTTCTGATTTAGATTTCACGACTAAAGGTTGCAGACAATAGAATGCCTTATCGTCTTGGGACTGAAAGTTATTTATATCCTTTAACAAAGCATTGACTTGATCCTTTGTCCACCGATACCCTCGCTGGTAATGAGGGATAAAGAATTGATAAGAATATAAGTCATCTACAGAACGTAGTAACCCTTCAATATTTTCTAATGATTTCATATACACCTAGCCCGACACTAAAAATGTTCAAGTGGTTAGCAATACTACCCAGTATAATTTTATACAAAATTAGTTCAACTTATTTTTTATTAAAATTTCCTTATTTCTGTTAACTTGCCCTTCCTCAAAGCAAGCTCTATGTTGACTGCTTTAGTACTTCTGATGAGTAGTACAATCATGCCAGTTATTGGTATAAAAGAAC
>CAZCJE010000049.1:17125-23228 GCA_964498805.1 uncultured Thiothrix sp.
AAAATCAAAAACTTATAATAACAATGACACGACCCATGAAAAAAATAACTAAAGATGTCCAGCCGCTGCCTCATCCTGAGGTTTATATCTATGAATTGGATGGTTTTTTGAATGCCTTGCAACGCTTATGTGGCTATGAATTCGGCTTTAGTGCGCAATTAATCCCACGTCTTGATGACCCCGTAACCGATTTGACGGTCTATTTCAAACACCTAGAAGGTATTCAGAAGATTACTTACCAACAAGTGCAGGATTTACTAAAGGACTACATTTACCAACACTTGTGCTGCAATAAACAACCGTTAATCCATGAATTGGATTGGCAATTGATTGGCTATTACGGCTTAGCCCATACCGCTTCTAACCCACAAGATACCGCTTGTTTTAATCCATTGGTGAGTTTTGGCGCTTTTTTGATTAAACGCCCCCGTATCGGTGAACAACTGGAAAATCTGTGTTTTGCCGTGCCCATCAAAGGCTATTACATACTCACTTACCTACAACGCTTTAAACCGTTTTAGGCGTGTTACTCAATACGCATGGGGATAAACTAAGAGCACGTCAAGCATGAAGCCTCCTCCTTGCCTCATACCTGAGTGACTTTGCTTGCTTAGTGTTGTTCTGCAGCGTCTGCTGCTGAAGAATGATTTTTGTGGCTGAGTTTATCCATGACTGCATACAACACACCGGATAGCACAAAAGTCAGGTGGATACCGACCATCCATGCCATATGCCGGTCATCATGGTTATCTACATTCATGAATGTCTTCAGCAACTCAATCCCGGAAATGGCGACAATTGAACCAATTAGCTTGATTTTTAAATCACTAAAACCAATATGCCCCATCCAATCGGGGCGATCTTCGTGTCCGTGCAAGTCATCCATTTTGGATACAAAATTTTCATAGCTACTGAGAATAATGATAATCAGCAAACTCATTACTAGCGAAATATCCACCAACGATAAGACACCGATGATAATTTCAGCATCGGTAGCCATATCTAAATGCTGCACTAACTCCCACAGTTTTTTGCCAAACTTATACAGCATAATTAACATGGCACCGACTAACCCCAAATAGACCGGCGCTAACAGCCAACGACTCAAGAACAGCAAATGTTCAAATGCGTTTTCGATTTTTTTCATTCCTTAGCTCGTTTTAGGTTAAAAAGCGCGTCAATCATAGGGGTTAGCGCCGCTTAACAGCAAGTTTCTGCGTTAATACACAGTTAATCGGAACTTGACGTCTTTTGATGACAATTTTTGTTATATGTACGCCACAAATCCCTTTATCTAGGAGTATGTACAATGAATGAACAAAAGCGCTGCGCAATGGATACGCGCGACTTGGTTAATTTATTAGCTGATTTAGCCGAACAGATTGAAATGTTGATTGGTAAAAAAGGCACCATTAGTGTATTCCGCTATGCGGGTAAACAAATGGGTAAACGCCTTGGTGCTGCACAAAATGCCCATACGCCTGAAGCTGCACGTGAAATTGTCGCTAAGTTTTTCAAAGACAAGGAATTCATGGATGCAATCGGCCTCAACGGACATAAAGCTGAATTAAAAGGTTGTCGTATTGGCTTAGTCCTGCGTGAACGGGGTATTCAAGCCGGCACTCATGCGCTATGTAATTTCGGTTTTGGTTTGATTGATGGCGTGATGGAATCCGTTACTGGCCAAAAAATCATAACGTTACACGTTGCCTCTGAATATCATGAAGAAGGTATTACCTGTCAGGAAACCTGGTAATCACGGCTCGTCAATGTTTCTAGCAGTCACGCCTTAGGCGCATAGGGCGTGCCATTTTCATCACCAACTTGTCTATAAACGTGTTCCTTACTAATCTCTAAATTATCAGCAACACATCAAATTGTTTAATAAATAAACAAGCGTATTGACTGAACGCAAATCCCAATAAATACCTGAAATGTAGAATTATATTCCGTTTAAAAGTGCGATATGGATGAGGAGAATTTATGGCACGTATTGTCATTTTAGGAGCAGGTATTGCTGGGCATACAGCAGCTCGTTATCTCGGCAAATGGATAGGCAAGAAACATCAAATTATTGTGGTTTCACCCCAAGCTAAATGGAACTGGATACCGTCCAACATCTGGGTGGGCGTAGGCCAGATGACAGAAGAACAGGTTACCTTTGAGCTCGCGCCTATTTATAAAAAAATCCGTGTGGATTTCCGTCAGGCCAACGCGTTGGCTATTCACCCACAAGGCAATGATCAATCGGCGACCCCTTATGTAATGGTCGAATACACTGACCCTGCTAAGGCCGGTCAGGTGGAGGCCATTGAGTATGATTTTCTGATTAATGCCACCGGCCCCAAACTGAATTTTGCAGCCACGCCGGGTCTAGGCCCTGATGATGGTTATACCGTCTCGGTCTGTACCGCTGCCCACGCACTTGAGGCCAATCATCAGCTGCAAAGTACGATTGCGGCTATGAAACAAGGGGCTAAAAAAACCTTTGTGGTTGGTACCGGGCATGGCACTTGTACCTGTCAAGGCGCTGCATTTGAATACATTTACAATGTCGATCATCAACTGCGTGAAGCAGGTGTGCGTGATAAGGCGCGTATTGTTTGGATTAGCAATGAATACGAATTAGGCGATTTTGGTATGGGCGGCGTGCATATCCAGCGCGGTGGTTATATTACCAATGGTAAAACCTTTGCTGAGTCCTTGATGGTTGAACGGGACCTGGAATGGATTACCCGCGCGCATGTTAACCGCATAGAACCGAATAAAATTCACTATGAAAACCTCGAAGGTGAATTCCACGAGTTGGAGTTTGACTTTGCTATGCTGATTCCACCTTTCAGCGGCGTCGGTTTGAAGGCATTTGATAAAACCGGTGCGGATATTACCAGTCAGTTATTTGCCCCTAATGGCTTTATGCGTGTAGATGCTGACTACACCGCCAAACCGTTTGATCAATGGAGTGCTAACGACTGGCCTAAAACCTATCAAAACCCTTCTTACGCAAACATTTTTGCCGTAGGAATTGCCTTTGCCCCACCCCATCTGATTAGCAAACCTATGCAAAGTGCCAATGGTACACCGATTAATCCGGCTCCACCGCGCACAGGTATGCCATCAGCGACCATGGCTAAAGCGGTAGCTAAAAGTATTCGCGATATGCTCAAAGGGGCTGAAAAGCCTACCCATACCGCGTCTATGGCCAGTATGGGAGCCGCTTGTGTCGCTTCCACTGGTTCACACATTCTCAAAGGAACGGCGGCGACCATGACGGTGTATCCAGTGGTGCCTGACTATGAAAAATACCCTGACTACGGGCGTGATCTACATTTAACCTTTGGCGAAATTGGTTTGGCAGGCCACTGGATGAAGTACTTGTTACACCATGTCTTTATCTATCAAGCTAAATTACGCCCAGGCTGGTCCATTCTGCCTGATTAACGAACACGTTGTCTTTTGCCTTTTTGCTCAGCCCGGAGAATTTTCATGGTCACCAACAAAGAACCTTATCAGCAGGCTTATTATCCGCCCATTCCTACCCGGTGGACTCGCTATATGCGCACTTCGCTGCTGTGGCAGTTATACCGCTTTGCAGTCATTAACTTTAAAATGCTCAAGTTAATGGCCCGCTCGCATCACTAAGCTTTTAGGTCAAATCGCGCTTGTTGACGCTGTTCAGCAAGCTTTTTGGCGAAAAATCGGTAACAAGCGCCGTACCCAAAAGTACGGTAGCTGCACCCGCCAACATATAAGCATGCACGGCTTCCTGTAGCACCAGATACCCCCACAGCGTTCCAAACACTGGAATCAAAAAAGTCACAGTTAAGGTGGCGGTCGTTCCAATTTCAGCTACTAACTGAAAATACAACAGAAAAGCTATCCCGGTACATAAGATCCCTAGCAATAACACCGCGAACAGAATCCCCGTATCCGGCATAAAGTTCATCGGCAACCACGGCAATAAAGGCAGTAGCCAAGCAAGTGCCGCCCACATACTACCGTGAGCATTGGCAAATGGTTCGACCTGTTTAACCAACTTGGCATAAGTTGTGGCAAGGGCATAACACAAAGTCGCTCCCAAACTGGCTAAAATGGCCATACCTGCCCCCGGCTGGAAGCTAATACGATCAAAACCCACTAAAATAGCGACCCCACCTATGCCAATCAATAAGCCCAGTATGACCTTAGGTGTGGGTAATTGACGCGTCCACACTGCATGCAGCACCGCAGCCCAAATCGGTGTAGTAGCATTAAGAATAGTCAGAAGTGAAGTGGAAAGGACTTTAGCCGCTAATGCAATCAGCGTGAAAGGCAAAGCCGCATTCAACAGCCCAATAATCAGGAAATGCCGCCAATGCTGTTTAAAGTCCGTGCTTTTTTTAAGCACATAACCGATTAGCCACAAAAATAACGCTGCCAGCACAACCCGCCATGCGATCAGCCAAACCGGCCCAAGTGCTGGCACCCCCATACGCATGAATAGAAACGATGCACCCCAAATCGCCGCCAACACAAATAGCTTAATCAGACTGGAAATAGGCATATCCCATCCCTTATCCACAAGTGAAGGGGCTGAAACATAACACACTTCCAGCCCTCCAGCCTTAACCCCGTGGTAAAAAACGCGGGCCTAATGTACTGGCCGCTTTACTTACCCGATGTCGATGTTCTCCCGAAATCAAGGCTTTATTAGCTAACTCCAAAGCCGTTTTAGACATATTCTGTGCCGCTTCTGTCAAGTCCTCATCCCCAATGCGCATTAATGCTTGCAGAATTTTCTGTAAGCGCACCCCTACTTCAACAATACTCGCCCCATCCCGAGCAATCGGCGTAAAGCTGTCATTGACCAATTCTTCTGCGGTAATTGGCAACACACTGATGCGGTCGTGCACCACATTAAAACAGTCGCCTTGGCTATGAATTTCTGCCCATCTAGCCAATATTTGCATTTGGATGTTCATAATATTAATTGCCGTACCGGGGTCATTAATTGATGGTGAGAGCGCCCGATCAGCAGTTTCAGCTAAATTCAAGAGGTTATAACGCATATCCTCTTCAGGATGACGTTTGGTGTCGAGCGCAATCGAATTTTCCACTAGTTGCAACAAATTACCATCAGCCGCTTGTGCAGGGGTGATATAGGCAATCGGTGTGGTTCTGTCGGCGACTTCACCGGGTCGGGTAGCCACAATAATATGCACATTGGCTTTTTCTGCCTGTTGCTGCAAAGTGATCACATCGACTCCCACAACATAACCATAAGAAGCGGGGTATAAAGCCTGACAGTCATTCGGTATCTCGCCATCCCAGCTATGAGCCCCAAACGTCCCTACAATTTCTGGTGTCATGGTATTAAGAGCAGCCTCAGAGAGTTTGCTAATAATAGTGCCCTGACGCCCTAGCTTAATGGCATGATCTACCCAGTTAATAAAAGCAACCAGGACAAATGTGACTATAACAATCAGTCCCATAAATAGAACAAAACGCCCTGCATGGCCAAAATGCAATGCCCTTAATGACAAAATACCGACAATGGCATAGATAAAGGTGGCGATGAAGGCTGATAATACTAACTGCGCTTTGCTATCACTTAATACAAACTGGGAGGCGCGTGGCGTAGTTGATTTGGAAACCGATGAAGCTGCCGTCACAATAGCCGACACTGTAAAAGTAGCCACTGACAACATACTAGAAGCAAAAATGGTTAATAATGAAACTAATGAGTTTTCATCAATTTCAATATCAAACCTGCCATCATAGCTACGCCCAAACCACAGGGCAAAACCGGCCACACTCATTGAAAACAGGCTAGCCAACGCCGGACGTAACCATAACTTACTCTTTAAACGCCGCCACCATAATCCCAGCTTGAACAACATATAACCTCTTCTCCTATTAATTAGGGCCAATACTTTTTTATAAGACATTTATGCGCAAATAATAAGACCCGATCAATATTTAATACTGACCGGGCCTATTAGCGAGATAAACGCTCAGCAAGTTTAGTAAAAAATTTGCTTATTTTTTATCTAACGAAGCTTCCCGTTCCCAGAAACGCAAGGCACGACAGGCTTGCACATAAACTTCTGCATCACCCGCATCC
>CAZCJE010000050.1:0-22735 GCA_964498805.1 uncultured Thiothrix sp.
CGACCAATTCCATTTTAAAAAGCCCTTGCAATTCAATGTTGTAAGGGCTTTTTTACGTTAATGTCTTTTCAGATGGGTTAAATCAGGCTAACAATAGCTTGTGTTGCAGCCATTCCACAATACGCTTTTCTAGCCAGTAATCGGCATGCCATAGACCACGTTGACCGACAAAACCCACATGTCCACCTTGTTCAGTGAGTTCAAGCGTAATGGCATCGCTTAACATCTCCTCAGTAGGTGCGGTTGAGGGATACATGAAAGGGTCATCCTTAGCATGAATAATGAGAGTAGGGGTCTGAATACGTATTAGATACGGGCGGCAGCTGCTACGGGTGTAATAATCATGCGCATCGGTAAATCCATTTAAAGGTGCCGTGATTTGATCATCAAACTGGTATAAGGTATTTAGTGACTTAACCTCGACCTCCAATGGCGAAGGGCGACGTTGGAATTTTCTGCGGTAAGAGGCCTTTAGATTGTTTAGCAAATAGCTGCCATAAACGGTTGCAAAGCCTTGCTCCAGTTTGCATGCGCATTCTTCTAACTGAAAGGGAATGGAGACTGCAACCGCAGTTTGTAAGCCTGATGCAGCTCCTGTTTCCCCTAAATATTTCAGAGTCAGATTGCCGCCTAAAGAAAAGCCGACTAATGCATCAGGCATGCGTTTGGTGGCTTTAAGATGCTCTAGTATTTGGGCTACATCTTGGGTAAGACCTGAATGATAACTATTGGCTAAACGGTTAGGTGTGCCACTACAGCCGCGCAAATGCATGAAAACGCTACTAAAGCCACTGTTATGCAAAGCTTGTAACAGAGTTTGCGCATAATGAGATTGTAAGGAGCCTTCTAGCCCATGAATGACCATCACTAACGGAGCATTGGCTAGTGGGTGCCATGCTAAATCAATGAAATCGCCATCGTTTAGCTCCACGCGTTCGGTTTGTAAATTAAGTTCAGGACGTGGGCGAAACAATACTGGCCATAAGGTTTGCAGGTGTGGTGATTGCAACCACCAAGCAGGACGAAAGCTGGATTGAATACGTTTGCTCATGGAGTACCCGATGTAAATAGCAATAGATGAGGCTTACTACTCTAGTTTTAGAAAGACATAGTTCGTCAATGGTCTTTTTTCAGCATTAGCTAGCTGACCGTTAAGCTTTCCTATTTGGTCAGCTATGGTAAAACAAGCGCTAAGGCTATATCATGATTTGTTTATATTCCCTACCGGATGTCTGCATGAGCCAATACTGGAGTAAGCTGGTTCACGAGCTTGACCCTTATGTGCCGGGTGAGCAACCTAAGGATCAGCGCTATATTAAGCTGAATACTAATGAATGCCCTTATCCGCCTTCACCTAAGGCTCTTGCCGCTATTCAGGCAGCAGCTAATGACGCGTTGCGTTTGTATCCAGACCCTAATGCAGATGAATTGAAAGATGCTATTGCTGACTATTATGGAGTTAGTCGTGCACAGGTTTTTGTCGGTAATGGTTCGGATGAAGTACTAGCCCATATCTTCCACGGCTTGCTTAAACATGACAAGCCACTGCTGTATCCCGATATTAGCTACAGCTTTTACCCGGTCTATGCCAACCTGTATCAGATAGCTACTCGTCAGATTTCGTTGTGTGAAGATTTTCGCTTGTGTCTAGAGGATTATGCCGTTAGCAATGGTGGGATTATCTTCCCTAATCCTAATGCCCCGACAGGTAGAGCAGAAAATTTACAGACTATCGAGCAATTATTAGCTAATAATCAGCATTCAGTTGTAGTGGTAGATGAAGCCTATGTAGATTTCGGGGCGCAAACCGCTATTCCATTAGTGCAGCGTTATCCGCAACTCTTAGTGGTACAAACGTTTTCCAAGTCACGTTCGTTAGCGGGCCTGCGAGTCGGTTTTGCAATAGGTCAGCCGCATTTAATTGAGGCTTTAGAACGCGTCAAGAACTCCTTCAATTCCTATCCATTAGGGCGGATGGCGATTGCCGGTGCAGCCGCTGCTATTCGTGATCGTGATTACTTTGAAACCACACGCCAGCAGATTATGGCTACCCGTGAGCGCACGGTCACGGCCTTAACAGCAGTGGGTTTTAAGGTATTGCCGTCTGCAGCTAATTTTGTATTTGCGCGTCCACCTGCAGGTAATGCTGAAGCTATTTACCTAGCTTTAAAGGCGCGTGGGGTATTAGTACGCTTCTTTAACAAGCCAAAGATTAATGAATATCTGCGCATTACCATTGGTACTGATGATGAAATGACCGAATTCTTGCGTATTTTAGCTGAGTTATGAATCTGTACGAACTAGAAACCTACCTTAACAAAGCATTGAATATCAATAAGTTCCGTGATTATGGCCCTAATGGTTTGCAAGTTGAGGGTAAGGTAGAGGTACAGCGCATTGTTACTGGTGTAACCGCTAGCCAAGACTTATTAGCGGCTGCTATTGCAGTACAAGCTGATGCTATTTTGGTGCATCATGGCTATTTCTGGAAAAACGAATCCCCTGTGATTCGAGGAATGAAGAAGCGCCGCTTGGCTAGTTTACTTCAGCATGATATTAGCTTGTTTGGTTATCATTTGCCGCTTGATGCTCATCCGCAATGGGGAAATAATGTACAGTTGGCACAACAGTTAGGCATTGAAATTGAAGGTGTTATGGATGAACGCGAATTGCAGGGTGTTGGCAATATAGGTTATTTGCCGCAACCGATGTCGCTGCAGGCGTTTGGCCAACACCTAGAAGCTGTTTTAGGTCGTTCACCGTTATTAATCGAAGGTGGTGATCATCCTATTCGCCGTATTGCTTGGTGTACCGGTGGGGCACAAGGTTATATTCAGCAGGCTTTTGAATTAGGTGTAGATGCCTATTTAAGTGGTGAAATTTCTGAGCATACCGTGCATAGTGCGCGTGAAAACCAGATTCACTATATTGCCGCAGGTCATCATGCTACCGAACGTTATGGTATTAAAGCGCTAGGGGAGCATTTAGCAGGACAATTTGGGTTAGAACATATATTTATTGATATCAATAACCCCGTATAAGTCAGGTAATTCTGTTTGTTTTTGTGATAACATTGCCACGCCTTCTCGGCTGGATGGCCACATGACTTAAATCAAGGATGCTGGTAGTTGCATGCTAGACGATTTATTCGCGCTTGATTTCATTCATAACTTTGGACATCCTAAAGTGTTTTTAGCAAGTGCTAATCTAAGCATGGCTGGGTAGTGACTCAAAAATTCAACATTACTGGCGACTGGTTTTTGTTCAAGTAATGTACAGATTTAAGTTTTTGAACGTTTGGGAGAGTGCTAACGATGGCAAATTCTGGAGTAGATAAGGGCCGTCGCCGTATCCTGATTGCTGCCACTTCAGTGGTAGGTGCAGCAGGCGCGGCCGCGGTTGCGGCTCCGTTCCTTATGTCATGGTCGCCAAGTGCGCGTGCGCTGGCTGCCGGTGCACCGGTAGAAATACCTGTGAATAAGGTCGAGCCAGGCCAATTATTGCGTGTTATTTGGCGAGGTAAACCAGTATGGGTTGTTAACCGTACTAAAGAAATGCTGGATACCCTGCCAGGGCTGTCTGATCAATTGAAAGATCCTGATTCTAACAATATTAAGCAGCAACCGGCGTACGCCAAAAATCTGGCTCGTACCCGTGAAGGTAAAGAACAGTATCTGGTATTGGTAGGTATTTGTACCCACTTAGGTTGCTCTCCCACATTCCGCCCTGAACTGGGTCCAGCAGATTTAGGTGCTGCGTGGAAAGGTGGTTGGTATTGCCCTTGCCACGGTTCTCGTTTCGATTTGGCTGGCCGTGTATTCAAAAACGTTCCAGCTGGCGCGAACTTGGAAGTGCCTCCTTACTACTTCAAAGATGATAATACCATTCTGGTCGGTGAAGACGGAGGTAAAGCGTAATGGCAGAGCGTCCCGCCCATAATTACACTGGCGTCCTTGGCTGGATCGAAGATCGCTTCCCGCTAATGGAAACCATGAAAGCGCATTTGACTGAATACTATGCGCCAAAAAACTTTAACTTCTGGTATTTCTTTGGTTCACTGGCGATGCTGGTGCTGGTTATCCAGATTTTGTCCGGTTTGTTCTTGGCTTTCCATTACAAACCTGATACTGGTTTAGCGTTTGCTTCCGTTGAATACATCATGCGTGATGTACCGGGTGGTTGGTTCATCCGTTATATGCACTCTACTGGTGCTTCTGCCTTCTTTATCGTCGTTTATCTGCACATGTTCCGCGGCCTGATCTACGGTTCTTACAAAGGGAAACGTGAACTGATCTGGTTGATCGGTATGGCGATTTATCTGGCATTGATGGCGACCGCATTCATGGGTTATTTGCTGCCTTGGGGTCAAATGTCTTTCTGGGGTGCACAGGTTATCATCAATCTGTTCAACACTATCCCTGTGATTGGTCCTGATCTGTCTACTTGGATTCGCGGTGACTTCGTTTTGGGTGATGCAACCCTGAACCGTTTCTTCGGTCTGCACTTCTTCCTGCCTGCTCTGGTTTTGCCAGCACTGGTTTTCCTGCACATTGTTGCTTTGCATGCTGTCGGTTCTAATAACCCAGATGGTGTTGAAATCAAAAAAGGCCCTAAAGGTAATCAATGGAGTGAAACTGCGCCTGCAGATGGTATTCCATTCCACCCTTACTACACTGTTAAAGATATTTTGGGTGTAGTCGTATTCCTGATTGGTTTCTTTTCAATTGTATTCTTCGCTCCAGATGGTGGTGGTTACTTCCTCGAAACACCAAACTTTGAGCCAGCTAATGCCCTGAAAACCCCGCTACATATTGCGCCAGTATGGTACTTCACTCCATTCTATACAGTTCTGCGTGCTATTCCTGACCCATTTGGCGGTACAGTAGCTATGTTCACAGCTATCATCATGCTGTTCCTGTTACCTTGGATTGATCGTAACCCCATTAAATCATGGCGTTATCGTACCACTGCTCACAAAGTTAACCTGATCTTGTTTGCGGTTGTGTTCCTGACTTTAGGTTATTTGGGTGTTGTACCGGTAACTCCAGCTTATGGTGAACTCGGTGTGCGCATGACGCAGATTTATTTCATGTTCTTTGCGGTAATGGCTATTCATAGCAATCCAGCTAAAGCTAAATACGTTATGTGGTTTGGTATTCTGTTAGCTGCAGTGGTTGCGTATGACTTCACATTCCGTTACAACCCAGGCAACCCTGATGCTACACACCAGATGATGGTTCAATTCATTTGGCCTGTGTTGTATCTGTCCCTGACATTATTGTTGCCCGGCTTGAAAAAGAGCTGCAACCAAGAGAAGCCTGTTCCAGAACGCGTTACAGGTTGAGGTGTAAAGATATGAAGAAATTTATTGCAAGTGTGATGTTCGCACTCGCTGCCTCCACTCTGGTTGTTTCGGGCAGTGCATACGCGAATGAGGCAGGTCCAGAGCTTGAGCCTGCCAATGTTGATATTCACAATCAGGCCAGCCTGCAAAACGGTGCCAAATACTTTGCTAACTATTGTATGGGTTGTCACTCTTTGGGTTTCAGCCGCTACAATCGTATTGCTAAAGATATGGGTGTTAGTGAAGAGCAAGTGGCTAAAAACCTGATTTTTACCCGTACCGATGGTGAACCTACTAAAGTAGGTGAGCTGATGAAAAACGGTATTTCTCAAAAAGATGCGGCTGAATGGTTTGGTGCTCCACCGCCAGATCTAACCCTAGATGCGCGTGTACGCGGTTCTGACTGGATTTACACCTACCTGAAATCCTTCTATAAGGATAAAACCCGTCCGATGGGTGTAAACAACACTGTTTTCCCGAATGTCGGTATGCCTCATGTTCTGTGGGAATTACAAGGGATTCAGGAAAAGGTTTGTACCAAAGAAGGTGAGGGTGAGCATGCGGCTGAGCATTGTGAGCTGAAACTGGTCAAACAAGGTAGTATGAATCCTACTGAGTATGACAAAGTCGCACGCGATATCACTGCGTTCCTGACTTATGTATCCGAACCTGCGCAGCTGCACCGCAAGCTGTATGGTATTGGTGTCATCTTGTTCCTGATTCTGTTTGCAGGCGTTGCCTACTTGCTGAAGAAGGAATACTGGAAGGATGTCCATTAATCCATTTCCGGTATAACACCTCCAAGCCACTCTAGTATAAAATAGAGTGGCTTTTTTGTTTCAGCATAGGGAGTTCCGCGTCTATGGCTTCGCTTTCCAGCCGCAGATCTGTAATGACATTATTCTCTGCACCCGATTGTGCAGACAGTCATCGTGTACGTATTGTATTGGCCGAAAAAGACATCACGGTCGATATTCTGAATATCAATCTTGATAATAAGCCAGAGGATTTGGCGGAACTTAACCCCTATAACACGACGCCAACCCTAATTGACCGCGATCTAGTCCTGTATGATGCGCGTATTATCATGGAATATCTGGACGAACGGTTTCCGCATCCACCTTTGATGCCGGTCGACCCAGTCACTCGTGCTCATTCACGTTTGGCGTTATTCCGGATTGAAAAAGATTGGTTTTCACTGGTCAATGATATTGAAAATGGCACAGAAGCGGTTTCTACACAGGCTCGTAAAATCCTGCGCGAAAGTGTGTTATCAGCCGCGGAAGTATTTGATGTAAAACCTTATTTCCTCAGTGATGAATTTTCACTGGTGGATTGCACCATTGCTCCGATTCTGTGGCGTTTGCCTAAATACGGTATTGATGTCCCTGAAAAACAGGGTAAACCTATCTTGCGTTATATGGATCGCGTATTTTCACGTGAGGCGTTCCAACAATCCCTGAGTAAAGTGGAGAAATCCATTCGCCCATGAAGATGAGTCCCAAACGCCCTTATTTGTTACGTGCATTTTATGAGTGGATTGTCGATAACAATATGACACCCCACATTCTGGTAGATGCTCGTTCTAATCAGGTCAGTGTGCCACGTCAATTCGTCAAGGATGGCCGCATTGTGCTGAATATTAGCCCGACTGCGGTCAATAATCTTATGATGAAAAATGACGAGATTAGCTTTAATGCCCGTTTTAGTGGCAGAGCGTTTTCCATCTGGTTACCTATTTGGTCAGTGATGGCTATTTACTCGCGTGAAACGCAAGATCAATTGTCGTTTCCGCCAGAAGAGTATGATGAGGAACTGCCAGCTACGCTTGATCAAGCAGAACCGCCAGTTAAGCCAGCCGTATCCCTGACAGCCGTACCGACTCAATCCTCTGCTGAAGCACCGGCTACAGAAACCATTAGTGAAGAACCTGAGGATGAACCTGAGCCACCTAAACCCACTAAGCCACGTCCTTCCTTGCGGGTTGTGAAGTAATTGCCATGTTGTCCCTAATTGTGGCTATGACTCCGCAACGTGTAATCGGCAAAGAGGGGCGCATGCCCTGGCATTTACCGGCTGATCTGGCGTGGTTTAAGCGCAATACACTGGGTAAACCCGTGATTATGGGACGCAAAACCTGGCAATCGATAGGTAAGGCTTTGCCCGGGAGACGTAATTTGGTCATCTCCCGTTCTAGTAGTTTTGAACCGGTTGGGGCTGAACGAGTTGAGTCTCTTGAGGCTGCTTTGCAAGCCGTACAGGATAGCTCTGAAATCATGATTATTGGTGGTGCACAGATTTACCAGCAGTTTCTGCCCCAAGCGGATCGTCTTTATTTAACGCTGGTTGATGCTGATTTGACTGGCGATACTTATTTCCCGGATTATACTACTTATGAATGGCGTGAACTGGAGCGTATTAATTACCCAGCGGATGCCAAAAACCCTTACCCCTATACCTTCCTGATTCTTGAGCGACTTTCCTGATTCCAAGGAGCCTCTTCCCATGAGTAGTTCATTATTGATTGTTAATGCCCAATTGGTTAACGAAGGGCAAATTACCCAGAATGATGTGTTAATCCGTAATGGGCGTATTGAAGCAATTGGCAAAGAACTCTCGCGGGAGGGAGTAGAGGTTCTCGATGCTCAAGGGCGACATTTATTGCCGGGCATGATTGATGATCAGGTGCATTTTCGCGAACCCGGCCTTACTCACAAAGGCGATATGGCGACAGAAAGTTGGGCGGCAGTCGCAGGTGGCATTACCAGTTTTATGGATATGCCCAATACAGTGCCTAATGCCCTGACCTCTGAACGCCTGAAAGAGAAAAAGCAGCTAGCAGCTGGACGTTCGGCTGCTAATTTTGCTTTTTATTTGGGGGCGTCTAATGACAATCTGGAAGCAATCAAAGCGCTGAATCCTAAAGATGCTTGTGGGGTGAAAGTGTTTATGGGAGCTTCTACTGGCAATATGTTGGTGGATGACCCGGAAGTACTTGAGCAGTTGTTTACCCATGCCCCTACGCTAGTTGCGGCACATTGTGAAGATACCCCAACTATTCTGGAGAATGAGGAAAGTTATCGCGGTATTTATGGCGATGCTATCCCGATGTCATTGCATCCGATCATCCGTAGCGAAGCAGCCTGTTATAAATCCTCTTCATTGGCATTAGAGCTGGCTAAGCGTTGTGGTACGCGTTTGCATATCCTGCATATTTCTACTGCTAAAGAAGCAGAAATGTTTAGTGAGGCGGCGCTTAAGGATAAGCGTATTACTGCTGAAGCCTGTGTACATTTTCTGCATTTTTCCGATGAGGATTACGCAAGCAAAGGTTCACTGATTAAGTGTAATCCCGCAATTAAAACGGCCGAAGATCGCGCCGGTATTATTCAAGGTCTATTGGATGGACGTTTGGATGTGATTGGTACTGATCATGCCCCGCATACATGGGATGAAAAGCATAACGGCAGCTATTTTAAAACGCCCTCTGGTTTGCCTTTAGTGCAACATGCTTTGCAGGCAGTGTTAGAACATTATCATGACGGTATTTTCAGCTTAGAATTCATTGTCGAGAAAACCAGTCATGCGGTAGCTGAACTATTTGATGTCAAAGAGCGTGGTTATATTCGTGAAGGTTATTGGGCGGATTTGGTGCTAGTCGATCTGCAAAAGCCTAACCTTGCCACCCATGCTACCAGTCTATCCAAATGTGGCTGGACACCGTTTGATGGTTATGAATTCCGTTCCAGTATTGCCGCTACTTTGGTCAATGGCCAAGTCGTTTGGCGCGCGGGCAAGCTGCGTGATGTAGCGGCACCGGGTTTGGCTTTGGAATTTAAGCGTTAACGATCAGCTAGTAATACCTTTAATTCGGGTAGACAGGAACCGCAATTGGTTCCTGCTTGCACGCACTGACCAATACCTTCCACGCTGTCTATTCCTTGTTCTGTAATCAGCTTGCGAATAGTTTTTTCGCCTACCCCAAAACAAGCACAGACTGTACGCCCTTTATCTTCAGTGGGGACCGCCGGTTTGCCGGTTAGCAATGCCGCGCGATCAATGGCCGTTAATTGTTCTTGCGCAAACAAGCTGATTAACCAGTCCTGATGCGGTAATAAATGCGCACTAGCACTGGTAAATAGACAACTTTCGAGCTTGGACCCTTGAAAACGGGCAGCGCGATAGGTATTGCGGCTCACATCGGCATATTCAATCCAATTGGATTCTGTCGTTTCCGTGCATAAAAAATCACGAGCAAAACTTTGCCAATCTGTCACGATTTGATTATGCGCTAAGGTATACAACCAACCGTGAGCAATGCGGCTACCCACCCAATAATCAGTGGGCAAAGCCAGTTTGCGCCGTGAAATCAGAAAACCCTGCCATTGCCATACAATAGGTTCAAGCGTAACCGTCGCGTGTTTAGATTCTGGTTGACCGGAAATTGAGTCCGTAATAGCCGGTACCAGCTGACTTATGGTACCGCTACTGGCAAATTGCCTATTCCAATGAATAGGGGCGAATAAACTACCGCGTTGTTGTGCGCGGGTGGTTTTAACTCGCAGTAGCACACTACCGAGCGCATTATGTACGCGCGCGAGTTTACCATCTTGTAAACCTTGCTCCCGGGCATCACACGGATGCATTTCTATATAGGGTTCAGCAATATGCGCACAGAGGCGTGGGGAAAAGCCCGTGCGGGTCATGGTGTGCCATTGATCACGAATACGCCCGGTATTGAGTACAAATGGATATTGAAGCGTGCGGGCTGATTGGGGTGCTTGTGGCTTGGTAGCAATAAAGCGAGCCTTACCGGTAGGGGTAAAAAACTTCCCATCGGTAAACAAGCGGGTAGTGCCTTGTTGTTTAGTCATAACGGGCCAGCGGGTTGGGGACAGCTGCTCATACTCATCCGCAGATAACTCTTGCCAGCCTTGTAGGTTAAAACAACGCTCACCTTCGTTTGCAAATGCAGACAGTGCGACATGTTCACGAAAAATGTCATAAGCGTTTTGATAGGGAAACTGTGGCGCAAACCCCATCTTATGCGCCACAGCAGTTAATATTTGCCAATCTTGTTGGGCTTCAGCAGGGGCTGATAGGAAAGGACGCTGACGGGAAATACAGCGTTCGGAATTAGTAACAGTGCCATCCCGTTCGCCCCAAGTCAGCGCAGGCAAGCGAATATGCGCTAATTCCTGAGTATCGGTATGCCGGACACAATCCGAGACAATCACCAGCTCACAGGTTTCTAGCGCCCGACGTACTTTAGCGGTATCTGGTAAACTCACCAGCGGATTAGTCGCCATAATCCAAACCGCTTTGATTTTGCCTTCTGCCATGGCAGCAAACAGATCCACGGCTTTAAGGCCTGCCTTTGGTGCCATAGAGGGGGATTGCCAAAAGCGTTGGAGCAAAGCGCGATGTTCAGGCTCATCAATATCCAGATGCGCCGCTAACTGATTGGCAAGGCCGCCAACTTCACGTCCGCCCATGGCGTTAGGTTGACCAGTAAACGAAAATGGTCCCATACCGGGTTTACCAATTCGCCCTGTTAGCAGATGGCAGTTGATAATGGCATTGCCTTTATCCACACCACTTGAGGACTGATTAATGCCTTGGGAAAATACTGTTATTACCTTGGGTGTGGTGGCAAACCAATCAAAAAAGCGCCTGACATCTTCCACATCCAGCTGACAGTGATCCGCAACCACTTGTACATTGGCGGCGCTTAATTGTGCGGTAGTCACGGCCTGTTTACTGCCTTCGGTATGATAGGCGACAAACTCATGATCGGTATAACCGTTTCTATCTAAATAAGCCAATAAGCCATTGAACAGCACAGTATCCGTGCCGGGGGCTAAGCCTAGATGCAAGTCGGCAATATCAGCCGTTTGGGTGCGGCGTGGATCAATGGTAATAACTTTCAGGGCCGGATTAGCTTGTTTGGTCTTCAGCATGCGTTGATACAGCACTGGGTGACACCAAGCGGTATTGCTTCCAACCAATATCAGCAACTCGGCTTGTTCCAAATCCTCATAGCTACACGGTACTAAATCTTCACCAAAAGCACGTTTATGTGCTGCTACTGCTGAAGACATACACAAGCGTGAGTTGGTATCAATATTCGCTGAGCCAATACAGCCTTTCATGAACTTATTGGCAACATAATAATCTTCGGTCAGTAATTGACCCGAGACATAAAAAGCAATCGCTTCTCGGCCATGTTCATCAATAATCTGCTGGAAACGGCTAGCAATAGTCGTAATAGCTGTATCCCATGAGACTCGCTGATCATTAATTTCCGGGTATAACAGGCGTTGTGGATGATCCAAAGTATCCGCTAAGGCTGTTCCCTTCGAACATAAGCGACCTAGATTAGCCGGGTGTTCTGGGTCAGGTTTAACCCTAATGTGGCCATCGGCGTCTTTGAGCACCAGAACACCACAGCCTACCCCACAATAGGGGCAGGTAGTTTTTGTTGTGTGCATAAGCGGCCCCTTTATGGCAATTGCAAATAGACCATACCGTTTTCGACTTTGACGGCAAAAATATTGGTACAACCTTCATCCGGGGCAAGGGCTTGGCCGCTGGTTAAATCGATTTTCCAGTTATGCAATGGGCACGTGACCGTATTGCCGTGCATAATGCCTTGGGAAAGCGGGCCATTTTTGTGCGGGCAAGCATCCCGAATGGCATAAACTTGATCATTGCTACCGCGAAAAACGGCAATATTCATGTTGGGAGCTTTGACCACCCGCGCACCGAGTAGCGGAATTTGTTCAAGGGCGACGATTTCTATCCATTGGCTCATGAGTCAATTCCTTACGGGGCGATGGCAATTGGGGTAAATTCAAGCGCTTCAACCCCTTGGGCGCGTTGTTTCCACGGGTCAATTTGCGCAGTTTGCTGGGAAACCAGGAAGCGGTCGTATAAAGCTTGACGATTAGCGGCATCCTCTACCACCAATTTTTTGATTTTCTCCAAACCGACCCGTTCAACCCAAGGGGCGGTACGTTCCAGATAATGCGCATCTTCGCGATAAAGCTGCACAAAAGCGCCACTGTATTCCAACACTTCGGCCTCGGTGGAAACTTTACACAGCAGGTCGGTCACACGTACCTTGATACCGCCATTGCCACCAATATGCAGTTCATAACCGGAATCCACACACACCACGCCAAAATCCTTGATGGTAGCTTCGGCACAATTGCGTGGGCAACCTGAAACCGCCATCTTGAATTTATGTGGCATCCATGAACCCCAGGTCAATTCCTCCAGCTTGACGCCTAAACCACTTGAATCCTGTGTGCCAAAGCGGCACCAAGTACTGCCAATACAGGTTTTAACCGTGCGTAAACCTTTAGCGTAAGCATGGCCAGAGACAAACCCGGCATCAGTTAAATCTTTCCACATGGCGGGAAGGTTTTCTTTCTTGATACCAAATAAATCAATGCGCTGGCCACCCGTCACTTTCATTTCCGGTACTTGGTACTTGTCAGCAACATCGGCAATAGCCCGCAATTGTTGAGCAGTGCACATGCCGCCGAACATGCGCGGTACCACCGAATAAGTGCCGTCTTTTTGGATATTGCCATGGGCGCGTTCATTAATAAAACGCGATTGCGGGTCATCCTGATATTCCTCTGGCCAAGCGCATAACAAGTAATAGTTGAGGGCATTGCGGCAAGACGGGCAACCATCTGTGGTTTTCCATTCAAAATGTTCGCGCACTGCCTGCATGGTTTTCAGATTATATTGGCTAATGCAGCGGCGAATCTCATCGTGGGTATGATCAGTGCATTTGCATAAGGGCTTGGTTTTAGGTGTGGTTGAGTATTCACCACCTACCGTATGGGCCAGCAGCGATTCCACCAAGCCGGTACAAGAACCACAGGATGCGGAGGCTTTGGTATGGGCACGTACCTCATCCAGCGTAAATAACTTTTTTTCAATAATCGCCTTAACAATATCGCCTTTACATACGCCATTACAGCCACAGATTTCTGCGGTATCAGGCAACGTAGCCACTCTGGTATCAGGGTTATGCCCGGAATCGCCTAAATGCGCTTGCCCAAACAGCAACGTATCACGGAAAGCGGAAATATCAGTGCCGTCTTTCATCAGCTGGAAATACCAGCTACCGTCGACGGTATCGCCATACAGCACTGCACCTTTAATGCGATTGTCTTCTAGGACTACCTTTTTATAGGTTCCAGCAGCGGCATCTTTGAAAACAATTTCTTCGGTTTGGTCATTGCCGAGAAAATCACCGGCAGAAAACAGCTCGATGCCGGTCACCTTGAGCTTGGTAGAAGTCACAGTACCTAAATAGCGAGCAATACCGTGTTTGGCCAAATGGTTAGCAGCAACTTTGGCTTGTTCAAATAAAGGGGCGACCAAGCCATAAGCAATACCGCGATGTTGTACGCACTCGCCCACCGCGTAAATTTTCGGGTCGGTAATGGTTTGCAGGGTATCGTTGACGACAATCCCGCGTTCGCAATACAGGCCACTGGCTTTGCCCAAGGCAATATTCGGTTTAATACCGACCGCCATCACTACTAAATCGGCCTCGACTTCTGAACCATCCTTAAAGCGCAAGCCAGTAACCCGTTCATTACCTAAAATCTCAGCGGTACTGCGTTCCAACAAGAATTTCAGGCCGCGTTGTTCCAACGATTGCTGCAACATTTTGGCGGCGGGTTTATCCAGTTGGCGTTCCATCAAGGTATCAAGCAAATGCACCACACTGACATCCATACCCTGTTTCATTAGGCCATTGGCAGCTTCCAGACCTAACAAGCCCCCGCCAATGACCACCGCTTTGCGATAACGCTTGGCTGCATCTAGCATGATATCGACATCTTTAATGTCACGGAAACCAATCACGCCTTGTTTATCAGCACCGGGTATGGGAAGTATGAACGGTACAGAACCCGTAGCAATCATCAGACGATCATAAGGGACAGTCGTACCATCAGTAGCGGTTACGGTTTGGCGAGCGCGGTTAATGCTTTCAACTTTTTTACCCTTATGCAGGGTAATGGCATGATCGGCATACCATTGCTCATCATTAAGTATGATTTGTTCAATGGTTTTTTCGCTGGCTAAGACCGGCGATAGCATGATGCGGTTATAGTTACCGTAAGGTTCGTCACCAAATACAGTAATATTGTACTGATCCGGGTCGAGCTTGAGCAATTCTTCTAAGGTGCGAATGCCTGCCATACCATTGCCGATCAGAACCAGATTTTCTTTCAGCATTTTGTTTCTCCTGAAAACAAAAAAGCCCTGAACCTCAAGGCCAGCAAAGGCACAGAGGTTCAGGGCTTCGTTACCCGTATGTAGAGTGTTACGCTACAGTGCGTAACAAGGCTGCGAGTGGTCGCCGTTGACCGGGTGGCAGCGTATGAGAAAAAACAATGCAAGGTTTATGCCAGAAATGATGGAATCGCTTACCCCTGACTGTGGTGCTTATCCTGCACTAGGTAAATGAGTCAAAAAAGGGATAAATAAAGCATAAATAGGCAATATATTAGGGCATGAGTATGGTGGGTTGCACTGAAATAGAGCGTTGAGAAATAAGGGAATCTTCACAATAAAACAGCTCTTGCAACTACCCTTAACTGTCCATAAACTGAATCAACCATCATTCTTATATACAAGATTTTAACAATAAACAGATGGTTAGCTATGGAGAACGTCGCAGTGATTATCGGAACAACAAAAACATCCGATTTGGTACAGCGTTACCAACAAACGGAGATTCTAAAAGAACAGATATTAAGCGAAGCCGCGATACCGGCAATCCTATCATCAGTAGCTGAGCCTATTGTGCATTCCTGGCAACGCTGTGCTAACAATCATCATATCCCCAGCAGTCAGGATTGTGCTCCACGGGAGGATGAATACGAGGCCCAGCAACACTGGGCCGTCTCACCTTTACGACCTGCCGCTCAATCTTCCCTATCCCAGCTGTCGCAACTGGCCCAACAAAGCAATTTAGTCGTCGTCCTAGGTGACCATAGGGGCAAAATGCTCTGGACCTGTGCCAGCAAAACCCTGCAAGCTTCGGCGGAGCGCTGCAATGCGGTTCCCGGTGGTCATTGGGATGAGGCATCGATGGGCACCACTAGCATTAGTCTGGCTATTGGTTCACATCGTCCTGCTACTGTTTTTGCGGGCGAACATTACTTAGCTTTTCTCAATGAATGGACCTGCTATTCCGCTCCAATTTTGCACCCGCAAACCGGGGAGTTGCATGGAACCATTAGTATTGGTTCTCATTGGAAACGCCATACGCCTACAGGCGAGGCTGCAGTTTCATCGCTGGCTGTAGAGATTGCTAAACATTTACCTCGCCCTTTACCCCAAGCCGAACTGGAAATTCATGCCTTAGGGCAGCCAATGGTGCGGTTTCGCGGCAAGCCTATACACTTGACACCGCGAATGATCGAAATCCTCTGTATTCTCAGCCTTAAGCAAACAGGCCTAACCTTAGAAGCTTGTCATGCTGCTTTATATGGTGATGGAAAAGTTTCTACCTCAACTCTAAAGGCTGAACTCTCTCATTTACGGCATTTGCTGGATGGTCGCCTTAGTTCGCGCCCCTATCGTCTGCTGGTATCGGTTTGGACCGATTTTATGGAATTGTGGCATGCCATTAGCAAACATGACATAGCAACTGCCCGCCAGTTATATCGGGGTGAATTATTGATTCATTCTGTCTCGCCTGAAATCATTGAGTGGCGTACCTGTATTGCAGCCTTGATGGCAAAGGCGAGTAAAAATGCTAATTTTTTAACCTAATAACGCTAGTAAGCGTTCCCGCACTAATGGCGTACTCAAGAGATTGTCGGCATGGTCAAGCAAAAACTGTGGGCTTTCACAAGTGTTTAATAACGCGTCCATCTCAGCATCAATATGGTTACGCCATTCCTCAATCAGTGGAGATTCTGACATCGGCAATAATGCGCCCTGGTAAAGCTTGAGGGTATTAGCCATACAGCGTTGACGCAGACAAGTGGCTAATTCGATGAAATCTGCCCATACCGGCACTAACAGACGGTACGGGCAATAGCTGATTTGTCCGTCTAGTAGATGACGCAGTTGTGTCAGCATGGTTTTAGTAGCCGTTGAAGCAATCGCAGTGTCGCCATACAAAGCTGTATGTAAGTTTTCCAACGTTAACCCCTGCGGATGTAAGGCTAGAATGCAGATAAGTTCCAGTTGACGAAAATACAGATGCAAAGGCTTACCTCTGAAAAACACTCTAGCTTGCCCCAATGCATGTATTTCCAGTTCTGCTTTAGACAAATAGGCGGGAAGGTGTTGGGCAATACGGGCCGCTAAATGGGTAACTGCCGACTCATTGATAGAAATGTGCTGCAGCCAGTGAGTTGCTATCGCTAATACACCTAAGAGTTGGTTGGATTGCGGATGGATAATGGGGGCGGCGTAGCAAACGACATTCTGCCATGCTGGTAATAGGTGTTCCGAAGCAAACACTGTACAGGGTTGTCGTTCTACTAAAGCAATGGCAATAGCATTCGTTCCGGTATGGGCTTCTGACCAATGGGTTCCTGGCAAAAAATGGATGTTCTGTGTAAAGGTTTGCATAGCTTGGCTAGCAGTTGTCCATAGCAAAGTGCCTTGAGAATCCGTCAACGTCGCAACAAGCGAGTTTTCTTCCCCTAAGTGAACAATATTCGCCAGTTCGGTAGTCGTTGCCTGATAAAGCGGAGAATTTTTCCAAGCTAGTTGGGTCGTGCATTCATCATAACGCGGCAGGGAGGTGTGTTGGAGCGAAGCCAACGAGGGACTACGTTGCCAAGACCTTAATATGTAAGCAGGAACTAGGTCAGAAGTGACAGAAACACCTGCACAGAAATCTTTCAGTTTTTTTGCTGTTCGGGTGTAACGCAAAAATAGGTCAACATCAATGTTGGTTGTTATCATTCTTCTTCCCTCGCGCATCCGCAATACTGACAGTGGGGAGTTTGACCACTGTACAGGCCTAAAACCATGGTTAGACTAGGGATTCTTGTTTATTTATTTACGAAAGGTCAAGTTTAGCCGATAAAGCTATTTTTTATTTAAAAACAGTTATTTGATTATGTTTTTACTGTAAAAAACTGGTAATACCAAAAAGCTGATTAGTTAAAATAACGCGTTTAGCTTGACTAAGGTAAAGAAAAAGTTGGTTAACAAATGCTTGGTTACCAACCTTTTATTAACGGCTCCTATGTAAAGTGGGTTTGTCGGCAATCGATAACAAGCTCTAATAAAACAGTAAGGAGTTATGCCATGAACATCTCCACCTCCATACGCGCTGCTTTTATCACACTGGCTCTGACCACCAGTATTCCCTGCGTTGCTGGGGTCCAGTTTCGCATTAGCCATGAAGCCAGTAGCAATGAATATGTCGTCTATATGACCCCAGATTCATTACCATCCCCTGATATGGTGCTATCCGCACAAGTCAGTCTAGTAGTTCCTCACCTAACCGGCAGCAAACGTTTTGTCATCAATAATGTAAACAGTGCAGTAAAAGGTATTACTTGGATCAACCATTCACGGGTTGATGCACCTCGCGAAAATCTCACCGCGGATTACCTATCATTTGGGCTACTGTACAGTGGTAGCAAACCGCCTGTATTTGGTTGGCAGGCAGGTAAAGAGCAACGTATTTTTTCTTTCACCAGCTCTTCTGGTTGCGTGGCAGGTATCAAACTGTTGGAAAATAGTGACCCTTTTAGCCAATTACCCAATTCTGTGCATACTAACCCTGGTAATGAATTTACCAATGTTGGCTGGTTAGGAGGTAATGCCTTTACAGGTAATTATGCTGGCCCAGTAAAATGCGGTGTATCTGTTCCTACACCCGTATCCCTGCCGACTTGTGAGAAAAATACTGCTAAACTGGATGCCATAAACCGCGAAATCACCGTGATGGACACCTTGATTAACGGCATGTCTTTATCGACTCAACGCGTTAACCTACAAACAAAACTGAATGAATTACGTAGTGCCCTGAAATGCAGCTAAACTTTTTTCCTAACTCAATATAACCATGCCATGTAAGCATTGATATTTAATTCATTGTTTGTACTGGCATGGTTATTTTTACAGTCTATTGTTATTCCCGTAGTCCTATCACTTGGTAGGCATTCCGACTTGCTCTGACCTTATCCTTAGCGCAACTTCAGCGTTTCTTACTGTGTATCCCATGATACTGCCCTAGCTGGAAAATCCCCGTGAAATACCTTGGAGTATCCCTACTCGAATCCTAGCTGTTTGCCAAATGATTGCACATCACATAACCTCTTAAAGATAACCTAATATAAATGTTTTAAAGTTCGGCAGAAAAAGTCGTACAGAAGTGCTCAAGAGGTTAATACGATGATGACCTTTCACTCTGAATTCATTCGGGCAGTGCAACAGCTTTCCTGCTGTCGTGACTTAGAATCGGTCATGGTGGTACTGCGCGAAATAGCGCGGAATCTGACAGGGGCTGATGGTGTGACGGTCGTCTTACGTGATGGGGACTTATGTTACTACGCTGAAGAGAATGCTATGGCCCCTCTTTGGAAAGGGCATCGTTTTCCCATGAAATCCTGTATTTCTGGCTGGTGTATGTTACACCGCGAACAGGTTGTCATCTCTGATATTTATGCTGACCCACGTATTCCGTATGAGGCTTACCGGCCGACTTTTGTTAAAAGCTTGGCTATGGTTCCTATTCGTTCGGATGACCCCATTGGGGCGATCGGGGCTTACTGGGCTGACTATCATCAGGCTAGCGACAAGGAACTGGAGATTATGCAAGCCATTGGTGATTCAGCATCGGTGGCTATGGCTAATGTTCAACTGATAGAGTCCTTGATGGAAGCTAATCGACGCAAAGACAGGTTTCTGGCCATGTTGGCGCACGAGTTACGCAATCCTCTTGCTCCCATTCGTAATGCCCTACATATCTTGCGCTTGCATCCGGATGAAGCGGTAACAACAGAACGTGCCCAACAGATGATGGAGCGACAGGTGCGGCATCTGGCTCAGATTGTTGATGACTTGTTGGATGTGTCTCGTATTACTCAGGGTAAGATCACACTCCACCAGGAGCGACTTGATCTCACTCGATTAATCCGCCAGAGCGCCGAGGATCGTCGGGGGTTGCTCAACACGGCCGGATTGAGGCTAGATATGCAGTTGCCACAGATGCCTGTTTGGGTGAAAGGTGATTCGACGCGGCTTGCACAGGTATTAGGAAATGTGCTGGACAATGCAAAAAAATTTACCCCAAATGGTGGTACGGTAACGATTTGCCTGACGGTGGATACGCAGGAACAACAAGCCGTTATTGTCGTCCGTGATACAGGGATTGGTATTGAAGTGGACATACTTCCGCATATTTTTGAAACCTTTGCCCAAGCGGACCGTTCATTAGACCGTAGCCGGGGTGGCTTAGGGCTAGGGTTGGCAGTCGCCAAAGGTTTGCTTGAACTGCATAATGGAACTATTGAGGCTACTAGCGAAGGCAGTGGGTGTGGGACTCAGGTCACCATTAGATTAGCCTGCGAATCAGAGTTATCAGCGAATACCGAACCTACCTTAACCAAAACACACATTCGTATTCTCGTTGTTGAGGACAACCGTGATGCAGCTGAAAGTCTACGCATTCTCCTTGAACTTTGTGGTTATGAAGTAACAGTTGCGTTTACAGGGCTTGAAGGCGTAAAAGCGGCTGAGACTTTACGGCCAGATATTGTACTTTGTGATATCGGATTACCGGAGATGGATGGCTTTGATGTAGCCCGTACCTTACGCCGCAACCCGGAAACGGCGGTGGCTCGCCTGATTGCTGTTACTGGTTATGCCGCCCAAGAAGACCGACAACGAAGTTTAGCTGCGGGTTTTGATGTCCATTTGGTTAAGCCGGTTGACCCTGCAGTATTGCTCGGACACTTGACCTAAAACCTGCCAGTACCCTCATTCCATAGCAGAAGATAAACAAAAAAAGCCCTGACACTGGGTGGGGAGGAGAGGAACCAACCAGCGTCAGGGCATCTTTACCCAAAACATCCGTACTAAGTCGCACGGTGGAGGAGGAGTCACTTCATGAAACAACAGTCGCCGTTGACTGTGTTCACTTATTTTAATGCAATGTATATGCCAGATAATTTTCTAATTCAAAAACAATAAGATATTGAATTTAATAAAACACAGCTATTGATCTTGTGCACCAAAAGTTTTCAAGGTTTTCCTTAATGATGCATTGCATCAGGTCGCAAAGATTAGATGGGGAAGGAAAACCGCTAATTTTTTTCATTAGTTGCTGCCATAAAAGTATTGGAAATGCTGCCAAAGTCAGGATTGGCGTGGTTTAACGCCTTATCCTAGTCTATGTGTTGACGTATGATTTGGCATTCTTATTGCATTTAGCCAAACAGCCGTGCATTTAACGACGAATGCACTAATACAAAGTTTGTTTAGCTCACACAAAGTCTGTGTGAATTGACGACGGGTAATGAAGCCCTGACATCGATCTCTCTGGTACGAAAACATACCAGAGAGGTCAGTGTCAGGGCTTTTTTGTTTTTAGCGTTTGTGTTTTGAGGTGGTTGAATGGATAACAAGCAAACTGAGCGGTTTAACCTCTTGGATTTTTCCAAGGCGAATATCCGTACCCTACATTTAGGTTGGTTGGCGTTTTTTGTCAGTTTTATGGTGTGGTTTGCACATGCGCCACTCATGCCGTTCATTCGTGAATCGTTACAATTGACGGATCTACAAGCCAAGTTATTGCTAACTTTGAATATTGCTTTGACCATCCCAGCGCGTATTGTCGTGGGCATGATGGTGGATCGTTTAGGGCCACGCATTATGTTTGCGGGAATTTTGATCCTCGGTGGGATTATCAGTATCTTGTTTGCTATGTCGCAAGATTATGAGCAATTGGCTTTAACGCGCTTGTTAGCGGGTATGGTGGGGGCGGGTTTCGTGGTTGGTATCCGTTTGATTAGTGAATGGTTCCCAGCACGTCAAACCGGCATCGCTCAAGGTATCTACGGTGGTTGGGGTAACTTCGGTTCTGCCGGTGCCGCCTGGTTATTACCCATTATTGCGACCACTATTGGGGCAGAATTTGGCTGGCGCGTAGCAGTTATGGTGACAGGTGTTATCTCTATCGTTTATGGTTTGATCTACTACTGGCGCGTACGCAATACCCCGAAAGGTTCTACTTACTTCAAACCGAAAAAAACCGGTGCTTTGGAAGTCACTAGCGGTTTCGACCTGGTGTTGTACATGATCATGAATATCCCTATGTACGCTGCATTAGCCATGTTGGCGGGTAAATTAGCCCCTGGTTTGATTTCGGTTGAAACCGTCAACATTATTGATGGGATTTTGGCTGCTACTTACTTGTTCCAAGTGTGGAAAATCTGGGAATTAAACAAGCATATTCTTAAAGAACCTGTGCCAGAGCTACAACGTTATTCTTTCACCCAAGTGGCGATTCTGGATTTGGCGTACATGGTAACATTCGGTACAGAATTGGCGGTGGTTTCCATGTTGCCAATGTTCTATGTGGATATGTTCGGTTTGGATAAAGTCACTGCAGGTATGCTGGCGGGTTCTTACGCGTTCATTAACTTGGTTGCACGCCCCATGGGCGGTCTGATTAGCGACAAATTCGGGCGTAAAATTACCCTGTTAATCGTGTTCGTGGGTATCGGTGTGAGCTTCATGATGCTGGGTCAGGTTAATCAAGAATGGTCAGTCCTGATGGTAATCGGTGCGGCGACGTTAGGTGGTATCTTCTCTAAAGCCGGTTCTGGTGCGGTTTATGCGATGGTGCCATTGATTCAACGTCGTCTAACTGGGCAAATCGCTGGTATGGCGGGTGCGTTCGGTAACGTTGGGGGCGTGGTATTCTTAACCGTATTAGCCACCACTAACCCACAAATTTTCTTCATGACCATTGGTGGTGCGGCCTTGCTGGTACTGGCATTTGTAGCGTTTTTCTTGCGTGAACCTGGCGGCGTGATGACCGAAGTTCTGCCAGATGGCACCGTGCAAATGATTGAATTGAAGTAATAACCCTTCACTTTTTAGCCCCTTTCCTCTTAGGGTGAGGGGCTTTATCCCGGAATTTCCCATGCAGCAAAATCTCGCTATTACCCTTGGGCAATGTTCTATCGCTGGTGTGAAGCCGGATAATGATGACTTTTACGGCGCAATCACCCCTAAAGATGTCACCTTAGACAGCAAAGGCATTGCGGTGGTAATTGCCGATGGCGTCAGCGCGAGTGAGGGCGGTAAACAAGCCAGCCAAATTGCGGTCAAACAATTTCTGAGCGATTACTACAGCACGCCTGATTCGTGGAC